>DASQIH010000102.1:0-35329 GCA_035631655.1 Terriglobales bacterium
ACAGGTAGTAAGGGCGTACACACTCGGCCTTCCCCACCGCAGTCAGCACCGGTTTCGAGCGCAATTCCACATAGTGGGCCCGGTGCCCGCACCGGCAGGGGAGTTCCCGCTGTTCGCAACCGGGAGGGTCGAACTCGAGCAGCTGGCTCAGCACCGCCGCTCCCGCCTGGTGCAGGCTGGAACGGACCGCCATTTCCACCGCTTCTAAATCCAACGGGCGGGCTGTTTCCCCGGCCCGCAACACCAGCCCTAACAGATGCTCTACTTCGCTAGCCACTTCCCGCTGGATGATTTCCGCCGTTTTTTTTTCGCGGGGCTTAGCTCCGGTTCGATGGGGCGAGCACGGCAGATCCTCTCGTTGATCTCCAGCAGCGCTTGCGCCAGTTCACGAAAGCGGTGATAGGCCTCCACTTCGCGTTGTGCCTTGTGCAGTTCGGCCGAGCTGGCAAAGGTTTCGGTGACCGTCTTGCCTTTCACCTTGCGGGTCAGGCGATAGTTGGGGCCGTGCCCGGGGTGATGGGGCTGATGGCAACGGCAAGTGGGCTTGCCGCAGGTACCGCGGGTAGCGGTGATGGATCCACTACGAAAGTCGGGTAGTCGCCGCATCTGTTCGAGGATGACGCTGCGTTGTTGTTCTAGATCGCTGAGGGATTCTGGCATGGGGCTATCTCCTTAAGGATATTCCGAGATATCCTAACGTATAAATACGCTAGGATATTAGCCCCAAAAAAGAACCTGCACAGTGTTCACTTGTATGTCGCACGCCCGTTTTCCTGGCCTATGTAGCATCGAATGGTACGCTGTTGTTATGCTAGTTCAGATTGTCCAGTAAAGGCTGTAGCCCTTCATGTCCAAAGAAAGCGTTCCGGAATCCCAATCTGCCAAAGAGTCCAGCGAGTCATTTGGCGACATTTTCTCCCAGTACGAGCAGAGCAAATTGCGCAGGCCTGAGGAGGGAGGCAAAACCTGGGAAGGCACGGTGGTTGCCGTCACCGCCGATTCAGTTCTGGTCGATATCGGTTTCAAGACTGAAGGCATTCTCCCGCTTTCAGCGTTCCAAAGCGCCGAGGCGGTGAAAGCCGGCGACAAGTTGGTGGTCTCCATCAAGGGCCGCGATCCGGACGGCTACTATGAGCTCATCCGCGGAAAAGTCGAGCGCCCCAAGGACTGGGAGTCCCTGCAGAAGGCGTTCGCTGAGAAAACGACACTCGTGGGTACGGTGACGGCGGCCGTCAAAGGCGGCCTGAGTGTAGACCTAGGAGTGCGAGCGTTCATGCCCGCTTCGCGCAGCGGGGCACGCGATGCCGCCGAGATGGAAAAATTAGTGGGACAGGAAATCCGCTGCCGTGTTACCAAGCTCGACGTGACTGAAGAAGATGTAGTCGTGGACCGCCGAGTCATTGCCGAAGAGGAAGAGCGGGCGGTGAAAGATCGTCGGTACTCGGAAACCAAGGAAGGCGAGACGGCACGCGGCACCGTTCGCAGCCTTACCGATTATGGCGCCTTCGTGGATATCGGAGGAGTGGACGCGCTTCTGCATGTCAGTGACATCTCCAGAAGCCGCATCAGGACTCCCGGCGACGTGCTCTCGGTGGGGCAAGAGATCGAAGTTAAGGTTCTGAAGATTGATTCCGAGAAGCGGCGCATCTCCGTCGGCATGAAGCAGCTGACGCCCGACCCGTGGGATTCGGCGCCCACCAAGTACAAGCCGGGCGAGCGCGTTCGCGGCACTGTCACTCGCGTGCTTGATTTCGGAGCTTTTGTAGAACTAGAGCCCGGGCTTGAAGGACTGATTCACATATCGGAGATGTCGTGGGCAAAGAAGGTAAGGACGCCCAGCGACGTGGTGAAGCCCGGTGAAACCGTGGAAGCGGTGATTCTGGGAGTGAATGTGGGCGAGCATCGCATCTCGCTCGGCCTCAAGCAGGCGCTGGGGAATCCGTGGGCGGAAGTGACGCAGAAGTTTCCAGTGGGCGCAGTGATTGAAGGTCCGGTTACCAGCCTGACCAAGTTCGGCGCCTTCGTGCAGCTCTCCGAAGGCATTGAGGGCATGATCCACGTTAGCGACATGAGCGCTGAGAAGCGCATCAATCACCCACAGGATTTGCTGAAGGTCGGACAAACGGTTAAGGCTCAGGTGCTCGAAGTCGACAGCGAAAAACGGCGAGTGAAGCTGGGCATCAAGCAACTGCTTCCGAGCAGCATCGAAGAATACATCGCCGAACGCCGGGAAGGCGATGTGGTCTCGGGCAGGGTCATCGAGATTTCGGCCGGACTGGCCCGCGTGCAATTGGGGGAAGGCATCCAAGGTACGTGCCGAATCCCGACCGGGGGGCCCGTGCCAGGATCCGGCGAAAAAGAAGGACCAGCCGCACCCAAGGCAGACTTGTTATCGCTGAGTTCCAAGCTGCAGGCGCGCTGGAAGGGCGGCGCTCCCGGACCCCAGCCCACGCCGGAAGCCGTTCGCGATGGGCAGGTTCGCAGCTTTCGGATCACGAAACTAGATCCGGCGGCAAAGAAGATTGAATTAGAGTTGGCGTGACGGCTTGCCGGATTACCGTTTCACGTCATTCTCGCCAGTGTCATGCGTAAGGTCGGCGTAATTCTCGCTCTGGTTTTCTTCGTGCTCTCCGCGGGCGCGCACTCCAACAAAGCCCCAAATTTCACCTCGGATGCCGTGTGGATTGATACCGGCGAGGGAGCTACCAGAGTTCCGCATTCAATCAAGGGCTACCGAGGTCACGTGGTGATCGTCGACTTCTGGGAGTACACCTGCATCAACTGCATCCGCGACTTCGCTGTACTGAAGCGCTGGTATGCCAAATATCATCCTTACGGATTCGACATCATCGGTGTGCACTATGGCGAGTTCCCGATGGGTTTCAAGGTGGAGAACGTACGCCAGGCGGCGGCGCGTTTTCGGCTGCCCTGGCCGGTAGTTGCCGATATTCATGGATCGATCTGGAATGCCTACCACTCCGACGTATGGCCCAACCGGTACCTGATTGATCAAAGCGGCCAAATCGCGATGCACGTGAAGGGGGAAGGGAATAATCGTCCCCTCGAAGTGAAGGTCCGCGAACTGCTGGCGAGTGCCCATCCCGAGATCAATGCAATCCCTCTCGATCCTCCAGAGAACACATTTACCCCCGAGTGTGGCATCTCCACGCAGGAGACCTACGTGGGTGACTGGTTCGGACGTGGCGCCTTGGAGAATTCCCAGGGCTATCACGATGGTTTGGTAACGGATTTCCGCGCCACTCGCGAAGCGGATGATGGCCGCGTTCTGCTTGAGGGTAAATGGCGCACGGAGCAGGAGGGAGTAATATCTGCCAAAGAAAAGGGCGAGGTTGAGCTTCGCTATCACGCACGCTCGTTATATGCCGTGATGAGCGCCGCAGACCCGAAAAAGCCGGTGCGCGTATACGTGCTACAAGATGGCAAACCGCTCGCGAAGGACGAAGCTGCGGTTGACCTGCAATCCGACTCTCAAGGTTCTTATATCGAAGTCAACGAGCCGCGAATGTATTACGTGCTTAAGAACACAACGTTCGGCTCCCACCTATTGACACTCAAACCTCAAAGTACCGGGTTTACACTGCATTCGTTCACTTACGGCAACAATTGCCAGCAGGATTTCTAGAAGAAGATGTAACGTCCTCAGCACCGCCACCGCTGATCGCTGGAACAATCGAAATCTCAGATCGTGGAGAGAGAGGACTCATTAGTCCACCCGTATATCGGATATTTTCGTCCCCGATGAAAATATTGATATGTTCCCGAATTTGTCCCTGTTCGGTTGCGATGCGATCTCGAAGGCCAGGGTACAAGGTCCACAACGCGGACAGCGCTTCTCCCAAAGTAGCCGGCCGATGTTCGATCTCAATCGTGCTGCGCCCGCCAGTGAATTCTCGCAAGGCACCTGGAATGTGAAAGATCACCGGCACAAGTCAGCTCCTTTTCGTTCGATGCGACTTGCGCGTCGTTCCAGATTTTGCCGGGGATGAAGTCGGGCGCGTTTCCTTAGGCGAGGTTGCCTTTGATTCACCAAAGGCGTCCTCGACCACAGCACAGCGTACGCAGACCACGGACGGCAACCCTTCGAGTATCTTTTGCCATGTTCTTCCTTCATCGCGCGAGCCAAAGAGCTGTCCGCTCCGCGTCCCGAAGTAAATTCCTACCGGATCGAATGAATCTGCCGTCATTGCATCACGCAAGACAGTTTCGTAAGCGCGTTTTTGCGGCAAGCCGCGCATGAGAGGCTCCCACGAGGCTCCAGCGTTGCGGGTCCGATAGACTCGCAGTCGGCCCTCGCACGCGCATCGAAACTCGTCGGACTCGACCGGAACGACATACACCCAGTCGGGATTTTTGGGATGTATGACAACGGCAAAACCGAAATCCGACGGCACTCCATTAGCTATGTCCGTCCAGGTTTCGGCGGAGTTGTCCGAGCGATACAGTCCCCAATGATTTTGCAGGAAGAGGCGTCCGGGACGAGCAGGATGCATCGCGATCTTGTGGACGCATTGCCCGAACTCGGGATATTTATCGGGCATGAACATAGCGCGGATGCCGCGGTTTTGCGCTGTCCAGGTGCGCCCCGCGTCGTCGGTGCGGTAGACGCCACCGGCGGAGATTGCCACGTACATGCGCTGGTTGTTAGCGGGGTCGAGCACAATGCTATGCAAGGACAGACCTCCATTGCCCGGCATCCAGCGGGGACGATGAGGATGATCGAATAGACCCCGCACCAGCGACCATGTCTCGCCCGCGTCGCGGCTCTCGAACAGCGCCGCGGGTTCCACGCCGCAGTAGAGCACGTTGGGCTCTTCCGGCCGACCGAGTGCTATCTGCCAGATGTTGTTCAAGGAAACACCAGTGTCGGCAGGAAACCGAATGGTGGCCTGCTGCGGGTTGGTCCAACTCTTCCCGAAATCGTCGCTGGACCGCAGGAGGGTCCCCCAATAATTGTGCGTCGAAGCCCAGATGCGGTGTTGGCCGTCACGCCCGTCATAGGCCAGCGCGTAAACCATGTGTCCGTGAAAGTAGGGGCCGCCCACCTCCCAACGGCTGCGCTGAGCATTCGAGCGTAGGATGAACGCTCCTTTGGTTGTTCCCACCAGCAACAGAAAATCTCCCTTCCTGACATGAGCGTGTCGCACGCTGTGCAACATGGTAGTCCTGGGTGGGCTGGCGCCCCGATCGGCACCTGGATCCGGCGAAACGATTGCACCCGACTGAACCGCCTCCAGCGCTGCCTGAACTTCACTTGCGCGTTGATAACGCTGCGTTGGTTCTTTAGCAAGGCAGCGTTGGATGATCGCCCATAAACCGGGCGGCACCGGAGGGCCGAGCGGCTTCGGGGCTTCGCGCATGATGGCCGAGCTGATCTCAAAGCCAGTGCGTCCTTCAAAAGGAAGGCGCCCGGACGCCAGTTCATAGAGCACGACTCCAAGCGCCCATAAATCGCTGCGGTAGTCCGCCGCCTCGCCCCGCAGGATTTCGGGCGCCATGTATGGCAAAGTGCCACTTACGCTGGACGCGTCCTGTAGGGTTGCAAAGGATCGGGTAGGGCCTTCGAGGATCCCGCTTCCTACCCGTTTGGCCAGGCCGAAATCGAGAACTTTGACTAGGCCCTCAGAGGTGACGACAATATTTGCTGCTTTCAGATCTCGATGAATAATACCCCGGTCATGAGCTCGCGCCAGGGCGCTCGCGATCTGAGCACCATACCGCAGGACTGATTCTGGCGGCACTCCCCCCTCTCCGCTCATGACGTGCAGAGACTTGCCCTCGACCAACTCCATCACGATATAAAGCTCGCCGTCAGTCTCGCCCACTTCGTGGATGGTGCAGATGTTGGGATGTGCGAGAGAAGAAGAGGCCCGCGCTTCATGGAGCAGGTTCTGGCTTGTTGACGGATCCAGACCCAGGTCCTTATTAACGACTTTCAAGGCCACATCGCGGTGCAACACTTCGTCGTAAGCGCGATAGACAACTCCCATTCCCCCTTCCCCAATCTTTGATATGACGCGGCAATGGCCGAGAACTTGGCCGATCATAAGGGGGACTCCTTTCCCGCCCAATGCTAGGCTGGGCGCTGGACGTCCGTCAACGAACGGAGCGGGTTAGCGCATTCGTCGGAGCTGAAAGGATCAAAAAGTCGATGATCTTACAATTGACGGCGAGAGAACGAGATCGACTAGTGCTGATTTCCTAATGAAATCTTTCATGACGACCCGTTCAACGCTTCGTTCGGAGGCGCCTCAAGGCGTTACCCGGATTCAATTCCGGCTAGGCAGCCTCCGAAACCGCAAGCTCCGTGTCGTCGTCTTTGACTAAGACGGCACTTCGCGTACGGGCCAATAGCATGTAGATCGAGGGCACGACGAACAGCGTGAAGGCGGTTCCAATGATCATCCCGCTTACCAGCATGATGCCGATGCTGTTGCGCGCTCCTGCTCCGGGACCCTTGGCCAGGACAAGCGGAAAGTGACCGATCACGGTCGCCGCAGTCGTCATCAGAATCGGGCGTAGGCGAGTGCCGGCCGCCTCGATAACTGCCTCGAACTTCTCCATTCCTTTTTCTTGCAGATGGTTGGCGAACTCCACGATAAGGATCCCGTTTTTCGAGACTAAACCAACCAAGGTGATGAGCCCTACCTGGCTATATATGTTGAGCGTGGTGAGCCCGAGGAACGAAAACAGCAGGGCTCCGGAAATGGCCAGCGGCACCGAACCTGCCAGAATGATGAAAGGATCGCGGAAGCTTTCGAACTGGGCTGCCAGGACCAGGTAGATCAGGATCCCCGACAGCAAAAAGGTGCCGAGAAACTTGCTGCCTTCAGTCCGAAGCTGGCGCGACTCGCCCGCGTAGTCGACGGTGAATCCTTGCGGCAGGATCGTCTTGGCTTCGTCTTCCAGCAAACGAAGGGCCTGATCGAGCGGCACGCCAGGAGGGACCACTCCCTGAATGCGCACTGCGTTGAGTTGTTGAAATTTCTTCAGATCTCGCGGCTCGGTCGTGGTGTGCAGGCTGGCAAAGGTGGACAGCGGCACCAGCTTATTCTGCGATCCCGTGACGTAGATTTGCGAGAGTTGATCGGGAGTCAGTCGCTCTGTACGCTTGATCTGCGGAATAACTTTATAACTCCGGCCCTGGATGCTGAAGCGATTGACATAATTTCCACCGAGCATGGTGGAAAGATCCTGGCCGGCCTGGCTCAGGTCGACACCTTGGGAGCGGAGTTTATCGCGATCGAAAACAACCTCCGCCTGCGGCTGGTCAAACTTCAGGTCGGAGTCAGCATAGATGAATAGGCCACTGGCAAACGCCTTAGCGACTAGCCGGTTGGCGAAGTCGGTTAATTGCTGTGGCTCGGCCGCCGTGGCGACCACGAAATCGACGGGGAAGTCGCCGCCGCCAGGTAGTGGAGGCGGGGTCAGTGGGATGACGCGGATGCCCGGAATTTTCGACAGCGGTCCGGCGGATTCCAGCAGGAGTTGTTGCGCAGTTTTCTTGCGCTCGCTCCATGGTTTCGTCACCATCCCGCCGAATCCGCCTGTCGGCGTCGTTATCTGGAAAATGCTTTGGCTCTCCGGAAACGAGTGATAAACGTCGTAAACCTCGTTCGTGAACAGATTCGTCTGATCGATGGTCGAGTTTGGGGAAGCCTGAATGACTCCGAAGACTACTCCCTGATCCTCCGCTGGCGCTAGTTCCCGCTGGGAGAACATGTAAAACGGGACCATCAACAGGACGACGATAGCCCAGAGGACCAAAACGACCGGCCGGTAGCGGAGGGTTCCCGCCAAAGTATTCGAGTACGCTTCCCGCACGCGATCGAAGCGCCGATTGATCCAGCCGGCGAAGCCCCGCTCAGTGTCTCCCGCACGGAGCAACTTCGATCCCATCATGGGGGAAAGCGTCAGCGCCACCACGCCGGACACGATGACCGCTCCGGCCAGAGTGAACGCGAACTCGCGGAAGAGCGCCCCGGTCAGGCCACCCTGGATACCTATTGGGGCGTAGACCGCAGCCAGCGTGATCGTCATCGCGATGATGGGGCCTACCAACTCACGGGCAGCATCGAGCGCCGCGCGCAGCGGTGGCTTGCCACCCTGAAGGTGTCGCTCTACGTTTTCAACCATGACGATCGCATCGTCGACCACCAGGCCAACGGAGAGCACGATGGCCAGGAGGGTCAGCAAGTTGATGGTGAAGCCCGCCACCAGCATCAGGAAGACAGCTCCCACCAGTGAGATCGGAATGGCGACGATGGGAATGAGCACAGAACGCATCGAGCCCAGGAACAGGAAGATGACGACGATTACGATCAGAAGCGTCTCGCTGAGCGTCCTGAGCACCTCGTTGATGGCATCCTGGATGTACTCGGTTGAGTCATACGGGATGCCGACTTTCATTCCTGCGGGCAATTGGGCCCTGATTCCGGGTATAGCCTCGCGAACGTTCTTAATCACTGCGAGAGAGTTGGCGGTAGGAAGAACCCACACACCCATGAACGTCGCAGTCTCGCCATTAAAGCGGACGTCCTGCTCATAGTTCTGGGCACCGAGCACGACGTCGGCAATATCGCCGAGGCGAACAACCACTCCATTTTCTTGCTTGACCACAAGCTGACGAAATTCTTCCGGTGTGCGCAAATCGGTGTTGGCGACCAAGTTTACCGACACCATCGAACCCTTTGTGCTTCCGAGCGCAGACAGATAATTGTTCCGCGCTAATGCATCTCGGACGGCGGAAGGCGAGATACCGTGAGCCGCCATTTCCTCAGGCTTAAGCCAGATTCGCATGGCAAAGGTGCGGTCGCCAAGGATGTCCGCGCGCTGCACCCCGCTGATGGCGCTAAGTTTGGGCTGCACGACGCGCGTCAAATAATCGGTAATCTGATTCTGATCGAGATCGCTGGACGAAAATCCCAGATACATCGCAGCAAACTGATTATCTGCGGTCTGCAACTCAATGACTGGCGCCTCAGCCTCAGGCGGCAGATCATTGCGGACCTGAGCCACTTTCGCCTGGATCTGCGTGAGGGCGGCGTTGGTATCGTAGTTGAGCTTCAAGTGCACGGTGATCGTGCTCAGACCCTGAGCGCTCGACGACTCCATGTAGTCGATGCCGTCAGCGCTCGCAATTACGCGCTCCAGCGGCGTAGTAATGAAGCCGCGAACCAGGTCGGCATTTGCGCCGACGTAGGTCGTCGAGACCTGCACCACCGCAATATCGCTCCGCGGATACTGACGCACACTGAGGGAGCGGATGGACTGCAAACCGGCGATCAGGATCACCAGGCTAACAACCATCGCCAACACCGGCCGCTTGATGAAGAGATCGGTGAACTTCATTTAGCTATCCTCGGGCTTGGGAGCCGGGCTGTTTCCGGGCTTTACCTTGTTGTTGACTTGAACCGCCGCGCCATTGCGTAGCTTGAAGACGCCCGAGGTCACGACTTCGTCCCCCGGATTGACACCCGAGATCACCTCGACCTGGTCGCCACGCGAGCCTTCGACTTTCACGAACTGCTGACGCACTCCCCGATAGCTCTGTCCCTTCTGGTCCTTGAGATCGGTCACGACAAAAACCGAGTCGCCGTAAGGGGCGTAGCTGATGGCGGACGCTGGCAGGGTGATCGCCGGACGGCCCGCGCCCAATGCCAGATCCACCTGGACGAACATACCCGGGCGCAGTTTGCCTTCGGGATTCGAGAGAGTCGCTTGCACCTGAAAGTTCCTGGTCCCTTCATCAATGACAGAATCGATAGCCGTAACTCGGCCCGTGAACACCTGGCCAGGAAGTTGTTCGGCATTTACCCGCAGGCTGCGCCCGACTCGCACCTGTCCCGCGACCTGTTGCGGCACGCCAAGGTTCACATAGATAGGATTCAGCGACTGCAGCGCGACGACAGGGCCGCCTCCGGGAAGATACTGCCCGAGATTGACCTTGCGTATGCCCAGGATTCCTGAGAAGGGCGCGCGGATCGTCTTGCGCGCGATTGTGGCGCGAACCTCCGCCACATTCGCTTCAGTCTGTCGTTGTTCGGCGGTAGCTCGGTCGTAGTCCATTCGGGAGATGACGCCCTCATTCACCAGTTGCTGCATGCGGCTGAAATTGAGGCGAGCCAGATCACGCTGCGCCTCAAGGGCTGCCACCTGCGCACGTTCTTGGCGTGTGTCGAGTTCGACCAGCACGTCCCCGGCGTGTACCGCTTTGCCCGAATCAAAATCGATTTGCGCAACCGTTCCCGGAAGGTCGGCACTCACCGTGACCCCCTGAACGGCTTCCATGGTGCCGATGACCGTCATTGTTGCAGGCCACTGTTCCCGTTGCGCGACAATCGTGGTGACGGCTTCGGGAGGTGGCTGAAACGCAGCGGCGTGCACAGCCGACTGAATCTGATGGAATTTTATGAAGCCCAAGGTCGTGAGAAGCACCACGATCACGCCCAGCGTCAGGATCAT
The DNA here is from genome assembly GCA_035631655.1 of Terriglobales bacterium. Lineage (GTDB taxonomy): Bacteria > Acidobacteriota > Terriglobia > Terriglobales > Acidobacteriaceae > Gp1-AA122. Next base: position 10,483 of record DASQIH010000102.1, read on the forward strand.
TCTTTTCGCCATAATTTTTCCTTCACTTCGAGACACATCCTGCAATATCTCGAACCGATGTCGTTAATCAGCGGCTTCACCACAACCGCTGTGCTTCCTTCGGAGACCTTCACAAGAGCGGCGCTTCCTCGAGAGTGAACTGCTGCTCTTAAAATTTGGATCGTGATTGCGAAGCGCTTAAGCTAAATCACATGCTCGAGCTTCGGTCCCCTCTACTTTGTGTTTAGTAATCAGATTTAGGATCTGGTCAGAAGGATTCGAAGTTGTTGACGCATTACTTCCAAAACTCACAAGACATTGAGCTGTTGTATTGACAAGAATGAGCAATCATGCTTGCCCGGTGTCGCGCGGTGGGCGCGATTCTCATGAAAAATATTTGGGGCGCCAGAAATATTTCCAAAGCAGATGCTGAACCTGTGGATCGCGCCGCCTCTCATTGGAGCTGTACGCAGAGTTTAAAAGAAGATCACGTGAACCAGCCAGACATCGATCCGCTTCTTCGAAACGAATACGTTCTCTCGTCAGGCCGCAGTTAAAGCTCTATCAGAAGTCGCAAACTGACTGCTCGGCAGCCGCTCAAAACAGCCGTGACGCCCAAGGCTCTAAATAAGGGAGGGGTCCTTCTTAAAGGGTCGAAGTCGCATCCGCACCACCTCCCAGCTCTATTCGTGAAACACTGCTAGGAAAGCATGCCACGGCGACTTGTGCCATTTGACCGGCCGCATTCTCTGGTCGATTTCAGCCGTCTGTTTCCCCAAATAACAGAAAGACATAGGCCAAACCGGCGCTGGTAAAGCGTTTGTGACGAATTTCCCTTTTTTTTACTTAGTTGCTGTGGAGCAAAGAAAAGGTACCAAAAGCGCGTATGTTTTCGATTAACCGCCGGGTCGTAGCCCGGCCATGTGAGCCGTAAGCTCGCTCGGCCAAGCAGGAATTGCGCCGCCTTGCTGGCCAAATGACATCGATTTGCAACAGGTGATTGGCCACCTCTCCCCCAAAATAGGCCCTCTCCCCTAGCCAAGTTTTGTTCGCTTTAGCGGGGTAACACACGTACTTACAGCGGCACCAATTGAACACCGTTTCCCAGGTTCAGCCCTGGCTGGCGCGCACCCGTGAGGGTCGACGAGTGAGGGAAAGTGTCTGGACCGCTAAGGATTGTTGCCGATCAACGCGGCGCTGCGGGCGCCGGCAAGTCAAGAAGGAGGCTGTACAGTCATGAGAAAGCCGTCCCAGGTTTGGTTGCCAATACTTCTGGTCGGTCTTGCGACGATAGCCGCAAGCGCACAGTCATTCCGAGTTCAGTGTCCAACCAGCACCGTCACTCACCCGTCGAACTTGACAAACGTCAACGCTGAACCCGCGTACAGCGGCCCAACCGTACTTGCGCCCAACGCACAAGGATTTATGGCGCCGACTTCGAACGTGAACGGCGCCATCAAGTGCCAGCAGATCTCTGGCGGTGACGGTTACGCGACGATGGGAGACGGCACGCAGACGTACATGTTCTCCTTCGGCCCGTTGTCGGGGTTGGCGGACATCGCGAACGGCCTGCCCGGCACGGAGTCCCCGAGCGTGTTTAACGGGCAGTATGCCGGTGCCACGCCTCTGCAACCTGGCGATCCTGCCACGACGGATGGAATAGTGGCCAACACTTGGCCAGGATTCCCCCTATCGACCGCGGGCTTCACGTTTAACGGCGCGGTGGGGCTGGCGCTAGACATACCGAACGTGGTCTCAATCTTCGACATCAGCGAGGTCGGGAATGTCGTCACCGTTGTCGGCAATGCGCCCTTAGGTGTGGCCGTCGGGGACCAGGTCACGATCGCTGGGCAGGATACGACCGGCTATAACGGTACCTTCACTGTCACCGGCATTAACATCCCCAATCCCTTCTTCGCGAACTACTTTGCTTTCACCTACACCAACCCGACAACCGGTCTGGCTGAGGTAAACGCATCAACGACCGCAACCGCGGGATTGGCCCCGAGAATCGATGGCCACGTGGATCCCCGGCCCATCATGGATGTGGGCGTGATGAACGGCAACATCCCCGCACCGCTGATAGCGATCGACGAGGATGACGAGTATTTCCTTACGCTGACCAACGTGGGCATGATCATGCGCCCCGACTTGTTTGAGCAGCACACAGTCCATTTCCACGGTTATCCGAACGCTTCTGCTTTCTATGACGGCGTGCCCGACGCATCGGTGGCCATCAACATCGGCGCCAGCTTTACCTATTACTATCTCGCGCCCGATGCCGGCACTTATTTCTGGCACTGCCACATCACGCCGCCCGAACACTTGCAGATGGGCATGGTGGGACAACTCTATGTGCGTCCGCGCCAGAACCGGGTGCCGTCCACCACCAGTCTTTACGCTGCCCTACAGACTCAGCAGGGTGACTTGCGCACGGCTTGCAATTCCTCCACCGACATTCTGTGCAGCAATCCGCTGCCCGCTGACGGAGGCATACTCCCGGGGCAGACCAGTGCAACTATGGGCGGTGGCAAGTATGCCTACAACGACGGCGACGGCTCAACGGCCTACGACGTCGAGTACCCCATCCAAATTCACGGCTTTGATCCCAACTTCCACTTTGTCGGCATGACCTTCAACCCGGAAGGATTTACGGACATGAAAGACAAATACTTCCTGCTGAACGGGCGGAGCTATCCCGACACGGTCACCCCAGGCCCGCTGGCCACGCAGTCGGTCGACGGCAACGCGCATTTCTCGCAGCCGCTATCGGCCATCATCAACATTCCGGCCGGCAAGAAAGCGCTGCTGCGCATTTCGGATCTGGACGTGACCGAATATCAGACCTTGGCCTCGCTGGGGATTCCGATGAAGGTCATCGGGTACAACGCCAAGTTGCTGCGGGATCAGGCGGGTAACAATCTCTACTACAACACGAACTCGATCACACTGGGCGGCGGTGAGTCGCTGGACGTGATCCTGGACGCCACTGGATACGCGGCGGGCCAAGTTTTCTACCTCTACACCCCCAATCTCGATCACCTGTCGAATGACGCCGAGAACTTCGGCGGGCTGATGACGGAAGTCAGGATCCAATAGGAGCGCAGCGATGAGGGCGACGACAATGAATAAAGCGATCTTCAACACACAGTTGCTTCTGGCGTCGATGGTGGCGGTGGTTCTGCTGTTCGCCGTCACGGCGCAGGCCGCAGCTCCCGGGATAACCGGCACGACGTTCAACCTGACGGCGCAGCCGGCCTACCTCACCCAGCCCGACGGCGAGATGATTTACTCGTGGGGGTACGGCTGCAACGGCACGCCGAGCGGCTTCGCACCGGCGGCGATCGCCGGAGCAACCTGCTCGACAATGCAGGTTCCTGGGCCCACGTTGATCGTCACCGAAGGCCAGCCCGTCACAGTGAATCTGACGAATGGGCTTCCGACGGCGGCCGGCAATACGTCGATTTTGTTTCCCGGCTTTAATGTGACAGCGACCGGCGGCGTTTCCGGTCTGCTGACGCAAGAGGCCGCTCCCGGCGGAACGGTGACTTACTCCTTCACCGCAGGTTCACCTGGGACCCGCGCCTACTACAGCGGAACCCAGAGTGACCTGCAGGTCGAGATGGGCTTGTATGGCGCGATCATTGTGCTGCCAAACGCGGTCCCCGCCGCTTGCACGAGTGGCGTGCACGCTTCGAACCTCACTGCGGAAAGTGTCTGGGGGGAGAGTGACTTCCGCTTGGCAGCGGCTGCCTACGACCACGCCCAGACCTGCTACGACCGGGAGTATCTGTTCCAGTTCTCGGAAATGGATCCCAACATTCACACGCAAGCCCTGGCGCAGGTTACAGCAAGAAATAGCTGCCAGGCCGGGGCTGCGGGATGCAGTCTCAACGTGCCGACCGAGCCCTACCATCCTGCGTACTTCATGATCAACGGACGCTCGATGCCCGATGACATGGACCCGAACTACGCTCCTGAGTATCCGCATCAGCCCTACAACGGCGATCCGCACATGCATCCGGGCGAGCAAGTTCTGCTGCGGATTATCGGCCAGGGACGCTGGCAGCATCCATTCCACGAGCATGGCAACCACGTGCGCATCCTGGCCCGTGACGGCAACCTAATACTGAGCCAGACCGATCCGAATAGTCTTGCGGGACCCCTGTTGTTCACCACGACGACGACTCCGGGCCTCGCCATGGACGGGATCTTCTACTACACAGGCAAAGGCCTGAACTGGGACATGTACGGTCACAATCCCAAGTCCGCGGACGGTAGCGCGAAGCTGCCCTGTACTCCGGATGCCAACGGCTACAACACCGGGGCGCCCACTGCGATCAACTATTTCGAATGGTGCCAGGACCACAACAAGCCGATGCAAGCTGCGCCATTCGGTGACGTGGCAGGCGGCGGTCCGGTTACGCTGCCGGATCCGAACCTCTTCACCAACGGTCCCTGGTATGGCGGGAGTCCCTACCTCGGTCCGAATGCGACCTTGCGTGCGACAGGATGCAGTGCGGGTTCTCCAGCCGGCTCGTGCGGTGCCACCGGCACGACTCCTCCTTCGGGCACCATCGCGAACTCGCCCAGTGGCGAAGCTGGCTTTGCTTTCATGTGGCACTCGCACAACGAGCGCGAAATCACCACCAACAATATTTTCCCCGGCGGCATGCTGATGATGATGCTGGTTGATTCCCGGGAATTCGTGATCAACGAGACGAACTAACTGAGGAGAAGAGCAATGCGATCCAACTATCTCAAAACCTTGAAGACAGCGGTCCTGGCAGTAACGGTTCTCCTCCTCGGAGTGGGTGTGACAGTGGCCCAGCAGGTCAATTTGACTGCGGGATTTTCCACCACAACCTTGCCCGACGGCTCGGTGGTGCCGATGTGGGGCTACAGCTGCGGTGCGATCACCGCCGGTAGCTCCGTGGCTAGCGTAAGTGTCCTAACCCCGGGGGCTGGTTATGCGGCGGGAGATACGGTGACATTTGCCGGCGGCGGGAGTGGAGCCACCGCGACAATCACGGTCGATCCCGTCACTGGGGCAATCACCGGCATCACCCTCGCCAACGGTGGGACAAACTACGTGGCCCCAACCACCGTCACGATCACTTCGGTAGCTGGGTCGGGAGCGACTTTTGCCGTAACCCTCTCCACGGCCGTGTCGGCCACCTGCTCGGGGCTGAACGGTCAGCCGCAGCCTGCTGGTATCTGGGCGCCGCCATTGATCACAGTGCCTGCGGGCAGCGGACTCTCGATCCAGCTCATGAACGCCTTGTCATTTCCGGTGGGGAGCACAACTCCATCCTCTACCATACCGACCTCGCTGGTGATCGTGGGCCAGTTGGGCGGCGGTCTCGGCGATGTAGGACAGAGGACCGTCACGCCGAGTCCGGTGCACGGCACTCAGGACACCACGTGGCCCATTGCGGTCGCCGGCCCACAGAATGTGCCGCCGCCGCAGCCAGACCGCGTCCAGTCGTTCTCCACGGAGGTTGCCGTTGGAACCCCTACGACCTTGACCTGGAGCAACCTCAGGCCAGGCACCTACTTGATTGAATCTGGCACGCACCCATCGATTCAGGGTCCCATGGGCCTGTACGGAGTGTTGGTTGTGACGACCGCGCCCACCAGCACAGCTGCGGGCACAGCGTACCCTGCAGCTGGGATTTCTCCTGCCGTGACCTACAACGCGGAAATTCCGCTGCTGCTCAGTGAAATCGATCCGGTTCAAAACAATGCCGTCAACACCGCAGTTAACACCGCGGGTTTCAGCGAGACGATGGTATGGTCCGGCCAGCCAGGCGGCTGCGGCAATCCCAGCTCGCCTGTGGGAGTCGTAAACACCTGCTATCCGCCAGCGGTGAATTACAAGCCGCTGTACTACCTCATTAACGGAGTAGCGTTCAACAACAAGGGGAGTGCGACAAGTGCATCGGCCTCGCTGTTCGCGCCGTTGACATCCACGGCGCCAACCCCCCTCACTGGAAGCGTGCTGGTGCGCATGGTGAATGCCGGCTTGCGCATGCACGTGCCTTCCATCGTCGGATCGCTAACCACGCCGGCCGTCGTTCCGACCGGCACAACTGCGGCCGCGGTCCCGGGTTTTAGCCTCGTTGCGGAGGATGGCAACCGTCTGCCTGGTGTTTCCCGCGTGCAGAGCGAAGTATTTATGGCCGCGGGCAAGACTTACGATGTGATGATCGATGTGCCCGCCGCCGGCGGGACCGCCCTCCCCGTGTTCGACCGTCAGTTGAGCCTGTCGGGCAACGCGACCGGTCGCGACGAAGGGATGCTGGCTTACCTCGGCATCAACAATGCTGGACTTCCGGCCGCCGCCACCGCGGCATTTGCGGCTGTGCAGGCTAACCCGGATACCTACAACTCGGTGATTGCAGGCCAGACGCTCACCGTGTCGGATCCGGGCAAGGGCGTGCTCGCCAACGACGTCAATGTGTACGGTGCTCAGGTCATGGGTACCGCACCAGCCGGGCTGACCTTCAATGCGGACGGAACCTTCACCTACACCGCCGGCACACCTACGACGTTCACGTATTGCGGCAACGGTGCCACTACCGGACCGGCGTGCGCTCTCGTGACCCTCGGCCCGGCGCCGATCGAGTCAGGTAGCGGAATTACCTGTCCCAACTCAGCTTTCACCTCGACGGTGGCAACCGCCCTCAGCATCAAACCCCCGGGCATCCTCGCGGGCTGCAAAGACGCCTTGGGCTATCCGCTGACGGTGAACGCGGCGTCCATTACGGGAACTCTGACACCAGCTACGTCGGGTACGGGCACAGTGACCGTTGATCCGAACGGCGGCTTCAACGCCTCCGTCAGTGGGGCGGGAACCTACACCTTTTCCTTCAAGGCGCAGAACTCACAGGGAACGCCCAGCGCCACCGCTGCGACCGTGACCCTGAGCTTCCCGACGGCCACCGGTCTTAAGGTGAACGTTGTGGACGGCAAAGACAAAACAACCGCTGTCACCGACTACCGCTGGATCATTGAGGAAGACCGCACCTTCTACATCAACCCGGCCTGTACAACCAATCCTCCGCCGGCGGGTTGCCCGACTTCGGCTTCAGGCATCGTTCCCACCTTTGGGACGAACTTCCACACCAGCTACATGCCGGTCGTGGCAGCAGGTTGCACGGGTTCTCTGTCCTGCGAAGGCGGCCAGACCCTCCTCGGGCAGCCAGCGGTGTGCGATGGTGGCAACGGTATTTGCCGGCCAGACACGACCGGGAACGGGCAGGCGCCGCTTGATCCCGGCCAGGTCCATCTGGATCCGACCAAGCACTACTACATCTCGGTTCTGCCGGGCGACGCAGCCAACTCGTTCGAGAACCTGAACGGTTGTCTGAGCAATTCAACTCCAAGTTGCGGCCACGGCATGGGCGGCGCTCCGATTGCCTGCGTGCCTGTGGCGCCAGCGGTAGTGTGTACCGCTACTAGCGGCGCCTTCCCGGCGAACGTGAACGTGCTGGTGCAACCCAATCCCTTCCCGCCCTCGAAACTCTCCGTGTTTGTGTTCGAGGACGACTTCCCGCTCAACGGTGAGCAGGATGGCGGCGGCGGTATCGACGTGTTGTCGCCCAACGAGCCAGGCCTGGGCGGTTTCAACATCATCCTGTTTGACGATGCCGGCGGCACCGGCGACGCGACCGGACAGATGACGTACGACATGTTTAACATGCCGTTGTCGAACGGTCTGGCGGGAACGATCGATCCGAGCACCGGACTCGATGTGTGCCCAATTTCCGGGGCCAATCAGAATCTGGGCTTTGATGGCACGGCGAGTCCGACGGGCATCACGGGCACCATCGTCACCTGCCCGAAGTACGAAGCGGATGGCGCGACCCTGTCCCCGCTGGCGGGCCAGGCCGTCGTTGCCAACCTGATGCCGGGAAGATACGGCGTGGTGGCCACGCCGGCGGCCGACCGGATTGCGCGAGGGGAAGAGTGGCTGCAGACCAATACCCTGGACGGCCAGAAGGCCCACGATTCGTTCCTGCGAATCGGTGAGCCCAGCTTCTTCCAGGAATTCGGGCCGGCCGGCTACCACGTGTCCATCGGCTTTGCGAATCCGCAGATCATCAATAATCGCAAGCAGTTCGTCTGCAACGGCACCGATCCCAACATTTCAGGGGTAAACTGCACCAACTCCATTACGGGCACGGTCACCACCTTGCGCATGAGCCGCACGCCCGATCAGCGGCTCTACAGCAGCGGCGACAACACCAGCTTCAGCTTCACTCAGTGCTACGTCAGCTTTGGTGATGCGGACGGCGAGGACTTCGCCTTCACCAAGTGCGACGCCAATGGGAACTTCACCCTCTCAGGTCTCCCCGACGGCGATTGGAGAATCACCGTCTTTGACCAGTGGAACGATATGCTGGTGGACGGCCTCTCAACGCCGGTGCGGTTGGCTGGCGGAGCTACCGTCAAGCTGGGACAGATTGCCACCAACCAGTGGCAAACGAATATCTACACCAAGAGCTTCCTCGACCTGAACGGCAACGGTCTTCAAGATGCCAACGAACCTGGTCTCGCACTGGTGTCGACCAACATCCGGTTCCGTGATGGCAGCTACTCCAACTTCAACAACACCGACCTGCAGGGCAACGCCGGCTTCAATGAGGTGTTCCCGCTCTTCAGTTGGTACGTTGTGGAAGGGTACTCGACGCGTTACAAGAACACGGCTACTCACGTGGTTTACGACGCGGGTGGACCAGGTGATACTCCATACCCCGTTAACTCTCTTGGGGTTCAACAGCCATGTCCGACGGGCCAGCGCTGCACCAACATTGCCGGCTCCCTGGCGAGCACAAACGAACAAATCCCTGTACCCGCCGCCCTTCGAGTACCGGGCGCGTTCTATTGCCCCGATGCGGATTGCAGCACTGCCCCGATTCCACTTGCGCCAGGCGGTGCAGGCGGCTCGACGGGCCGAATCGATCCGCCGCTCTGGTTTGGCACAGAGGGTTGGCAGGGTTTCTCTGGCCAAAATAGCTTCCTTGAATTCGGGAAGAAGCCGTACGTAGCCGGTGAGACCGGCGGCATCTTCGGCGAGGTGATTTATGCCTCGACCCGGCCGTTCGACGATCCCACGCTTCTGATCCACACCAGCTGGACCCCGGACGTGCCAGGAGTGACGGTCAACCTGTATAAAGAAGGGACCGCGCCGGATGGCAGCCAATCCCTCACATTGATTGACACCACCAAGACCAGCAGCTTTGACGATTGGGCGCAGGGCTTCCGCTCCGATGGCATGCCCAATATGAACTGCCCGGGCCAGGGTACGGCCAGCGGTACCAACGCGGACCTGTTCTTCTTCTCGCTGTATAACCAGCCCGACTGGCTTGACGAGTACAACAACGGGGGAACCCCGGCCCACACTCTGCCGAACAACTCCCAGTTCAAGTGCTACGACGGCATGCACAACTGGAATCAGCTCCAGCCGGTGCCTTATGACGGCATGTACTCGTTCCCCAGCGTCACCGCCATCGATCCGACGACGGGGAAGCCGGCCGGCACAAACTGCACCGGCTGCACCGCGAATCCGGACGCGACTGATCCCTACCGGTTCGGCACTCCCATGCTGCCTGCCGGCAAGTACGTCGTAGAGATGATCGTTCCCCCCGGCTACGAACTGGTGAAGGAAGAGGACAAGAACATCCTGATCGGCGACAATTACATTGCGCCGGTGACCCAGCAATTCGCCGGCTTGGGCAACATCTTCATTCTGCCCGATCAGGCCGAAGTCAGCGCCTCCGCCAATTGCACTCCAACGCTCACCTACGCATGTAACCCCCAGCAATCGACCCAGAGTCTGGGCAGACCAGCTTCAAGCCTCCCCCAGGGTGAAGGCGACACGGGCAGCGTCGAGACCTTCTGGCCGTGCGTGGGTGCATCGCGTGTTGTGCCTGACTTCATCAGCCTGTTCCCGCAGTCCGCAGAAGTGGCGCCGTTCGCTGGAGCTACCCGCAATCTCTGCGACCGCAAGGAAGTGACTCTCCAGGACCAAAGCGCAGCCCTGGCGAAGTTCTGGATCTTCAGCTCCACTCACGTCGCCGCCCACTTCACCGGCGTGATCACGGACGACTTCACTTCGGAATTCGACCCGTTCTCGCCGCAGTTCGGTGAGAAATTCTCGCCCCCCGATCTCCCGATTTCGATCAAGGATTGGTCTGGCACAGAGATCGCACGCACCTATGCCGACCACTGGGGAGCCTACAACGGCCTGACCTACTCGACCTGGGAAGTCAACCCGCCGAACCCGACCGGCTACGCACCCACCATGATGGTGACGTGCATGAACGACCCGGGCACCGGGCCGACGCCGGATCCGTTGTTCAACCCGCAATATAGCCAGTTCTGCTACGAGATTCCGTTCATGCCTGGGCAGACCCAGTACATGGACACGCCCGTAGTGCCTACGTCCGCCTTCGCGGGCGCGGGATACAACAACCCGGACTGCAATTACCCGGCTAACACGCCGGCCATCAAGGAAGTGGACGGCGACGGAGTTGGCCCGTGGTTGAATGCAAGCGGGGCCCTCACGCTGACGATCACGGCCCTCGGCGACCAGACGGTGCCGAACAATGCCTACTCCGGGCCCTCGGCTACAACCGCTCCGTTCAATCAGAAGACCATCACCCGCCACTATGGCTTTGGAGCGCGTCCTTCCACATGCGGAAACGGCGCAAACTGTCCGAACGTAACGATCGGCGGAGTAAGTGCCGTCGTCACAACCTGGACCGACACCACCATCGTAGCCACCGCGCGCGCGGTGGGCCAGATCCCGCTATGCGCCGTCCAGCAACAAGCGCAATACGGCGGATCACAGGCGCGGTGTGGCCAACTGGTCATCACGGCCGCCAACGGGCTCCAGTCGGTTGACACCGTGACCGTCACCATCGGCGGCAAGGCTCCAACTCACGTTCCCGCCTCGGGCTCAATCCAGGCGGCGATTGACGCAGCCAAGCCGGGCGACTTGATCATCATTGATCCGACCTGCCCTGCGGCATGCACCACCGACGTGGTTACTACCACCACCGTGGGCGGTGTTACTACCACTACCTATTCCAACAGCCAGGCTGCCCACCAGGAACTGTTGCTGATGTGGAAGCCAGTTCGGCTGCAAGGTGTCGGAGCGGCCTCCAGCGTCATCAACGCCAATGCCCATCCCGCGGGCAAGGTGCAGACCTGGCGCAATCAGGTCGATTGCCTGTTCGGACTGGGCACCGATGGTTCGCCGAACACTTGGCAGCCGAGTTGCGCCGGGTCTAATTGGTTTGGCTTCGTCGCAGTCGACGCGACCACACCCCAGGTCGATCGCTTACCGCTTGAGGCTACTGTGGGCTGGGATGCCAACCTCAACGGCAACCTGGCCGAACTGTTGCAAGAGCCTTCGCTCATGGGTGCTTTGGAAGGAGCAGGGATCACGGTGTTGGCCAAGGGCGTGGACTTCCACGGCGCCAATCCGTTTGATCCCACGTTGCTGGCCGGCTTCCCGCCTGGCACCACGCTTCTGACGTCCGGTACTTGCGGGACGAACGCCGGACCGAATCCATTCCCGAGCAGCTTCCAGTGCAATCCGTCCAGCATCGACGGCTTGAGCATCACCGACAGCTCGCAGGGCGGCGGCGGTATCTTCGTACACGGCTGGGGGCATAACATCCAGATCGCCAACAACCGGATTTACAACAATGCCGGAACGCTCTCCGGCGGCCTCAACGTGGGTCAGGGTGAATTTCCGCCCTCGTACGTAGGGCCTGGTAATGGCAATGCAGTGCCACCTGGCTCCTGCCAGAGCACCAGTGTCACGAATCTTCAGCTGCCGTACTGCCACAACCTCAACGTCAACGTGCACAACAACTACATCACTCAGAACGCCTCTACCGGCGACGAATTGTTCTCGGCCACGCCGGCGGGGGCAGGCGGCGTCAGCTTCTGCACCGGTTCCGACTTCTACAAATTCCAGAACAACTGGGTTTGCGGGAATCTGAGCACCGGTGACGGCGGCGGCATCGGTCACCTTGGATTCAGCTACGGCGGTGACATCGAGCACAACTCGATCCTGTTCAATCAGAGTACCAACCCGACGATCGCAACCAACGGCGGCGGCCTGCTGGTCATGGGCACCCCCGATGTCGATCCGACCTGCGGCGCGACCACCGACACGGATTGCGTGCCTGCCCTGGGCTCGGTTGGGCCCAGTGACGGCGTCGGCCCGGGCCTGGTGATCAATGCCAACCTGATCATGGGCAATGCTGCCGAAAGCGGTAGCGGCGGCGGTCTGCGCTTGCAGCACCTCAACGGCACGGACGTGCTCAGCTTCCCGAACGGCAATAGCACGGTCGCGTTCCCGGGCATCACTGGTACTAGCTCACCGTGGTACTCGGCAACGGTCACCAACAACATCATCGTCAACAACGTCGCCGGCTGGGACGGTGGCGGTGTCTCCCTGCTCGATGCGTTGAACGTGAACGTCATCAACAACACGATCGAGTCCAACGACAGCACCGCGTCGGCGGGCGTGCTATTCAACACCATTGGAGCTCCGTTGGCCAGTACCCAGCAAGCCAATTGCATACAGCCTGGCAGCACGACCGCCTCGTGTCCGCAGGTGGCCGGGCTGGTGAGCGTTCAGAACAGCGCCACCCTGGTGGCGAATTTCCCCGCGAGCATCACCTGCCCCGCCGGCCATGGGGTGGGCGGAACCGGTACCGGCGGCCTTGTCAATGGGGCTTGCAGGAAGGCCTCGTATCCAGTGCTATACAACGACGTGTTCTGGCAGAACCGCTCGTTCTACATCGGGGTGGGTCCGCTCGGCACTGGGACCTTGAACCAGCAGAACACGGTCGCGCTGTATATCGCGGGCACTACGACGCAAGCTCCGAGCCAGGCTACAACCGGCGCCTGCCCCGCCGGCGCCAGCTATTGGGACATCGGCGTGCGCGGAGACACGGGACCCGGTAACCATGCATCCACCGTCACGCTATCTCCGGAGGCCTCGATCCTGACGAGCATCGCTGGCTACCCCGGTGGCGGCACAGGCTTCCGGGTCAACTCGGCATCCAATCCGGCCGTGGTCAGCCAGTACTGCAACGGTTCGCGCGTGCCTCCGGAATTCGGCGGGCTGGGCTACCAGGTGCCTCCGGGCATCTCGGACGCCACCGTGCCTAACCCAATCTTCAACCTGACTCCGGTCGCGACCGTGGACGAAGGCAACAACTGGATCAACATCAGTTGGGGTCCGCTGGCGGAGACGAACCCGGTGACCAACGCTACGCTCGGCAACTACGCCCTGACAGCGGCATCGCCGGCCATCAACTACATCACACCGGCTAACTCGGCTACGACTTACGCGGCTGCGCCGAGTTTGGACTTCTTCAATAATTCGAGGAAGACGAACAACGCGGTTGACGTAGGCGCAGTCGAGTTTGCAGCGGCAGCTGCGGCGGCGGTGGCCAGTGTGACACCTACATCGTTGGCGTTCGGGAATGTGGTGGTCAATACGACCAGCGCGTCTCAGAACCTGACCCTGCACAATACCGGTACCGCAACACTGAACACTATCGCCGTGGGGTTCACGGGTCCGTACTCGCGGATCACGACGGGCGGATTCCCGGCAGGAGCGCCCAACTGCGGTCCCACGCTGGCCGCGGGCGCAAACTGCACCATCAAGGTGGTCTTCTCGCCCACGGCAGTCGGTTCGGCACCTGGCACGGCTAGCATCACAGGCAGCGTCACAGTCGGTGGCTCACCTGTGACTCTGACCGGGACGGGCGTAGCTGCGGTGGTGAGTGCAAGTCTGACTCCGGCGTCGCACGCTTACCCGGCCCAGACGCGCAGTGCCACTCCTTGCGGTACGGCGGATCTAGGCTGTCCGTTCGCCCCGATTCAGGTCTTCACGCTCACCAATACGGGGAACGTGACGCTAACCGGCATCATGCAAGGAGTCCTCGGCGGAACCAACCCGGTTGACTTCAATGTCGATAGATTGCTGTCGACTTGCGGCCCTGCCGGTGGCGGCCAGCTGCTGGGTCAGACAACCCTGGCTCCGGGCGCGTCTTGCGTAGTGACGGTGGCGTTCCATCCGCGGACCAGCGACACGACGGGCGCCAAGAGCGCAACGGTGTCTGTGACCGATGCGGCTGGTACGCAAACGTCAACCCTGACCGGCACGGCAAACTAGCTGATGTCCGACAGGTCGATGGAAGTCTGAACACGAATGCTGCTCGCAGGGTTCCCGCGAGCAGCATCGCTTTCTAAGTGATTTGCACGAGCGTCTCGGGATTGATCGAAGATTACGCGTTCCGGGCGCTCAGTTCGCAGCAAAGATGATGAGGTAAAGTACGGGTATGAAGATCTATCGCATTCTCTGTGTGGCGTTGGCCATCATTCTCCCCCAACTCGCGCTGGCCAAGTTGCCCTTCCCGAATGACGCGTTTGGAAGAGTCGAAGCAACGCTGGACTCCTGTGCACAAGCGGATCCGCCGTCAGCCTCGAAATACCAGGAGGCAAAAAAGGCCCTGGTGAAAGACGTTCCCGAGAAGGAAGTGGCGGAGGCTCGCGCCAGTCAGGAATACCGCGATGCCTATGACGCAACCACCACTGAAATCGGCAAGCAGCCGAAAGACAAAGTGGTTGAGGCCTGCACCGCCTCTCTGAAGAGCGACAAGTAGGACTCTCCAACGATGCCAGGAGGTAACCGTCATCCGATGTCCAGGAAGTCAGTCATCGCTACTCAGTACATGCTGCTCGCTGCTGTCATAGCTGGCAGCAGCGTTCTACCCAGCGCCCGTGCGGAGTCGGCTCAGGGCCAAGTACCTTCCTCTCCAGTTCCGGTTGCAAAGGCGGAGTCCACGTCGCAGTCCCGCTATCGTCCGAATCGTTTCGCCGGACGAGCGGGCACCTATTACCGGCTGATCTGGGGAGTGGACACTCTTGCCGTCAAGTGGGCGGAACAAGGCGAAATCATTAAGTTCACCTACAGAGTGGTGGACCCCCAAAAAGCCAAGCCGCTCAACGACAAGAAGAACGAACCTTCTCTCATCGACCCACAAGCTGGTGTGAGCCTGGTTGTGCCATCGCTCGAGAAGGTTGGTCAACTGCGACAGAGCGCCACACCGGAAGAGGGGAAATCCTACTGGATGGCATTTTCCAACAAAAGTCGTCACGTGAAGCGCGGTGATCACGTAATCGTCGTGATTGGAAGCTTTCGAGCGGACGGCCTGGTGGTGGACTAGCCCGTGTTTTGTGCTGAAAAGGTTTTTGAGATTGTACCATCGTTTTACTCTCCCTACATTTTTTTCAACCGAGGAGTGCTTACTATGTTGTGCAAGAAGTATCTGCTTCTAAGTCTAGCCGTGTGTCTCTGTTCT
Source organism: Terriglobales bacterium (assembly GCA_035631655.1). Classification (GTDB taxonomy): domain Bacteria; phylum Acidobacteriota; class Terriglobia; order Terriglobales; family Acidobacteriaceae; genus Gp1-AA122. The sequence continues at coordinate 25,863 of DASQIH010000102.1, forward strand.
TCGCTGACTGTAGTCGCGCAGCAGAGCAAGACGCCGGCACCCGCCGGCCTTACGGCCGCTCAGATCGGCGAGAAGAATGTTGCGGCGCGCGGCGGTCTGCAAGCGTGGCGCGCGGTCCAGACGATGTCGTGGACCGGAAAAATGGATGTCGGGACCGGCGACTCGGTCGAACGTAGTCGGAGACAGGCTGAGAGGAAGCGTGAGCGTCCCATCGCGATTGAGGTGGGCGAGAACAAGGACGCTGCGGCCAAACCAGGAGAAGCTGGCAAGCAGGTGCAACTCCCGTTTGTGTTGGAGATGAAGCGTCCAGGCAAGTCGCGAGTGGAGATTGAATTTGCCGGCAAGACTGCGGTGCAGGTCTACGATGGCACCAACGGTTGGAAAGTACGTCCCTTTCTCAACCGCAACGATGTGCAGCCATTCACGCCTGACGAAGCCAAGGCCCAGGCCTCCAATGGCGAGCTCGATGGTCCCCTGGTCGACTACGTGGCCAAGGGAACCAAGGTCGAGCTTGAAGGGATGGAAAAAGTAGAAGGCCGCGACGCCTACAAGCTCAAGCTCACCACCAAGGCCGGCAACGTGCGGCATGTCTGGATTGACGCGCAAAATTTCCTCGATGTAAAGTTAGAAGGAACTCCACGTCGCATGGATGGTCGCATCCGGACGGTGTGGGTTTACCAGCGCGACTTCCGCCCGGTGCAAGGCCTGATGGTTCCTTTTACCCTTGAGACCGCCGTGGATGGATACCGGGAAACTCACAAGATGGTCATCGAGAAGGTGACCGTGAACCCGAAGCTGGATGATGCTCTGTTCGCCAAGCCGAAAGCCTAGAAACTTAGTTTGGGAAGCCCAAGAGAGCCTTGTCGAAATGACACCTGCCGCAAAATTGAAGGGGTCCGGCGGAATATTGCTGCCTTTGGCTCTGGGGCTGCCAATGCTGCTGGCGAGTGCGCTCGCTCTCGGCCAGGCGCCTGCCGCTGCCAGCCCTGGGCAGCACCCCCCGCATCGGTACAGAAGGCTGAGTATCGATGACCAGGTGAGGGGGCTCGCCAAAAGTCTGGAACTGAACGATACGCAGCAGTTGGCGGTGAAGAAGATTCTGGAGAGCCGGCAGCAGGCAACCATGCGCATCTTGCGTAACACTTCGGGAGGCGACCGGATCAGCCTGATTCGTGCTCTGCAACTCCGGACGGTGGCGCAGATCCGAGCCGTACTCAACGACGAGCAGAGGGAAAAGTACAATATTGGCCAACGACCCCCAACTTCACCACAGCCAAGCGTCGAAGATTGGATGAAGGCTACTATGCCGCACTGAACGAAGCTGTAGCTCCGTCTCAGCCCCTCCACGTCAGCGCGTGCTGTCCCTTCGTCAAGTAAATTCCTCGGTTTGCACACTCCGGATTCCGTGCCATGAAAAAGAGGAAGAAGACATGAAAGACAGAGCAGCGAGTCTTGCAGCGGCGGTCCTTCTCGGCCTGATTCCGGTGGCTTGTCAAGCACAGGATTTCTCCACTGACGTCGTGTATGCCGACAGCGCCAAGCCAACTGCGCCGTCCATTGGAGCGACATCATCCCATTCTCCCTCGAAGGTCTACGTCAGTAAGGACAAGATGCGTCTGGAAACGCGCGGATTCAGCGGCACCATCCTGCTGGTGGATACGGCGGAGCACACCGCCGTTGCGCTGTTTCCGGCGCGGAAGGAGTATCAGCATCTGATTGCCGGTCCCTCGGAGTATTTCCGGGCGCAGGACGCGGAGAATGCCTGTCCCGACTGGCAAAAGGCCGGCGAGCAAACGATAAAGTGTGAACAGGTGGGTCCTGAAGTGGTGGATGGGCGCCAAACCGTGAAGTACCAGAACAAGGGCGCGGCAGGGAACTCTGCCATCGCTGGCGTCTGGGTTGATCCAGCCCTGCATTTTGTAATCAAGTGGGAGGACGCTGACGCTGGTGCCGAACTGCACAATATCAAGGAAGGACAGCAACCGGCTGATTTGTTCACGATCTCGACCGGTTACGAGGTGCTCAAGCCCCTCAAAAAGGCTCCCAAGGGTCCGTCGCCACGCCCGCGGTAGGCGAATCGATTATCTTCCGGCGGATTTCCCATCCGCCCGCCGGCAAGTACGAAGTGGAGGTGGTTGTACGAGACGCACAGAAAGAAACAATCAGCGTTCTTTAAGAACACCTGATCTCTTATGACGCGCACCTAGGTGCAGTGATGCGTGGCAACTTGCACACAAAGTGACCAAGTTCTCCTCGGAGTCATCGCCCGAGTGACTTCGGAACTGCTTGTGATGTACAACGCGGACGTGTTCTTCTTCACCCTGTACAACCAGCCGATGTGGCTGGACGTGTACAACAACGGGGGAACGCCGGCACACACGATTCCGAACAACTCCCAGTTCAAGTGCTATGACGGCATGCACAACTGGAATCAGGTGCGGCCGGCGCCCTACGACGGCATGTACCAGTTCCCCAGCATCATTGGCAGAAACCCGACGACTGGAGTACCCACGGGGACCGGATCAACGAACGGGACACCCGGATCGCGTCCTGGAACGAACTGCACAATCTGCGTTGCTAACCCGACCGACGGCACGCCCATGCTGCCAGCCGGTAAGTACGGAGTCGAGATGATCGTGCCTCCGGGCTACGAACTGGTGAAGGAGGAGGACAAGAACATCCTGATCGGCGACAATTACATTGCGCCGGTGACGATGCAGTTCGGCAGCCTCTCCAACATTTTCATCCTCCCCGACCAAGCCTCGGTGGGCGCCACCTACAACGCCAACAATCCCCAGAATCCGACGCAGGATCTGGGCGCAACCCCACGCCACGAAGGTGACACGGGCAGCGTCGAGACGTTCGGGCCCTGCGTAGGCGCGGCCCGCATCGTTCCCGACTACATCAGCCTGTTCCATCAGTCCAATGAAGTGTCGCTGTTTGCTGGAGCTACGCGCAATCTCTGCGACCGCAAGGAAGTAACGCTCGAAGACCAGACGTCTGCGCTGGCGAAGTTCTGGATCTTCACTTCGACTCACGTCGCCGCCCACTTCACCGGTGTGATCACGGACGACTACACTTCGGAATTCGACCCGTTCTCGCCGCAATTCGGCGAGAAATTCTCCCCGGCCAACCTGCCGGTCTCGATCAAGGACTGGGCTGGAAACGAAATTTCCCGCGTGTGCGCCGACCAGTGGGGTACTTACGATGGCGTGACCTACTCGACCTGGGAAGTCAACCCGCCCAACCCGACGGGATATGCACCCACGATGATGATCAAGTGCATGAACGATCCTGGGACAGGACCGGCCCCGGATCCGCTGTTCAACCCTCGTGTCCGCAAGTGGCCGGGCTGGTGAGCGTGCAGAATAGTGCCACGCTGGTGGCGAATTTCCCCGCGAGCATCACCTGCCCCGCCGGCCATGGGGTGGGCGGGACCGGTACCGGCGGCCTTGTCAATGGGGCTTGCAGGAAGGCCTCGTATCCAGTGCTATACAACGACGTGTTCTGGCAGAACCGCTCGTTCTACATCGGGGTGGGTCCGCTCGGCACTGGGACCTTGAACCAGCAGCACGTGGTCTCGCTGTTTAACGCCGGCGGGTCGCCAGTAGCGAGCCAGACGGCCACCGGTACATGCCCCGCCGGCGCCAGCTATTGGGACATCGGCGAGCGCGGCGCTACGGGACCCACGAACCATGCATCCACCGTCACGCTATCTCGGGAGGCGTCGATCCTGACGAGCACCGCTGGCTACACCGGTGGGGGCGCAGGCTTCCGGGTCAACTCGGCATCCAATCCGGCCGTGGTCAGCCAATACTGCAACGGTTCGCGCGTGCCTCCGGAATTTGGTGGACTGGGCTACCAGGTGCCTCCGGGCATCGCGGACGCCACCGTGCCCAACCCAATCTTCGCCTTGACTCCGTCCGCGACCGTGGACGAAGGCAACAACTGGATCAACATCAGTTGGGGTCCGCTGGCGGAGACGAACCCGGTGACCAACGCTACGCTCGGCAACTACGCCCTGACAGCGGGTTCGCCAGCCATCAACTACATCAACCCGGCTAACTCAGCTACGACTTATGCGGCTGCGCCGAGCTTGGACTTCTTCGGTAATGCGAGGAAGACCAACAACGCGGTTGACGTCGGCGCGGTTGAATTTGTTGCTGGTCCCCCACGGCAACACTCAGTGTGTCGCCGACCTCCCTGGCATTCGGGAACGTGCCGACCGGCACAACCAGCGCGGACGCAGAACTTGACGCTCAGTAATACGGGTACAGCCGGAGCGACTGGTATCGCCCTCACCTTAACCGGTCCGTTCACTCGGGTCACCACGGGCACGTTCCCCACAGGTGCACCGAACTGCGGAACGACCCTGGCCGCAGCAGCAAACTGCACGATCAAGGTGGCGTTCGCGCCCACGGCAACTGGTGCGGCTATTGGTAGCGCCGCGATCGCAGCCAGCGTCACGGTGGCCGGCTCGCCGGTGACTCTCACCGGGACGGGTGTGGCGCAGGTAGTGAGCGCGAATCTAACTCCGACGACGCGCAATTTCGGAACCGTGGCCAGGGGAAGGTTGCTTGGCCCGGTTCAGATCTTCACGCTCACCAATACGGGGAACGTGTCGTTGACCGGTATCACACAAGGAGCGCTCGGAGGAACCAACCCCACCGAGTTCACCATCATCCGGTTGCTGTCGACTTGCGGTCCGGCCGGAGGCGGACAACTGCTGGGTCAAACAACCCTGACGCCGGGTGCGGCTTGCACAGTCGCGGGGCAATTCCGGCCGCTGACGAGCAAAACGACCGGGGTCAAGAACGCGACGGTGTCGGTCACCGATGCGGCCGGTACACAATCGTCAACCTTGGCCGGAACGGCAAACCCGTAATGCCGGGCAGGTCAACGGAAGTCAAACTCAATGCTGCTCGCGGGGCTTCCGCGAGCAGCATCGTTTTCTAAAAAGACTTGCTGCAAACAAGCCCAGAACCATCCAAGCGGCACGAATCTAAAGTTTGGGTTGAGTCGCCTGGAGACCTTGAGGTAAGGTACGGCTATGAAAATCCATCGAATTCTCTGTTTGGTTACCGCCATCGTGATTCCACAGCTTGCGCTGGCTAAGCTCCCCTTCACCAGTGACGCCTTCGGGAAAGTAGAAGGAACGCTCGATTTCTGCGCTCAGCTCGATCGCCAGGCGGCCTCGAAGTACCAGGAGCAAAAGAAGCAGATAGTCCGCGACGTTCCCGAGCAAGAAGTGGCCGAGGCGCGCAGCACGCAAGAATACAAAGACGCTTATGAGTGGGTGAGCGCGGAGCTTGGCAAAGTGCCGAAGAATAAGGCGGTCGAGGCATGCGCTGCTTCTCTGGAAGGTAAGTAAGGCCAACGGCTTGAGCACACGGCACATTAGTGACGTTGACCAGGCGACCACGCTATCGCAAGATAAGGGAATGTTTAAACAGTCAAGAAAGATCATGACAGCGCTACTGCTCGCGGGGTTTCTCGCCAGCAGCAGCTTCCTCTCCACCGCTCAGCCGTCCCCGCCGTCGCCTCAAGATAAAGAGAAACCTGCTGCGGCTCCGTCCCGCTATCGGCCAAACCGCTTCGCGGCACGTGCAGGTACGTATTACAAGCTGGTCTGGGGAGTTGACTCTCTCAGCGTAAAATGGACGGAGTCGGGTGAGGTGATTCGATTTAGCTACCGCGTTGTAGATGCGGACAAGGCCAAGGTACTCAACGATAAGAAGAACGAGCCTTTCTTGATCGACCCGCGGGCAGGGGTCAAGCTGGTGGTCCCCTCTCTGGAAAAGGTTGGGCAATTGCGGCAGAGCAGCACCCCTGAGGCGGGCAAGTCCTATTGGATGGCTTTCTCGAACAAAGGCAGGCCGGTGAAACGCGGCGACCGGGTTAGTGTGGTGATCGGGCAATTTCGAGCGGACGGGCTCGTGGTGGATTAGTCCCTGTTTTGCGGTGGACAGCGTTGTGAAACTGGGTCATTCGTTTCAGCTCTCCCATATCTTTCGAACCGAGTGTCGGTGGGAGTGCAAACATTCCCGAAGACAAAGATTGAAGATGGAAAGCGGCGGCACTGGACGACTCCCGCTTTGCCAGGCTGCCATAAGCGGGAGCCTACGAGCGGTTTCGTCCTTCCGAACGACTCAACGATAAGGGGAATGACACGAATGGACGACAAAGGCCTTGCCGGTATAACATCTGCCAAGTTGAAAGGCGGCTGGGGCGGAGCCTTCTTGCTCCTGGCTTTGGGGTTGCCGATCCTTTTGCCGAGCCCGCCCGCCCTCGGCCAGGCGGCCGGGGCTGCCAGCCCCAGCGGGCGCCGCGTCGGTACAGGAGACTGAGTATTGATGATCAGGTCAAGGGGTTAGCCAGAAACCTGGACCTGGACCAGGCGCAGCAGTCAGCGGTGAAGAAAATCCTGGAGCAACTCCAGCAGGCGACCCTGGGCATCTGGCGGGGGAGTTCAGGAAGTGACCGAATCAGCCGGTTTAGAGCTCTGCAAGTACGTACGGTGGCGCAGATTCGCGCCGTCCTCAACGACGAGCAGAAAGAAAAGTACAACCCCCTTTGGCAACGTCCCCCGCAGCAAACTTCCCCACAGCCGAGCGTGGAAGATTGGATCAAAGCCACTACGCCGCACTGAAGGAGCCATAACTCCGTCGCCTCACGCTTTCCGCGCCCATCTAGGCGCCTGCGTTCTTTCGCTAAGTGAGCTCCTTGGTTTGCTCGCTCGCGGCAGAATCCGAATCCGGTAGCACGGAAAAAAAGGGAAATGAAGAATATGAAAGGCAGAATAGCGACGGCTCTTCTGGGCCTGGTAGCAGCCGCTTGCCAGGCGCAGGATTTTTCCGCCGACATCGCCTACGACCCCGCCAAGACCCAGGATGGATCCTCTGGATCCGTGCCGCCCGTCGCCTCTTCCAAAGCTGTACGTGAGCAAGGATAAAATGCGCCTGGAGGCGCAAGGATTGACCGATACCACGATGCTGGTCGATTTTGGGAGCCGCACCGCCACCGTCCTTTTCCCAAGGCAGAAAGCCTATCAGAAATTGGGGACGGGTCCGGAGCAGTATTTTCGTGTGACCGATGCCGAACAAGCCTGTCCCGACTGGCAGAAGGTCGTGCGCAGGCAGATGACCTGCGCAAAAGTCGGGAATGAAGCGGTCGACGGGCGCAAGGCCGTCAAGTACGAAGGCAGGGGTGCGTCCGCCAGCGGATCCCCCATTTTCGTGTGGATCGATCCTGGCCTGAAGTTTGTGATCAAGTGGGAAGACGCAGATGGCGGAGCTGAGCTGCGCAACATCAAGGAAGGGCCGCAGCCGGCAGATCTATTCGCGGTGCCACCCAGCTACGACGCTCTCAAGCCCCGGAAGAAGCCGACCGGGAATGTGCCGCGCCCGTAACCAGTAGTTGAAGGCGGCCTCCAGTTCCCATCGCCGCCGATTAGTGGTAAAAGTAGAGTAACGCTTTCTCCCCCAAAAAATACGCAATCGAGGAGTTCCCAAGCATGTCGCACAAAATGTCGTTGCCGTTGACTATCCTGTTCTGCTTGTGTTTTTCGTTCGCCTTGGTAGCTGCGGATAGCAAGACGCCACCCGCCAAACTAACGGCTGCCCAGATTGTCGAGAAGAATATCGCGGCCCGCGGCGGGTTGCAGGCCTGGCGTGCCGTCCAGACTATGTCGTGGACCGGCAAGATGGATGCGGGAGGCGGGGACTCGATTGCTCGCAGCCGGAGAGCTGCGCTGGGAACAGGCCGTGCCAGCAAGATGGAGTTAATGCAAAAAGAGGCCACCGAGAACAAGGAACCGGCTGACAAGCAGGTGCAGCTGCCCTTTGTGATGGAGATGAAGCGGGGGCGCAAGTCGCGGGTGGAGATTGAATTTGCAGGCAAGACCGCCATCCAGGTTTACGACGGCACCAACGGGTGGAAGCTGCGTCCCTTCCTCAACCGCAATGACGTCGAGCCGTTCACGCCGGAAGAACTCAAGTCGGAGGCGGCCAAATCAGACCTGGATGGTCCCCTGGTCGACCATGCGGCCAAGGGAACCAAAGTGGAAGTGGAAGGCATCGAACCGGTCGAAGGCCGCAACGCCTACAAGCTCAAGCTGACGATGAAGAACGGCACGGTGCAACACATCTGGATTGACGCAGAAAATTTTCTGGATGTGAAAGTCGAGGGAACGCCGCGCCGGATGGATGGCCGCATGCACAACGTGGCAGTTTATCAGCGCGACTTCCGGCAGGTGCAGGGCGTGCTGATTCCCTTTCTCCTCGAAACGGTAGTGGATGGATATCCCGGCAGGCACAAAATGGTCGTTGAGAAAGCAGTGATAAATCCAAAGCTCGACGATGCATTGTTCACCAAGATTGCTCAGTAAAGGACGATGTTGGACTTCGACCAGGAGTTCATGTTTCGTAGAAGGGCACAAGTCCCTCAAGGGCTAGAGCCCGGCATTTCCGCGATTCTCAGTGGGACGGTGGCACGGTCCGAGCCATGCCGTCATAGCAATTGGAAATAGACTTTGAACGGGATCACGTCGCTGTGGAAGAGTACGGTCCTGATTGCGTAAATTCCGCGGTTAGCCCTGCCGTGGCGCGGGGGAGGCGGGGCGGCAGGCGAAGACCTTCCTGGCGGCTCTCTGCTGCGCCTCACACCGCCCTGTGTGGTCCGACAATAGTTACTTACAGGAGAAGGGACAACCACGCCCTCAGGCCTTACCTTCGGAGGCAATGGCGCGGCGTCGGTAAACCAGGTCACACAGATCTTCGGGTCAGTTCCCCTCAGGTTCTGATGCTGCAATTCTAGCTAAGCTAGCTGTTCAAGATTCTGCTAACAGTTGCCCACGGATTACGTGTTTCGGTCGCGCGGACTCCAAAGCTTGTAGCGATGGGCCGGGGATAATTCAATTGTCTTCGCTGTATGCTGTATCGTGCTGCTTGTGTGGTTGGGCCAGTTCTGGGAAGAAGGGGAGAAGAAGGGGAATAGAGATGAAACGCAGAACAACCATTTGTGCGGTCGCGCTTCTGCTGGCCGTAATGACGACGATAGGCCAAGCACAACATTTTTCCGCTGACTTGCTGTACACCAATGCCGAGAAGCAGGATGCCTCCGATCATGGGAAAGGGCCATCGCCTGCGTCCTCTTCCCGGCTCTACGTGAGCCAGGGCAAGCTGCGTTTCGAAGGAGGAGGGGTATCCAGCATTGTCATGCTGGTGGATGATGTGAATCACACGACCGTGGCTCTTTTCCCCGAGCAAAAAACCTATCGCCAGCTGGGATCTCGTCCATCACAGTATTTTCGCCCTGCTGCTGCCGAGAATGCCTGTCCCGATTGGCAAAAGGCCGCCGGCAAGCAGTTGACCTGCGAAAAGGTGGGGAACGACATATTCGATGGACGGAATACCATCAAGTACAAAAGCTCTAATCCCGACGGGTCGGCCGATTACATCTGGATCGAT
>DASQIH010000103.1:0-3929 GCA_035631655.1 Terriglobales bacterium
TAGCATTGGATTATCCGTCCTTTTGACCACTGGTCACTGGTGCTCCGGCGATTTTACGTCAATCATCATCTCTGCTATCTCAGGGCTTCCAGTGGAACGACGAGAGGAGTGTATCCGCTAGTCGAAACCGCGCCAGACAGGCGAAGGGAAAGCGCACGCTTGTGCTACCAGGATATTTCAACAGCATTCGACAGGGCCAACCTACTACATCAATCTAATCTACTGGGAAGCAGGCGTCTGAGATTCTATTGAATCTTCTACTCGAAACTTTGAAGATGGTGTGCAAATCGAATGGCCAGCCATCACCGTGGAATCAGAATCCGCTTCTTCCTTTGCGACAGTGTAGGTATCAATGACATAACAAACCGGGATTCTCTGAACGATAAAAGCTGGAGCCGGGCGCAGAGACGAAAACGGGTCACGACTTGTGCCCGACTTCCTTGAGAAATCCAGTACATCGCGCGACAGTCGCGATGGAGCCGTGAAGATTCTGGCAGATGGATGCTTCTGGAAGAGTTCAGAAACAGATGGCGTAGCGCAGCAGCCTGATTGTGCCTTCTCGCTTGCGAGGGCAGGATGCACCGAAATCGAAGCGAACAGGAAGACTATGAGGAGTGAGGTTACTCGCATATAGAGTTCTCCCTCACCGGAGATTATAGCCCCAAATGCCTGCGTAGCTGTTGTAACCAGGCCTTTGCATAAGCTTGTGCCGTTTGTTCGCGCGGAACCGGGTCAGTGAGTGCTATCGGGATATAACGCCAGCAACCCCGATGAGCACCTTCTCCGACCTTACGTCACTACAGTAGCTTCCCCGATGAAGCGCCTTTCCCAGAGATAAAACGTCCCAGCTCGGCGCAAAACAACCGCAGCGTCGTCGCCGCTCAGGAACACGAAACCGAGTCGTCGGCGTTCGCCGGGTGCGAAAGGTGCATCCAGCAATGGCCATCCATCATAGAAAACAGTATCGGTCGATTTCGAGCACGAGCAGGGGCAGCCCCAACCGGGTTGCACGGTCAATTGCTTGCCACCGTCGGCAGTAGAGTACAAATAGACATCGGCAACAAGCTGGGGAGACATACGTCGTAGTGCTTCGGCGCGTGTCTTTAAACCGCCAAAAAGGGGATTCGAGCGACCAGTCGGCATCGTAGCTTCATCGTACATCATGCAGTTTCGTCAACGGCTTCAATGATATTCGCGCTTAACTGGCGAAACCAGGCCATTACACGTTTTGACTGCTGGTCATTGAGCGCAATCGCGATGTTTCGACAGCAATCCGCGTTCCTCCGGCTTCGGGATGGTTCTCGGGAACCACAGCACTGCAGATACCCATTGCCCGGCAACGCCTAAGAATGGCGCGAGTGCGTCAATGCGGGCAGAAGCATGTTGTCAACCGCTGGCTTCAGGTGAATACTTTGGCGAAAAGCGGTTAGCGTTCTTCGGAGGTGAGCAGATGCGCAGCATAGCTATGGTTTTTGGCACCTTCTTCTTGGTATTCATCGTCTTGGTCCCTAAGCAGAACAGTGTAGCGGCAGCAAGAAACTATGAAGAGCCGGAAGCGTACCGAGTCTATTCCTCAATTTTCCCAAAAGAATGGGCGTGGCAAGAGGCCAGGGCGAACACCTTGGTGATTCGCGTCGAGACGGTGCCGTACACGATGTGCATAGAGCCCGATAAGGAATCAGAAAAGATTATCGGGAATGCAATCGCGGATTACAAGGCAGTGAATCAACACAAATGGTTACTACAAAGACAGTTTGATATAGAGAAGCCGTACGAATTGATTTCAGGCGAAGAAATCGACATCACCTTCAAGTCTGGTGGCCGAGACGGCTGGGAGGCGTTCTATGAACGACACCCGGATTCAGGTGGGTGGATGGAGCTTTCTGCGGTGGGCTTCAACACCTCAAAGACAATCGCGGTGGTGTACGCTGGCCACCATTGCGGCTGGCTATGCGGCGGTGGGACTTTCCATGTGCTTCGGAAGACCAATGGGAGATGGCTACCGCTGCAACTGAAGGGTGGGAGTTTTTGTTCGTGGGCGTCATGATGAATCGACTGGATTCTGGTACTTTTGTTCGATTGTTGTCGAAATCAAGGCGATTACACGTTTTGACTGTTGGTCATTGAGCGCAATGCTCGCGTTTTCATAGCCCCGAAGTAATCTAGGAGCCCGTCCGAAAATTGAGTTTTTAGAGAGCACCGCGACGGCCCAAAGCTGAGCTGTGAAAACAGCAAAGCGCGGTTCCATTTCTCGCAATCTCGGAGCACCGCCCATGGAAAAGCATTCCAGAAATCTCCCCAACTTTATAGGTTGAGTTTTCGGCTTTCTTGTCCTCTTCTCCTATCCATAACAGAGCCGATGTAACTTCAGAATGTTATGCGTGAGGCAGATGATCGCCCACTCCCCTTGTACCTTCTTCAGTCCACGCAAGAGAAACTGCCGGAAGCCTCGCGACTGTTTGATCTGTCCAAACACCGGCTCCACCACCGTCTTGCGCTTGGAGTAGACGGCCGCTCCAACCTTGGTCTGCAGTTTCCGGCGCATGCGGTCCACTCGCGTTGCTCCCTTCGGCAGCGGTCCCCGCGGTCCGGGTTGATTGGGGTCACGATACGACTCTCGGTCGGTAGCGATGTAGCCTTCGATCTTTTTCTTCGCCAGATACTTCAGATTCGCTTCCGAGCAATACCCGCTGTCGCTCACAATCTCCTGCGGCTTCTGGCCCGCTTGTTCGCGAATGGCTTCCACTACCGGCTTCATCTGTTGTTTGTCATTGGTGTCCTGGCTCACCCCTTGACCCACAATCAACTGGAAGTCGGGTTCTACCGCAACCTGGGCATTGTAGGCCTGCACAAACCCGTCGGCCCCGGGCATGATGCGCGACTCCGGATCGGTGAAGTTATATTGCATCTTCGCCTCGGGCTTGGCCTTCTCCTCCGGCTCGCCTTTGCTCTTGGCCTGCTCTCGTGCCCGCTCTTCCAAGGCTCGTTTGGCTTCGCGGATCCGCTTCAGTCGCGTCTCCCGCCGCGCCAACTCCGCCGGCAACTCGTCCCCTCTGCGATCCGCTCCATAGCGCCCATCCTCTTCGGCGTCGGTGGCCTCAGCCTGTGCCAACAGCCGCCGCACCTCTTCTTTTAAGCGCTTCTCGTCCTCCTGCATCCGCCCGTAACTCATCGCCTTGTGCTTGCTCGCATTCGCTTTCACCTTGCTCCCGTCTAACATCACCCGGCCCAGCTTCATCGTCCCCGCTTGCAGCGCGATCTGCAGCACTTGATCGAACAACTTCTGCAACGCCCCCAGGTGCAGCTTCCGAAAATCCGAAATCGTCCGGAAATCCGGCTCGTTCCCCGCCGCTAACACCCGAAAGCCTACATCCTCCCTCAACTTCTTCTCGATTCGGCGCGAGGAATACACCCCTATGCAGTAGCCATACAGCAGAATCTTCGTCATCATCCGCGGATGGTAGGGAGGCTGGCCCCGCTCCTCCTCCTCGTAAACCGACTCGATCGCACTCAGATCCAGTTGGTCCACCACATCGGAGACGAAATACGCCAAGTGATCTTCCGGCAGCCAATCGCGCAGGCTCGGGGGGAGCAGCAAATCTTGCTCCGGCAAGTAGGCTCGGTAGGTTTTCGCCATGTCGGGAAACTTGGCATATTTATCCTGTGAGTTTCAACTCAAATCCCTCGCTCACAGGTGAATACTCGGACACACTCCTAGGGCCGGCTGCAAATAATAGGTGTGCGCTTAGTGCCGTCTCAGCACCCTTCCCCCCGCTGTATTCAAGATCAAGCCGTGAGATGACAAGGCCCCAGTCCCAAAATTACCTGAGGGGTATTTCGCGGAGCATGCTTGCGCTCTACGCGCATGCATCCACTTTTTCCCGCCTGAAAGGAGTAGTGCAACTATGAGTCGACTGGCGATGTTTTCC
>DASQIH010000104.1:0-22247 GCA_035631655.1 Terriglobales bacterium
TCACGACGCAAGATTCATGCGTCGAATCAGGGTCTGGAAACGGGAGTCAGAGCGCAGGCTGGCCAGCGTCGGATTTGTCTTCAAAAACGGCAATGTGCTAGCCCGCTCCTCGTAGGCTTTGTCCAGCCACGCGAATGCTTGGTCTTTGTTTCCCATCCCCGTGCAGACCAGAGCAAACGCGTAGGGTGACACATATCCCTTGCGAGCCAGCTCGGTAAGTTCCTTCAACAGCGTGACCGCCTCTGCCTGCCTTCCCACGACGGCGTATGCGTGGGCCAGTTCCGCTATGTACAGCGAGCCCCGCCCTGAATAAGTCACCGCTCTCTTGAAGGCTCGGATGGCTTCCCGCCGCATTCCTTTTTCCCAGTAAATGCGTCCGAGGTCGCCGTAGGATCGGGCAAAGTTGGGGTCGACCTCAAGAGCCTCCAAACATTGCTCGATTGCCTGATCGTATTGGCCGCCATAATAGAGAGCCATTGCAGTATTTGAGCGCACCGGCAATGACACCGGATCCAAACCTTGCGCGTGACGCGCTTCTGCGAGCGCATCCTCAAACTGCCCCCGGGCGAGCAAGTAGTTTGCAAAATAGAAATGGCCGACGGCATAATTCGGGTTTAGTTCAAGTCCGCATTTGAATTGTCTCTCAGCCGCGGGCCAGTTGAACTCATGGAAATAAGCATGCGCCAGTGAGATGTGAGGCTCGGCGAGCGTATTGTCGAGGCGCAGCGCTTCGCCGGCAGCTCGCTTCGCCTCGGCAGTGGCCTTCAGTGTCGGCAGCAGACCATCATCTTGCATGGTCAAGTAGGAGTCAGCCATTCCGGCATACGCTGCTGCGTAGGCTGGATCAATCTGAATTGCCTTCTCGAAGTACGTGATACTCTTCTGTAACGCTTGCGGCGTGCGCCCATTCCACAAATACCGCCCTCTTAGGTACGCCTCGTAAGCTTCCGGGAAGACGGACCCCGACGCCGCCAATCGCTCCCGCGCCCGCGGCATGAGTTTAATCTGGATCTGGCGCGCGATCGCCTGGGCGACCTCGCTTTGTAAGGTCAGGACGTCACGCGCACCTCCCTCGTAGTTCTCCGCCCAGAGATGAGTTTGGTCCCTGACCTGAATGAGTTGGGCGGCGATGCGAACACGGCCACCCGCCTGGCGGACGCTGCCTTCAAGAATATATGACACGTGCAGTTCCTGGCCGATCTGAAGAGCGGTCTTTGTCGCGTTTTTGTATCGCATGGCCGAGGTGCGAGCAATGACGCCCAGACGCTCGGGATTCATGCGCCCGAGTTGTGTGATCATCTCTTCCGTCAAACCATCGCTGAAGTACTCCTGGCTCTTCTGGTCGGTCAGGTTCTCAAAGGGAAGCACCGCAAGCATTGTTTTGGAAGCAAGCGGAGGCGCAGGAAAGGACGGCACTCTTTCCACGCGCGCGGCGAATCGATACCCCCGTGTGGGAATAGTGCTGATGAACTCCTGTCCGTGGACGCCATCTCCGAGAGCCTTGCGCAGGATCGAGATCGTGCGGGTGAGGCTGCCCTCTTCTACGAAGGCGTCCTGCCACACTTCTTTCAACAGGCCCTGTTTTTCAACCACATTTCCGGCGTTCCGGACGAGCAACAGCAGAGTGTCAGCGGCCTTAGGTGGAAGGGGGATGACTTGGTCGCCGCGGAAAAGCACACGCCCGGCTGGGTCCAGACGGAATCGCCCGAATTCATAGAAACATCGTTCCACGCGGTCAGCCATTGGCTCACACCGCCGTAACAAATCGGTAAGAAAAATATCAGTTTCAGCGAAGGACTTCCACCCGCCCCTGCCGCTATATCTGCCCATAGTTGGGATGTGGGGCTCGCAGGAAATGACTCGGCTGACAAGTTCTGGGCTCGCCCTTGTCCCACCAGGAGGTTTCAGTCATGCAATTCGAGAAGCTTAAGAAGACAATTCCGCTGGTGACTTTGGCTGGTTGTACATTGATTGTTAGCGCATGGGTGAAGCAGGACTCCAAGCCGGCAGAGGTCGGTTCGAGTCAAACGCCAACCCCGGCGGCGGGCTACACCATCCATGTCACGGCCCCGCATGTGGTGGACGGTAAGGTCATGGGGCCGTACCATCACTATTGCAAGGTGCTGTCACCTGAACCGATCATTGAGTGCCTGTGTTACCGATCGAGCGATGCCGGCGCCCGCCTGGAGCAAGTCGAATACATCATCGCCAAGTCCATCACTCGGACAGGGGCCGTGTCTCTGGCCGATTGGAACAAGAACTGGCACGACCACCAGCAGGAGATCGCCACGGGCCGGGTACAGGTACACGATTTGCCGCCCGACAAGGCCAAGGAAGTGGCCGACCTGGTGGCGACCACGGACGGAATCATCTTCCACCTGTGGTCAGCTGATGACAAAGTTCCGAGTGGCAAGGTGATGATCGCGCAATCGGTGGGGCATGTGAACCTGACGCAGGCCGAGTTGGAGAAGGGCGCCGACACCGCTGCCGCGAAGGCTTCCAGCAAATAACGACAGACTTCGTGTCGGCAAACGAATAGGGGGAGCTGACGACGCGTCCCCCTAGGCCTCAACGTGACAGGTGTCGTTTGAAGATCCACTCAGTGGACGCATAGTCGGCAAGCCTTACCTTACCGGATTACGGAAGGCTTGCCCGTGACGCGGGCGCGATCGTCAAAGTGACTGGGTAAACACATGTCCAGTTTACTGAGTATACGGCCAAGTCCATCGAACCGGTCTGCCCTGGCGCGTTACACAGGACCTACGAGCGGCACTGCGAAGGGCTATTTTCGCCAAGAGCTTGAGATTGATCCTGATTGGATTGTACGTAGCCGTGTGGCTTGGGTGGGAGTATGGTATCGAGGTGCCGCCAACGGTTCCTTCGGCGTTGATTTGGTTTTCCAAGGGGGCGTTCGGACAAAAGGCGACGTTGCGTCATTCCAGAACCGAGCGGCACAGAATAATTAAATGACGGTATTGTTAGCTGCGCTAAAGTGGCCCTATGTTCCGCCGGCTCGGATTTGTAATGGGCTCGGCTGCCGTCAGCGGTTGCTTCTCCCTCGTCCCCAGCCCGATCATCATCGACATGTCTTTCGGATAAACCACATCGCGGCCTCGGGCGAGAAAGTGGGAATACACCGACATGGCTGCTCCGTAGAATCCGAATCCCGAGGCCACGACTCGGGAGTGGGCGAACGCTCCCACGATCGTGCCCACAAACCGGAATCCGGATGCGCCATTCGCGGCGCCGCTGCCCATATCGCCCCCGCCACTGCGGCGCAGATCGCCGTCATTATCATGTCCGTGCCCGTCCCCGATGGAGGTGCTGGCCAACATGACGGCAATCCCGGTCGTCAGATACCGTGTTTTGGGCGCGGTGACTTGTGCACCACCCTCGGAATCGAGCTGCAGATGCTCTCCTTTGGGGACGTGCACGCCTTCGAGGCTGGCTTCCACCTTTTCTTCAATCCCGCTGGGCGGCACAACCTGGTGAAACACAATGCGGAGCTGTCCATTTCGGCCGAAGCGGCGCGCGGGACGCACTTGCAGGACAGAACCCTTCAGCCGGCTGCCCTCGGGAAGAAACAAGTGATCGAAGGAGACGAGCGGCTGAGTAATGACCGCCTCCACCCGATCCCCCTTCTTGCTGTTCGCGGAACCGAGTGGCGTGATGAGCACTGCATGCACCACGCTCCCCGAAGGTGGGAGCGTCCCGATCTGCTCCAGTGTTGCGGGGGTAAGCGGCTCGGCTCCGAAATCGAGCGGGCGTAGCAGGTCAGCGTTAAAGCTGGTGCCCGGATCCATGTACTGCGGATGGTAGGGGAGTTGTGCGACCGCGAACCGCTCCAGTCGGTGCATCTTCCCCGGTTCGTGAAGCTGCTTTTTGGCGGCATCCCACCGCCGCTTCACTTCCTTCTTGGCTTCGCCGATCTTTCGCGAAGCGGCGTTCCTGGCTTCGTCTTTCTTACCCTCTCTCGGTTGTTCCTTTTCGCTGGCAGGCACAAACTGCAAAACTCCGCCGGATCCTGGGCTAACGTCGGCCTGTAGTGGCACATGCCTGCCATCCGCCATCACAAGTTCACTGAAGTCGATATGCACTTGCCGCGAAGGCGAGAACTCGCCATTCATGGCGGCCACGGTGCGCCGTGTCTTTGGCACCCGATCAATGGCTGAGATTTTGCCATCGACTTCAGTCCCAGCTGGAATGACTTAGCTTGTCGAACGCATACACCGGCTCGACTATTTTTCCGTGAACTGGTTGTCCAACTTTTTGTACGCGCACCTCCTGATCGAGGCCAACCTTCAAGGGCGTGCCGGTCGGCACCGTCAAAAGAATTAGACTCGGCGCAGGTTGGGAGGGTATGGCGCTGCTGCTTGCCGGTGCAGGTCGTTCTGGCCGGCGAGTCAGAGTCTGCCCCAAAGCCCAGTTCCACGGGAAAGTGAGAAGAACGGACCAAAACAGAAGACGACGCATAGGCTTATCTCAACGAATCGGTTATGACACCGGGTTCCCGGGGACGCGTAATCGTGGAATGATATAAGAGAATTTGGCAGCACGGGGCGAATTCTTCGCTGTCATCTTACGGTCTGATGTAAGCCGGATCGGAATCGTTGCATCGAGGACTCTTCCCGTGACTCGGGTGCAATCCGAGAGTCGCCGATGAACGCAGGGACGGTCTCAGGAGAACGAGGATTCCGATGATTAGGTCTTGTATGCATCCATGAGCGCGCGAAAGCGAGGATGGTCGCGCACAGCAGCGAGGTCGCGGTCATGTTCCATCCATTCGCGCTGACCCCAACCGTGCGTAATCAATCTCTCCAGACAGTCGATCGCCTTGTCGGCATCGCCCAGCAGGGCGTAGACACAAGCCACGTTGTAGAGGACCTGAGCTCTTCGCCTTCCAGCATCAAAGCCCGCTCAAGGCGGGGCTGACTAAACAATGATTCGCCCATACAATCCAGGTGAAAAGGACAAGGCCGCAGGGGACCACTTATGGATGCTGCCGTTCTGCACAAGCTCGGAAAACCGCCGCGATGTGAGCAATTCCCAGAGCCGGTCGCGGGCGACAAGGAAGTCATCGTGCATGTCCGCGTCGCCTCGCTCAAGCCTGTCGACAAGCAGGTGGCTAGCGGCTCGCACTACGCCAGTCCTCGCGAACTCCCCTTTATCTGCGGTACGGACGGGATGGGGCACCTCGGCGATGGGCAACGGGTGTTCTTCGGAGGATGTCGGCCACCTTATGGAGCGATGGCGCAACGGACGGTCGTGCCGAGGGCATTCATCTTCCCTGTGCCTGCCGGCGTGAGTGACGAACTCGCTGCCGCCCTTGCCAACCCTGGCGTCTCCGCGTGGCTTGCACTTACGCTCCGTGCCAAGTTGGCTCCCCACGAAAATGTTCTCATTCTCGGCGCGACCGGGGTCACGGGGAGGTTGGCTGTAAAAATAGCCAAGCTGCTCGGCGCGGGGCGCGTTGTCGCTGCGGGACGCAATCCACAGATCTTGCGGGGATTACAGCAACTCGGTGCTGACGCAACCATTCGACTCGACATGCCGGCGAAGGACCTGCACGAGTCATTTGTGCAAGAAGCTGGCGACTCCGGTTTCCAAGTTGTCATCGATTATGTGTGGGGCCAACCCACAGAGGCATTTCTTTCCGCAATAACGAGCACAAAATTTGCTTCGATCGGAACGGAGACTCGCTTGGTTCAGGTAGGAGAAAGCGCGGGTCCGACTATCTCATTGCCGGCTGCCGTACTACGCAGCACCGCATTGACAATTCTTGGCACAGCCGGCATTCCAACCCGCGATGTGCTGGCCGATGCCTTGCAGCGAGTCATGGCTTATGCCGTCACTGGAGAACTTCAGCTGGATACCACAGCTGTTCCTCTAGCGGATATCGAAAGCGCATGGGAGCGCAACCAATCGGGTCGTCGCATAGTAGTCATCCCTTAGTTCCCCATACCTAAACCGAACCGCGACTTGGTACGGAGAACCACAATCGAATAAGAAGCGAGCTTAACAGCGAGGAGCGTTGTCATGGCGACACTAGAAGTAGCTTTCCTGCACAGCCAACTGGAGGATCGGAAGCGCCGCTGGGAAGCAGCGATTGCACTCACACCGCAGAAAGCTAACTTGGCTGGTCTTCTGCGCGAAGTACACCTCGTCCACTTGCTGGACGAAGAGAAGCGCAGGGAATTGATGATTAACTACGGCGAGGATCTCCTGCCGACTGGATTTACCGCTGGCGAGCTCAGCGAGGGCGGCAAAGCCCACGATCGGTGGCCGGGTATCGCGGACGCCCTGTTCGAACGTGCGGAGAGTCGCGTCACAGTTGAGCCAGCACAAGTGAAGGGTCAACCGAAATGATTCGCTTTCCGCACACAAGGTGCAGACATGCCTCGGAGGGCGATTTAGAAGCATCGGCAGGTCATCTCATCCGCATTTTTGCTTCCTTCCAGTGGAGTGGGATGTCTTTTGAAGTGACTTTCCACTGCACAAATTGGGTCTTTCCCATGTGCGGCGCCAAAACCTGCATAATTTTGCCATGAGGCAACTGGCGAACGAAGTCCATTAGAGATTTGGAATCTTGCCACACGGACAGTGTCCAAAATTTCCGTTGCAGCGGCTGTGCGTCGAGTGAATATCCAATCAGTCCGTCAGATCTGTGAAGCTGCCGCTGAGTTTGAAAGGTGAGCCAGATAAATTTTGGAATCATTCGGTAGTGCTTCAGCGGTAAGAAAGACAAGAGAGCAAGGTATTCCTTGTCGCTCTCGGGTGTTTTGAGGATCCTCCAGGGCAGCACAGGCATGCGTTCCGATTGTAACAAGCTGGTTTCAGCTTGAAGGTTTTCCTTTTTGGCGCAGCGCGTCAAAAACATACTGATTCTCCCCACGTCGGCATACTTGTGGAGTCGAGTGTGTTTCGAGGTGGGTCAAAGGTACGAACCTCGCTGCTGCAAAATGAACTGGTGAAGGCTGCACCGGGATTCGTGCCTGCCAACTCTTCCTCCTGCGTGAACTAGCGGATCAGGCGCGCCCCCTGCAGCGCCCAGGCGAGGGTTGTACGGGACGAGCGCCGCACCAACACGGCCTCCTGCTGCTGGAGCAGGTCGACTGCCTGCTGGGCCGGTGTGCGTACTCCACCTTCGTCGCTTGAGGAAGCGCGGCGTTCACTGCGGACCTTCCATGCTCATCCCAAGAGTTTTGCGGTGCATTTCATTTTAGCGACGTACATTATGGGTCCGCACCCACGCTGCCTCGCCCCCACTCGCGCCCTGGATCACCGCAGCCGCCTCAGAATCCCACACAAAATGGTGCAGGGAGGGCGCCTATGGCCCCGATCGAGACCTGGATTTACTATTGGCGGATGCTTGTGTACACGCTCCTTCTCCTATTTGGCACCGGTGCACTGAATCTTGTCATTGCTGGATACAACTATTGGAAGCACCGCACGCACGCCGGTTGGCTCCCGGCGACCGGTCACGTCGAAACCAGTGATCTCCGTAACGATGAAAAAGACAGCTACCTTCTGGAAATGCTGCAGCGTGACGCGCTGGTTGCTGAGGTCGCTTACTCCTATCCGGTCGGAGGCTCCTACTACTCGGGTCACAATGACGTGGTATTCAGAGACGAAGCAGAAGCGTGGGATTATATTAACCGCCACGGGAAAGGGGACTACGTTTGCGTGTACTACGATCCCCAGAACCCCGAACACTCAGTGATCGAGCCAGGGAAGGCACGCACTGGCAAGTACCTTCTCGCGGGGCTCGTCCTTTTCCTGCTCGGCGTTTTGGTCCTGCTGGAAAAAGGCGAAGGTCACTGAACCGCTAGAATTTCAATCGCCTGCTTGCTGTGTCAGCTTCAATTTCGTCAGGGGTGGCTTTCCTGCATCTTCCGGATGTCGGTGATGATTTGCTCCACTTGGTCCTTGGTAAGGCGCTTTTTTAGAAATGTGTGCGAAGGATTTCGCTCGATCTCTCCATTGGCGCGTGCGACGATGAACCCACGGAGTTCATTGTCGGACATCTTTTTTGCGCCACTCGATACTAGACTGGGTGCTTTAATGGAGGGCTTTCCTTCCCCATTCTTCCCGTGGCATTGAGAGCATTTTGCTTGATACAGATTCCCTGTTCGGCCAGTGGCAAATGCAATGGAGGAGAGAAAAACACCGAGCACCAACGCTCCAATACTGCACACTGGTCCAGTGCTGGCATGCGCTTTCATGGTTATTCATTTCTCCTAATCGCTGGCGGCTTGTGCGCGAATGCCAATGGCATTACTTATAGGCCTGCTGTGCAAACTTTACCGCCGTACCCTTCTCAACGCCAAGCTGCGCGGCGATCTGGGAGAACGGGCGCCTCCAGGAGGCCATTTCCTAGCCTTGTCAACGGCTTCCGTGCCGGACTTTTACCGTAATGTTCGACACCACCAAGAGTTTACTGTATTGACAAAACGCAGCTCTTTCAACATGTGACACTTATCCAGCTCGTCAAATGGGGTCTCCACTATGCACGAGACGTACTACTCAGAGCGGTGGGAGCAACTTCGCAGCAGAGCGTACGGTGAAAACGACCCATTTCAAGCTAGCGGTGGTGCTTCTGCAAATGGCGGCGGCGGCTCGTAAGGCCGCACGTCGGGAGCGGAGAGACTTGCATCGCCACATGACTTCAATTGCTCCCCAATTATTACCAGCTTCGTTTGCGAAGGCACAAATTCGAGGTTAGGACGCAGCGCCAGCCCTCCCCCATAGCGCTCGCGTCGGTGCGGGGCAGTCAAGTACCACTCAGGCTGGGAGGATCGAATGACTGCTCCCTTTCTTCCGTAGATCGATTCATGGATGCTCCATCGCTTTGTCCGGTCCCGAGTGCACAAGGCCGGTTTCTTAATTTTCCCTGCCGGCTCCCGTGCGGGGCGTATTTGTCCACCTCAGATCAGTATGAGTGGGGAAAACGGCGTGCAAAAGCACTCAAGCATCTCGGTGCACGCGACACTGCAAGCCTCAAGGCTCGGCTTTTGGGCCGGAATTTAGCTCGGCAGCTGAGATCTCAGACTTCCTTTTTGATCAACCTAGTAAGCCAGATCAAGATGACAGCGCCGAGTATCTTGCTCGGATTGCTCTGAGAATTTCCTCTTTCGCGAAGGTTATTCGGTTTCTCAGCATCTTCGCTTCCAGTACCCGGCAAGTCTTATTGCCAAGGCGAGATCAGGACCGCTAAACGCCCTTGTGACCGCAAACCAAGGCCGTTCGTGGATGTCGGCAAACTGGAAGTTATGTCAGCATCTTTTGGCTCCTCATCTGACAGTCGCAAACAGCGGAAGCTACCGACAAGTTTCGGGCCAGTGACCGCCATGATTCTTTAACAAGTCTGTATTTGAGCAATGCCTGCAAGCCCCAGCCTTAAGTGGCCGAGCTCTTGTGCTCATCGATTATCTTATCGGCAAAACGGTCGGAGAGAGCCGCAATCGTGAGCGACGGGTTCGGACCAACCGGTCCAGGCAGCACAGAGCCGTCGGCAACGTATAGGCCGGGACAGTCGAACACGCGGCCATAGGAATCAACCACACCTTCGGCTTTGCTGGTCGCCATGGGACAACCACCCAATGGGTGAGCTGTCAAGACCTGGTGGAAGTTCCAACGAAAAGATGGGTTGTCGTGGTATTCAGCGTCAATGGCTTCGGCCAGTTTTCTCACTTCCGTGCGCACCCGTGCGTAATAGGCCTGAGATCTCTTGATCGACCAGTCACAATCCAGGTACTTGCCTCTCAAAAACAGGCGACCATCAGGATAATCTCTCCCCATCGTGAGCACTGGCATCGACGATTGAGATACGGCACAGTTGCCCAGCAGAGCGGCAAACTGGGCCCCCATGTCGGCCTGATGACTTAGGCCCAAGCGAAACTTTAGGTTGATTAAGAGCAGGCGCACAGAGCGCCACAGGTAGCTCGGGATGTCGGAAAGTTCCGACGCCCAACTCAGCAGATACGGATTTCCCCCATCCTCGACATAGAACCCGCGCTGTCCGGGGCTCGCGCCGTCGAGACTATCCCCATATCGAACCGCGCTGGCGATCACGGGGCCGAACTCAGGTCGAATATTGCGCGGAACGGTCTTGCCATCTCGGCATTCACGCGCGTTAAGTAAGAATGACAGCAGGTCGCCGTTGGTGCTGTAACGAGATCCGAGCTGGCTGCTGAGTCCCGGGAACGCATGAGCATTCTTCAGCAACAGGTAGGGGGTGCCAAATGTGCCTGCGGATAGGATCAGTCGGTCGCAAGTGATGCTAACCGGTGGGCACAGCTTCTCATCATTCGTATTCAGCTTGCGATCCGCGTACAAATCAGGGCGATGAACTATGTACTTTACGCGATAGCCGCGGCCCGTGTCGGTCCTCGGCTCTATGTTTTTGACCTCACACAGAGTACGCACCTCACCGCGCAAAAGGTGCATTGCGCTGATGTACGTGTAGTCCAGCGTGTTCTTGGATCCGTAATTACATCCGATGTCGCACTCACCACATAATCGGCAGGTGTATCGCGTCATGTTGTGAATGTTTCGGTGTTCCTCCTCGATGGGTTCTCCGATAAGGGGTGGG
The DNA here is from genome assembly GCA_035631655.1 of Terriglobales bacterium. GTDB lineage: Bacteria > Acidobacteriota > Terriglobia > Terriglobales > Acidobacteriaceae > Gp1-AA122. Next base: position 10,592 of record DASQIH010000104.1, read on the forward strand.
TTTCCCACATCGTCGGCCTGATCGTAGTCCTCGACATGCTTCGACCGGAAGCTTACTGCCAGGTTCAGGAGCTTCCAGTCGGCGTCAACCTTTTGTGCGGCTTCTCGCAGGGCAATTACCTTTCCGGTGCCGGCATATGGCTCCACATGCAGAGGATACTTCTGGACGTTCATCATCCGCTCGACGCGTGCATAATGGGGTTCCAGGTCCGCCCTGGTGACAGGCCAGTATTCAAATCCACCTTTTGCGAGATCCTCCTTAACAAACCACTTCTCATCTTTGCGTATCAAAACATTCGCATAGATAAGCGAGCCTCCACCCAGGCCACTCGACACCAGGGCACCCGTGCCCTTGAAAGACCACACATTAAACAGACCGTACAGACCTTCGCTCGGATCCCAGAAGTTGCGTCGCATGTCCCGCGGTGCTCGCGCGAATGAATTGGGGGGGTAGCGCTTGCCTCTCTCCAGCAAGCACACTCTTAACCCAGCTTCGCGGAGCCGGTGGCCCATCACGGCGCCACCAAAACCAGAACCAACGATCACAGCATCGAAATGCTCATCCATTGACGCCTCATGTGTGGGGCCAAAGGCGGGACAGCTTCGACGAAATGCCGGCGCATAGCGGTCACGCGCGCCGAAGTTCCCGGATCAGAAAAAACATTGCCGGGGCAAAAAGGAAGATGCTCGCCCGCACGATAAAAACCAGGAGATCGCTTTCGAGAAGGTTTCCCCGTTTCCCGGAAGCAAACTCTGCCTGCGTACCAACGAAGGTAAAGCGGTCCCAACCGAGCAGGACGACAACAATACAGGAACCGATCACGGCTAGATTAACTGCGGCAGCAAAAGCAGCGCGGCCGGCTGACAGTAGTGCCGCGGTCGCACGAAACCCCGCCAGTGCCGCAACGGATAGTGCAGGCGGGAAGAGTGCCATTAGACCCGATGGCAAGGTCCTCAAATCCCAAACGTACATCGATTCCCAAGCGGTCCAGCGCAAGCTGATATAAATCCACAGCGGAGTAAACACGATCGCCCCGAATGCAAGTGCCAGCATGTGCCCGCGCGTTAGCGCTTCAGGTCGGCCTGATTTCAACTGCTCACGACCGATCACCGCCATGGCCGAGCCTACGAGAAAAGAACACTGCAGGTCGATTTGCATCATAAGACGTCTCCCGTTGCTTACGGGTCTATGGAAGTCAACCGGGCAATGTCTTCGGGTGTGGAGGTAATCGATGTGACTTGCACCCGCAACGCATCGTAGATTGCATTGGCGACGGCAATGGGAGCTGCCACGGCCCCGCCCTCGCCGGCTCCCTTGGCACCGTCAGGACCGAATCCAGTGCCCGACTCGATGAGATGAATTTCGATGTCCGCGGGAGCATCCAGGCTGGTGGCGATGTGGTAGTCGTGCAGGCCGGTTATCTGGACCCGCCCCCCTTCGGCCGGGATGTTTTCCCACAATGCCTGACCAATGCCCATCACGATCGACCCGATGATCTGTCCCCGAATGGTCTCGGGATTGATGACCTTTCCCACATCATGGCATGCGACGAAGCGTAGCACGCGGACTTCTCCGGTCGATGGGTTGACCGCGACATCGCACGCCTGTGTCACATACATGTGATCAATGCATCCGAGCTGATTCCCCGTACTTGGAGACAAGATATAGCCGGAAGGAAGCTCCGCATCGCCTACGGCCTGAAGCTGTCCACCGGCCATGCTTGCGAGTTCAACCCAGGTGATGGTTCGCTCGGGGTCATCCCGGTCAGAGATACCATCGTCGTTAATCACCAAAGCAGAGCGAGGCAAGTTGAGTACCTCTGAGGCCATGGCAAGAGCCGCCTCGCCTAATTTGGAAACCGCCGCTACAATCGCTCGTCCAGCCATGACCATGCCGCGACTGCCGCTTGTCCGGGGCGCATACGAGTCCACGCTCAAGGGAAACAGCCAGGACTTCAGGCGAGAGACAAACGCACCAGCAAAATTCACGGGGCGGGCGATCAACCGCAAAATTACCGCGAGTCGCTCCGGCGGTAAGTGCGACATGAAGGCGGTTGCCTGTGCTGCTTGCAGGGTCTGCAGCGATTCGACGAGCTGAAAAACGGACCTCCGCAAAGCGGATCTTGGACGGCCGCTGAGTAGATCGCCGCTTGGATCGTCGATCATTGACTGGCTGACGCGGTAGTCGGGCAACCGCTTGAGCCGAAAGGCGCGAGCGACCAGGCGAGGCAGCGATGACGCCATTCCCGTGCCGGAGTCTGCAATATCAGCCTCGACCAGAAATCGGCCGTCTTTCTGGACCGTCACGCGCGCCAAAAACCTGTCGGTTACTCCGTAAGGGTAGCCGTATTTCGCCCGAATCGAGGCCAGTCCTCGTCCGGCCACCCAGCCCTGCGGGGCTGATGGCCGTTGACTGAGGCTATTTGCAACCACGTCGAGTGTCTTAGCCAAAGAAATGCCCGTGTCCTGGTGTTCGCGGCCACGACCGTCCAGGCGCGTTCGCAGGAAATTCTTTCGTCGTATCTCCGCCGGGTCAAAACCAAGAGTCCGAGCCGCCTTCTCCACAATCGATTCGATACCGAAACTTGCCTGCTGGGACCCGAAGCCTCGCATGGGAACGCCCGGCGGATTGTTGGTCAGCACGCCCCGGGCGCGGATCCGCAGATTGGGGATTTCGTATGCCCCGTTCGCCTCATCAGCAAAAACGGATACCACCGCGGGAGTGAGGGAAATGTAGGCGCCAGCATCTGCAATTACATCGGCATCGAGCGCGGTGAACGTGCCGTCGCGTTTCACACCCAGCCGGTACCGTCCCCAGAATGGGTGCCGCTTGGGTCGGCGAGTCAAGATCTCATCGCGGCTCAGAAAGAGGCGAACCGGGCGTCCGGTCTGGCGCACCAGCAGCGCGAGATGGGGCTCGAGTCCTGGGACAAGGTATTTCCCGAACGAGCCGCCCATAGCGGGTGTCTCGATACGGATGAGCACCTCCGAGACTCCCATGCTACGCGCGACCGACTTGCGCACCTCGTGCGGCGTAAGCGTGGTGACGCACAAAACTATGGTTCGACCCTCCATCCACCCGACACCGCCCTCCAACTCCATGCAGGCGTGGTCGTTTATGAATGATTGGTAAATGTCTTCGATGACACTTACGTCGGTTGCCCGCAATGCGGCATCGACATCTCCTTGTACCTTCGTAAACTGGGCAACCACATTGCCTTTCTTACGGAGCCGAGGTGCGCCTTCATCGAGCGCCTGTAGAACATTCGATGCATACGGAAGCGGAGCATAGTGGACACGAATGGCCTGGACAGCGCGCTCTGCGGCATCAAGACTCGTTGCCGCGACAAGCGCGACTGGATCCCCCATGCAGCGGACTCGGTGCTCGGCTAGCATCGGTTGATCTGCACCGAACAGAGTTGTGCCGCAGATGTTTTTTCCCGGAATGTCTTGCGACGTCAGCACGGCCACAACGCCCGGTATTGCTGCTGCACCCGTTGTGTCGATGTTCGAAATATCCGCATGCGGGTGTTCGCTCCACACGATCCTACCAATGAGCGGCTTTTCGCCCGTGGGGAAGACATCGCTCGGGAATCGGGCTCGGCCAAATACCTTCTCACGAATATCCTGTCGTGGATGCTGCACCGGTGGCGCAGCCTGACCTCGAGCGGCAGCAATGAGAGATTCAAAAATCTGCTGGTATCCTGAACAGCGGCAGATATTGCCCGATAGCTTGTGGCGAAGTTCATCGGGCGATAGCACCGTGCTACCTGCGATGGCGTGCGCCGCCGCTACCAGCATCCCTGGTGCGCAATACCCACACTGAAATGCTTCACGAGCGACAAGATGTTCTACCAAGCGAGGCAACTTACTGCGGATGTGGGGAGGTGCGTGGTCCTGAAGCCCGGACGCGGTAACGATTTCAAGGCCGTCGACTTGCAGTGCAAGCTGAATGCACGAAGCTTGCGGTTCACCGTCGATAAGCACGGTACAGGCCCCACATACGCCTTCCCCACAACCGTATTTCACGTCTTCGCATCCGACCATGTCGTGCAACAGCTCGTGCAGCGTAGTTGAGACCGCGACGTCACGTTCGATGTCACGGCCATTCACCTTAAACCTAACGCGCTCGCTAGCTATTGCCATCCCTTGCCGATCCTTCCAAGAAGTTCTGTAACCGCGACCTGGATCAGACGTCGCCGGTACCATTCCGACGGCGGCCCGGGCAGCTGCGCGGGAGGTTCATTCGCCGCCGAATCAGCCAGCATATGCAAAAGTGCCTCGGTCCAGCGTTGACCGACGCTTCTGGCTTCAGTATGCGGAAGGCGGCATGTATTCAAGCTTAATCCGGCGACCGAAAGTCGCAGATCCTCAACCACCCCGTCGGTGCAGAGCAACTGTGCCGCAACACTGATGATGGTCTTCGCAGAAGCCTTGCGCCACCCGAACTTGACGAAACCGGACGCAGCTTCGGCCGCACTAGACATGCGGATTCGGGTAATGACCGAGTGCGGGGGCAAACCGTCCGTTACGACTTGCCCAATGGGTGATGAACCGTCGCCGTCCGCTGACAACCAGTCCACGTGCGCTTCCGACACCAGTAGCGCAGGTATCAAGTCCGCGGTTGGCAACCGCAGCGCGATGTTGCCGCCGATAGTACCCATGCGGCGAACGTTTGGGTTACCGACACACTGCGCTGCTTCCGCGATCGCAGAGCCCCTGCCGTGGAGCTCGCGACTGTCGGCGAGCGCAGCGATGCTTGTCGTCGAGCCTAGCTCCACGGTGCCGTTTTGGATGCTGATACCCTGAAGTGTTTTCACGCCGCGGATGTCCACAAAGCCGGGTCCGTCGACGTCGGCGCGGCACAGCTTTGGGACGAGCACAGTGCCGCCGGCCAAAGGGACCAGGCTATCGCGAAGCGTGGCCACAATATCGGGCAGCGTCCGAACTCGGACGTAACGAAAGTCCTGCGATGATAATGACGCGGCCATTTCCTTTCACCTCACCCGGCTCAGGCATGAAAATCAGGATCACTGAGGAATTTTTGCTTTGACACCAACTGCACCGCCCCGCTCGAATCGATTGCCCATTGCTCTCGTAGCAGTTCGTTGCCATTCAAATCGACATACACTGCCGTGAGACCTGCTCCAGTAAAGGAGAGATTCACGTGCCCGTTGACGCCGAACCCATTGCTGGCCACGCGATTGTCGTAAAAGGAAGGCAGTGGGTCTCTCATCGGCTCGCCTCGATCGACGGGCATGCCACCGTGACCTACGCATCGGCCGAAGGCCTTGAGGTCGTCGCTCCCATAGAGGTCATAACCAGCGAGACGATGTTCGTGTCCCCAAAACCAAAGCACAGGACGTCGCACACCCGCCTTCCACAGTTGCTGAGCCGGCTTGCTATAGCGATTGTCAAATCCGGAATAGTATTGATGGTGGGACATGATGATCAAACCGCGCTGGTCGCGCTCCGGGGCTACTACCTCTTTCACCCATTGCAACAACTCATCCCGGAGCCTGCAGTCTGGGCCAACACCGGGAATCCGATTGATGCCGGGAATGTGCGACAGAATCGGCAACCCTGTGGAGTTGTATCCGGTGTCAATGGCAATGATGCGCCAGTATTTGTTCTGTAAACAGAAAAAGCTTGTCTGTTGTCCGAGCATCTCCCCCGCGGCGTTGCGCAGGCCGAGTTGGGGCAGGAGCAAGTCGAAATACCCGATGCCGTTGGCGTACATCTCATGATTTCCGTTCAATGCAAAGCTCCCGCGAGAGCCAACTGGCCATGTAAGAGGGTCGTAATTATTGTTCGGATTCTTGATCCCAAGGCAGTTTTCGTTAACCTCCGCCAGGTCACCCACATAGTAGACATCTCCGATATGGATAGTGAAGTGGGGGCGGAAGCGCATCATTTGATGGGCGACGGCTTGTGCCTCGCTGGTGCCCGTCCCCCAATCTCCCGCAACGCTAACTCGGACGCTATCGCCGCCATTCTCGCCGACTAGGTCGTAGATTGCTTTCTGGGGAGACATCGTGAAGGTGGGAAACGCATGCTTCGGCTTGAATACATAGGCCAGGTAATTCCGGATCCAATGCCATATCGCAGACGGTGCAAACAGGAAGACAGGGGGATAGTTGGGAGGGGCAGCTGCCTCGGCGGCCCGGTAAAGCTGCGACAATGCCGCCGAGCGCGGCAGTTTGTGCAAATCGCGAACGTGTCGTTGTGTCTGCCGCGGTGCGGGTAAACCTTGATTTGCACTCATTACCTTCGCTCCTTTACGCTGCTGTCGGCATCGAGCGATAGAAGGTTGCTCGCAGAAACATGAAGATACTCTCCTTCATGCGTTGATGCTTCCGGCGCAGATCAGGCTCAGCACGGACGTATGTCGGCGCAGCCAATCCTCAGATTTGTGGGCGGACTTGACTATATTCATTGCCGCTCAGTCACGATAAAGCGCCAATCAACCGCAGGTCAATCGCAGAAAAGTCCTTGACACCTCCCACGGGCAGCCCCCGGAACTGCCTGCCTCCCCTGGTTCTTATCCGTCTCGTCGACCTACTTGTTCACCACGGCGGTCAGGTCGATACGGTACACCTCCAGGCGCAGATCTTGAGCAAGAACCTCGGCTGACGATCTTTCCGTCACGGTGCAATGTCGAACCCGGAGGGCGGCATATATTCCAACTGTGTGGTTTGCTAGCATGGCGGAAACCATGAATTCGGCCTCCGCATCCACGGGCTTTACTTCCTCCAAGCACTACTTTGCCTACGGCGCCCTTTGCCTGTTATGGGGTAGCACCTGGATCGCCGTCCGAGTGTTAGTGCGCGATGTGCCGCCATTTCGGGCCGCCTCAATCCGCTTCGTGCTTGCAGCTGCAATCCTGGGCCTCGCCGGCGCAGCAATGAAATTGCAATTCCCGCGCTCCGCCCGCGAGTGGCGCAGCCAGGCGATACTCGGCATTACCATGATGACTGTCCCTTACGCCGCGGTGTTCTGGGCCGAGCAGCACATCACCGCCTCGTTGACGGCGCTACTATTCGCCTCGTTTCCGCTCGTGGTGGCCATTTGGAGTCCGATCTTGACGGGTCAGACCGTGCCCCGCCGCGCACTGTTCAGCATCGTCGTCGGATTTGGGGGAACGGCTGCCCTCTTCTTTCAGGGTGTGCCGTACTCGCGGGTGGGGCGTCTCAGCGCCGTCGCCGTGTTGATCGGTGTCGTTTCAGCCGCCTGGGCAACCGTATCTGCCAAACGGGAGGTTTCCCTCACGAATCCGCTGGTCAGCACCGGCATCCAGATGGCCGTGGCCGCGGTTCTGACCACGACCGCCAGCCTCACGTTCGAACGTGGACAGGAATCCCATTGGACGGCGGCATCTTTGTCTATGCTCCTGCTCCTCGCGGTATTCGGATCGGCGGTAGCGTTTTCGCTGTATTACTGGCTGCTGCGCGATATTGCCGCCTACCAGCTGGGCACGATCGATCTCGTCGTGCCGCTAGTGGCTACCCTGGAAGGCACGCTGCTGCTGAGGGAATATATTCCCCCGCTTATGGTCGCCGCCATGCTCGTGGTCCTCGGTGCGGTGCTGGTGGTGATCCGCAGCGAGGGCCCGGAAGAGGCCATTTCGCTCTCTGGCCGGATTGAGACTTAAAAGGGGCGGCAGTCGTGCGGTAGGATCAGGCCTGACTCAGCAATACCTGAATGAAAAGTCTGGGCGGGGTGTACTTCCGCGTAACACCTGGCAAGCACCCTCACACACCCACCCACCACCCACCCACCCGTGCGCGGTCGTGGTAAACGGCACTATGGACCTAAGGCCTATTTGGCTAGATTTCTCGGTTCGCTGTCCAACGGAAAAGCACAGCACGTTGCGTTCTTCGTTTGAACTTCCCCAGAACTTCAGCGATACAATGAGCGGCATTCCTACAGGCTACCGTGAACGACGAGGGCTCGGAATTGGACAGAAAACATCCTGAGCCCTCGTTGCAATACCTGCCATGAACTACAGTCCGCAAGGCGAATCCGCGTTCGAGAAACTCGCTTCGATAGCCGAGGCCATCGGACCCAGCATGAACGACCTCACTCATCTTGCGGAGTCCTGCCTTAACTGTACGGGAGATACCAGTGCGCTGAGGCAGTCGGCAGCAACCACCACCAATTGTCTGAACCTGGAGTAAGCCGTAAGAACGCTTCGCGGGCGCATCCCTTTTTCTCTGGTTGTGTCCTCTTCAGGTTCTCCGTCCAAGGCGGAACAATGCCGATAAAGCGCGCGTCGGCGATCGATTGTCCCAAATGCTCAGCAGCACGCCGAACAATGAAAAGCAAAAATGCCGTGCTCGGTATTTTTTCCCACCAAACCAATCCATTCTCCTCTACAGATCGACATCGGGTACGGCCGTGATCGCCTTGCGAGCATGGACAAACGAATCTCTCAGCGTCGCAAAATGCGCTAGTCGAAGAGTGGCAGCATTAATTAAGTCATGCCAGACCCTTGCCTCGGCTCCGCTTGCGCGCCTTCGCGGCCGTTGCGGGAGAGGCTCTGCTCAGCTTTCTAAGTTCCTCGGTTAGGAAGGACAGTTCGTCTTCGAGAGCGAGACATGCATCCTGAGCGGCGTTAATGTTGCCGTCTCTCCCCAGAATCTCGAGCCGCTGGGCAGCCTCGCAGGCTCTCTCGGCTGCGAAGTTGCCGACGGAGCCTTTCAAGGTATGTGCTGCTCTCCAAAGCCGCTCAGCATCTCCGAGCTCGATTGCGGCCTTGATTTCGGCCAGTTGCTTGGGGCAATCGGCCATAAATAGCCGTGCCAATTTCCGGAGGAGGTGGTAATCACCATCCAGACCGGCCAGCAGGACTGCTTCATCAACGACCTCACTAACTTTCCTGACTGTGCCTGTGGAGGTGCTCGGTGTTCTCGATGGGACCATCACTTGCCCGATTGCCCCTTCGAGGTCTCCAATCCGAATCGGTTTGGAAACATAGGCATCCATACCTGCCGCAAGACAGCGTTCGCGATCGCCTTTCATGACGTGCGCTGTCATGGCGATTATGGGGATGCGCTCGCTGGATGTCTCTTGCCACTTCCGGATCGCAGCGGTTGCCTCGAAGCCATCCATTTCGGGCATCTGCACGTCCATGACGATGAGATCGAACCTGCCGGTTTGGGACGCCGAGACTGCCTCGCGCCCATTGCCGACGACGGTCACATGGTGGCCCATTTTCTCAAGAATCCGGGTCGCCAGCATTTGGTTTACAGAATTGTCTTCGGCCAGCAGTACTTGCAGCCTGCGTTGCGTGAACGGTGGGACTCTGCGCTTTGGCGACACGCTGAGCAGTTTTTGATCCCGGGGACTGAGAACGCTGACGATCACATCGAACAGTTCCGATTGCTTCACGGGCTTCGTGAGATACGCGGAAATCCCCAGCGCCTGACAGCGGGAGACATCCTCCGGCTGGCCGGCCGAGGTTAACATGATCAGCTTGATCCCGGTGTATCGAGGCTCCTGCTTGATGCGCTTCGCGAACCCGAATCCGTCTAGGAGGGGCATGTGTGCATCGAGCAGGACGACCTCAAAGGGCTGGTTCTCGGCGACAGACTTCTCCAGAGCAGCGAGCCCTGCGGCACTACCGTCAACCGCTACTGGGTGCATGTGCCAGCTCGTCAGCACTTCTCGCAGGATCAGTCGGTTGGTTTCATTGTCGTCCACAATCAGCACTGTCAAGTCAGTAAGCTTGGACCCGCGAGCAGACGGTTGCAATGCATCCGAGTTCCGGATTTGGAATGCGGCTGTAAAGTGGAACGTACTTCCCTGGCCCGATTGGCTTTCCACCCAAATTCTGCCACCCATCAGTTCTACGAGCTGCGTCGAGATAGCCAGCCCCAACCCCGTTCCTCCGTAGCGGCGGGTCGTGGAGCTGTCTGCTTGAGAGAAAGCCTGAAAGATCATCTTCTGTTTTGCCGCGGGGATCCCAATACCGGTATCGGCGACAGAGAAATGGAGCCGAACGTCGCCGTTCAGGTGGGAGTCGAGCTGGACGTGCAGCACGACCTCACCCTGGTCTGTGAATTTGATCGCATTCCCCACTAGGTTCGTTACGATCTGACGCAGGCGCAGAGGGTCTCCAACCAGCGCATCTGGCACATCAGGATGAATGTGGCAGGCCAGTTCCAGATCTTTGTGGTGGGCGGGCACAGCCATCACACGGATGGTGTCTTCAAGCGTATCTCGAAGGTTGAATCCGACGCGGTCCAGCCGCAACTTCTGAGCTTCGATCTTTGAAAAGTCGAGAAGATCGTTGATGACTGTGAGAAGGGCGTCGGCCGAGCCTTTGATGGCGTCGAGGTACTCACGTTGTTCCCGAGTGATCCGGGTATGGAGGGCAAGCTCTGTCATGCCAATAATGGCGTTCATGGGCGTACGGATTTCGTGACTAATGTTCGCCAGGAAATCGCTTTTAGTTTTGGTGGCCTCTTCGGCGCGCTGCTTGGCCGCTTCCAGGTCGCGCGCATAGACCCGCAGTGCTTCTTCCGCCTGGCGGCGCTCGATGAACTGTCCGATCTGGCTTCCAATCGCCCCCATCATTTCCAGCAACCTGCGGTCAGGCTTTTGAATTTGACGACTGAAAAATTCGAGGACTCCGAGAACCTCGCTTCCCAGCAGGACAGGAAACCCGATAGCACCGTGCAAGCCCTCCTTCACGGCGATGGGGGCACGCGGAAAATTGGCGTCAAGGGTCACATCTTCGATACAGACGGGCTCAGCATGTGCCCATACCTGCCCGGGCAGACCAATGCCAGAAGCGAAGGTCATCTTACGTGTGACCGCATCGAACTCCGACGGATGCATTGACGGTATGTGCCATGCCTCTACGCACCGCAGCAGCCTTTCCTTGTCGTCGACACGCCAGATCGCTCCCAGGTCCCAGCTGAGACTCTCGCATATGGCCCGGAGGATCTGTGGAGTCGCGCTAGCCAGGGTTAAAGCTTCAGCAAGGACCCGCGTGACGGCGTGCTGCGCGGCCAAGCGAGCCTCCTCGCGCTTTCGTGGAGTGATGTCGCGGGCGCTGGCGTAGACTACCCCCTTCTCTCCACGGGCGGCACCGGTCCAGCGGAGCCACTTGTAGGAGCCATCTTTGCAGAGATAACGGCACTCGAACGTAAACGTGTTGCGTCCTGTGGCCAGCTTCTTCAATTCTGCGATCGTGGACTCCCGATCCTCAGGATGAACAAGCTCCACGTAGGGGCGTGACAGCAGTTCACTCTTGCTGTAGCCGAGCGTCTGTTCCCAGGCCGGGTTGAGGTGCTTGAAATAACCGTCAATGCCAGCGATACACAACATGTCGACTGACAAGTTGAGAAACTCTCGCAGATCGTCTTCAGTCGGCAGATCAAAACGCGACGTGGTGTTCATGTGCCCCCGACGGGACCAGCGCGAGCCTAGGTGAGTCCCAATTGTGGTGCAAAGGCGACATCTGTGCAACCAATCCTCAGGCGCCGGATCGCTGCGAGATAGCTACGAGAATGTCGCGCGACTTTGATAATGTCCCCATGCGGCGACATTAGAAATGTCCCCTTTTGGCGACGTTACAACAATAGAAATGTCCCCTAATCTGGAGGTCTCCACAGGAGGCCAGATTGGGAAGGACAGCGATGAGCTGTAAG
>DASQIH010000105.1:0-14751 GCA_035631655.1 Terriglobales bacterium
TTGGGAGTTCAATCTAAATCCTTGGGATACAGCGGCAGGCGTGCTGATTGCGCAGGAGGCCGGCGGACAGGTAACCGATTTCAGCGGGGCGCCATTTAATATCGATAGCCGCGAAACGCTTGCATCGAATGCCCTGGTGCAGGAAGCCATGCTGCGCGAGTTTGACGCCATCTTCAAGGGTCGTGGCCTAGAGGAGTTGCCCAGTCCGGTCGAATACGCTAAGAGCCGTGGCAAGCGCTAGAATCAAGCGCTAGAATAAGGTAAAGATGTGGGGAGAGCGGGTACTTGCCTTGTACCCAACTCCCAAGCAGGATCAAAAGTGATCCAATCGCTCCTCGAACGTAAGATCGAAAAGCGCCCGGACAAAGTGCGTTTAAAGGGGCGAATACTCTTCCTCACCGAAGATCCCGAATTAATCAAGCGACAACTGGCAGGCGAAGACCTCTCTTGGGACACGAAGAATCCCGTAAACAATCCCAAGCTGCGCGACGACATCTCGACTGACGAAATTACTCCAGCGCACTACTGCTTCTATTTTGACCAGACTCTCGGTGAAATCCCGTACCTGGGGCTGAAGTGCGGAGGCGTTCTCCCCATCGGCCGCAACGACGTGAAGAAGGGCGGCTTCGTGTGCGCGGTAAGCGGGAAGCGGCGCGGCAAGGGGTCCAGCCGGGAGCAGTCGCCTTATGCCGAGATGTGCGCTGGGATCCAAGTGGTGATCGCCGAGAACATCGAGCGCATTTACAAGCAGAATTGCCAGAACCTCGGGCTGCTAACCTCGACCAATTTCTCGCTGATTGAAAAGATTCGGGCGGGTGAAGAGATCGCCCTTTCGGAGTTCACGGTCGGCGAGGACGAGATCACGCGCCAGGTCATCGAATACGGCGGGCTGTTCCCGTTCAATGTGGCGCGCATGCAGAAGAAAGTTTTCCTGCCGCCCATCGAAACGAAAGCTCAATCTCTTGAGATGGAAGGAAACATTCGGCGCCATCGCACCCGGCTATTGACGCTAGCGGAAAAGATCTTTGCGTGCCACATGGTTAAGCAAGACGGGAGCACCGGCGTAGAAGCGGTGAAGCCGGGCGACACTGGCTTTGCCCGCGCTGACCTGCGCTTCAGCCATGAATACGTCACCCCCATGGCAGCTATTTTCTTCGAGCACTACGTGGGCAAAGATGCGAAGGTGAGCGATCCGTCTACCATTCTGTTTTTCCGCGACCACCTTACTTTCCTGGACGAGGTGATCTCAGAAGAAAAGAAGAAGCTCGGCCTTCTCGATCTGGCTACGCAGCTCAAGCTCAAGCAGCAGGAGTTCGCCGAGCGGCAGGGGATCAAGTTGCACGGCGAATTGAAAGACCGCAAGGGCTCGGAAGGCATCTGCCACTCCATTGTGCTGGAAAGCTATGCGCTTCCCGGCCAGCTCAACGTCGGTTCTGATTCGCACACTCCGCATGTGGGGGCAATTGGCTGCGTGGCGTTTGGCATCGGGACTACCGACGTCTTCAATAGCTGGATCACAAGAGACGTTCGAGTGAGAGTGCCGGAGTCGGTGAAGGTCGTGATCCGAGGTAAAAAGCGCCCCAATGTGACAGCCAAGGATTTCATTCTGAAGATCCTGAGCCTGGATTACGTTCGCAGCGGCAAGGCGCTGGCCAAGGTGATGGAGTACGCGGGCGAAGCAATTGAGGAACTCAGCGTCGACGAGCGCGCTACCATGACCAACATGGCGGCAGAGATCGGCGGCTTCACCGGAATTGTGGCGCCAGATAGGAAAGTCGTGGAATTCCTTGTGGAACGGCGAGGCATGAATCGAAAGCAGGCTGAGGCCATGATCCAGGGTCTCACCAGCGATTCTGGCGCTGAGTATGCGCACGTCATCGAACTGGACGCGGCTGAGATCACGCCCATGGTGGCTACGCCCGGGGATCCCGGCAATGGCAAATACATCCGTCAGTTGAACACGCCGGTGCCGGTCGAGCTGGCCTATGGCGGAACCTGCACGGCGGGCAAGAATGAAGACATGGATATGTATGCAGAGGTGCTGGCCGATGCCCTCAAGCAAGGGAAGCGGGTAGCGGACTCAGTGAAGTTCTATATCCAGTTCGGCTCTCAGGAAACGCGCGATTACGCGGTCCGCCGCGGATATCTCGATATTTTCCACAAGGCCGGGGCGCACGTGATCGAACCTAGTTGCGGGGCGTGCATCAATGCCGGGCCGGGAGTCTCGACGAGGCCGGACCAGGTGGTGATCAGCGCCCAAAACCGAAATTTCCCCGGCCGTAGCGGGCCGGGACAGATGTACCTCGCCAGCCCGTTGACCGTGGCGGCGAGCGCGGTGGCCGGCTACATCGTGGAGTATCAACCCAGGGAGCAGCGCGAGCTGGTTTCGGCGTAAACTTGTTGGTGGGGTGAGGCGGGGTTAGGCGGGGTGGCTTGCCTGTACGAAGGCCGTCAATCTTGCTAGAATGTGCGGTCTGATTTGACCCCGCCGAGATCACAGGGAGACAACAGAACATGGCATATGTAATTGCAGAACCGTGTATCGGGACGAAGGATACTGCTTGCGTGGACGCCTGCCCGGTGGATTGCATCCATCCTAAGAAGGATGAAGAGGCCTACGCCACCGAGGAGATGCTGTACATCGATCCGGTGGAGTGCATTGACTGCGGCGCCTGCGTTCCGGTTTGCCCGGTTTCGGCGATCTTTGCGCTGGACGATCTGCCGGAGAAGTGGAAGCACTTTACCGAGCGCAACGCGCAGTATTACGGGCGGTAAGGTATCCAGGCGAAAGAAAATGGCGCACACCTGTGTCCCGGGTGTGCGCTTTTTTAGCTTTTAGCCTGCAGCTTTTAGCCAAAACCAATTGCGCAAACCGGGATTCATCATGTCTTCGACTCCTTAAACCGCTGATTCCGACAAAAGCTAATAGGTAAAAGCCGCCTTCCCTTTCCATCCACAGCACCCTCGATTACAATCGAAGATTAACTTGCTGCCAGCGACCCGTGTAGCGCGTGTACTGCGCGGCAGGCGGTGAACGTCCATGCCGCTGAAGGAGTCCGAGGCCATCATCCTGCGCACGTATCCGCTGCGCGAAGCTGACCTGCTGGTCACATTCTTCACGCGCCTGGAAGGCAAAGTTCGCGGGGTGGCGCGCTCGGCCAAGAAATCCAAGCGGCGGTTTGGAGGTGCGCTCGAGCCGCTGACGTATGTGCGGGCATATTACGAAGACCGCGAAGGACAGGAATTGACCCGGCTCGATTCCTGTGACGTCATCGAGTCGCCATTGGCGAGTGAAGTCAGCTATCCGCGTGCGGTGGCACTGGGGCATATAGCCGAGTTACTGGACGAGTTGCTGCCGGATCGCGAAACCAACGACGCGGTTTTTCGACTGACGCTCTCCGTTCTGGCCGCGTTGCGCGGGCCGGACATCTGGATGCCGGTGACGTACTTTGAACTTTGGCTATCGCGGCTCATGGGTTTCTTGCCAGAGCTTTCCGAGTGCATCGTCTGCGGGCAAGCGCTCAACGGGAGCCGGGCATTCTTTCACGCCTTAGCGGACGGGCTGATGTGCCCGGCGGATAAGCGACTGGCTTCCTCCGAGATGTCGAGCGAGTCGCGAGTGCTGGCGGCGCAGATGTTCCGTGCGCCAGTAGAAAGTTTCGGATCCGCTCCGTGGCCTAAGGCGCGTGCCGGCGACTTGCGAAAGTTCCTGGTGCAGACGCTGGAACGACATATAGAGAAGAAACTGGTTACGGCAGCGATGCTGGAGAAAATCAGCAGTTAGCAATTAGCACTTAGCCAATACGGTTCTGGGGAACTGCCAAAATGCTCAGGGGCCAAATGCTAAATGCCAACTGCTGAGTGCAAAGAAGAGTTGTGAATCCATCCAAGTCCAATCCGCCAACCTTCCAAGAACTCATCCTGCGTCTCCAGACGTTCTGGGCTGAGCGGGGATGCGTGTTGCAGCAGCCCTATGATGTTGAAGTCGGCGCGGGGACCATGGCGCCAGAGACTTTCCTGCGTGTGTTGGGGCCCGATCCATACAAAGTCGCCTATGTGCAGCCTTCGCGCCGACCGGCAGATGGACGGTATGGCGAAAATCCCAATCGCTTGTTCAAGCACATGCAGCTGCAGGTCATCCTCAAGCCACCGCCGGAGAATGTGCAGGAGCTATATCTGGAATCGCTGGCCGCGATGGGCATTGATCTGCGTCAGCACGATATCAAGTTTGAAGAGGACAACTGGGAGTCTCCAACGCTGGGCGCGTGGGGTATTGGGTGGCAGGTGATGCTCGACGGTTTGGAAATCACCCAATTCACTTACTTCCAGCAATGCGGGGGTGTGGACCTCGATCCGATCTCGGCCGAGCTGACGTACGGTTTGGAGCGCATTGCCGCGTTCCTGCAGGATGTGGACTCGATCTACGACATTGTTTGGTCACGCGATCCGGAGACCGGCCGGGTCACGACTTATGGCGACGTGCGACTGGCGGATGAGTTGCAATTCTCGGTGTACAACTTCGAGGCCGCTGACGTAGAGAAAACCTGGAAACACTTCGAGTTATACGAGGCCGAGTGCAGCGCTCTCATAGAAGCTTATGCGGCGTCCGCCGGGAAAAAGGCAACATCCGGGGAGCCCAAGTTTGACAAGCACCGTTTTCCGCTTCTGGGAGCCTACGATCTGTGTCTAAAGTGTTCGCACTTGTTCAACATTCTGGATGCGCGCGGCGCCATTTCGGTGACAGAGCGTGTTGGAGTGATTGCTCGGGTGCGCGCCTTGGCCGTGGGGATTGCCAAAGCGTACGTTGAACAGCAGGGCGGAGGGGCACCGGCGAAAGAAGAGGGTGAGGACGCACACGAAAAGAAGAAGACAAGAGCCAAGAAAGAGAAGCGGGTAACGGCGGTCTCGTAGCTGGCTGGTACAGGCCGATTGTGATCCAGCTCACATTGCTTTGGTAATGGTTCTGCGAGAATAAACAATTATCGGAATGCCTGACTTTCTCCTTGAAATCGGCTGTGAAGAGATTCCGGCGCGCATGATTGATGCGGCGTCCCAGGAACTGCAAAGGCGCGTTCAGGACCTGCTGAGCCGCGAACGACTGCCTGCCAGCGGCTCGGTTTCGTACCTCGATACGCCCCGTCGCCTGGCCGTGCTCGCTTCGGGGCTCCCGAGCGCACAGCCGGATCTCGCGGAGCAAGTCACAGGGCCATCCACCAACGTCGCTTACAAAGATGGGCAGCCTACTCCGGCGGCACAAGCTTTCGCTAAGAAAGTCGGCCTGGAAGTCGCGAAGCTGAGTAAGGTGACTACGCCCAAAGGGGAATACTTGGCTGCGCAGGTCACCAAGAAAGGGCGTCCGGCGGCCGAGATCCTGGCCGAGGCGCTACCCCGAGAGATCAGTTCGATTTACTGGCCAAAAAGCATGTACTGGCGCAGACCGACGGAACGTTTCGTGCGTCCCGTGCGCTGGCTGGTCGCCATGCTGGACGGCGCAGTGATTCCCATGGAGTTCGATGGCATTCGCGCAGGCGATCAATCGCGCAGTCATCGCATTCTGGCAAATAGGACAGTGAAGATTCCCTCCGCTGGCCCGCCTTATCTGGAAGCTCTGGAACAGGCAAAGGTTCTCAGCCGGGGCGCTCGCGAGAAACAGATCCGCAAACAGCTCGATGCTGTGACTCGTGCCATTTCCGGCGCGCGCTGGCGCGAAGACAAGGATCTGCTCGACACCGTGATTAATCTCACCGAGTTCCCCTCGGTGATCCTCGGCAACTTCGAACGCGAATTCTTGGAACTGCCCGAGGAAGTGCTGGTCACGGTGATGCGCGATCACCAGAAGTACTTCGCAGTAGAAGACGCGAGCGGGAAGCTGGCGCCCCATTTTCTTGCCGTACTGAATACCGACGGTGATCCGCAGGGCATCATCCGGCACGGTCATGAGCGTGTGCTGCGCGCCCGCTTCAACGACGCACGGTTCTTCTGGCAAACCGACCAGAAGCATTCCCTGCGCGAGCGCGTCGAGATGCTAAAGCACGTCACGTTTCAAAAAGACTTGGGCAGCTATTACGACAAGACTATGCGCGTGCAGCGTCTGTCCAGCTGGCTGTGCGAGAGCTTGCGGCAGAGCGGGGTTGCGGTTCGTCCTGGAGTGGTCCACAAAGCGGCGTGCCTGGCTAAAGCCGACTTGACCACGGAGTTGGTAAAGGAATTCACCGAGTTGCAGGGCATCGTGGGCGGGCTCTACGCGCGAGCGCAGCAACTCGATCCGGATCTGCCCGAAGCTACTCGGTTCGCCATCGCCGACGCCATTTACGATCACTACAGGCCGGAATCGACGGACGATTCCGTGCCCCGCTCGGTGGAAGGGGCTGTACTCTCGATTGCGGACAAGGCCGACAGTATCGGCGGGATGTTTGCGCTGGGGCTTGAACCAACCGGCTCCAAGGATCCGTTTGCGCTGCGCCGCCAGGCCAACGCGATTATCAGAACTATTGCCGAGCACAAGCTACCCATTCGCCTGAGCCAGCTCTTCAGCGATGCCCGGGCGGTTTACCAAGATTCGGAAGCCGAGAAGAAGTTTTCTGCCAAGGTGGATTTCGCGGTTTCTGTCTCTAATTTTTTCCGCGAGCGCCTGGAGTTCTACCTGAAAGATGTGCGCGGTTTTTCATATGATGTAGTAAACGCCGTGTTGGCTGCGGGCTCTGAGGATGTGGCGGATGCAATTGCTCGGGCCGAGGCAGTGACCAAGGTCCGGCCTTCTGCGGATTTCGAGTCCATCTCGATTGCTGTCAAGCGCATCAAGAATATCCTGCGGCAGGCTCGTGAGGCAGGCAAAGAACCTGCTAAAGCCATCGATCCGGGGGCATTTCAGGAGCAGGCGGAAAAAGACTTAGCCGCCGTGATTCCCGGAACGGCGAAGATAGTCGAGGCCCTTCGCAGCGAGCACAATTATGAGCAGGCGTTAATGGAGATCTCAAAACTTAGGCCGAGCGTGGACAAATTTTTCGATAAGGTCATGGTAATGGTAGAGGATGAGCGCATCAGGGCAAACCGCCTGGCGTTGTTACAGACGCTATTGCAGGAATTTTCGACCATTGCTGATTTTTCCGAGATTGTGACCGAAGGCAAGTAATGACAAAAAAAAGTACGGGCGAGACGCCCGCACGACAGCTGGCAGGATGCCGGCGCTACAGGAAATCTCACTTAAGGACTAATTATGGCGACAACAACTCTCCCCGAAACTGAAGTCAAAGCGCAAGCAAAACCAGCCACCAAGTACGTGTACTTTTTTGGCGGCGGCAAGGCCGACGGCAACGGCAAGATGAAAGATGAACTTGGCGGCAAGGGCGCCGGTCTGGCCGAAATGACCAATGCGGGTCTTCCCGTGCCTCCGGGATTCACCATTCAGACTGAGGCTTGCCGCGAATACATGCGGCACGGCGTCGTTTCCCAGGAAGTGGATCGGCAGATGGAAGAGGCCTTGGCGGGCTTGCAACAACTGCAGGGCCAGAAGCTCGGAGAAGGCGAGAATCCGCTGCTGGTCAGCGTGCGTTCGGGTGCAAAGTTCTCTATGCCAGGCATGATGGACACGATTCTTAATCTTGGCTTGAACGATAAGAGCGTGGAAGCTCTCGCTAAGCGCAGCAACAATCCACGTTTCGCGGCGGATTCCTACCGCCGCCTCATCCAGATGTTCGGCAACGTGGTGCTGGACATTCCGAAGTCTGCCTTCGATGAGGTTTTCGAAGCCAAGAAGAAGCAGAAGAAAGCCAAGCTGGACACCGATCTCGACGCCAAGGCGCTGAAGGAAGTCATCGAGGAATATAAGAAAGTTGTGAAAAAGCACGCCAAGCGCGACTTTCCCCAAGATCCTCACGAGCAGCTGGTGATGGCGCGCGATGCGGTGTTTCGCTCCTGGAATAACGAGCGCGCCAAGCATTACCGTCGCATCAACAACATCTCGGATGACCTGGGCACCGCAGTTAACGTCCAAGCCATGGTGTTTGGCAACTTGGGAGACACGAGCGGCACTGGCGTAGGTTTCACACGCAATCCCGCGACCGGAAACCAAGAGTTCTACGGCGAATTTTTGATGAACGCCCAGGGCGAGGACGTGGTTGCTGGCATCCGCACGCCGGTACACATCTCGGAACTCGAGAAGATCATGCCGGGTGTCTACAACCAGCTGCGCGAAATCACCACCCGCCTGGAGAAGCATTACAAAGACATGCAGGATTTCGAGTTCACTATCCAGGATGGCAAGCTCTACATGCTGCAGACCCGCAACGGCAAGCGCACCGGGCTTGCGGCTGTGCGCGTAGCCATCCAGATGGTGGAAGAAGGCCTGATCACCAAGGAAGAAGCAATCTTTCGGGTAGAACCGAACCAGTTGTATGACTTCCTGGTTCCTCGTCTCGACGAGAAGAGCGTTAAGGTCGAAGTCCTGGCAACCGGACTGCCAGCCTCCCCGGGAGCGGCAGTAGGCCAAATCGTGTTCACCGCCGATGAAGCCGTGCAGAAGGCCGGGCATGGACGTAAGAAGAATCCAGTCATCCTGGTGAGGGCGGAAACCACGCCCGAAGACATTCACGGCATGGAAGTGGCGGTCGGCATTCTCACTTCCCGTGGAGGCATGACCAGTCACGCCGCAGTCGTCACGCGCGGCATGGGCAAGTGCTGCGTGGCGGGTGCTGGGGATATTCAAGTGCAGGAGAGAGCCGGCGAGATGCGGGTCAAGGGTCAAGTCTTCAAGGCGGGCGACTGGATTTCGCTCGACGGAACGACCGGCCGTGTCATTAAAGGCAAGCTCAGCACGCTGGAGCCCAAGGCGGACGACCCAGAATTGCAGAAACTGCTCGGCTGGGCAGAGCCGTTCCGCAAAATCGGCGTGCGCGCCAATGCCGACATCCCACGCGACGCCATCCAGGCGCGGGCATTTGGTGCGGAGGGCATCGGATTGTGCCGCACCGAGCACATGTTCTTCGCCGAGGATCGGATTCCTCATATGCGAGCCATGATTCTGGCAAACAATGAGAAAGATCGCAGGACGGCGTTGAAAAAGCTGTTGCCCATGCAGCGTGCCGACTTCATCGGCCTATTCCGGGCCATGGACGGGCTACCGGTGACCATCCGCCTGCTTGATCCTCCGCTTCACGAATTCCTGCCCAAGCGGGAAGAGTTGATGGTGGAGATTGCCGTGCTTGAAGCGACCAAGCCGAAGTCGCCGAAACTGAAAGAACTGAAGAAGGTGTTAGCCCGCGTGGAAGAGCTGCACGAGTTCAATCCCATGCTTGGCCATCGCGGCTGCCGTTTGGGCATCACCTATCCCGAGATCACCGAGATGCAGGCCCGCGCCATCTTTGAGGCTGCGGTAGCTGTCGCCAAGGAAGGCGGGAAACCGCATGTCGAGGTGATGATCCCGCTGACCGCCACTCTGAAAGAGATGTCTCACCAGGCCGGCGTTGTGCGCCGGGTCGCGGGCGAAGTTTTCAAGGAAAAAGAAAAAGAAGTGCACTATCTGGTTGGCACCATGATCGAATTGCCGCGCGCTGCGCTGGTGGCCGACGAGATCGCCAAGGAAGCCGAATTCTTCAGCTTTGGTACCAACGACCTCACGCAGACCACCTTCGGTTTCTCGCGTGATGACGTCAACAAGGTTTTGCCTACCTACATCGGAGAGGGCATCCTGAAGCAGGATCCGTTCCAGGTAATTGACCGCGAAGGCGTGGGGGAACTAGTGCGGATTGGTATTGAGAAAGGGCGCAAGACACGGCCCAAACTGGAAGTTGGAATCTGCGGCGAGCACGGCGGCGAGCCGTCTTCCGTGGAGTTCTGTCACCAGGTGGGCATGGATTATGTTGCCTGCTCACCCTTCCGTGTCCTGACAGCGCGACTTGCCGCAGCCCAGGCTGGGGCCAGCGATAAGCTGAAGGTGGAAGGTGGCAGAACAAAGTAACCGACGCAGGTGTCCTCGACAACAATGTCATCATCCTGAACCGGCGCCAGCCGGTGAAGGATCCTGCGTGCACCGCCAAACCTCATACCAGCAAAAGAGAAAAGGGGACCCAAGTAGGGCCCCTTTCTTCTTGTTGTTGCGGAGATCAAGCCGACAGCGAGAAGTTTACCGTGATCGTGGTCTCCACCTCGGTTGGCTGCCCGTTCAAGTAATACGGCTTATAGCGCCACTGTTTCACGGCCTGCAGAGCAGCCTGCGACAGCATCGGATGTCCGCTCACCACCTCCAGATTCTGTATCTTCCCATCCTTGCCGATAATCGCCTTCAGCACGACAGGTCCTTGAATGCGTGCTTGTTTCGCGATCGGCGGATATTCCGGTTTCACTTGATGGGTCAGCATACCTTGGGTGATGCCCTGCGAGACGCGCACCCGCTGTGGTTTGGGTTGCTCAGGAACATGAACCGGGGTGCTGGACAGCACACCTCCCAGCACGCCCCCTACGGTGCCGCCCGCCACCCCGCCGGGTACTCCACCCATCACGCCGGCCACGGTGGTTGGCGGAGCCGGCGCACCCTGCTGGACGTCTTTCACGATTTGCACCTTCTGCGGAATGCGGGTGGGGGTACGAAGCTGAGCCGTGGGATTGATCTTTGCGACCGGCTGCGCCTTTACAACAGAGCTAGCCGCTGGAGGTGGCGGAGGCGGAGGCGGGGGAGGCGGCGCCACTAATGTCGTGGTGAGCTCCTTTACCGGCAAGGCTTCGGTGAACATCAGAGGAATAAGCACAACTACGGCGATGACTAAAGCTTGCAAGATGAAAGAAATTGCCGCTGTTCCACCGCGATGGCTTGCAATGGTATTGTTTGATTCCAGAAGTGTTTGTTCAAACATGCAAGAATCTCCACGGCGCTCAAGCTCTGGATGAGGCTTGTGTTCGCTCAGGCGGACACCTCGAGCGCTCTGTTTCCGTTCTGTTGTACTTCTTCAGTCTTCAGGCTATTGGATGATCGCGGCCTCAACCCGAGGTTGGAAATGTATCGTGAGTCGATGTAACTCAGGCCAGGGTTCCCGTCCGGAGTAGCGCGGCAGGAGCGGTTTGCGAGCACTCTCAATCTGAGAGTCCCCACTGGACTTTCTGCAAAGCTGAGATAAGCTGGTGAGTGGCTTTGCTTTGCATCGGTAATCTGATAACCAAACAAAACCCAGCCAGCTGCTACCCGGGGAAGGAGGTTCGGCCCACCATGCGATCGGGTGTTTCCAGCCGCGTACTGATTTTCCTGGGCAGCTTTCTGGCGCTCGGTTCTCCGGCCCTCGTCGTGTCACAGAGCCCCAAGCTTTACGTAACCAACAGTGGTTCAGATGACATTACCGTTATTGACCTGAAGTTGCTGAAGCCTACGGGCGCGATCAAGGTCGGTGCGCACGTACACGGCATCGCAGTCCAGGCGGACGGCAAGAAGCTGTTTACGACAGTCGAGTCTGACAATACGCTCAAGATCATTGACACCGCCAATGACAAGACAGTTTCTACCGTTAAGCTCACCGGTCGCCCCAACCAGTGCGCAGTAACTCCGGATGGCAAGTACGTTGCCGTGCCAATTCGGGACGGCAACAGCGTTGATATCGTGGACGTTGGCCAGCTAAAGATCGTCAAAGTACTGCCTGTCAGCAAACCACACAATTCCTTCAACGCCGGCAGTAATCGCTACATTTTCGTGAGCTCGATGGGAGATGAGGAAATCAATGCGATCGATCTTGAGAAGATGGAATATTCCGCTCACATTCCAGTTAGGGGAGTGCCGCGTCCCTTCGTTGTCAGCTCCGATGGAAAGACGATGTACGTTGCTCTGAGTCACCTGCACGGGTTCGTCGAAGTGGATATTCCCAAGAACAAGGTAATCAAGAGAGTTGAAATTCCCGCTGAACATCCCCATCCAAAGGAACGCGCGCTGGAACCAAGCGAGGTACTCACCCATGGACTGGCGTTGTCTCCCGACCAGACCGAGCTCTGGGTGACGAGCCTCCTGGATGATTCCGTTTACATTTATGACGTCAGGGCAAGTAAGGTGACGGGCCGGCTAGCCACGGGCGATGGTCCGAACTGGGTAGCTTTTTCACCTGACGGGAAATATGTGTGTGTAAGCAATGCAGATAGCGACGATGTGTCGATCTTCGACCTGAAATCTCGCCGGGAGCTGGCGCGTCCGAAGGTAGGCAAGGCGCCGAAGCGGCTGGTGGTAGAGGACTGAGCAGGGTGCGCATGAGACTCCGGATCGCGACTCCTTCGCTCACACCGAGGTCAGGCGCGTGCGATCTCATATAAATACTGCACGTGGGAGCGTACCGTGCCATCCATACCTTGGATCTTCGGGTTGGGGGACTCGATCACATAGTATTCATCCGGCGCGTGCGCACCGCTGCCGTGCCCCAGGCCAAAATGTCCGGCCGGCAACCGTAGCGGATCGCCCGTAAATACGTATCCCGGCCATGAGCCGGCGTTACGCGGCAGCACTATAGGGTCGAGTCCGAACTGGCGATAGACCGCAAGTTCGGTTTTGATGATGGCGGAATCAGCCGGCGTGCTGGTCGGGTCGTACCCACCGGTCATATTCACCTCGATATCGCCGAAGCCGTGCTTGGCAAGATGTGCCTTAACTGCCGCCAGCGCTTCTGCCGCCGTCATGTCGGGAACAAGACGCATGTCGATCTTGGCCACCGCTTTGTGCGGCAGGATGGTCTTGCCGCCAGGGCCCGTGTAACCTCCGACCAAGCCCTCGATATTCACTGTGGGACGCGATATCAGGAGCTCCAGCGATTCCTGAAAACTCACATCGTGCACCCAGTGCTGCACTCCCAACAGTTTCTTCATATCGGCTTCGTTCAGGCGTCGTGCGGCCTCGGCGATCATGTTTTTCTGTGTCGTTGAGAGGGGGCGCGCCTTGTCTGCGAAGCCCTCGATTGCGGGATCATTGCCGTCGGCGGAAACCAGCGTTGCCAGCGCTAAGACCAGGTGCCACGCCGGACTATCCACGCGAGCTTTGTTGCTGGAATGGATGTCGAGCTTCGGCCCACGTCCCCATCGCTCGCCGCTGGAGACCACTTCGCATTCGACCACGCCCTTTGCGCCCAGCGTGATCGTCACGTTTCCGTCGAGTCCCTGCGAGGCTGAAGGCATGAAAATGCCAATGCATCGGCGCAGCCCAGCCATGACCTCGGGCTGGCGGACGATCTGTGGAAAGTGCGGCGATCCGATCTCTTCTTCACCCTCGGCGACCAGGACAAGGTTGACAGGGAGCTTGCGCCCGGCGCCGCGGATTGCATGCAGCGCCGCCAGATACGTGGCTTCCGGTCCTTTTTGGTTCACGGCGCCACGCCCGACAATGACCTTGCCCAGGCCCGGCTTGTCCACCAGGTGCGCTTCGAACGGCGGTGCCGACCACTCCGACGGATCAGCTTGCTTGACGTCGTACATGAAATAAAGCCCGAGCGTCTTGGGTGCGCCCGCATCCAGAGTGGCGAAAATCCCGGGCTGGCCGTCACTCGGAATTTTCGTGACCTGTTGGAACCCGGCATCCCGCAGCATCTGCATGGTCAATTGGCAGCCTTCGTTGACACCCCGGTTCTCAGCCGCGATCGACGGTTGCCGGATCCATTGCTGCAGCCGCTGCACGGCTTCGTCGTGACGCTTCTCGATTTCTGCCCAAATGGGAGCGTACTCGGAGTCTCGGGATTGCTGGGAGGTGGCAAGCCGTGGCCACGTCAGGGTGGCTGCTCCCAGCGCAGTAGTCGCAATAAAGTCTCTCCGGTTCATGAGCCGGGAGGATAAAACAACTCGTATTGCTTGTCGAGAGTAGCAGGCAATTCTGGCGGACCGGACTGCCAGCGCGCTCAGTTCTAGAGTCTCACTGGACCTTCTGCAGACGTGAGATAAGCTTCTGGGCGAGGTTTTCTTCCGATTCCGACCACAACAGGCGTCCGCTGGCGCCACTTTTTTTCTCGGCGGCGGCGGTGAACTCCACGAGTTTCTGAACGTTCTCTCTAAGGCGCGCCTCGTCGATCGGCTCAAGTTCCAGTTCCTCGTAGAGAAATGGCGTGTCCAGGCCGAAATCGATTTCAACGTCTCCTACTTCAGCATCAGAGCGCTCGAACTCCTTGCCGTGCACAAGGAACTTCACTTGGCTTGGCCGTAACAACCACTGTCCGGTATCGTGCTCGGGAGACCACAGATCCCAGTTCGCTTCAAAAATGTAAGCGTAGTCCTTATGCAGCAACTCAGACGCAATCCCGGCGGCTTCTTCGGGCGCAATACCAGGACTGAAGCGCTGTTCGAGAATGGTTGCCTCTCCCCAGGAGACGGGATGCAGAGCAACATAGGTGACCCCCGGCTGCTGCTTGGAAAACGGAAACTGCTGCATCACCGATACGGCACGTGGCAGTATTTCAGCAGTTTCGAAGCTGGGAAACCAGAGACTGAGGTAGAGCGGATCGGACATGAGGTATCTTCCCGGAACATCAAGCGGATGTTCTCTTCAATTCTAAATCGACACATGACGCCGTACATGCCTGCACCAGGTTAAGGCTCGTGAGCAACCGGCTCCGCCCTTCCTCGGATCAGGTTGACCGCCTGCGCGGGAGAAAAGTGATATTAGGATACGTGAAGAGATTGAGCGTTCAGTTCAGGTCGGACAGCTCTCCGAGTCAAATCCTCGCGACGACCAGACATAGAGGCTGTCCGCGAAGTTGGCGAGCGGTGGCAACCAAGGACTCAGAAGCCGCATGGCCTCGAAAGCATTGC
>DASQIH010000106.1:0-3021 GCA_035631655.1 Terriglobales bacterium
TGCCGACGTCGGCAACCCGTCCCGCGATGTCGGAACCCAGAATCCGTACACGTGGCGTGTTGAAGCCGAGCGGAAGCATCGGCCGCTGGAGCATCTGCCAATCCCAATCGTTGATTGAGGCCGCATGCACCCGCACCAAGATTTCGCGTTCCTTTGGTGCGGGCGGTTCGATGTCCCTTACTTCGAGCACGTCAGGCGGACCGTATCGGTCGCGAATCAGCGCTTTCATCATCGGTTCGTCCTTCACCGAGTAGGTTGAAGGGACCTGCTTGTCATGCGACAAAGAGAGGTTGGCAAATGCAGTTTAGCCGATTCGAGAAACCGATGGCGAGCGTGCGACGGGCAATGAGGAAGCCGTCGAAAACGCAATTGTCAGTTTCTCGTCTGCCGACAATTCTGAAGATGATGGCGATAAGCCCGTCTCTTGAGACTTTCGGGTTAAGGGATTTAGTCGTCTATTTTTGCGCCCGCGCCAATGTTGCTCTTACCGCACCGCCGTGATGTCCGGTTGCCGCCCCCTCCGAAGAAACAGGCCAAGCCGAATAGATAGCCGAAGTTGTACCAGGATCCATTGTTGTGGACCTCATAGACATTGAGGTCGCCCTTAAATAACGAGACCACGAACACAAACGGCGCAATAAAGCCCTGCCAGAGACCGAGCCAGAAGCCCGCGAATTCGCCGTGTTCACTCGCCATTTTCCTGGATGGGTTAGGACCCGGCGCGCACCCAGCCAGAATGCTCAGCAGCAGCAGGACAAGCACAAGCACGGTCAAAGAGGTTTTCATCGCAATTCCTCCTGCCCTTACGCTTCTACGAGGCACGGGCATGAAAAGTTTCAGAAGGGCCGGCTACCGCGCCATGCATCTTTTTTAGGTGCTCACCCGTATACCCGTTAGCATGAACGCGACCGCCTGCTACTTCGTGAACGGGATGGAGTCCGAGACCAGCGCTATCGCTCGTGGCCTTCGCCGGCGAGACCCGGACTTGCTGGACCGTCTCATCGAGCAGTACCAGCATCGGCTGCTGCGTTACCTTGTGAGCCTGACGGCAGATCGTGCCATCGCCGAAGACCTGTTCCAGGAAACATGGATGCGGGTGCTGGAACGCGGTCATCAATATGACGGCCGGCACGAGTTCAGCACTTGGCTGTACACGATCGCCAGGAACCTCACCATCGATCACCTGCGCCGGAAGCGGCCAGCAGTCAGCTTGGACGCACTCATGGAGGCGGAAGACTCGCCCCTGCCCTACGAGCCTGCCAGCGCTGGGCCATCTGCCCTGGATACAGTGGCGCAGCACGAGGTGGCCGAACGCGTCACGGCGGCAATGAGCGGCCTGCCCATCGAGTACCGCGAGACCGTGGTCCTTCGCTTCCAGGAGGGGCTTGGGCTGGAGGAGATCGCGACCCTTACCAAGCTCCCGTTGGGCACGGTGAAGTCGCGCCTGTACCGTGCCTTGAATATGCTGATGGGTAGCCTGAAAGGAGCGCGGCCATGACCCAGAGCTCACATCAGGAGATTCGGAGACTGATCGCGGCCTCCGCCGATGATCTCTCGGAAGCCCAGCAGGCGCTGCTACACGCGCACCTGCAGGACTGCGGGCCGTGCCGCGACTATGCTGCCGCGACAGCGGAGATCGTGCGCGCGCTGCGTGGTATTCCAGTGGCGGCCGATCCCAGGCTGGTCCTCAACACCCAAGCTCGCGTCCGTGCTCGGGCGTTTGCACTGCGCCAGAGACAACAGTGGCTGACGCTGGTAGCGCTGGCCTGCCCGTTGGTGGGTCTGTCTGCGGCCATCACCACTCCCCTGATCTGGCGGGCGTTCGATTGGATCGGGACCCACGCCGGCCTCTCTCGGCCGGTGTGGCAGGCTGGATTCGCCTTCTACTCGATGGTCCCGGCATTGCTGGTCAGTGTTCTGCTGCTTTTCCGCGGCACGCACCTGGCGAACGGCGGGTACTCCCGAGAATCGAGTTAAGGGAACAAGCTATGGAACTGAAGAACGAGACCAAGGTCGGATTGAGCGGCGAAGTCAGCATCATCCCGGTGTGGGCGTGGATCCTGGCGGTCATCGGCTTCGCCGTCATGCAGGTGGTGTGCAACGTGGTGCTGGCGCGACAGCACGACGCTCCGCCCCCCGTCGTGCGCGCCTTGCTGGGATTGCTGGCAGGGGCCATCGCCGCTTGTTACCTGCTGCTTATTGGCTACATCACCCGCGACGCCCGCCGCCGGGGCATGAGCCCCGTGCTCTGGACGTTCGTGGCCATCCTGGTACCGAATGCTTTGGGCATCATTCTCTACTTTATTCTGCGGCAGCCGATCCGCAGCGCCTGCCCACAATGCGGGAGCTTCGTCCAGAGTGGCTTCAACTTCTGCCCGCACTGCAGCCATAAGCTGAGCCCCAGCTGTCCCAAGTGCCAGCACATGGTGACCGCCACGGACGTGTATTGCCCCTACTGTGGAACGCCGCTTACGGCAGCAGTGACGCCGGGTGCTGGATGAGCCCGCGCTGTCGGGACAGCCGGAGATGGCTTTCGAGGGTTTCTGTTTTTCGTCGTGGTAGTTCGGCACTGCTCTTCGTAGGAGGTTGACATGCACGACACAAAGGAACGGTTGTCTTTGTTGTGGCTCTTCGCGTTACTCAACTACCTTTATGCGGACGTTGTAGCTCTGTTCGCAATTGCCGGTACGGGAAATTCATTCGAGCCTCTCCCACAATGGGCTCTGATGGGTTCAGCGGTCTTGATGGAAATACCCATCGCCATGATTGTGGCGTCTCGGCTGCTTTCGTTTAGAGCGAACCGGCTGGCAAATGTCATCGCCGGGACCCTTCTGACCCTGATCAACGGTTTCCTGACCTTCGTTGCGCCTCTGCTCGGGTGGGGCCGGCCACCTGCTTTTGCCGAGTACCTGTTCTTCGCAACCATCGAAACTGTATGCACCGTGGTCATCGTCTGGCAGGCCTGGAAATGGTCAGGGAGTGAAGGCGCAGCTAGCTCGAAGCCGAGCGTCCGCCAATCGG
>DASQIH010000107.1:0-3131 GCA_035631655.1 Terriglobales bacterium
TCTTTGGCAGAATCGGGGATGATGATGCCTCCCCGAGTGGTGCCAGCTTCTTCGACGCGCCGCACCAGAATGCGGTCATGCAGTGGGGTAAACTTCGTAGCCATACTTGCAGGCTCCTTTCATTCGTATTCAGTTGAAAAATGCGTGAGGCATAGAAGCTGACAGGCGGCGCTTCTGAGATCCGCAGGTACACTTACACGCCAGCGCGGGTGCCGTTCCTCGATCAGAATGGCGCGCCGGTACTAAATGTCTGTGGGCCCAAACTCCCGGTATCCTCCGGCTTTTGTGATCATGAGGTTAACGGGCCCGCGACTCGATTCATCTGATCGGTTTCCAGAGTGGCTCATGCGCTTGCCTCCGCTTAGTCGCAGCCGTCTCTCGCTGAGCCTCGGAACCCTACCGAGGAATGGTGTGACGTTCGGGCGGGATCGCACCAGCTTCAAATGGCGTTAGCTGGGAGCGATCGCAGTAACCATGGCCTTTAAGACATGCCGTGTAGTTGCGCGTGTGTTCGGCGATAGCCAGCGCACCTGCTTCCGATCGAGTCAGTTTGGAGTAGTCGCAGGTTTCGCGGCCGTCTCTACAATCGGAGAAGTTACGCTGGTGCTCTGCGACGGCTGCTTCATGGGCTTCCAACTGATTCAATTTAGAGTGGTCGCAGTCGTCCCAACCATTCTTACAATTCAAGGCGTTGCGCTGGTGTTCTGCCACCGTCACTTCACCCGCTTCCGAGTGAGTTAGTTTGGAGTGGTCGCAGAGCCCTACTCCGTCCTTACAATCCGACAGGTTTCGCTTGCGCCCAGCGATGGCCACTTCAGTGACTTGCGACCGAGTTAGCTTCGATTGGTCGCAGGATCCAACGCCTTCTTTACAGTCGGAGATGTTGCGCTGGTCCTCTGCGACAGCCACTTCGCGGGCTTCGGAGTGGGTCAGTTTGGACCGGTCGCAGGACCCGATGCCATCTTTGCAGTCGGAGACATTCCGCTGGTGGTCAGCGACTGCCCATGCAATAGCTTCCGGTCCGGTAAGTTTCGAATGATCACAGGATTCCAAGCCGTTCCTGCAATTCGAGACGACGCGTGCGTGGTCCGTAACAGCCACCTCGGCCGATTCCGATCTTGTCAACTTGGAGCGATCACAGGCCTCCCAACCGCTCTTGCACGCCGACAGATTCTGTTTGTTATCGGAGGACTGAGCAAATACTGAGCCATGCCAGAAGCCGAGGCAGGCGACTAAAGCCCAAAGCGATGTTCGCATACTGAGTTTCATTGGTCTCCGCCTTTCGAGGGCGAGAGCGGGCTACACCGCCTCGAAACCTGTTTTCTAGCAATTATCGCCTAGGCAATTAGATTAGGAGAGCTGATCAAGATTGACCAAGTTGTGTCCCGACACGCCGCCGGCGTCCGACCTTGAAATGCCTGCCCAGGACGTTGATGAAGTCGGCGGCCGGCCCTAACCTGAATGGCCGTTCCTTTCCAGCCCAACAGTCTCACAGTGACTCGCTTCTCGGGGTCGGATCTGTTATCGAAGCGATGGACAGTCTCGGGTTCGCCTTCCATACGGCCAACGACACCAGAAACATCACAAGGCAAGCCAAATCCAGCCAGAGAAACACATTGCGAGGAAGCATGATGGGTAGGACAGGATTGAAAAGCGCGCCAACTGCAAGAAATGTGGCCGCCCAAACGTAGTTACCTGCGCCCGCCGCCTGCACGAAAACCACACTGGCGCCAGCCCAAACCACAAAGGCCGCTAGTACAGTACGGTAATCGGAGGAAGAGCGCCACAGCACTGCCAAAAGTAGAAGCAACGCCGCGATGGAAGCCCATTTCATAATTTTCGCAGGCATTGCAACCTCGATTCTTCTTGTAGTCTTCTCTCGTTAAGGTAATGAGAGGGCGGACCCGGCCGCCCCCTCAGGGAACGAGAAGACCTAGCGGCTCCCGGCTGCTACAGCGACCTTATCGAAGGTCGAGGTGGCAACTTCAAAGTTTCGAACCTCAGGAGTTCCGTCGACCACTTTCGCCAGGGTCTTCAGCACTTCTGGATAGGCTCCGCGGTGATAAGCTTCCGCGTTTTCTCTTTGTTCCCACAGACTTATTGCGACCACTTCTGTCCCTGCGCCTGGAGCAAGGAACGTGATTTCGTCCTGGAAGCCTTTCTGTTTCCGCAGTATGGGAATGATTTCCTTCTCAATGGCCTGAGTAAACTCCGCACGGGTATTGGGCTTCAGGTTCATCGAAACGTGTCTTGAATACATGTCAACCTCCTGGGTTGTCGTGACTAAGAGGGGATGCTTCAGATAACCTGACTTAGTTCAGTGCGACCTGAGTTGTGATAATAATCTCTCACTGATTAACCACAATAGGTGGATTCACTTTAATTGTCAAGTAAAATGTTGATAATTTGCTCGTGCATAACTAAAATGAGTTAAGGAGCAATCAAAAAGTGGACGTAGCTTTGGTCATTCGGCGCCGACTGGAAGAACTGGGGTTCGAGCAAAGAGAGCTGGCAATGGCTGCCCGAGTCACGGAGTCATACATTTCACAGTTGCTGACCGGGAAAAAGGCACCCCCCGCACCTGAGCGCACAGATATCTATGGTCGGATGGGCACATTCTTGAAGCTCCCGAACGGTGAGCTTTCCAAGCTGGCTGACTTCCAGCGGAAGGAAAGACTAAAGAGCAGACTGGCGGATCCTCCAAGGCCCTTGTTTAGAGAAGTGCGAGAGTTAATTCTCCGCAAATGCAACCCCGCCAAGAAAAGACAGATCGGCGCCATCTTTGAGAGGCAGCCCTTTGGTGAACTCGAACGTCTCGTCACTCAAAAACTCTTAGATGTGGTCAAGAGAGTTGCCAAAGAAGAATTGGAGAATGAAGACTGGCTCCGCATTGTGGCGCGCCTGAGCGAGCGAAGCTATGAAGAGATGCGAGTGATCATCCTGGAGTTCCTGGATACGGATGTGTTCCACGTGTCGATTGAAAACTGCGTGTCTTTCCTGGATCCGCTAATTGAATCGTGGGACATCGACCTCGCGACATTCGGGATGGAAATTGTCTTAAACCGCCGACTAGCTCCAGGGCACGTTAAGAAGTTTGAGTTTGTTGAAAGCGAACCGGAACAACCTTTCGG
>DASQIH010000108.1:0-161452 GCA_035631655.1 Terriglobales bacterium
AAGGCGGCCGCGCCCGGCCGCCCTTCTTCGATATGTGCTAGTGGTTTACGCCGGCTTTACATTCTCGGCTTGCCATCCCTTCGGGCCCTTGACTACGTCAAAGGTCACTTGCTGGCCTTCTTGTAAGCTGCGGAATCCGCCCGCCTGAATCGCCGAGAAGTGCACAAACACATCCTCGCCACTCTGGCGGCTGATGAACCCGTAGCCCTTGGCATCGTTAAACCACTTCACTGTTCCTGTTTCCATTGTGTTGCTGTTTCCTTTATCTGATTTTGCGCTGATTCGAGAGCAGAGTGCTGCAGGCAGGTCACGCTATGGAGCAGAGATACTGCTTACAACCGCTAAGATCAAACGCACCTCTATTCTACATACATAACGTTCAAATATCCATCTACATTGCTGGAAGGAGTAGCTAGCACCTAGCAGAATCACATTATCGCCAATAAAATCACGCACTTGCCAACCCTGCCTTGCTAATTCCTAACTACTAGCTCCTAGCTACTACGGAGTGATGATCCGGCTGCCCGCCTCGGCCGGGGCAACAATCGGCGATTTCTGTTCTGGGAATTGACCAAACAGGAAATCCAGAAACGCCCGTGACTTCGGCCGACCGGAAGTACGGCCATGCGCCATCCTTATCAAAAACACCAGAGCCTTCAGCACATCCGAATCGCGCAGCGTCGAATACCCAAGATGTTTGTGCTCTGCCTCGCGAAACTCCTTCAGCATATTCTGGATTTCCGCCACGACAGCCTGCTGGCCTATCCCGGCGATAGGAGTTTCATAGTGCAGCCCGGAATTGACCAGGGTCTCATACGTTTTCGCCATCGAGGTCAACGCGGCGATCAGGTCGCGGTCGCTCAGGCTGCGGTCGGCTCGTGCACTCTTGGCCAGGGCATAACTAAGGCCCATCAGCAGGTGTTCACGCTCATAGATGAACTGGTCACCAACCTCGACCTGCAAGAACAATTCCGCATTTTTCAGATTGTCGGCCGCACGCGGTTTCTCGTGGGCTCGCGCCTGCCGCAGATATACGCAGTCGCTGGGGCAATCGAGGGTTACTTCGCGCTGTTCCCCGCAGCATTGCGGGCAGATTCGCCCATGCGCTGCCGGGCAAAAGCGCTTCTCTTTCCGGATCTCACAAATCGCGCAACTCACTAATCATCTCTCCTGGATTCATTATGACATGGAGCGGAGGGGCGCCTTCGCCCGTCCAACCCGGGGCTGACCAGCCTTGCAAGCCTCTTTCTGAGAGGCTATTTGGACCCCCAAGTGCCGGACAACCTGTTTTTATGCCTCTTTCGTGGTGCTACTCGAAAAAAAACCGCAAAAAATGCGGCTGAAACGCTTCTTTTCCACAGCGGCGCTGATATAAGATGCTTGCGAACCCAGCAATCCAAATCTAGGAGGATTCATGGCAGCAGGAATGACCAAGACCCAACTCGTCCGCCACCTGGCCGAGAAAACCGAAGTCAACAACAAGACAGCAGCAGCTTTCCTGGAACACCTCGCCGACACTGCAATCAAGGAAACCAAGAAGAACGGTCTCTTCGTAGTTCCCGGCCTCGGCCGCCTGAAGAAAGTGCATCGCAAGGCTCGTGTGGGACGCAATCCCCAGACCGGAGAGCCCATCCAGATCAAGGCCAAGACCACGGCGAAATTTTACCTGGCCAAGGCCGCCAAGGACGCAATCGCGCCCAAGAAGTAGTTGCTATGCAGGTGTGGCGCGGGCATTCCTGCCCGCAAAAAAGGCCGGCGAAAGAGCCGGCCTTCTGTTTCTCATCCTTGAGTTTATCCACCGTGAAGGAAAATCTTCGCCCTAACAATTCCTAGCAAAACCTTGGGTTGCTGCTATAATCCACCACGTCTCCCAACCACGCATTCGCTTCAATCAAGTTCAATCAATTAAATTTGGAGGAAAGCTTTGAAAAACACTTGCGTACTGCTTACGCTATTGCTGCTCGTTTCCATTTCTACCGTGCGGAACGCGACAGCGCAAGCCGCCGCACGCACCGATGTCTACCACGTCCACTTTGCCAAAGCCACTCTCGGAAAGGGCGTAGAGGAAGGCGACTTCCTCAAGAAACAAGCGCCGGACGCCCCCATGAAGGGACACTACATTGTCCTTCGCCATCAGAGTGGCGAGGACTGGGACTACGCTGTCATCGAGCACCTCGGAACCAAGGCCACCGTGGATGCCGCCCCCAGTGTGGCCCCCGCTGGCGCTCGTGATCTGAACGCCTGGCATGGCGACACCTTTGTAAACGGCCCGGCCTGGCCCGAGTTCGCCAAGGCCATGGGCCTTGACGACCCCGCCAAGAGCGCCGGATCCGTCTACGTCGTCTCCGTCTTTCGCGCCGCTCCTGGACATCGTGATGAGCTGGAGAAGGCGCTCGCTCAGCCGCCTGGCCCTAGCGAAACCGTTGCCGGGAACGTTTTGCTGCAGCATCTCGAGGGTGGACCTTGGCACTTCCTCACCGTCGCCCGCTATAACTCTTGGCAGGACTTTGCCACCAGTGAGAAAGCCAGCGTCGCCGATACCCTCAAGCCCGCCGGTGGCTGGCTTCAGGTGCGCGACCACTCCACTTACCACAACGATACGCTCACGGATCGCATTGCTCCGTAGTAGCTCGCGCGCACACAAACACCCGAAGCCTGGCCCCTCGGCCAGGCTTTTGGTTAGCTGCTTGGTTCTTTTTCGGAGACATCATCCGGCAGCAGCCATTAGCAACCAGACCAGCTTTTTCGTCACTTCCCGTACTGGTTTTTGACCACCTCTCCGCCCTTCATCACAAACTTCACCCGCTCCAAAGTGGTCACATCTTTCAGCGGATCCCCATCCACGGCGATGATGTCGGCGAACTTCCCCGGCTCCAACGTCCCAATCTTGTCCGTCCAGCCCAACAGGTCCGCATCATTTACCGTCGCCGTCTGGATGGCCTGCAGCGGCGTCAGACCAAGCCGGACATAGACCGCCAGTTCGTGCGCATTCAGCCCGTGGGGATAGACGGCGGCATCTGTCCCAAGGCCGATTTTCACGCCCGCAGCAATCGCCTTCTTCGCGTTTCCCTGCGCCGCATCGGAAACCATCTGCATCTTCCGCCGGGAAAACTCCGGCACGTTGCTGTGCGCCGCATTCTCTTTATGCCAATTGATGAGATACAGTGTCGGGACCAGGTAGGTGCCGTTTTTCTTCAGCGTAGCAATGGCGGCGTCGTCCATAAGGTGCCCGTGTTCCACGGAATCAACCCCTGCCTCCGAGGCCCATCGAACCCCCTCGGCCCCATGCGCATGGGCGGCAACTTTTCGTCCTAGACGGTGCGCCTCGGCCACAATGGCCTTCATTTCCTCCAGAGTGAACTGGGACGCATTGGGATCGTCGCCTTTAGACATCACGCCGCCGGTGGCGCAGATCTTGATGACGTCGGCGCCGTACTTGATCACCTCGCGCACCTTATGCTGAACGTTTTCGATCCCGTCGGCGACACCGTCGCCCTGCGCGTGATACTCGTAAGGCAGCAAGTTGTTGTCGCAGTGACCGCCGGTAATGCCCAGTGCCGGCCCGCTGACCACCATGCGCGGACCCGGCACGTCGCCCGCATTGATCGCATCGCGCAGGGCCACGTCGGCGTACCCACTGGCACCCACGTTGCGCACTGTGGTGAAGCCCGCCTCCAACGTAATTCGGGCGTTCTTGGCCCCGGTTAACGCCTCCCGAGGAGTTGATATCCCCAGCCGCGCATATCCCGCTCCGCTCGGATCGAAGGTCAAATGAGTATGCGCATCAATTAAGCCCGGCATAACCGTAGCGTTTGGGAGGTCAACCGTGGCGGCATCCGGCGCAGCTTTTGCCTGAGCGGCTGGACCCACGCTGACTATCTTATCGCCCTCAATGATGATGGCTTGGTCCGTAAGCGTCTTCCCGCTCTTCACATCGAGCAGGCGGCGAGCGTGGACAATCACTCGCTTAACCACCGGCTGAGGAGGATTCTGTGCAACCGCCACCCCGACCAAGACCGCCACTACAAACACAATAAGCCTTCTTAGCGTCTTGCTCATGTTCACCTCATTGGGAAAAGACAGCTGTTATGACAGCATCCAGAGAAAGCGCCAGCGCGCGAAGGATCTCGGATACAGTTGTCAATCAGCTTCTGGCTCGCCGCGCGTCCAACCCCCACACCTGTCCGGCGTCGGCAGCATAAAAGACGATGAACAGAAACAGCAACGGCAAATGATCCAGTTCAGCCCCAAAGTAGCGCCATACCGGAACCCCGTGCCCCGGCTCCCACCAGGTGGCGAGAGTCAGGCTGAGCATATGCAGAATACCCAGCACGGAAGCTACACGAACGTAGATCCCAAGCAGCAACGATATTCCCACGAACAATTCGACGGCACCCACAACGTATCCGAAGAACACGGCATGCGACAGAACCAGCTTCGCCAGAATCGGTCGGTAGAAGCTCACTGCCCCGCTTTGCAGGTAACCGCGCAGGTATTCCTGGAAGCCACCGTGGGCAAATCCCGGGTCAAATACCTTGTATTCTCCGAAGAAAAGAAAGAAAACGGCCGTCGCCATGCGGACGAGAGCGATAGCCTTCGGGAGGGAGGTGGCGGACTCAATCATGGCGCACGACTGCCAAGTCTGGCGCAGCCATAGAACTATCCGCCCGGCCCGTCGTTGGCCACGTACTGTTCCAGCGAATCCAGTTCCTGGCTGAGGTCGTCGATGCGCCACTCCAACAGGTTTCTTATGGACAGAATTCCCAGCAACTTGCCATTGTCATCGGCCACGGGCAGGTGACGGTAATGGCGCTCGACCATGGTGGCCATGGCTTCCCCGGGCCCGGTAGACAGCGTTGCCAGCACCACAGGCGTAGTCATTAGTTCCCGCACCGGCGTGTTGGCAGGATCGCGCCCACTGAGAGACATCTTCATCAGCACGTCGCGCTCCGTAAAAATCCCTGCAACGCGGCCGTCCGCGTCAATTACGCCCACTGCGCCTACGTGCTGGTCGAGCATCATGCGGATAGCATCCGCGACGCTCGCCTCCAGCGAGACGGTCGCCGGCTCCGGATCACATAATTCCAGAAGAGTCATAAGTTGCCTCCCGCTGGTCCGCTGCCCGCCAGTCTGCGGACGAACCACTACGGACTCGGGCATTATGACTGGTGTGCAGTTCCTGTCAAGGGCTTGTGGCACCTGTCTGTGTGGCCCCGGATCTTCGACCGGGGCGGGGCAGGTGTGTGGGCCCGGGTCTCTGACCCGGGCTGGCGGGTCGAAGACCCGCCTCCACACGGCTTATCTCGAGATATTCACTTCCCGCCAAGTTGATTCTGATACACCTTCCCGTCCTTCATTACGAATTTCACATTGCCTAACTCCTTAATATCCCGCAATGGGTCCCCGGCAACCGCAATCACGTCCGCATAGGCTCCTTGCGCTAGTACCCCGATCTGTCCAGCCATGTCCAACATCTCTGCCGGACGCGAGGTCGCGCTCTTGATAGCATCCATCGGCGGCATCCCTAAATCCACCATGCGCGGAAACTCCTGCGCAATCGGTTCCGTCCAGGGAATGCCACCCATGTCGGTGCCGAACACAATCTTCACCCCCGCTTTGAGTGCCCGTTTGAACGTGTCTTCATGCACGAAGGCACGTTTTCTGTCGCGCTGTCCCGCGGGCGTATCGGCCGGCGCCCAGTCGGTGTAGTACACGCTGATCGTAGGGCAATACCAGGTCCCTTGTTTGACCATTTGCGCGATCTGCTCATCGCTCATCTCCAGTCCATGCTCGATCGAATCGCACCCGCCGTCCAGCGCCCGCTGCAGTCCAATTCCGTTATAGGCATGACAGGCAACTTTCTTCCCCCAGCCGTGGGTTTCGTCCACAATCGCCTTCAATTCCTCCAAAGTGAGCGTAGGCTGCGAAACCAGTTCGCCCTTTTTTCCCACCCAGGAGCGATGGGTCATATAGACCTTGATCCAATCGGCGCCATGATCCAGCTGCTCCCGTGCCGCCTTGCGCGCCTCCACGGGCCCGTCGATGATCTGCACGCCCTTGGGCATCGTCAGTTCTGGCGCATAACCCTCTAACGGGTATCCACCTGTGGTGGAAATGGCGAGCGTCGAGACGAACAGCCGGGGCCCAGGAATGTACCCGCCCTCGATAGCTGCTTTAATCCCAACGTCTCCGTAGCCGGCGCCCTCAGTTTCCACATCGCGCAAGGTAGTAAAACCCTGCTCTAGCGCACGTCGCACTGAG
Organism: Terriglobales bacterium; assembly: GCA_035631655.1. Taxonomy (GTDB): domain Bacteria; phylum Acidobacteriota; class Terriglobia; order Terriglobales; family Acidobacteriaceae; genus Gp1-AA122. The sequence continues at coordinate 6,262 of DASQIH010000108.1, forward strand.
ACCGTCGCCCGTGCCGCGCGCAAGGCTAGTGGGTACTTGAGAATGTTGGCGTCATAGCCGCCCTGTTTCGGGTCCTCTCCCTGCAAAAAGATGTGGGTATGGGAATCAATGAGACCAGGCAGCACCGTGGCATGGGATAAATCGATCACGGTCGCGCCAGCCGGAATTTTCGTGCTGCCGGCGTCGGAAACGCTGTCGATCCGGTCTCCCCGAATAACGATCACCTGATTGTGACGAACCTCGTCAGACCTGCCGTCAATGAGGGTCCCCGCCCGAATCACGGTGAATGGCCGCAGCGCCGGTCCACCGCCTTGCTCCTGCGCCGCCACAACACAAGTCGAAATCAAAAAGACGAAGGCCCAGCGAATGATTCTCATGCGTGTCTCCTCAAAGCGCACGATTGTACGCCAGTGGCGGTTCAGAAAAGAGCGGGGTCACGATTCACGCGGATTCGGACCGACGAAAACTCGTCATCCCGAGCGCTCTTACTCCCTTGTCATTCCGAGCGAAGCGAGGAATCTCGGTTTTCAGCCTGCGACGATCGCGTCCACCTCAATCTCCACCAGCATCTCCGGCGAGACTAGTGCGCTCACAGCGACCATCGTGGCCGCAGGCCGGATATCGCGAAAGAGCTCGCCGTGCGCCTGGCCGACTCTCTCCCAGTCCGCGATATTGGTAACGAACATACGCGTGCGGACGACGTCCTTCAGCGAGGCTTCCGCCTTCCCCAACGCATTCTCAATATTCCTGAAAACCTGTACGGCCTGCGCATAGGCATCACCCACGCCCACAATTTTCCCATCCGCACCCGTAGCCGTCGTTCCCGCCACATGAATATAGGGTCCCACCCTGACCGCCCGCGAATATCCCACTTTGGGCTCCCAAGGCGTTCCGCTGGAAATGTTCTGTCGTTGCATCTGCATGAATGACTCCTCCGAGGTACCAATTGCAATTCGGGCCTGTACGACTGCTCCCCGAAATGACTACGTGCCTCTCGGTAGCCATTTCGATTAGCAATCGTCAGAGTTGGCTGCCAAAAATCGCGCTTGCAACGTTGTGACTGCGCGCTTCTTCTAACTGGTTGTGAGTTTTTGCGCGCGGCTTACGAAAGTCACTTGTTTTTGTGACCAACCTGCGATAAGAACTCGCAACAGAGTAGTTGGAAACCCTGAAGGAGGCGGGTTTCAGAAGGGGCCCACATGATTCCGGAATCGCACCCGTTGCAACAGTTGTTCATCGAACTGGTTGGCCGGCATTACGCCGAGGAAATCGGTTTGCGCGATCCGCAGGTGATTGCCTATGTGGCCCACCTGCTTTCGGAATTTTGTGATGCGGACCAGCTCTTCCAGATCCGCAACGCGGCCGGGCGCCCGCTAAGCGATATTGGCGAAATGCTGCTGGAATCCGATCCCATCTTCGGTCCCGCAGCCTCGTTTGACCGCGAGCGCCAGGTCCGCAAACACATCGGCGACTATGCCCTGTTCTTCACCGGCATGTTCCCGGAGAGCATCAACCGCTTCCGCTTGCGCCGCAATCGTTTGGAGAATTTCATCGACTGGGTGAAAGCCGGCAAAGAAAGTTACTATATCGTCTCCAAATTCGAATTTTTCGAGTACTCGAAGGTCGCCCCCTTATTTGCCAAGCTCTCCGAAAACTTCGAGCATTGCGTTTATGGCCTCAACCAGGTCAAGAACGAGTTACAAGAGATGCAGCATCCCATTGTCCGCCGCGCCGACGAACTGCTGATGTAGTTCATCTTTATTTCACTTGCTGGGCATCCTGAGCGAAGGAGCTCATTCGCTTGCGAATGAGCTGCGGAGTCGACGGACCCCTTACCTGCCTGTACGACGTTGGCCGACGCAAGGCATTCTCAACCCCTGTTCCGAACTGAATGCACGAGCTTGTAAAAACTCAGCGCCGCATCCCCCTGCTCCAGCTTCCTATACCGCCGAAGCTGCCCAATTTCCCCGCCCGGATCGAATTTCCTGTCGTGCTCAGCAATTACCACGCTGGTAGCCTTCAATGCCGGGGACCCGGATAGCATCTGCAACGTTTGCGCATAAGCATCCTTCATCCGGTAAGGCGGATCGAGAAAAAAGAAGTCCGCCATAAGGCTTCCGGCCTGTAATTTCCGCAAGGCGGCCAATACGTCAAGTTTCATGACCTGAAAGCCGTTCTCGATTCCTAAGGTGCGCAAGTTCTTCTCGATGAGTCCAGCCGCTCGGCCCGAAGACTCGACGAAATTCACCTGTCCCGCGCCCCGGCTCAAAGCCTCGATGCCAACCGCACCCGTACCCGCGAACAGGTCATACCATACCGTCCCCTCGAGTGCGCCAGGATTTCCCGCACACACCACATTGAACAGTGTTTCCCGCAAGCGGTCGGAGGTGGGACGGATGTCAATCCCGCGCAGGGACTGCAGTGGCCGGCTCCGAAATTTTCCCGCAATCACTCTCATCCGTTTAATCTGTTTGCAGGGCGTCATCCTGAGCGAGCTTCGGCTCGGCGAAGAGCTTGCCCTGAGCGACCCGAGCGCAGTGAGGGGCAGTCGAAGGGATCCCGCGTGCGTTGCCAAAGCGCCCCACAGCGAAACTGCCTCTGCACTTTCGTGCCGCATAACCGCAACGGCAACCTCGCACTTGGCGTCTAAATATATAGAATGTCCGTAGGGGAAGCGGCACGAGCCTCATGAGAAACTGGTCCATCTCGGTAGGGCGCATTTTCGGAATCGCAATCCGTGTACACCTGACCTTTTTCGTTCTGCCGCTCTTCATCTGGTGGACGGAGTACGCCTCGCACGGCAAGGCAGACACCGCCCGCGATTTTGCCCTGGTCGGAATCATTTTCGCTTGCGTGGTTTTTCACGAACTCGGTCATGCCCTGGTCGCCATGCGGGCAGGCGTTCCTGCCAAGTCCATCACTCTGCTTCCCATCGGCGGAGTGACGATGCTGGACGATTCCCGACTGCTGGCAGAAAGTTCGGCTGGCAAAGTGAATTGGCAGCGTGAGGTCCGAATCGCACTGGCCGGACCGGCAGTCAATATCTTTCTTGCGCTGATCTCGGCTGGCCTCATTGCCGCCCTGCTCCCAGAAGCTCAACTCTGGACTTGGCCGTTTCTGCACGCCAGCAATTTGCTGCGCAGCTTTGTCTGGGCAAACATCTACTTGGCGGCTCTTAATCTCCTTCCCGCGTACCCACTCGACGGTGGCCGCATCCTGCGTGCCCTGTTCTCCAGAACCACGGACCCGGTTCATGCCACACGCCGTGCGGTTGTCATTGGCCAGGCCTTGGCCATGCTGCTGATGTTGCTGGGAATGTTGTTGAATGTCTGGCTGGCCATGGTCGGCTTCTTCCTGTTCGTCGGTGCGCAACTGGAAGAGCGCTCGGTTGTTTTTCACTCGGTGTTGGAAACGGTGCGCATGGAAGATATTATGCTCACCGATTTTGCCACGCTTTCACCGGCCGATACCCTGGAAGACGCGCTGGAAAAAGCTGTGCACTCCCTGCAGGACGATTTTCCCGTAGTCCGTGGCAGCGACATGGTGGGCGTAGTCTCCAAGCAGAAGATTCTGGAAGCGCTGCGCGTGGAGGGCAACGGCTACGTACAGTCGGTGATGAACCGAATCTTCGACGTGGCGAATCGTAGCGAATCTCTGGCTTCTGCCTTCCGCAAGCTGACATCCGGCAATCTCAGCATCATTCCCGTAGTAGAAGACCAGCGCCTGGTGGGCATCGTGACCATGCAGAACCTGACCCACTCCATGGCCCTGCTGGCCGAAAGCCGCAAACTGCGCCGCGAAGCACTCAATTCGTAAAACCATTTACCGTCGAGACCGGCGATCTCGGCGTTAAAACAGTTTTATTGCCTTGGCCTGCTTGACCGCCGGGACCTTTCGCAAGGCCGTTAAGACCTCATCCGGCACCCGGCCATCCACGTGCACGACCGCGACCGCATCACGCGGTTCACCTTTTCTTGCTCCACCCGGGGCCGACGTTCCATTCCCGGCCTGGCGTCCCAGAGAGAAGTTAGCAATGTTGATTTTGTGTTCCCCCAGAATCGTGCCCACACGTCCAATGACGCCGGGCACGTCGCGATTTCGCATATAGATCAGATTGCGCTCCAGGGGAGCTTCTACGTCGATATCGTCAATCGCCAGAATTCTCGGAAGACGGCCATGCAGGACTGCACCCTTGACCAGGTGCTCCTGGCTGTTGGTTTTGAGCAAGATGGAGAGCACGCTTCCGGCCCCTCCCGTGCTGGTCGCCGATTTGCGCGCCTCATTTACCCGCAACCCCCGCGAGTCGGCGATAGCCGCGGCATTCACCAGGTTCGCCTTCTCCTCCAACGCTTCGTTAAGAATTCCTTTGATCGCCGCGTTACGCACGAGTTCGGTCTTCCACTCCGCAATATGGCCGCTATAGCGAATGGAAATCTCCTCGACGCTTCCATCCGACGCCTGCGCGAGGAATGAGCCCAGGCGCTCGGCCAGCACGATGTACGGTTCCATCTTGACGTACTCATCATGCGAAACCGACGGCACGTTCACCGCATTCTGGAATACTCCGTGCTTCAGGTATTCCTTAACCTGCAGGGCAATCTGGTATCCGACGGCCTCCTGCGCCTCATGCGTAGAACCACCGATGTGAGGCGTCAGGAGTACATTTTCCAGCGCCAGCAAAGGCGAATTCTTGGGAGGCTCTTCCGCAAAAACGTCGAGCGCCGCTGAAGCCACGTGTCGCTGTTTCAAGGCCTGCGCCAGGTCGGCTTCATTAACCAGCTCGCCGCGCGCGCAATTGACTAGCCGCATCCCTTTTTTCATTCTCTTCAGCGATTCGGCATTGATCATGCCCATGGTTTGCGAGGTCAAGCCTACATGGAGCGTGAGGTAGTCGGCCGCCGCGTATACCTGTTCAAGCGACAGCATGCGGATGCCCTGTTCCTTGGCCACCGCAGCTGAGACAAACGGATCATGCGCGATAACCTCCATGCCGAAGGCACACGCTCTTCGCGCCACTTCCATACCAATTCGTCCCAGCCCCACGATGCCCAGCGTTTTGCCGCGCAACTCGGTTCCCTGCAGTGATTTCTTTTCCCATTTGCCGGCATGCATCAGCTCATTGGCGCGGCAAACATGGCGTGCCATGGCCAGCATCATCGCCAGCGTGTGCTCGGCGACGGCGACTGCATTGGCCCCGGGCGTGTTCATGACCGCAATGCCCTTGCGGGTGGCGGCATCCAGGTCAATGTTGTCCACGCCCACACCTGCACGCCCAATCACCCGCAGCTTGTGTGCGTGCTCAAGCAGCTGCGAATCCACTTGCACCGCCGAGCGCACGATCAGTGCGTCTGCTGATTCCAGTTGCACGGCCAGCTTTCCGTCCAGCTGGTCCGGCGTCACCACCGTCCAGCGAGGTTCTTTGAGGAGATCCACCGCCGAAGAAGAAATCTTTTCCGCCACGACAATTTTCATAGTGCCGGTTTTCGCCCTGAGTGGGACAGGCTTCGATTGTAAATGCGAGAACGAATTTTGCGCTGTGATAACCAGGCATGTGTGGGGGCGGGTCTCCGACCCGCCCAAAGTTTTTACAAGAGACTGACAATTTCGTGACACTCGCATTTCCGCTGAGCGCTAGCCTGTCTCCAATCCGGAAAGGGATGTGAAGTGGCAATGCGACGAACCACCGTTTTGTTCCTGGCACTGCTAATGCTCGGATGTGGTTACGGCTCCAGGAATTACAACGCGGGCATGATGGGTGGAAGTGCCGCGCCCGCAATTGCACAAAATGGCTTAACTCCCAGCAGCGCCATGCACGGGGGTATGGGCTTCACCTTGACCGTCAATGGCAGCAACTTCGGAACCGACGCGGTGGTCTACTGGAACGGAATGCCCCAGGGGAGCATGTATGTGACAGGGAACCAACTCACGGCCGCGATTACCGCTGCCGACATCATGAATGCTGGGATGATCCCAGTGTACGTCCGAACCGGCGGTCAGAATTCCAATACGGTCAACTTCACGGTGCAGTAAGCGACGCGGGCTCGGCCTCTATTTCCTCTCTCCTTGGCCACAGGCCGAGCCCGCCGGGCGATCCCGAGATTCCCCTTCTATACGGCTGCGGAGACGGGCTCCTTTTGCACTTGCCGCGCATAGACCTCCTGAGCGGCCCGCAAGCCGGTTCCATATTCGATTGGCCGTCCCCCAACCTTCGCCAGCACGTGTTCCAGCGCCGCCAGGATGCCGATGGTATCGAGATAATCGTAGTAACCCAGATGAGCGATGCGGAAGAGCTTGCCCTTCATCTCGCCCTGACCGTTGGCCAGAACTGCGCCGAAAGATCTCCGGAACTCCTTTACGATCGCCCCCGAATCGATTCCCGCCGGAGCCGAAATCGCGGTAAGCGCCGCCGCCGGACAGGAAGGCGAAAACAGCTTGATGCCCAGCGCCTGCGCCGCAGCTCGCGTCATTTCAGCGCACAGTTCTGCGCTATCGATGAGCGCCTCTCGTCCGCTCGGGAGGTCACCTTCACCCATCTGCCGAATGTAATCCAGGGCGGCGGCCAGCGCGGCAACCAGCGAAGTCGCCGGCGTGAAGGCCGATTCGCCCTTGGCCGCAGCCTTTCGCTCCTTGCGCAGATCGAAGTAATAACGCGGCGTCCTGATTGATTCCATCCGCTGCCAGGCGCGCTCGCTGACGGCGAGATACGCTAGACCAGGGGGGACCATCAAAGCTTTCTGCGATCCACCGATGATGGCGTCGATTCCCCAGCCGTCAATATCCAAATGCGTGGTACCGAGGCCGGTGATGGCGTCCACCACCAGCAGCGTGTTATCGCCGCTCGCGCGCACGAGCTTCGCGATACCCTGCACATCGTGGCGAGCGCCAGTTGAGCTCTCGGTCGCTTGCAAATAAACGCAGCGCATGTCAGGAGTCAGTTTCTTGCGCACCTCATCGAGGACAAACGTCTCACCATAAGGAGCACTCACCAATTCGACTGCACAGCCGTAAGCCTTGGCCAGGTCGCGCCAGCGCTCGCCAAATTTGCCGGCAGTCAGCACCAGAACCTTGTCGCCCGGGGAAGTGAGGTTCGAAACCGAAGCTTCCATGGCGCCGGTTCCCGACGATGCCAGCACCAGCACATCATTCTTGGTCCCGACAAACTCCTTCAAGTCGGCCAGCGCCCGTGTATACAGGGCGCGGAAGTCCGCCGTGCGATGATGCAGGCTGAACGAAGCCATTGCCATCTGTGCTGAAGGCAGCAGCGGTGTCGGCCCAGGAGTGAATAAACGATTCTTGCGCAGCATAGTCATGAGTCCTTGGCAGTTGGGTATTCAGCTAGTTTAAGACAGACGAGCGCTGTCCAGTAAGACAAGCTTTAGATTGCCGAGCGCTTCGGGTGCGAAAGCGAGCCCTCGCCGGTCGAAGAAAAAGCAGATTCCTCGCTTTGCTCGTAATGACAAGAATCTGAATCACGTCGGAACGACAAGACAACACTTAAATGTAGCTCTGTGCCACTATAATTCCCGGAATGACGATCCCTGAGCAAATCCAGAAAGACATTACGGCAGCCATGAAAGCCCGCGACGAGCAGCGCCTCTCCGCCTTGCGTATGGTCAAGACCGCGCTCAAACATCGTGAAGTCGAAAAAATGGCGGCCCTCGACGACAAGGAGGCCCAGCAAGTCCTGAGCACGCTGATCAAGCAGCGCAAAGACTCGGTCGAACAATTCCGCCAAGGCGGCCGCGAAGAGATGGCCAAGAAAGAAGAGGCCGAGATCGCCGTGATCGAATCCTACCTGCCCAAAGCCGCGGGCCAAGACGAAATCCTGGCCGGAGTGCGCGCCGTAATCGCCGAGATGGGCGCGCCCACCATGAAAGACATGGGCACGGTGATGAAAAATGTCATGGCGCGTTTTCAGGGCGCGGGAATCCGGGTGGACGGCAAGACCGTCAGCGACATGGTGAAAGCGGAGTTGAGTAAACCAAAATAGCCCAGAGGGGACGTCTGGGACTACGTGATTTATTTCGTCCTCTGCAGTTCCCGGTAAGCCTCGCTCTTAGAAATCCCGAGTTCCTTCGCTACTTTCTTGAGAGCCGCCTTCTGGTCCACCTGCTCGTCGCTCATGATCTGCTTCAACCGGGTGCGCATGCCAACCTTGGCCGCCGCCGTCTGAATCGAGTCTTCCGACTTCCCAACCAGCAGAGTGATCTCGCCCTTGATTTCGCCGTGCTCCTTCAGCTTTTCGAGGAGTTCCCCAGCCCGGCCACGGAGGAATTCTTCGTGGATTTTGGTCACTTCGCGCGCAATTACCACCTGGCGGTTGAGCCCGAGCACGTCAACGATGTCCTCCATCGTCTCGATCAGCCGGTGCGGCGTTTCGTAAAAGACCTGAGTCCGCGGGGACGCCAGAATATTTTCCAGCAATTCGCGCCGTTTCTTGCGCTTGGCAGGCAGGAATCCACTAAAGCGGAAAGAATCGGTTGGCAACCCGCTGGCCACCAGCGCCGCCAAAAATGCCGAAGCGCCGGGAATCGGGACCACAGGTACATGATGCCGGATGGCAAGTGTAATCAGGCGGAAGCCGGGATCGGAAATGCCCGGCATGCCGGCATCGGAAACCAGCGCAATGCTCGCCCCGCGTTCCACGTCGACGATCAGCTCGGCGGCCCGCGTCATCTCGTTATGTTCGTGATAGCTGACCGTGCGCTTTTCGATGCCGTAGTGGTTGAGCAGCTTCTGCGTCTGGCGGGTATCCTCGCAGGCGATCAGGTCCACTTCCTTCAGCACGCGCAGCGCCCGCAGGGTGATGTCTTCCAGATTACCGATCGGGGTGGCCACCAGGTAGAGCTTCGGGCCCGGTACATCCCCACTGCCGTTCAGGGGCCGGTTAGCAGCATGATTGCGAGACTTCATGCAAAAAGTCTATCACTGCGCACGCCCGCAGAACTGTGATGCAAATTGACGGCGAGAATCCTGCACCCTAGAATCTAAGTAGGCTTTCCCAGGCAGAGCGTCAGGGAGTCCCATGCCGCTTTACGAATACGAATGTAAGAAGTGCCACCACCGTTTCGAACGCATCCAGAAGTTTTCCGATCCGCATGTGAAAAGCTGTCCGAACTGCGCCGGGCCGGTGCAGTTGGTGATTTCCGCCCCGGCGGTGCAGTTCAAGGGCTCAGGCTGGTACGTCACCGACTACGCTAAGAAGTCTTCCACCCCGGCCTCTTCCTCCAATGGCGGCTCATCCGAGAAATCCGAGAAGAGGGACGAAGGCAAAACCAAGGCCGAATCGAAGAAGGCCGACAAGAAGTAGCCGTGAATGGCCGGCTGATCCCTCAAAGGTGAATCCGAGCGCTGCCCAAACGACCATGACCACCACACGTCCAACGTCCAGGGGTCAGATCGCTGGTCTGAGGGCGAGCTACGACATCATTGCAGGCGAATACGCCAAGCGCATTTACGACGAACTGAAGGACAAGCCTCTGGATCGTCAACTCCTTGATCGCTTCGCTAGCCGTGTGCGCGGCCCCGGCATGGTCTGCGATCTAGGGTGTGGTCCGGCGCAGATCGCACGTTATCTTCACGATCGCGGCGTCAAGACATTCGGTCTTGATCTTTCGGGCGGCATGCTGACAGAAGCCAAACGTCTCAACCCAGATATCGAATTTGTCCAAGGTTCCATGTTGATGCTTGGACTGGCGACGAATTCGCTCGCTGGAATTGCGGCCTTCTACTCCATCATCCACATCGCGCCTGAGCAGGTGGTTTTTGCCTTGTCTGAGATGCTGCGCGTACTACGGCCCGGTGGTCTGTTATTGCTCACATTCCATTTGGGCACAGACGTAATCCATGAGACCGATCTCTGGGGCTATTCGATCGATCTGGACGCAACGTTCTTTCAAACCAAAGAAATGAGCGGCTATCTTGCGAGCGCCGGCTTCCACATCGAAGACGCTATCGAACGGGACCCCTATCCCGAAGTCGAATACCAAAGCCGTCGCGGATATATTGCGGCTATCAAATCGGCGCAGACAAGTTAGCACTAGGCTTTGGAGGCATCGCGCCGAGATAGCGGCTCCCGATGAGCGAGCCCATCCCAGATTTTCCGCAACATCGCCAATGCGCTCACGTACATAACGAAGCACTCCAGGGCAAAAGGCAAGAACCCGAGATACCCCGGCGCAGGCATTTCGAAAATCTTCCATCCCTGAAACATAGGAAAAACATAGTGCCACTTCGCCGTAGCCCAGTAATTCCAGAACTCCCATAACCACCCGCAGACCCACCCCGCAACCAAGAGAGAATAAAAGCGGCTGCGGCGGCCGCTGGCAAGATCGCCGAGCAGCGATGGTAGACCGCGGCTGTAATTAAGAGGGTCGAGCAGAAATATGAATCCAACCCACACCAAGACGAACAAGTAAGCAGCCACATGCCGCGGAATCAGCAGCGGCACACTTAGGCAGATCGCTCCCAAAAAGATCATGCCCCGCCGCGCTGCCGGGGAAAACGTCAAGAACGGTGCCGGGTGGAACCACCCGAAAGACTCAACCAAGTCCGCGGTCTCAAATATCCCTGGCGTGATGGTCGCAAACGACCAGCCATAGCCCATCAGCGCTCCCGCCCAGTTCACCGGAACACCCACATACGTCCAGTTCCCCAGGCGCAGGTTGTAGGCCTCAAAAATAAGCCAGAGGGGAACAGAAAGCAGGGCAACTTTCAAGAACTGGCGTGTCTCATTGTGTAGCCGTGAGCGTCCGCTGATAGCAAACACCGCGGCGTCCGCCAGCAGGATGTAAGCGGTCCACGCGATGGGAGTGAAGTAGGTGGCCAGGGGCTGAAGCCCCCGAAACATGAGAACCTCGGCAACGATCAGGACCAGCAAACCGAGCCAGCCATAGCGTGGCAGCGGTGTCCGACGATGTAGCAGAACTTCCACAAACAGCACGGCGGCCGTTACCGCAGTGATCGCGATTCCAAGCCCGATCATTCCCTGATCTTAGCGCACGCCAATTCCTCCGAAGTGCGTGGTAGGGTAAGTACGCAGGAGGCGCGATGACCCTACAGCGCTGCTACAACGAAAGCGAAGACCAGTTCCCGCTGCCGCCCCACATCAAAGATCAGTACGGCCCATTCGGCTTGCCGGAGGCTCGCGACCCGACCCGCCCGTATATCAGCTCCAACTTTGTCATGGGCCTCGACGGCAGGGCGTCCTTCCGGGAACTGACCGGCCAGGCCGGTGGCCGGGAAGTCTCGCGCAGTAAGGAGGACCGCTGGCTGATGGACTTCATCCGTGCCCACCACGATGCGCAAATCATGGGCGCCAGCACCCTGCGCGAAGAACTAGGCCGCGACAGCAAAGGTTGGGACTACGCGGTAAACGATGCGGAGCTGGGGGAATACCGGGAAAAGACGCTGCGGCTGGGTCGGACCAGGGTCATTATCGTGACCGGCTCGGGCGAGGTTGATCTCTCTTTCCGCGTGTTCAATTCCCCTCGGGTTGAACCTTGGGTCATAACCGCCGCGGCCGGCGCAAAGAACTTGCAAGCACGCCTGAAGGCGCTCAGCAGAGGACCAGACATAAAAATCGTATCCGTGGGAGAAGGCTCGATCGTGGACATCTCCGCAGCCATGAGAGCCCTTCGTCAGGAACACGGCATCCGCACGCTGCTCTGCGAAGGTGGGCCGACGCTGTACGCAGAAATGCTGAATCGGCAAGTCATCGACGAAGAATTTCGCACCCTCTCCCTGCAGGTGCTGGGCAAGACCACCAAGCCGCCTATCGAACGCCCGACCCCTTACGGCCATCTCAGCTACGTTCCTGACACCGCTCCCTGGTTTCGCCTGATCAGTCTGCACTATGCCTTGCCCTACCACTCATTTCTAAGAGTCCGCTACGAGGGACCGAGGAAATTTGAAACGTAAATTGACTTGTATCCTGAGCGGAGCTTGGGCTCGCGCAGCGAGCACCAGCGGAGTCGAAGGACCCCTTACCTCTCGGCGCTACAACGAACGCGGTAAGGCATTTTCCAGATGCCGTGCTAGGGTGAGAATGCCTCGCAACAGCACAGCTGGTCCAGGTAGGTAAGGGGTCCTTCGACTCGGGCTGAAGCCCTCGCTCAGGATGACAGCGACAGAGGCTGGGCACTACTTCTTCGTGACATACTGCACAATCTCGAACACGTTGCCTTCGCTGTCTTTGGCCATCATGACCCACCCGTACGGTTCTTTCGACAGATCCTTCCAGAACTTCACTTTTCTCCGCCGCAGCGCCTCGCGATCTCGTTTCGCATTCCTGGTCGGCAAAGTAAAGCTGGGGCCGTTGGCGTGCACTTCGTCGCGTTTCTCTAGCGCCAGTACTGCACCCTCAGTCTTGAATTCGCTGTAGGTAGGAGTCTGAAATTTCAGGGGCAATCTCAGCGTCGAACGATAAAAGTCCACGGCCCGTTGCATGTCGGTGACACCCACAATCACAACCGCGATTTTCTTCTCCATAGATGCCGCAAATCATAATGCAATCGCGGCATCCCCGACGGTTGCGCACACGACAAAGGCCCGATCGGAATCGGAGCCTTTGTGGTTGTTGGCTGGTTTGCCCGGATGAAACTTATCTTGTGGGAACCGCAGCTTCGGCCATCAGCAAAGCAATCTTCTCGATGAGCACGTCCATGCTCTGCCCGGTATCGGTATTGACATCCACATAAGGATGCCGTCCTCCGTCGGCGTGCATCACCAGCACGCGCGTCCCCTGGTGCGCCTTCTTGACCACGTAAGGCAGGTGATGGCGATCATTCCGGCTCAGCGTCGGACCGAGCACCACCAGGTCAAAAGCATCCCGGCGCAAAGCATCTTCCACACCCTTGCGGCCCACCGCGGTATCCACATGGTGCCCCGCCTTTTGAATGGCAACTGCCTGCGAGGCAAGCACTTCGGCATCTCCCTCGCCGTAGAGAATCTTGAGTTTGAATGCGGATCTCCCCATGGTCGGAGCGTAGCAACCCGCCATCAGCGAGAGTAGGTCACAGAAGATGTAGTACGAAGGTTCGAAAGGCTTTGCCTTAACGAAAAAACTCGAAGGGACGACCTCACGCACCCCTTGCACGGTTGAACCCTATCGTCACCACCGTGCCATCACCTTCGTAACTCGCTCCTAGTCGCGCCCAACAACTAGTCTCTCCCGCGGGGGTTCGCAGAAGCATGACGAAGCAAATCACTAACTCGCTATTAATCCTGGCGGTGGGGGGACTGATGTTTGCCGGTTCCACCGCTGCTCAAACCGCAACCTCAGGCGCCGGACCGGGGGTGGTTGATCCCGGACATCCCCGTGTGAATCAAGTCAACCGTCGTGAGACCCGCCAGCAGAAGCGTATTGCCCAAGGCGTCAAGAATGGATCTCTGAATCCGAAGGAGACCGCCCACCTGGAAAAGCGTGAAGCCAGCGTGCAGAAGCAGGAGCAGCGCGACATGGCGAAGCATAATGGCCATCTCACTAAGGCTGAGCAGCGCCAACTCAATCGCCGCCAGAACCGGATTAGCCGAAGCATCTACAAAGACAAGCACAACAATAAGTAAATTTCCGCAGCCATTCCGATTCTCGGCACATAGCCGCAGGCCTGCTTGCGGCTTTTCTTTTTGCTCCTCAGGCGGTGCCCTTTTCCCGCAGCAGCTCTTCGACGTCGCCAAGCTTCTCGCCCAACAAATTCAGCTTGCGCGCCATGCCCTGGATCTCCGCTTCTGCACGGCGGTTAACGTCGAAGTCCAATTCGCTGCGCAGGCGGTCCTTCGTGTCCTGCCGGTTCTGGCTCATCATGATGATGGGCGCCTGGATCGCAGCGAGCATGGAAAGAAACAGGTTCAGCAAGATGAAGGGATATGGGTCCCAGCCTCTGCTCCCCAACGTTGAGTTGATGGCCGCGTAGATGGCCAGAACTACTAAGAACGCAATAATGAAAGTCCAGGACCCACCAAAGCGCGCGACGCCATCGGCAATGCGCTCGCCTGTGGTGGCCTCCTGCTCGATGACTTCGTTTGGATTGCGGCTGGCGCGAACGCGCACAAGCTTCTGCGCGGCGTGGAACTGGCGGCCCAGCACCGCCAGCATGTCCACTCCCGCCATCGGCTTGCGTTGCAGCAGAACGGAGATGTCGTGCCGGTCCACTTCGACGCAGACGGTTTGCTCGAGAGCGATAGCCTCAGTCTGATGCTGAGTTTGATCCAGCATCGAGGCGAACCCGAAAAACTCGCCATGCGTCGGTTCATCGACGACCACTTCCTGCTGGTCTTCATCCACTGTGGTCACCCGAACTCTGCCCGAGACCATGACGTAAGCGCGCCCGCCCGCGTCACCCATCTTGTAGATGCGTTGCCGGGGAGCGAATTGCTTCACTTCCACCTGTCCGGCCAAGACAGCGGTTTCCTCTTCGTCCAGCAGTGAAAAAAGGGGAACATGCTTTAACACCTCGGGGTTGCAGGCCATCGGTCACCTCTCGTGCGATAGGAGTGGATTGTGCGCGACTGCCGTCGACAATTTTACCGATGGTTACGAGGCAAGAGATTTCCGCAAGCAAATAGGTGCGTCAGCTGGTCACTGCATAAGCTTCTTCAATGCAGCGCGAGCGGCGCCGAGCTGGCGTAGCCGCGTGTGTGAGCCTTCGAAGTGGGAGAGAAATTCCTGGTACTCATTGATCGCCTGATCACGCTTGCCGGTGCGTTCGTACAACTGGCCCAGGTAGTAATGACAAAGGAGTTCCTGCGCCGGAAAGCGCAGCGCGAGAAACCGGAAGTTCGCCTGGTTGCTCCCGAATAGTAAGGTCCGACGGAATTCCGTTTCCGCCAAGGAATAATCTTTGACGAGCAGATGGGCGCGGCCATTGAGGAAGAGAACCGGGGCATACTGGAAATTCGGAATGCTGGCAGCTCGAGTCAGAGCTGTCTGTCCATCGTTGCGCTCCACCGCGGCGCTCATGTCGTTGAGAGTCTGGTAAGTCTCAATCGCACGAGGCGCCACGGCGGGATGGCTGACAGCAAAGCGCTTCAAGCTTTGCTCCGCTCCCGAGGTGTTTCCTACGATCGTCTGCAGGAAGGCAACAACCTGCAACTCCTCGCCGTCGAGCTTCTGGTGTTGGGCAAAGGACAGTGCCGAGGAGGACTGGTCCAGCATCACCGAAAGACCGGCGAACTGCTCCAGGAAAGCCTCGGCGGCCTCATTCTGGCCTGCACGCCCAAGTTGATCGACCGCTTTGCGATAGCCGGTGAGCGCTCCTTCGAAGTCGCCGCGCATCTGGGCCAGGTGCGCCTCGAAGCCAGGGGCGTGAAGGCGCGGTAGGGCCGAGGTACGCTGCGCGAATTGTTGGAACGCGGCCTGTGCCATATCGTGCTTGTTCTGGTCGGCATAGAGCATGGCAAGCTTGAGATAGTCCGCATAATCACTGAAGTCAGGTTTGAGCTCAATCACTTTCCGGTAAGCGGCGGTTGCCTCGTCATAGCGTCCCGCCATGTAGAGGATATCGCCACGACTGTCCAGGGGATTGGGATCGCCCGGACGCACCGCCTGGTAGCGGTCGCTATCTGCCAGCGCGGCGTTGAAATCGCCCGATGATGCGAGGTGATATGATTCGAAGTTGAGAAGATCCTCGTTCTTCGAATCCACCGCCAGTCCTTGCCGCAAGAGATCCAGCGCCTTCTCCGGCTGGCCCAGACTAGACAGATGTCCGGCCAGAAGGCCTCGTTGAAAACTGTCACGAGGAAACTCGGCAATCAGGTTTTCCCGAGCTTCCGCGATCGCTTCCAGACTGCGCGAGCGGCCGGCATTAAGAACCTGTAACAACAGCTGCTCATAGCGGGGCAGCCGCGATTGCATTTGCCCGACCTTGACCGCAACCTCGTTGCTGCGCCGCAAGTCCCCATCCTGGAAATATTCGTCGGACAGATGCATGTAAGCTAGGGCAAACTGCGGATCCAGACGGACCGCTTCTTCCAATTCGCGGATTGATTCAGCGATTAGAAAACGCCGGCCATATTCCACGCCTTGTTGGTAATGGCGGTAAGCTTCAATATTGGAGGTGGACGCCTGCTCGATTTCCGGGGCTCGTTGCGGCAGGTCGGAAGGAGGCAGAAAATTGCCAGCGATGCTCGCGGTCAGCCGGTCCACCATCCCAAAGATGCTCTGCACGTCTTGGCCTTCCAGCTTCTCGGAAAACAAAATCTGCCCGGTGCCGGTGTCTTGCATGCGAACATCGAGCCGGAGCTGTGTTGGCCCGACCTTCAGGAGAGCGCCGGTGATATAGGCATCCGCCCCAGCATCCTGCGCGACTTTTTGTGCCTGCGCCGGATCGAGCGACTTCCCATCTTTGCTGACACGCTGCACGGCGCTCAACACGCGCTCCGTGGAAAGGACGTCCAAGCCTTTTACCTGGGCCAGATTGGTGGTCAGCATGTCGGTGACGCCGCTATCCAGCCAGTTCAGTGACGGGTCCTGTGCCAGATTCGAGAAATAGAGAACGGCAATCGCCTTATGTTGCTGGCCACCGGCAGGACTTGCGCCTCGCCCGCGGAACATCCAGAACCCTGCACCCGCTACCACGATTAGCGCCGCGACGGCGGACAGAATCCACCATTTGTATCTCGTGATGAACGCTGCGCCTAGGGGACCGCTGATTGGCACAGCAGGTGTCTGAGCTGCAGAAGAGCCGCTCCGCACAGGGACCGCTGGTGCGACCCTCGATGCCGCCGCCGAAGGACTCGAGCCCGATGCAACCGGCGCAGGTGGCGCCTCCATAGCCGCGCTTTTCCCGGATTCTGTATCGCGCTTGAGCCGCTGAAGATCAGCGCGCAAATCCGCAGCGTGCTGATAGCGAAGGTTCCGGTCTTTCTCCAACGCCTTGTTGATGATTTCTTCCAGCTTAAGTGGAAGGTCAGGATTAAGCCGTATGGGTGCGACCGGCACCTTGCGCAGGATGGAATCGAAGATTGCCGCCGAGCTGTCCCCCCGGAAAGGCAGCGTGCCGGTAGCCATCTCGTAAAGGACCACGCCGAAGGAGAACAAGTCGCTGCGCGCGTCCAGCTCTTTTCCCAGCGCTTGTTCGGGAGACATGTACGCCACCGTGCCCAGCGTGCTGCCCGGGCTGGTGAGATGCTCTTCGCTGATTGCCGTCGCACTCGCGCCTATGCCTACCGCCTCGCCTCTGCGCGCCACCACCTTGGCCAGGCCGAAATCCAGCACCTTGGCCCGGCCGCGCTTGGTGATAAAGATATTTGCCGGCTTGATGTCGCGATGCAGAATGCCATCGCTGTGCGCGCTGTCGAGCGCATCCGCCACCGAAATGGCGAATTCCAGCAACTGCTCGAGTTCCAAGGGGCGGCCCAGGATCAAGTGCTTTAGCGTCTGCCCATCGAGAAACTCCATGGCAATGAAGGGTTGATTGTCGTGCTGCCCGATTTCGTAGATGGTGCAGATGTTGGGATGGTTGAGCGCCGAGGCAGCCTGCGCCTCTCGTTGGAAGCGCTCCAGCGCCTGGCGGTCGTTAGCCAGGTCGGTCGGGAGGAATTTCAAAGCCACAAACCGATGCAAGGTAAGATCTTCGGCCTTGTAAACCACGCCCATTCCGCCCCCACCGAGCTGGTCGACAATGCGGTAATGGGAAATGGTTTGGCCAATCATCGGGGTTGTCATGTTAGGAAAGCAGTTCTACGAAGTCAATGATACCAGCGTGCCGGGGGCGCACTTCCCGCGGACGACTCTTGCATCGGTATTGTAGGTTGCTACTCGAACTGCTTCTTGAATTCCGCGAACTGCTGTTTCAGCTGCCCGACTTCATCGCGAAGGCTGGCAACTTCCTGCTCCAGCTGTGCAATCCGCTCGTTGTCCCCTGGGCTCGCCGCTGCTCCCGAACTCGCGGGGGGCGCCGCCTCCCAGGCCTCCGCTTCCTTCGACAATAACTGCGCGTACCGAACTTCTTTAGTGCCAGGCTGCCGGGCCAGCATTCTGACCAAAGGGGGCTCGCGCTGCATCAGGCGCTGCAAGGTTGAGTTCACCTCGTCCAGTGCCTCAAAGCGATACATGCGTTCTGCGCGCCCTCGCAATTCC
The DNA here is from genome assembly GCA_035631655.1 of Terriglobales bacterium. Lineage (GTDB taxonomy): Bacteria > Acidobacteriota > Terriglobia > Terriglobales > Acidobacteriaceae > Gp1-AA122. Next base: position 24,341 of record DASQIH010000108.1, read on the forward strand.
CCGGGCGTTTGCGGACCCCGCAAAAGCAGCACACCCATGATCGCAATCTCCCGCCGGTCGAAGTTGAACGCTTCCTGCAGACGGTGCTCGTACTTGGTCACCCGGCTGTCCGCGCCGCCGGCCGGCCCTGCAAGCCGTTTTTCCTGCAGCGCGAGCAACGCCTGCCGCACCGCGTCTTCGCCCAGATTCATCACCGGGTCGCGGTTGTTCTTCTGGTTGCATGCATTGACCAGCGCATTCAGGGACAGTGGGTAATAATCCGGAGTGGTAATGTCCTTTTCTACTAGCGACCCTAGCACCCTTGTTTCAACCGCATTCAGCACGAAGTTCACGCAGGGAGGCCCTCCAGGAAGCTCGAAGCCGATTGTACTGCCACGGCTTGTGTGGCGCGGGCGACCTCGTCCGCGGCCTTCGTCCCTCGCTATCGATTCTGCCGAATGTACTCTAACTTCTTCTGCAGGCTCTCACCGATCTCAGCCCATGATCGCCTTTTAAACTAAGATTGGATCCTTAGCTGACGGTGTTGTGACCCGAGCACAGCATGTCGACGAAAGCAGTCACGATCGGGGTTATTTCCGATACACATGGGTTATTGCGGCGGGCAGCACTTGAGGCGCTGCGGGAATCGGATTACCTCATTCACGCCGGCGACATCGGCGACCCCGGCATCCTGAAAAAGCTGACCGCGATCGCGCCGGTCACGGCCATACGCGGCAACGTGGATCGCGAACGCTGGGCTCGCAAGGTGCCCGAGACCGAGGTGCTCGAAGTCGAGGGCGTCTTGATTTACGTCCTGCACGATCTGAAGACTCTCGACTTGAAACCGGAGACGGCAGGATTTGCGGTGGTTATTACCGGGCATACGCATATCCCCAAGCAGGAAACCAAGCAGGGCGTGCTTTACTTCAATCCAGGAAGCGCGGGGCCAAAGCGCTTTCGGCTGCCCATCACCGTGGGGAAGCTGATACTGGGAGCTGGCAAGATCCGTGGCGAGATCGTCAGGATTGCCGAGTGAAGGTTTCCCGGCTGCACAATAAGAGATCCCCCGCAGTCTGCGGGCGAGGACGCCCGCAGGACAGCCGGCAGGGATGCGGCGCTACAATTCCAATCATGGCCATTCAGTTTCAGGTCGAAGCCACCCGCGGTGCGGGCCGTGCCGGACGTTTGGTTACGCCGCACGGAGAAATTGAAACGCCGGTCTTCATGCCGGTGGGAACGCTGGCCTCGGTTAAAGGTGTGCCCCAGGACGTGCTCGAGGAATTGGGTGTCCAGATCCTGCTCGGCAATACCTACCACCTTTATTTAAGGCCCGGTGTGGAACAGGTAAGGCAGCTGGGCGGGCTTCATTCGTTTATGGCGTGGCGACGAGCGATTCTGACCGACTCGGGCGGGTTTCAGGTGTTCAGCCTGAGCGAACTGAGGAAAGTCACCGAGGACGGGGTCACTTTCCGCTCACATCTGGATGGCTCCTCGCATTTCCTCAGCCCGGAGAGCGCGATGGATGCGCAGATTGGGTTGGGAGCGGACATCATTATGGCGTTCGACGAGTGTACGGAATATCCCGCGGAGCCGGCACGGGTGCGCGAGTCGATGGAGATGACCCTGCGCTGGGCGGAGCGCTCGAAGCGGTACTTCGAGGAGCATGAGCATGAGGTGCCATGGGAAAGGCAGTACCGAGTACCGAGTACCGAGTGCCGAGAGTCGGCGCCTGGAAGCCGCCGCGACAACCGGCGGGACGCTGGCGCTACCCAACAGCAGATTCCTCGCTTCGCTCGGAATGATAAGAGACGGGCTCGGAATGACCAACCGGTGAATCCTGATGCAACCCAAGCTTTATTTGGGATTGTGCAGGGTGGGATGGATGTTGAACTTAGACAGCAATCGGTCGAGCGGACCGTCGAGATTGGCTTTCCGGGGTACGCGATTGGGGGGCTGAGTGTGGGCGAGCCTCGGGCTGTCACTCGCGAGATCGTTGAGGCTACCCTCGAGCATCTTCCTGCCGACAAGCCTCGTTACCTGATGGGGGTGGGAACTCCGGAGGAGATTGCCGAATACGCAACTTTGGGCATCGACATGATGGATTGTGTGCTGCCCACCCGGGCGGCGCGACACGGGCTGCTGTTTACCTCGGAAGGCAAGATTTCGATCAAGCAGGCCCGCTATGCTGGCGATGACGGGCCTTTGGACCCGAACTGCGCTTGCACGGTTTGTACCCGCTACTCGCGCGCTTATTTGCGGCACCTGTACGCATCGAAGGAAGTATTGGCCCAGGTTCTGAACACCGTTCACAATCTGAGCTTCTACCTTGACACTATGCGGAGGGTACGTCATTCTATTGCACTTGGGGACAGGGCTAGTTTTCTTTCTGGTGTCCGCTCTGCACCTAAACCGTAGGCATCCCCGTACATGCCTGAAGTTGAAGGAACATCCGGCCTGAAAAAGTAATGAATCCCGCTGTGAAATCGAGTGGCTCGGAGCACCACTGGCGAGGGCCTGATTGGTAGCAGGAAAGGGTTCCGCAAGTCTTCATGCTGGCTCAGACGATGGTGGCAGGTAATTTTGTGGGAGTGGTGTTCTGGCAGTCCTCCTCTGGCGGATTTGGCTGGTTGGGGATTGCTCCCCTCCTCTTTATATTTGCGGTCTTCTACTTTCTGCTGATTCTTCCGCAGCAGCGGCGGCAGAAGAAGTGGCAGGCCATGCTGGATACCCTTAAGACGGGCGACAAGGTTGTGACCAGCGGAGGGTTGCGCGGGATCATTTTTGCCATGCGGGATGACGCCATTACCCTGCGAGTGCCTCCGGACAATTTGAAACTGGAAGTCACGAAGGCATCGATTGTGTCGGTAACGACGCCAGAAGAAGTGACCAAATAAGGAGCCAGGCGGGCGAGCCATAACGGAATCATAATCAGTCATGAATAAGAATCTGGGTTGGAAACTGGTACTCATCATCGCCACGCTGCTGGTGTTTGTCTTCGGGCTTATCGGCATTCCGCAGAACTGGTCCCGGCAGGGACTGGCGCAGGCCATCACAGACCGGATTCACCTGGGCCTCGACCTGAAGGGTGGCACGCACCTGATCTTGCAGGTGCAGGTGAATGATGCGGTCAACGCCGACACGGACCGGGCGATCGAACGGCTGAAAGAGAGCCTTAGCAAGCGAAAAATCAATTACACCGAGATCAGCAAGCCGGATCCTGTTAACCGTCCCGAACAAATTGTGATCAAGGGTGTGCCGCCCGAGGTCGCGTCCGATTTGCGTAGCCTCATCACCGACCGCCTACCGGAATACGACGCCACCTCGGGCGCCCAGAACACGTGGACCATTACCATGAAACCTACGGTACTGGCCGACTTGAAAAACCGGGCGGTGTCGCAGGCCATCGAGACGATCCGTAATCGCGTGGACAAGCTGGGCATCAGCGAACCGGTTATCCAGGAACACGGACTGGGGCAATATCAGATTCTGGTGCAGTTGCCGGGTGTCGATGACCCGGCCCGCGTAAAAGAAATCATGCAGTCCACCGCCATGCTGGAGGTCCGGCAGGCGTTGAACAACGGGGCGCCTTATTCGAATGAGCAGGCTGCGCTCGAGGCCAACGGCGGTGTGCTCCCTCCCAACACGGTTTTGCTACACGGTCGCAGCATTGGGAGCAGTGATACCTCCGATTCGGGGGATGTGGTCTATCTTATTTCTCGCGTTTCCGCCGTCGCCGGACATGACTTGCGCGAGGCACGGGTCAGCCGAAATTCCCAGACCAACATGCCGGAAGTGGAGTTCTTTTTGACTGCGGAGGGTGGAAAGCGGTTCTCGGATTTCACCGGCGCTCACGTCGGTGATTACCTGGCCGTGGTGCTCGACAACAAGGTCATGGAAGTGGCCGTCATTAAGAGCCAAATTGGTGATACCGGAGTTATTGAAGGGCGATTCACCGATCAGCAGGCAAAGGACTTGGCTCTGATCCTCAATTCCGGGGCCCTACCGGCCAGCATTAAGTACCTGGAAGAGCGCACGGTAGGTCCCTCCCTGGGAGCCGACTCGATCCGTGCCGGCGTTCGGGCGGCGATCATCGGGATGCTGGCTGTGCTGATCTTCATGCTCGTCTATTATCGCGGCGCAGGAATCAATGCGGACCTGGCGCTGATTTTGAATTTGGTCATCCTGCTTGGCTTCATGGGCTATTTCGGCGCGACGCTCACGCTACCCGGGATTGCGGGTGTGATCCTCACGGTTGGCATGGGCGTGGATTCGAATGTACTTATCTTCGAGCGCATCCGGGAAGAGTTGCGCAATGGGAAGACGCCCCCATCGGCAGTGGAGCAGGGCTTCAGCCATGCCTGGATTACGATCGTGGACACGCACGTGACGACCATCGTGTCGGCGGCAATCTTGTTCATCTTCGGCACCGGGCCGGTGAAAGGCTTCGCGGTGACGCTGACGTTTGGACTGCTCGCCAATCTGTTTACGGCTGTGTTTGTGTCGCGGGTGATTTTTGACTGGCTGCTCTCCCGCAAGCAGCGCGGAGAAGCACTTAGCATTTAAGCCGAGCTTGGCTCGGCCGGACGGGTTAGAGACCCGTCCCTACATGGACAAGAAGGGGTTCGAAGCAGCGTGGAATTTTTTCGTAATCCAAACATAGATTTTCTCGGCAAGAAGTGGTATTTTCTCGCCTTTTCGCTGGTATTCAGTGTGGCGGGTGTGTTGTCCATGCTTTTTTGGCATCACATCCCTTTAGGTGTAGACTTCCGGGGCGGCACGCTGGTGTATGTGAAGTTCGTGGGGACGCCGGACGACAATCAGATCCGCGCCTCTTTAGACCACGTCGGGCTGAACCGGGCACGAATCCAGCGCTATGGTCCACCGGCCAACAACGAAGTGTTGATTGCGCTGGATGAGAAAGAGACCAGCGAGCAGGCGCTGGACAAAGGCAAGCTACAGATCATCAATGCGCTGGAGACAAATGCTCCAGCCGGCAAGCAGGACTTGAATAACGCCAGCTCTTTGACAATTTTCAATTACCTGATGGACAAGGACCCCTTGCATTTGGGCACGGACGCCAATCAGAGATACATGGCGGAAAGCCAAGCCGTCGTGAATTATCGCGACAAGACCAGGGGCGGCGTGCTTAGTTCTTTCAGCGAACTCAACGCTGTGGCCCGTCCGCAAGTCGTGGCCTCCTTGCAGGACGGCTTCTTCTTGTCCAACTTCGGCGTTCGCAACGTCGAGATCGTGGGGCCTCAGGTAGGAGCGCAGCTTCAGCGGCAGGCCGAACTGGCAGTGCTCTATTCGTTGATCGGCATGCTGGCCTATCTCTGGTTCCGGTTCGAATGGATCTATGGACTGGCTGCCGTCGTTACCGTGTTCCACGACACCTTGATCACGGTAGGGGCGTTCTCGTTAACGAATAAGGAAATCTCGTTAACCGTGATCGCCGCCATTCTGACCTTGGTGGGCTATTCGAACAACGATACGATCGTGGTTTTCGACCGTATCCGGGAGAATATTAAGTTACTGCGGCGCGAGAAGCTGTCCGACATTGTAAATAGAAGCATTAACCAGACCCTGAGCCGGACGATCCTGACCGCAGGCCTTACATTCTTAACTGTATTGGCACTGTATCTTTTCGGGGGCGAGGTGCTGCATGGGTTTTCCTTCGCCTTGGTCATCGGCATCTTAATCGGGACCTATTCGTCGATCGCGATTGCAGCGCCTATCCTGGTGGCGTACCAGGATTGGCGTAGCACGAGGGGCAGGCGGCCGGTTGCCATAGCCGCAGATAAGGACAAAGGCCGCGAGAAAGTAAAAGTCAAAGTTTAGCAGGAGGCTTCCGTCGCAGGTCCAGAGTAGCTGGCTCCGGCGGACGTAAGCTTCGCGTTTTGTTCTACTTGGAAGCTAACCCCGCAAGGTGGTTCCCGATGCGGGCAGGAAATCGGTTTTGGGAGCAAAGAGGACGCAGGCGGTGTCTAAAAGTACGTAGGGTCGTGTGTCGGGAGATAACCTATGTTTGAAGACAGCCTAATAGAGTCCGGTGGCAAGCTCAGAACCAAGCGGGGAATGACGACCGCCGTTTCATTTGTTTTACAGGTGGCCTTGGTCGGCATCCTGGTTCTGGTTCCACTGTTGTTCACGGAAGCCTTGCCCAAGCAGCAGTTAATGACTTTTCTGGTGGCACCGCCACCGCCGCCACCCCCTCCGCCGCCCCCGGCTGCCACGCCGATCAAGACGGTGAAGATAGTGCAAAGCGACATCATGAACGGCCAGCTGCGCACCCCCACCAAAATTCCTGAGAAAGTACAGATGATTAAAGAGGAAGAGGCGCCGCCACCGATTGCCTCGATGGGCGGGGTGGTGGGCGGCGTGCCGGGTGGGGTGCCGGGCGGACAGATGGGCGGCGTGATCGGCGGCATCATAAGTTCTACGCCGGTAGCTGTGCCCAGAGTTGCCGCACCGCAGCGCGTGCGGGTTTCGCAAGGTGTCTCCCAGGGTCTCCTGATCAAAAAGGTGCAGCCACCCTATCCGCCTTTGGCCCGGCAGGCTCGCATTCAGGGGCAGGTCGTCTTGCAGGCGGAAATCAGCAAGGATGGCACGATCCAGAACCTGCGTTTGATCAGTGGCCATCCCATGCTGGCGCCATCCGCGATCGAAGCGGTAAAGCAGTGGCGGTATAAGCCGTACTACCTGAACGGCGAACCGGTGGAAGTGGAGACGCAGATTACTGTGATCTTCTCGCTGTCTGGGGGCTAGACCAGAGACGGTCAGGTAGCGTGATTGGATCGCGGTTGCCTTCCCCTCCCACCTTGCAACCCGTGGCCGGGGAACCACACGCGGTTTCCGCGCCGCGGTTGGCAACTGTCTTGCGGAATTGACCAGAAGAGCGCACAACGTTTGCGACCGAAGGCGATATCAAAGAACCAGACATTCAGAAAGTTCTGAGGAGGAAAGCAACTCATGTTTTTAGCGAACCTTGCAACCGTAGCATTTCTGCATATGCACACTGTGGCTGCCTGGATTATCCAGGAACAGCCGGTGGGCTGGGACCCGATCTCGCTCTGGCGCCAGATGAACTGGGCGGCGCGAATCGTGGTCATCATTCTTTTCATCATGTCCGGCTGGTCCATCGGTGTCATGATCGACCGCTGGATGGCTTTCAGCGCTGCGCGCAAGCAGTCGAGGGCCTTCGCTCCGGCCGTGGCCGGCGCACTACGAGATGGCAAGATCGATGAGGCCATCCGGGTCGCCGAGCGTAACAAGAAGAGCCACCTCGCCAAAGTTGTCACCGCCGGCTTAATGGAATTCCGTGCTCACCAGGAGAGCGGGGAAATTCCTGGCGAGACGATCGAAGCTTCCAAGCGCGCCTTGGAACGCACCGAAGCTATCGTGCACGCCGAATTGAAGCGCGGCTTGGGCGGACTGGCAACGATCGGTTCCACCGCTCCCTTCGTCGGCCTGTTCGGCACGGTGATGGGCATTCTGCACGCCTTCCAGGGAATTTCGGAACAGAAGGCTACCGGTCTGGCCGCTGTGGCCGGCGGTATCGCGGAAGCGCTGGTGACGACCGCCATTGGCTTGTTCGTCGCCATCCCGGCGGTGATGATGTTCAACTACCTGACCGGCCGCGTGGAAGCGTTCGATGTGGAAATGGATAACTCTTCCAGCGAATTGATCGACTACTTCCTGAAACGGCGGGGAATGCGCCGGGCGTAAGCGCCTGCAGGGAAGTCTGCGGTCTTGAGTTGCTTGCCTGGCGTCGGCCTCTAAGCTGGCGCCAGCTCCTCCAATTCCAGGATCGACGGTTCTCTGGGGTGGCGCAACGCGCAATCCGCGTAGGAGATGTAGCTTATGGCAATGGCAAAACGCGACGAAGGAAGAAAGATCAATTCCAACATCAATGTCACGCCCATGGTGGACGTGATGCTGGTGCTGCTGATTATCTTCATGGTCGTCACGCCGATGTTGCAGAAGGGCGTGAGCGTGGACTTGGCGAAGGTCAACAGTCCGGAGGCAATGCCGGACGCCGACAAGGAAGACGCGCTGATCGTAGCAGTCATGCGCGACGGGAAGATCTTTTTCGGCAGCGACCCGATTGTTCCGGACCAGTTGACGCAAAAGGTCAAAGACCGGCTCGCCAATCGCACTGACAAACGAGTCTTCATCCGTGCCGATGCCCGGGCGAAGTATGGCTCCGTGGTGGAGGTGGTGGACAATGTCCGCTCCGCGGGTGTGGACCAGTTGGGTCTATTAACCGACCAGAGGAAAAATACGCCCCAGCAAGCAGCCCCACCCGCTGGTGGGCAATAGAGGAGATCGACTATGGGAATGGCAGTGGGAGGAGCGGGCGGCGGTCCAACAGCGGACATCAACGTGACCCCGCTCATTGACGTATTGCTGGTGCTGCTGATCATCTTCATGGTGATTACGCCACTGACCCCGAAGGGGCTGGATGCACTTGTACCCCAGCCACCACCGCCGAATGCGCCGAAGAACACCACCCCCGACCGTACCATCGTGGTGCAGTTGATAGACCGTGGTCCCGGGCAGACGCCAGCTCTGAAGATCAACCAGGAAGACACGACCTGGGAGAACCTGCAAGGGCGGCTCTCGGACATCTTTAAGACTCGCGCGGAGAAAGTGATGTTCGTAAAAGGCGATAACAACATTCCGTTTGCCGATGTGGCCGACGTGATTGACATCGCCCACTCCGCGGGCGTAGAGAAGGTCGGGCTGATCACCGCCAAGATCGAGGCGGGCGGCTAACAAGTTTTCGGAACCAGAATGCGACGAACCCAGTTTGGGGTGGCAGTGTGCGCCCCTTCAGGCAGCACACGGACCGCCCCTGCCGTCAGCGATTGGTCCGGGCATCTAACAACGAGGGGGTTCTTATCACAATGAACCGAAGTCTGCGAATGTTGGCTGTGGCAGCGGCGGCCTTGGCGCTTCTGGGCGCAGCTGGCTGCAACAAGCTGCGGGCCCGCGACCAGCTCAACAAAGGCGTCCAGTCCTACAAGAACGCCAAGTACGAAGATGCCATTAACCATTTTCAAAAAGCGGTGGAGCTGGATTCGAGTCTGCTGAACGCGCGTCTTTATTTGGCAACAGCTTATGCCCAGCAATACATCCCGGGCGCGGATACGGAAGATAACAACCGGAATGCCGAGCAGGCGATTGATCAGTTCAAGAAGGTGCTCGACATGCATCCCGGCCGCGATCAGCAGGTCAGCAGCCTGAAAGGCATTGCTTCCCTATACTTCAACATGAAGAAGCTGGATTTAGCCAAGCAGTATCACCAGAAAGTAGCGCAGCTGGATCCCAACGATCCCGAGACCTATTATTCCATCGGCGTGATCGATTGGACCGAATCCTACCAGCCGCGCATGGAAGAACGTGCCAAGCTGGGCTTGAAGCCGGATGAGCCGCTCAAGGACAAGAAGGTATGTCGCGACTTGGCAGCCAAGGGCAGCGACGTAATCAAGGATGGCATCGACAATCTGAACAAAGCGCTGCAGCTGCGTCCCGACTACGATGACGCCATGGCGTACATGAACCTGATGTACCGCGAGAAGGCGGACCTGGAATGTGATGACCCGGCGGCGCGCGCGGCCGACCTGAAAACTGCCGACGAGTGGGTCGATAAGACGATGGCTACCAAGAAGGCGAAGGCCGAGAAACAGCCGGGAGTCACGGGGATCGTGCAGGATCAGCCAAGCAAGTAGTTGTATTCTCCTCAGAACGAGAAGGCCTCTACCGCGAATCGGAAGAGGCCTTTGATTTTTCGTCACCGCCGAGATCGCCGAGTGCGCAGAGAAAGCTTTGCTTCAATGATTCCTGCTGTACAGCCGCACCTCGATGGCTGGGAAGAAATCCTGCCGCTCGGGAGCAGGATAGCCTCCGCTGAAAATTTCGTTGAGCATGCGCGTCGTCGCATCCGGGCTGGACGGGGTTCCGTTATTCATCAGGATGACCCAGACGCGCTCGTAGTGAAGCGGAATCGTTTGCAGAAATTCCGCTGAAGGCCTGGCCAGCAATTCGTGGAACTCTAAAGAGTCTCCCTTTCCCGGAAAGACAATGATCGGCATGGTTGCGCTGTCGGGCGCGAGAGACGTGAAGAACTGGTAAGGCATGCGTCCGATGGCGACGTGAAAAATGAGCGCGTCTCCGGGGCGGGAATGTTCCAGCACATAACTGGAGACGCCGGACCATTGATCGCGAGTCAGATCGAAATCGTGGTGGTAATAAGAGATAGTTCCCTTGAGAGAGAGCCCCAGGAACACGGCGAGGGCTGGCACCAGCAGCCAGCTCCGGTTCAAGCGCGCCAGGCCTGCAGCTGCGAGCTGAACCAAGGCGGGCAGACAGAAAACGAAGTAGCGACCCAGGAAGAGTGGCCGCACAATCGAAACCGCCAGGGTAAAGAGGATCGGGAACAACAGCCAGCAGAGCAGGAATCGCACCCGCCAAGAATTCCGGGAAACCCGCCCTTGGGCCGAGGGCGCAGGCATCAAAGCGGCGATGCAGGCAAATCCATAGGCCAGCACCAGCAGCAAGCCACCATTTCCGGTGATATTTTCTGCGAACTGGTAGAGGTCCTTGATTCCAGGACGCTGAATCCAGTGCAGAGGGCTCGAGCCGGTCTTAACGATAAAAATCATCGCAGGCGAAGACAGCAAGGCGATCCAGCGCCAGTTCCTGCTGCTGTCCCACGGGACTTGGTCCCGACGCAGAAATCGCAGTGAGAGCCACTGTGCGATGACAAGTAACGCTGCGTAAAAATGGGCGTAAACCGCCAAGCTGCTGGCCAGAACATGCCCCCCACAAGTCCACGCCGAAGGCTGCGTAAGATAGGCAATCAAGAAGGCGCTCGACAGCGATGCTAAGAAGATAAAGAGCGAATAGCTTCGGGCTTCCTGAGCGTATCGGATGTGCCAGGCGTTAAATGTCAACAGCGTGGCGGCGATCAATCCTACGCGCCGGTCGTATAGTCGATGACCTAGCCAGTACACAACGGGCACAGTCGCCACGGCGGGCAAAACCGACAAACTGCGGAAGAAGAACGGGCGGTGTCCAAACGGTGCCCAGGCACGCAGCAGCAGGTAATAGAGCGCCATGTTGCCTTCGCGCTTCCACACCAGACCTGCAAAGTTGTGCCAGTTGAAGCGTGCCAGTTCAACGCTGAAAGCCTCATCAAACCAGAACGGCTTCTTCGCCAGGAAAAGGAAACACAAGACGGCGGAGAACACCATCAGCAAAGTGAGAATCAGCACGTCGATTGGACGCCGAGCGGGTGGCTTGCTCGACTGCGGTGGCGACAAATCACTGATGGCCGTCTTGGTCGTTTGCGACATGGTTGCGGATCGGTTTCGAACCACTAGGGCTGATGTCCGCTGGCTTTGGGCCCTGTGTAGAGCCTCAACTGGATGCCGGGGAAATTCGCCTGCTGCATACTTGCGTACTCCGGGCCAAAAATGCTGGTGATGGAACGAGTCGTAGGATCCGGCCGGGATGGAGTTTCATTGTAGGCGAGGGCCACCCAGATGCGCGGGTATCGCCCGCAAACGCTCTCCAGGAATTTGTCCGGTGCATGACCTGCATAGAAATCCCGGTAGGTGAGGCGATCGCCGTGCTCTGGATAGACAACTGTCGGATTAGCCGCAGCAGGAATCACGCTTCGATAGTACTCATAAGGCATGCGGGCGATCGGCTGATGGAATAGGACCACGTCACCCGCTTCGGCGTGGCTCAACAGGTAGCGGGCTGCCAGGCGCCAGTCCTCACGACTAATATCGAAATCTTGCTGATAGAAGGATGACACCCCACGCAACGAGAAAACCGCGAAGAATATCAAGGCGCAGGCTAGCAACCAGCGGGAACGCACGCGGGCCAGCCCGCTAGCAGCCAGTAGAACCAGGGCGGGTAGCGTGAACACGAAGTAGCGTACTAGGAAGAGCGGCTTTAGTTGGGAGACCAGAAAAATAAACAGAATCGGAAACAGTAGCCAGAGAAGGAGAAAGTGATAACGCCAGCTCTCCCAGGACACTCTTCGAACCAGAGCCGTCCTGAACACGGGCAGCAAAGCCACGAAGGCGGCAGCCAGAAAGCCCAGCGCCAGTAGAACGCCGCCATTCCCGGTGAGGAAAAGAGCGCAATCCTTAAGCGAGGAAAGGCCGGGACGTGGAATCCAGCGTACGACACCGGTTCCGGTGGTGATGATGAAGAGCGCGAGTGGAGACACGGCGACCGCGAACTGACGCCAATTCTTCTTCATCTGCTGCTGGACGTCGCCCCGATCGAGCCGGCGCAAAGAAAGCCATTGGGCAACTACGACAAACCCAGCAAAGAAATGCGCGTAGACGCCCAGGGCGCTGGTCAGCACATGTCCAACCCGGTTCCGGGGCGACGGGTCTGCCAGGCATCTCAAAAAATAAATTGAGGACAGAATGCAGAGGAACGGATAGAGCGAATAGCTACGTGCCTCCTGGGAATAGCGGACATCGTAAGCATTGATTGTGAGCAGGAAAGAGGCAATCAGGCCGACGCGGGAATCAAACATCCGCCGTCCCAGAGCATAGACGGCGGGAATAGCCGCCAGAGAAGGTAGAACCGAAAGGGCGCGTATGTAAGCCTCGCTGCTGCCAAACGGCAGCCAGGCGCGGAGCAGGAGGTAGTACAGCGTCATGTTGGCTTCATGACGCCAGAGGATGCGCAGAAAGTTGTACCAGTCCAGCCGCGCCAGTTCGATGCTCACGCCCTCGTCAATCCAGATCGGTTTCTGGCCGATCGCATGAAAGCGGAGCACAGCCGCTACGACCATCAAAATGCCGAGCAGAACAAACGGGTAGGCGTAGGGCCAGCGACTGGTTGAGTAGGTAGTGCCCGGCCTCCTGACCCTTTCCAGGGTGTCAGAAGAAGCCATGCAGCTTCTCCCCTTCCGCTTTGGAACGAAAAGATTCCAATGTTAGTATGACGGCAGGTCTTCTCCGCCGATTGTATCCCATGGGCTTGCCAGCAATTGGTACAGAAATCGCGGCCGATCAGCGCGCTCAGGACGCTGCCGAGCGCAAGGGATGCGTGTCGGTGATTGTTCCCATCTACAACGAGATCGACCATATCGACGAGTTGCTGCGGCAGATTCAAGCCTCTCCGGTCGAGAAGGAAATCATCATCATTGATGACGGCTCTACCGATGGCACGCGTGAGAAACTCATGGATCTGGGGCCGTCACGGGACATCACGCTGATTTTCCACGAGGAGAACTGTGGTAAAGGGGCGGCGGTTCGCACCGGGCTGCGCTATGCCCGCGGCGAGTACATCCTGATTCAGGATTCGGATCTCGAATACGATCCTCAGGATTATCCTGTGCTGCTGGAACCCTTGCGAGCAGGGAAAGCGAATGTGGTCTATGGAGTGCGCCCGGATCGGCCAGAGCGAGGACTGCGTTTCTTTCTGGGTGCCAAACTCCTCACTCATCTGTCTAATTTGCTCTATCGCTGCGGGATTCACGACGAGGCGACCTGCTACAAAGTCTTCCGGCGTTCGGTGCTGCGGCAATTGCGACTGGAGTGCCGGCGATTTGAATTCTGTCCGGAAGTGACGGCCAAGCTCAGCCGGTTGGGGGAGCGAATCGCCGAAGTGCCCATCAAGTACAACCCTCGTGGCGCAGAAGAGGGCAAGAAGATTCGCCACTCCGATGGCTGGCTGGCTATCTGGACCTTGATCCGCTTCCGCTTCACATCTCGGCGGCAGCTGGTTTCGCCTGAACTGGAGGGTGAAGACGCGCCCTTCGCAGTAGGCTTCGTCCGCTCTCCCCGGAGCTGAGTACGTTCTCCGGAACTGCTCCTTCTGCACGATACAATGACCTGCCTGTGCCTGACGGAAATCACACATTGAAAGCAACGCCTGCGAGGCTTCCAAGAAATCTGTGGTGGGCCATCGCTTTGTCGTTTGTCGTGCAGGTGGCTGCGATTGGCATTCTGCACCAATACCGCATTCGGGCGACCGACAATCACTTCGGCTTCGGATGGGAGATGGGCTGCGTGGGGCGGGCCCTGGCATCGGGACGCGGGTTCAGCGATCCGTACTGTGCCGGGACCGGCCCCACAGCATGGGAGCCCCCACTTTACCCCTACTTGATCGGTGGCGTTTTCAAGACCTTCGGGGTTTACTCCGTGGCATCCGCCTGGGTCTTGCTGACCCTTAATAGTCTGTTCGCCTCGCTCACCTGCATCCCGATATATCTGATTGCCCGTAAAACCATTGACGAGAAGGTGGCGCGGTGGTCGGCCTGGATGTGGGCGCTCTTGCCTTATACGTGGTACTGGTCGATTCATTGGATCTGGGATACGACCGTTACGCCGCTAGTCCTCGGCCTGATTTTCCTTCTTTCTCTGGAATTAGAGGACTGGGAAGGAAACTGGGGGTGGATTCTGTTTGGTGTGCTGTGGGGGATCGGAGCACTGCTGAACCCATCCATGCTGTCGTTCCTGCCCATCTGCGGATTGTGGGTTTGGTATCGGCGCTCTAAGCGCGGCCTCAAATCGTTTGGCGGCGTGGTGCTGGCATCGGTCGTCTTTTATCTCTCCCTTAGCCCGTGGCTGGTGCGCAATTACCTGACATTCGGCAGGTTCGTTTTTATCCGCGATGACCTTGGCGAACAGCTGCGCCTGGGCAATGGACCGAACGCCGATGGCGTGTTGATGGCTTACCTTCAGCCCAATCTGAATGCGGTGGAACTGCGCCGTTTCCAGGAGATGGGCGAGCTGGCCTACTCTGCCCAACGTAAACGCGAGGCATTTGAGTTTGTTCGAGAGAACCCAGGCCGTTTCGCCGTGATCAGCCTCAAGCGATTCGTTTACTACTGGGCGGGAGTGCCCAAGCGGGGCGACAGCATGGCGGTAAGCATAGGCAGGCACTGTGTTTTTTTGGCGTCCTCTGCTTTAGCGCTATGGGGACTAATTCTTGCGCTGCACCGAAAAAAGCCCGGTGCCTGGCTGTTTGCCTGGCTGGTGCTGTCTTGTCCGACGGTCTACTATTTTGTCTTCACTCACGCGCGTTATCGCCATCCTATTGAACCGGAACTGCTGATCCTGGCGGTGTACTTGATTTCCGAAGCTCAGATTTTCAGTCGTCAGCGACAGCGCCTGCCTAAGCCAGAGCACAGCGTCGTGTGATCCAGAGCACACAAGGATGGCAATGTGGGCTGCTAGAGTAACTTGCCTGGCCAGGCGGAGAAGAAAGTTCACCGCTGAGATCGCCGAGTACGCCGAGAGCTCTTGTCATTCCGAGGCGCTTTAGCGCCGAAGAATCTAGGTTTTCGCCCGCGGGCGGACCCAACTGAGCCGAATCTTCAGTAAAATTGGACGTTTGAGCAGGCCCACATATGTTCAGGAAGATTCTGATCGCTAACCGGGGAGAGATCGCGGTGCGCGTCATTCGCGCGTGCCGGGAACTGGGTATCACCTCGGTGGCGGTTTACTCGGACGTGGACCGGGCATCCCTGCATGTGCGCAAAGCTGATGAGGCCTACCACATTGGACCGGCGGCTGCGAGCGAATCCTACCTGAACATCCCCAAGATTCTGGATGTGGCCCGGCGCAGCGGGGCCGAGGCGATTCATCCCGGCTACGGATTTCTCTCTGAGAATGCGAAGTTTGCCCAGGCTTGCGTCGATGCTGGAATCAAGTTCGTCGGTCCCACGGCAGCTTCCATGGAGATGATGGGCTCTAAGACTCGCGCCCGGCAGCACATGGAAAAGGCGGGCGTGCCGTTTGTGCCGGGGACTTCGCGAGGACTGCAATCGTTCGCTGAAGCGGAGCAGGTGGCGGCGAGAATCGGCTATCCAGTGATGCTCAAGGCAGCCGCCGGGGGCGGCGGCAAGGGCATGAGGCTCGTGGGATCGCCGGACGAACTGGAATCGGCGCTTCAGGCAGCCCGCAGCGAGGCGCAACGTTCCTTCGGCGACAGCGAAGTTTATGTCGAGAAGTACATCGTCAACCCTCGCCACATCGAGATGCAGATCCTTGCTGACGAGCATGGCAATTGTGTCTGGCTGGGAGAGCGCGAGTGTTCGATTCAGCGCCGCCATCAGAAGGTGCTGGAGGAATCGCCGTCCCCTCTGGTCGATCCCGAGATGCGGCGACGTATGGGCGAGATCGCGGTCCGTGTCGCTAAAGCCGCCAACTACACCAACGCGGGGACGGTCGAGTTCCTCTCTGACCAGGAAAAGAACTTTTACTTCCTCGAGATGAACACGCGTTTGCAGGTGGAGCATCCCGTGACCGAGCTGATCACCGGGCTCGACTTGGTGCACTTGCAGATCCGCCTGGCGGCGGGCGAGAAGCTGCCCTTCACCCAGGACGAAGTACACCTTCGAGGGCATGCCATGGAGTGCCGGATTTACGCGGAGGACCCCGACAACAATTATTTTCCCAGCCCGGGGAAAATCACCCTCTTGCTGGCGCCTTCCGGGCCGGGTATCCGGCGCGATAGCGGCATGTACGAAGGCTGGACCGTGCCCATCGATTACGATCCGCTGCTAGCCAAGCTGATTGGGTACGGCACCGACCGCCAACAGACCATCGGCCGCCTGATCCGGGCCCTGAATGAATATTTCGTGGGCGGCATCAAGACCAACATCTCGCTGTTCCGGCGGATTTTGAACGACCGGGAATTTCAGGCCGGAAAGATGGATACAGGTTACCTGGATCGCTTGCTGGCCCTGGCAGCGGAAGCGGGTCCTCCGCAGGATAAAAGTGCTAATATCGCCGCCATCGCGGCGGGCTTGTTTATAGCCTTGGAGCCCACAACCACGACCGGCAATGGATCTTTGTCCAACGGGGTTGGCAGCGCGGGTCGCGGGGAAGCTGCCTCCGGGTGGAAGCGCATGGCGCGGGCAGAAGGGTTAAGAAGTGGTTAGTGGCTAGTGATCAGTGATCAGTGAAACGCTTTTTTCTGACCACTAACCACTGGCCAATGCTTTTTATGACTTACGAAGTCACCATCAACGGCAGGAGTCATCGGCTGGAGTTGGAGCGGGCCGACGGCCTCTGGCAATGCAGGCTGGACGGACGCGAGGTTCGTCTCGACGCGGTCCTCGCGCGCCGCGACGTGCTGTCCGTACTAATCGATGGAAAAGCCTACGAGATCAAGCGCGAACAGACGGCCACCGATATGCACTTGTGGGTGGGCGGGGAGCGCTTTGCCGCGGAGTTGCGTGATCCGAAGTCGCTGCGGGGAAGAAAGGGTGGCTCCGCGGACGAGCATGGCGCGAAAAAACTGTTAGCTCCCATGCCGGGGAAGGTGGTTCGCGTGTTGGTCCCGGAGCAGACCGAAGTCGAGGCAGGCCAGGGGATCATCGTCGTAGAAGCCATGAAGATGCAAAACGAGCTGAAGTCGCCGAAGAAAGGTGTCGTGCAAAAAGTGCTGGCGGCGGAAGGTGCCGCGGTCAATGCCGGCGATGTGCTGGCGATTGTAGAGTAGAACAGCCTCGCTTAGCCAGACAGCGCGAACAGCGGTTCCTACGTGATTCGCGTCACTTTCCCGCCCCGGCCTTGTCCAGAATCTCCTGCGCGTAATAATTCTCGACCTTGGCCTGATCGCGCAGTGTCTCGTAATAGGCTGCTTTCAACAGTTGTTCGCGGCGATCACGCAGTTGCTCGCGGATGGCTTGCTGTACGCGCGGATCATTGAGCGCCCGCTGTCCCGCCGGCTCCTTGGCTACCAGTTTCACTATGCGAAAGCCGTAAATCTGTTTAGTCGCGGGGTTTACTACGGTAATGATCGGGCTGTACTGGCCGGGCTTGAGCTTCATCACCGCTTCACGGGTGGCCGCGTCAGTATTGTTCAGGGCGGATTCAGGAGTGAATCCCAAGTCCCCGCCGTTGCTGGTGGTATCGGTGTCTTCCGAGTAGTTCATGGCCAGGGTGGCAAAATCGTCGCCGCTGTCCAGCCGGTTCAGGATCATCTGGATCTTCTTGCGGGCGTCGGCTTCATTCTGCGCCTTGCTGTTCTGAAGATTGCGGACCTGCGGGTTGGGCAGAGGCGTGACGAAAATGTGCGCCAGGTGGTATTGCGGCTCGATCAGGTTGAACTCGGCTTTGTTCTGGTTGTAGTAGTTGGAAATGTCCTGGTCGGTGATGTTGATCTTGGAAGTGATCTCCTTGTTGAGGACTTTCTCGCGCGTCAGGCTGCGACGCAAGTCCTGCTTGAAGTCCTCGAGAGAGATCTTCTTGTCCTTGAGGCGCTGATCAAACTGTTCCTGGGTGTAGGGGGACTTGATCTCGGTGAGCTTACGCTGGACTTCCTCATCGGTGGCCAGCAGACCGAGCTTTTCCGCGCGCCGCATGAGGATTTCAGTCTCGATGAGCTGGTCAAGGATATTCAGGCGCAGCGTGGATACCTGCTCTCCACTGGGCTGCTGTTCGGAGCCGGAAGTCTGGTTCTGATAGTACTTGTCGACGTCCGCCCGGAAGATTTTTCGTCCATCCACCTTGGCCATGACGTCGGCGCCGCCTCGTCCCGACTGGCATCCCAGCGGAACAAGAATGGCGACGCTGAGCACTACAATGCTCATCGCGCGCGCACTGCGCACGGACAGCAGTTCAGGCTTCAAGCAATTCCTCCATGTGTCCGGTAAACAGAAGTTCGAGATCGCATCGAGGTTCTATTTACCCGCTGCCACTGCGGGTACCGCCGGCGTGGAAGCCGCTGGCGCAGGGGTGGGCACGCCGGCATCTTTCAGGGCACGATCAAACACCGCACGCAACTCTGCCAGAGGCAGCGCTCCGTCGACCTTCTCGCCGTTGATGAACACGGTTGGCGTAGCCGTCACGCCTATTGTCTCGGCCTCGTGGAGCGAGCTTTTCACGGCGTCGTCTTTTTGCGCTTTGACACAGGATTGGAGCTTCGCTAGATCGAGATTGTGCCGTTGCCCTTGCAGCAGGGCCAACCTGTCCAGAGCGGCAAAACGTGTGTCCATGGTCTTCTCGGCGTTCACCATTGCCTGATTACTGTGGATATAGTCCGCGAACTCCCAGTAGGCATCGTTATTCTGAGTGGCCAGGCAATTGGCGTCCACGGCCGCATGAACTGCCCAAGGGTGGATCTCCGCCAGGGGAAAGTCCTTGTAGATAAACAGGACCCGGTCGCCATATTCCTTGAAGAGCGTGGGAAACAGCTGCTGGTGCATGCGCGAGCAGAAGGGGCATTCAAAGTCGTCGTAATTGACGGCCACCACCTTGGCGTCTTTGTTGCCCCGCGTGGGCCGGCCCGTGGTGTCGATCTTCTTCATGAGCTCGCTGTAGGGGTCCTTGCTCAGGTCCATCTTGGTGAAGCGGACCAAAGTCTTGCCATCCTTGGAGAGCAGGAAGGCAAGTTCCTGCTTGCGATCGGCATTAATGAGAGTCACGGTAAGCGAGTCGTAATTAGGAAACTCACTCGGTTTGAGTGAATTGACGGTGACTTGCACGTCGGGCGGCAGGCTATAGAAGGAACGCACCTGGCGCTCGATGCGCTTGGTAAGATCCGGGGGAGCCGACTGCGCGGAACAACCTAGACAAATCAGCAGGAAGACAGCAAAAGAACGTCGCAGAAGCGTCACTAGGAACCGCCTGAACATTGAGGAATCATGAGAAATTATCTCATATCCACTCGCGAGGCTTGCGGAAGCGCGCAAAAACGAAGTGTTTTCGACTTGCCGATTGGCAGCTTCGATTGGAAAGTGGCCATCAGCGGACCTTGCGCGTGAGGTGCTCAGCTTCCAGCAATGCATTCATCGAGCCGGAGCGGAAGCCTTCCAAGTCGAGGGTAACGAACTTGAAGCCCAGGCCTTTGAAAATGCGAGTAAACTCATCGGCCATTTCGGCCGTCAGGGCACGCGGCATCTCTTCTCTGGCGATTTCGATGCGAACCATCTCGCCGTGGTGCCGCACCCGGAATTGTCGGAAGCCGAGAGTCCGAAGCGCGTCTTCCCCCAGCTCGACCCTGCTGAGGGTTTCGCGCGTCACGGGGCGCCCGTACTCGACGCGTGAAGAGAGGCACGCTGAGGCAGGCTTGTCCCAGACGCGAAGGCCGGAGGCACGGGCAAGTTCTCTGACATCCTGCTTGCTGAGTCCCGCTTCCAGCAGAGGCGCCGCAATTTTGTGCTGGCGAGCTGCCAATTGGCCGGGACGGAAGTCTCCCCGGTCGTCAACATTCACACCATAAGCGATCATGTCGAAACCGCGGGAATTCCGAATATTCTCCATCACGGTGAAGAGCTCGTCCTTGCAGTGGAAGCAGCGCAGGGCGTCGTTTCTGGCATATTCCGGGCGATCGAGTTCCGCAGTCGAAATTATCTCCAGCGGGATCTCCTGCTCACGGGCGAAGGCCACGGCATCTGCCAGATGGCTTCGGGCCAGGCTGGGGGAATCGGCGATCACTGCGAGCATGTCGTTGGGCAGAACTTCATGGGCGGCGTAGGCAAGAAAAGCAGAATCGACGCCTCCCGAGTAGGCAATCAACGTGCGTCCCAGGCCGCGCAAATGCGAATGGAGAGCTTCGCGCTTCTGATTGAGCTCGGCACTGAGTGACGACATGAAAACTATCTTAAATGCTGCGCTAGTATCAGGGAAGCCGAGTTTGCCTGTCTGAACGGGCGAGGATGCCCGTCTCTCCATTAATAAAGTCTTTCTTGCCGCCGCATGTTGCCGAAAGCGCCAATGTTGGCCAGGCTGAATTGGAAACGGTACTGATTCTCATTACGGACCGCGCCCAGGGCGAAGCGCCGAAATTCCATGCTGACCCCGCAACAGTCCCAGTTGTAGGTTGATTGCGCCCCGGAATACTGGAGAATTCCGGTGTTTACGTCGTAGCCAAACACAGTCGTAGCGCTGAAACCGCGCTTCATGGCCGTGCCATATGTCATCTGTACACGGAACTGGTGGAACTTGGAGGGCGCAAGGAAGTTGTTAGTCACGAGTACCTCGCCGGGCGTCTGCAGGTAAGCGTCGCTTCCCCCGAAACTGATCTGGCCGATGTGATAGTTAAGGAAAGCGTTGCTAGCGCTCATGCGGCTGATTCGGAAGTCATAGTCTACGTCCCAACCGGTTTCCAGATGCGAACTGGGGCCAAAGTGAAAACGCGAAACCAAGGGAGAGAGGTGGCGCGGCACGGTGAGAAACGCAATGGCAGTGAAATCCGTGGTGGTGGTGAAGACATTGCGGCGCCCAGGCACCAGGGCTCCTCCGAAATTAGGATCCAGGAAGTATTTTTGCGCCAGTTCCCAGGAGATAAGTTCGCGGGCCGGCGCCGGCGGTGGACAAGGTTTTTGCTCTGACCCGCAATTCTCGGACGAAGGCGGGCGTTTTTTCGCGTACAGGCGGTTAACCAAGCCGTACTCAACCTCGTTCGTGTCGCTGAGTACGTCACGGTCATCGAACCTGAGTATGCTCGCAAAATTATTAATGCCGGAAGTACGCCGGTACACGACGCGCGGTTCGACAACGTGCTTGAGCTTGCGGCCGAATAGCCCGCGGTTGAAGACTCGCTCGAGGGACGGTGGGCGAAGTTCGGCTGAGGTCTCGAGAGCCCTGCGGTTAATCGGATCGTTCGAAGCTATCCCTATGCCGCTCGACGGCAGCAGTTGTTGGCTGTAGAGCGTGTCCCGCACGCCAAAGGAGGGGCGGAACGACCATCCCCGAAAGTTCAGAGGCAGAGAGATGCTGGGGCTGAAATCAAAACGTCCGACCAGCGGAGCGGTGCGAAAAGGTGTCTCGGTTCCGGAAGGTCCGGTTACTCCCGGCTCGCTGCGCGACAAGGCGTCCAAGGCAGTATCGAAGTTCCAATAGAAGGGAGATCGCCCCAGGGGCCGGTCTACGCTGGAGAATTCCAAGCTGGGGGCATGGAGAATGGTGACGACGTCCCCCTTGTTGGTGCTCTCGAAATTCTGATAACGCTCCAACAGGGCATTGTAGGAAAAGCCCTTGAAAGTCTTCGAGAGAAAACCCTGCGACCTCACTTCCGAGTACACGGCCTGAGTGAAGACTTCGTTGAAAACCAGACGAAACACGAAGGAACTCAGGTAGTCGACGTTAGCTACACCGCGGAAGCCGTGTCCGAAATAACTTTCTCCAAAGAGCCGGACATTTTCACCTCCCTGGCTGACGCGGGGAGTGCCTATGCCTCGGTCGCGTACCCCAAAATAGTACAGCTCCATATGAGAACTTTCACTGGGGCGCAACCGGAACTGGCCATGCTGGGCCCACCCTCGCCTCGAGTAGAGCTCGCCGCCGATTACGGCATCCATGCTGCGATTAATGGCCCAATAAAAAGAATCGCCCACGAGAGTACCTTTGATGGAGGACGTACCGAAGCTTGGAACTAAGAACCCGGATTGCCGAGGCAGCCGCTGCAGTGTGTGTGTGGCGATCGGGAAGAACAGGACCGGCACGCCGCGAACGCGGAAGGTGCTGGTATACATCACGGCGCGCTGGCCAAGTTCCAAGGTCACGTGAGGGGAACTGAACTGCCACTTGGGATGCGGCAACTTACAACTGGTGACGGTTCCGTCATGCACGATGTAGTGATCGGGTCCGGTTTTCTCTACCATTTTACCGGTAAAGGAAAAAGGGTTTGATGTGGTGAGGAGCACCCGTTGCGCGTGCTGGCGCGCTCCGATGGTGCCTATCACGTTGTAGAAGCGGCCGGTTTCGGTCTCCACATTGTAGGTACCATGGCTGGCCTCAATGTGCTCATCGTTGAGCTTTCCATCGAGAATGACGTGGCCTTCCAGGGTAACTTCGCCGGTGTCGGAGTTATAGGTCGCTTCGTCTGCCCAGAGATCAAGGTTTCGATAGTGAATTCTCTCGCGCCCGTGCAGTTTATAGACAGGGCCGTCCTTTTCCTGCGTTATGGCGCAGATATCAGCTTTTTCACTCGACGGCACTGGAGGTGGACACTGCAACTGCAACTGGCTAGTAACTATGGTGGGAAACAGAAGCAGATGACAAAGCCACGCCGCCGTGATAAGCAATCTTATGCGGGAGATCATCGGAAGCGCACGAGCGTTCTGCCAGCCTGCCAGTTTTGGCGATAACGTGACCTTAGCACGGTCACGCCCGCCAGGCAAAGTTGGAATCAAAGAGCGAGCCCGATGGTTGCTTCCGTCGCTCTGGGTCTGGAGTTCTTCGAACACGGGTTCATGGCTTGTCCGTTCTGCGGTGATGTGTGCCGGTGCGCGCCCGAAGGAGACTGCCGCGTTCCTTCCCCGGGGCCGCATCATCGCCATAAAGCAGAGGGCGACTTAGACAGCAATTTGGCGGCGCCGCCGGCCAGCGTCCTGGTCGATCCAGAGGCTTACGACGCGAGCGAGGAACGTTTTTCCGCGAGCTTGGACGAATCTGTAATCCCTGCGGAGAACCGCACGGTCGTGGCGGAATCGGAAGCTGCCCCACCTCCGCAGTCAATATGTTCAGAACCTGTCCTCTGCGCGAATGAGCAGGACGTTTCCTCCTCTTTGGAGACTGAGTCTGTTGTCCGAGGCCCAGCCTTTTGGAAGGATCAGATTTCAGAGCGGCTCAACAGCTACCGGGCCAGGCGAAAGCCGCGTCCGCCAAGATATCCATCGCTGCGGCTAAAGTTCGAACCACCCGAGCCGAAACGGGATAGCTTTCGGAACCCAGGGGAGGCGCCGGCGGAATCAGAGGCGCCCCCCGATCCGCCGCCACCCGCCTCCCCGCGATATGAAAGCAGCGCCTTAGCCGATGTGGCGCCGGCTAGCCCGGCTCCAATGCAAACGGCGCCAGGCGAAATCGGGAGAATCATCGAGTTTCCGCGCTCCTCTTTGGCGCCGATTCCTGCATTGGATGAGTTGGCCGAACCCATGGTGGACCGGCCACGGATCGTCGACGCTCCGGAGATCACTCCTCCGGCTCCCGCCCTGGGTGGCATCATTCTGGAGCCACCAGAACCGGAAGCTGAGAAGCGTCCCGGCTTTGAAATCCCGCTGCGAGCCGCTTCCTCGCCGCGACGAATCCTGGCGGGGGCTCTCGACGCATTGATTGTCACCGTCGCTTGCGCTCTTTTCGGATATATTTTTCTTAACTTGACTGCGTTCGTTCCACCCTTCTCACAGTTGCTGGCACTAGGCGCGGGTATCGCCGGGTTTTTCTGGGCCGGCTTTCAATATCTATTGCTGGTCTACACCGGGAGCACGCCGGGCCTGCGTCTGGCACGGTTGCGGCTCAGCCATTTCGATGGAAGTCCCGTAAGCCGGCGGACGCGACGGTGGCGTGTGGCGGCCTCGATTTTGTCGGCACTGTCTCTGGGATTGGGATTCGCCTGGTGTTATCTCGACGAGGATGCGCTCTGCTGGCATGACCGGATAACTCGGACTTATCTAGCTCCGGCGGAGTAAAAAGTTTGTAGCCGGGCTACGCTCGGTCTGGACGGGTCTGAGACCCTTTCCCACACAAATTCTGGCTACTCATCCTCGGTGCCTCGCCCCTGCACGCTATGCTATCTTCAATAGGCTTGCTGGAAGTTTCCGGCGCTCAGCCTGCAGCTTGATGGCTACTTCCCTTGAAACTAAGCGTCCCGCGGTAAAGGTCTTCGTCGCCACTACGGTGATGTTGTCGTTCATCTCCTTCTGGCGGGCGGCGGCGATCGTGCTTTCCGATTTAGCGTCGTCGGCGTACTACGCCGGCGGCGATGCCGAGAAGGTCATCGGCAAGAGTGCTCCGTGGTTCATCCTGGCAGTCATGCTGTTCAGCTACGCGGTTCGGGCTCTGTATATCGAGTCCAGCAGCATGTTCGTGCGCGGCGGCGTGTACAAGGTGGTCAAGGAGGCCATGGGGGGGGCGCTGGCCAAGTTTTCGGTTTCCGCGCTGCTTTTTGACTACGTTCTGACTGGGCCCATCAGCGCCGTTTCCGCCGGCCAGTACTTGGCCGGTTTCATTGAAAATATTGCCAATTACCTCGGCCATCCCTTCGCACATTTCCCGGAAAATGGCTTCGCTGCCTTTTTTGGCATTGTGGTCGTGCTCTACTTCTGGCGGAAAAATATCCAAGGTATCCACGAGTCCAGCCAGAAGGCCGTGCAGATCATGGTCGTCACTACCATCATGGTGGCGATCCTGATCCTGTGGTGCCTGTTTACGATTTTCCGCGGCGCGCCTGTCCAGCTTCCCCCGAATCCCTTACACCCGGGGGTAGTCACGCTCAACAAAGAATCCTTGGGCTGGCTGAATGGCACATGGATCAGCCAGCTGACCTTGGTCATCCTGTTCGTAGGTTTCGGCCACTCCGTACTGGCCATGAGCGGTGAGGAAACCCTCGCCCAGGTTAATCGTGAGATCGAGCATCCCAAGCTGAAGAACCTGGAAAAGACCGGCCTGGTCATTTTCATCTACAGCCTGCTGTTTACGTCTTTGGTCTCGTTTTTTGCGGTCATGATGATCCCCGACAAGGTTCGTCCAGACTACTTCGCGAACCTGATCGGCGGGATCTCGATGTATCTGGCCGGGCCGATGTGGGCAAGGCTGCTGTTCCACGGTTTCGTTGTCCTCGTAGGCGTGTTGATTCTGGCCGGTGCGCAGAACACTTCGATTGTCGGAGCGAACGGCGTGTTGAACCGGGTGGCGGAAGATGGCGTGCTAACCGCCGCCTTTCAGAAGCCGCACCCGCGGTACGGAACCAGCTATCGCATCATCGACCTGGTCGTGGGGTTACAGCTTCTTACCATCATCGCCAGTAAAGGCAACGTCTTCGTGCTGGCCGGCCTTTACGCCTTTGGCGTGATCTGGAGCTTCGCTCTGAAATCCCTGGCGGTATTAGTACTGCGCTACACCGAGCCCGGCAATCGCGAATGGAAGGTGCCGGGCAACTTCCATGTTGGTGGTAAGGAAGTCCCGGCCGGGTTGATCGTGATCTCGTTTGTTCTGTTCATGACCGCGGTGGTGAACCTGCTAACCAAGACGGAAGCAACCATTGCCGGGGTCTCGTTCAGCGCGGTGTTTTTCGCGCTGTTTACCTACTCCGAGTACCGGGTAGCCAAGGAGCGGCACGGGAAACCCGAGCAACTGGATCAGTTCCGTGTTTACGGGAATCAGGAGCTGGGCAGCGGAGCTCTCGGCGCGCGTCCGGGCAACATCCTGGTCGCGGTGCGGGACCCCAGAAACTTGTATTACCTCCGCCATGTGCTCGCTCACACGGATACGACCCGCCAGGACGTGGTCGTCATGACGGCGCGGCTATACCACCGCGAACACAGCTTTAGCGGCAGCCGGGTATATGACGCGGCTGAGATCTTCGATCACTACGAGCAGGAACTGTTCACCAGCGTGGTGGCGGTGGCTGAGAAAGAAGGCAAACCGGTTTCGTTGCTCGTGGTGCCTGCCACGGACGTGTTCGAGGGTATCGTAATGACCGCGCAGAGGCTTGATTCCAGCCGCATGGTTTGCGGTTTATCGAACAAGCTGACAGCCGACGAGCAAGGCAAGCGGACGGGCGATGCGTGGGAGCGGCTGCCCGAGCCGCGGCCGCACCTTGCCCTCGAAGTCTATTCGCCAGATGGCTCGATTCGAGAATACCTGCTGGGCCCGCACACCCCACGCCTGCGTCCCCAGGATCTGGAGTTGCTGCATAATCTGTGGCTGCAGATTACCAGCGATCCGAATTACGCCGGCGCTCATCATTACCACATTGTGGCTCTCGCATTGGAAGAGTTGCAGAAAGAATTGAGCACCGAGCAACGCGCCGAGTTGCTCGACAAGCTCAGCCGAGAGATGCAGCAGGGAAAATAAGGACAGCCACCGATTGGCAGGGATTCACAAGGATCTTTGCCCGTAATCCGTAACCCGTAACCCTGTCTTCTTATCTTGTCAGAATATCTTCCAGCGCTTTTTTCAGGTCCGAGTGTTGGAATGGATATCCGCTGGCAACGAGCTTGGTGGGCTCCACGCGTTGGCTGGCCAAAAGCAGTTCGTCTGCCATCTCGCCGAACGCGAGCCGGGCAGCAAATGCGGGCATTGGGAAGATTGCCGGGCGGTGCAAGGCTTCCGCCAGAGTCTTTGTGAACTCGGCGTTGGTGACCGGCTTGGGCGCGACAAGATTGACAGGGCCCTGCAGCAGGTCGGTCTTCATGATGTGATGGACGGCGCCGACCACATCGCTGACGTCAATCCAGCTCCACCACTGGCGGCCATTGCCAATGTTTCCGCCAACCCCCAGTCGGAAGGGCGTCAGCATCTTCGGCAAAGCGCCGCCCACCGGGCTGAGGATCAGTCCAATTCTCATGTTTACGGTGCGTATGCCGGCCTGAGCTGCAGGTTGGGTGGCGGCTTCCCACTGGTGGCACACTTCCGCCAGGAAATCCTGGCCGGGAGAACTGTCTTCCTGTAGCACCTCGTCGCCGCGATGCCCGTAGTAACCGACGGCCGATGCGGTAATCAGGACGCCAGGACGCTGAGCAGCCCTGGCCAGCGCTTCCGCTAAATTCCCGGTGCCTAGGACGCGGCTGTCACGGATACGCGCTTTCTTCGCGGCTGTCCAGCGGCCGACAATGCTTTCCCCGGCGAGATGAATGACGGCCTCGAACCCGGAAACTGATTCGGGCGACAAAGGCTTAGCCGGGTCCCAGCTAATCTGCTCGTCCCCCGAAGCAGGTCCACGAACCAGGCGGACAACCTTGTAGCCGCGACTACGGAGAGACGGTAGAAGCGCAGCGCCAATCGGACCAGAAACACCGCTGACCAGGATGCGCGCAGGCATGCGGGTAAATGTAGCAGAATCTTGGGCGGAATAGCCGAGCTGCGCTCCGCCTAGACGGGTCAGAGACCTGTCCCCACACCGACCCGTCCCCACACGGCTCAATTCCGGCATCTTGCGGCTATAATCGAGTATGGGGACTCTGCGCCAACAGATTGCGACCAACGTCCTCACGGTCACGCGCTTCCGTGATCTGATGAAGAAGTTGGAGGCCAACCGGCCTAACGACGACCTGGAAATCGTCCGTAAAGCGTACGAGTACTCCCAGAAATATCACGCCGGGCAGACCCGGGCCTCCGGCCAACCCTATCTCGTTCACCCCCTCGAAGTCGCTTGCGTGCTGGCTGAAATGAAGATGGACCCCATCGGCATTGCGGCCGGGCTGCTGCATGATTCCGTCGAAGACACCTCAATCACGATCGTGGACATCCGCAAAGAGTTCGGCGACCAGGTAGCCCACATTGTCGAGGGCGTCACCAAGATCAGCAAAATCGATTTCGCTACCCGCGAGGAACAACAGGCGGAAAACCTGCGCAAGATGATGCTCGCCATGGTGGATGACATTCGTGTGGTGCTCATCAAGTTGGCCGACCGCCTGCACAACATGCGCACGCTGGAGCACCTTCCGCCGGAGCGGCAGCAGAAGATCGCACGCGAGACCTTGGATATTTACGCGCCGATCGCTCATCGCTTGGGCATGGGCAAGATTCGCGGCGAACTGGAAGACCTCGGTTTCCGCTATCTCGATCCAATCAGCTACCACCAGGTTCATGATGCGGTCGAAGCCCGGCGCAAAGAGGGGGAAGAATTCCTGGAACGCGTCGAGTTCGTGTTGCGCGACAAGCTCAAGGAAGCGGGTATTACCGCCAAGGTCGAAAGCCGCATCAAGCGGCTGTTCAGCATCCACAAGAAACTGCAGCGGCAACGAATCACGGTCGAGCAAGTCTACGATCTGTGCGCCATGCGCGTGATTACGCGGTCGGTGCAGGATTGTTACGCTGTGCTGGGTATCATTCACAATTTATGGCGGCCAGTGCCCGGGCGTATCAAAGATTTTATTGCCATGCCTCGGCCGAATTTCTACCAGTCGTTACACACTTCCGTCATTGCCGAGACCGGTACACCTTTCGAAGTGCAGATCCGCACCGAAGAGATGCATAAGATGGCTGAAGAAGGCATTGCGGCGCACTGGAAGTACAAGGATGGCTCGGTTTCGGCCAAAGATGAGCAGAGGCTGGCGTGGCTGCGCCAGGTGGTCGACTGGCAACGCGACGTTTCCGATCCCAACGAATTCCTTTCGACGCTGAAGATCGATCTTTACCCGGAAGAGGTGTACACGTTCACGCCCAAGGGCAAGGTGGTCGTCCTGCCGCGCGACTCGACTCCCATCGATTTTGCTTACACGGTGCACACCGAGGTTGGGCACAGCTGCGTGGGGGCCAAGGTAAACGGACGCATGGTGCCGCTGCGCCACAAGCTTCACAGTGGCGACATTGTCGAAATCCTTACCCAGCCGGGACACAAGCCGAGCCGCGACTGGCTGGCGGTGGTGAAATCGTCTCGTGCACGGAACAAAATCAAGCACTGGCTCAATGTCCACCAGCGCGAGAGAGCCATAGAAATCGGCCGCAAGCTGATCGAGAAAGAAGCGCGCAAGTACCGCATCTCGCTGAAGGATGTAAAGGACGAAGCCTTGCAGAAGATTGCCTCCGACTATGGCCTGGGCCGGCCCGAAGACCTGATGGCTGGCATCGGCTACGGAAAATACTCGGCGCGGCAGGTACTGGGACGCCTCGCGCCAGCCGGCACACAGCCGTCCGGTGAAGTGGAGGACCAGAGTGGCGGGTTCGCCAGTGTAGTACGCCGGGTTTTTGGCGGCGATGCCAACGCAATCACGGTCAAAGGACATGGCGACCTGCTCGTCTATCGTGCCCGATGCTGCAATCCTATTCGGGGAGAGGACATCGTGGGCTACGTCACTCGGGGAAAGGGCGTGGCCGTACACTCGCGCAACTGCCCTAATGTCACAAATCTGCTATACGAGCCCGAGCGGCGCATTGACGTGCAGTGGACACGCGACAAGGACGAGGGCGCGGCCGCCGCTTATCCCGTCAAATTGACGCTTTTCTGTGATGACAAATGGGGCATGCTGAAGCAGATCACCGCTGTCATCAGCGATACCAAGACCAATATCCGGAACATCGAAGCACGCACCGCCAATGGCCAGGCGAATATCGACGTGGTGCTCGACATCCTCGATCTCAAGCACTTGGAGACGATTATTTCCGGCGTGCGCAAGATTCCCGGCGTACATGACGTGCAGAGATTGCAGAAAATCTAGAAGTCGGCGCTAAGAAAACTCGCTCAATCACCACTCCACACTCGCATCCACCAGCTTGTCATCCCGAGCGAGCGCGTTTTTTGCGTGAGTCGAGGGACCTCGTGTTCTCAGTGCCTTTTGCGAGTCATTGTAGCGCCGCCGTCTCGGCGGCTGTCACGCGGGCGTCCCGCCCGCGCCTGGGGCCGGCAAGATACCGGCGCTACTCTCGTCATCCCGAGCGCAGCGCGGGACTTGGGTGTTTTCAATTCTTCAATCTGCAATCTAAAATCTGAAGTTCCGCAAATGGAGGTTTCATGAAAGAGGTCATTGCCACGCATGAGGGTCCCAAAGCCATCGGGCCCTATTCTCAAGCGATCAGGGCGAACGGACTGGTCTTCGTTTCTGGGCAGATTGCCATTGATCCGGTTACGAACACACTCGTCTCGGGCGATGTGGGTTTCCAGACCGATCGCGTGCTGAAGAATTTGTCCGGAATCCTAAAAGCAGCCGGCAGCGGGCTGGAAAAGGTAGTGCGCTCTACCGTTTTTCTGAAGAATATGGGCGACTTCAACGGGATGAACGAAGTTTATGCGAGCTATTTCTCATCCGAGCCTCCAGCGCGATCTACGGTGGAAGTCGCCCGGCTGCCCAAAGACGTGCTGGTCGAGATTGATGTCATCGCCGTGGCATAGAAATTTCCAATTTCCGATTGCGAATGGCCAATTTAGAATCAATCGGCAATTGGAAATTGGCAATCGACAATCTGGAGAGGATGAATGTTGAAAACGACAGTTTTACTGATAGGCCTGGTGGTGGCAGCAGGCAGCGCGCTGGCACAAAAGACCAGCGGCACGCCTGATACCAGCGCGCCAACGAAGATCACAGGACAACCCACGAAAACCGCTGATGGCCTCGAGTACTGGGACATCAAGCCGGGAACGGGGGCGACTGCAGCCAAAGGGCAAACTGTAAAAGTCCATTACACCGGATGGCTGACCAATGGTAAGAAGTTTGACAGCTCGGTAGATGCAGGCCGACCGTTCACCTTCAAGCTCGGAGCCGGCCAAGTGATCAAGGGCTGGGACGAGGGCGTGGCCGGAATGAAGGTCGGCGGCAAGCGCCAGTTACGCATTCCACCCCAGCTTGGCTATGGTGATGGCGGTTATCCACCGGTCATCCCGCCGAAGTCAACTCTGATTTTCGACGTGGAATTGCTGGGCGTGCAGTAGGTGTAGATTCAGATACAACACGGCACGGCCTCCCGCTTGGGAGGCCGTTTGCGTTGGAACTGAGGACTACTTAGGCCTTGACCACTTTGCCGCTGCGCAGGCAGGAGGTGCAGACGCGGATGCGTCTGGTCGAGCCGCCCACTTTGGCGCGGACCGGGCGCAGGTTGACGTTCCAGCGCCGCTTGCTCACATTGTGGGCGTGGCTGATATTATTGCCGAATTGCGGCCCTTTGCCGCAGATATCACATACTTGTGCCATGACTTCTCCAGAAGGGTTCAGAACCTGATCTGCGAAGTATTGATTTTACCGGATGGAGAACGGTTCCGACAAACCGACGCTTTCATTCCGAGTTGCTTTCCCTTGTTGTTCCGAGCTCCTATCCCTTGTTGTTCCGAGGTCCTATCCCTTGTCATGCCGAGCGAAGCGAGGAATCTGCTTTCTGTATTAGCAACCAAACAGCAGATTCCTCACCGGTTAAAGCCGGTTCGGAACAACAAGCGTCACGCGGCGCCAGCAACGGGTTTGTCCCACTCAAACTTGTCATCCCGAGCGGAGTCGAGGGACCTGGTGTTCGCACCCTTTCCCGCGCTGTCATCCCAAAAGCCCGGACAGTCTAGAAGGCCGGTCCGAGTCGAGTTCCTTCCCCTTATGCCGTGCGAGATTTTCCTCTGGGCGAAACGTATACATCCCGACTGGGGCTGTACTCCATCTGGCGGGCAACACCGTCAGCCATCTCGTCGCCCCAGAGGCGCTTGACCAACCATAATGCGAGATCGAGCGAAGAAGTCACCCCTCCGCAGGTGACGATGTCGCCATCGTCGACCACGCGGGCCTCCGTGAGTTGTGCCCCTGCGGAGCGCAAATCGTTGAGCGCGGAGTGATGTGTGGTCGCTGGACGCCCACCGAGCAGGCCTGCCGCCGCGATCGCCATGGCTCCCGTGCAGACGCCCACAATAGTCGTGCTCTCGGCGTGGAGTTCGGCAATCCGCCGCGGGAGTACCGCACGTTGAATTTCCGCTCGGACACCTTGAGGAGCATGCGCCGCATAGCCTCCGCCGGGTACGACTAACAAGTCGACATGGCCACCTAGCAACCCGTCCAGCCGAACCTGGAGTCCATGGGCGGTGACAATCTCCGCCTGCGGTTCGACTGTAACCAGGGCAACGTCGAGGTCTTTAACCAGCTTGGCAGCCCTGCGGAAAATCTCAAGCGGGCCGATGAAATCTAGTTCGTCGGCTCCATCGAAAACCAGAATTCGGATGTTCATGCGGTACTCCAGCAACTTTGATTCACGACGGCGCCGCTACGATGCGGAGTGCGTTCGTCCGGCGCTGGCCTGTGCGATACTGAAAACATGGAGTCGTGGGCAGAGCCCAAGTCGGTCAAGGTGAACATTACCACCGGCACGGGCATGGAAATCGAGTGGAAGGACGGGCATATCTCCACCTATACCTTCGCCTTTTTGCGGGACGCCTGCCCCTGCGCTTTGTGCGATGAAGAACGCAGCAAAACCCGGCGTCAGCCGGGAGACCCGCCGAAGCTGGCGCCCGGCGCCCTGCCGATGTTCAAGCCCACGGCCAAGCCGAACAAGGTAGAACCGGTGGGCCGGTATGCCATCAAATTTATGTGGAATGATAATCACGACCTGGGCCTGTATTCCTGGCAGTTCCTGAGGGACGTATGCCCGTGCGCGGAATGTAAGGCAGTGCGAGAGGCAGTGAAGAGCAAGAGTTGATATGAATTGCCAATTGCCAATTTCCGATTGCCAATCTGAAAACTCCACACCCTGTCATTCGGAGCGAACCCAACTGCTTGTGATTCCGAACTTCTTCTCCCTTGTCATTCCGAGCGGAGCGAGGAATCTCGGTTTTCATTTGGCTGTCGGCAATCGGCAATTGGCAATCAATCGAGGCTGTCGACAACGTGTCGTTTCTTAACGAACTCAATCCTCAACAACGCGTAGCGGTCGAGAGCACGGAAGGCCCAGTGCTTATTCTCGCTGGTGCGGGTAGCGGCAAGACCCGCGCCATTACCTACCGCATCGCCTACCTCATCGAGAAGATCGGGGTGATGCCGGAGTCCATCCTGGCGGTTACTTTCACCAACAAGGCCGCGTCGGAGATGGCTGAGCGCGTGGAAAAGCTGGTGGGCGGTTATTCGATTGCCAAGCCGGTCATTTCAACTTTCCATTCTTTTTGTGTGCGCGTTTTGAGGCGAGACATCCAGGCTCTGCAAATTCCTTCCGGAGGTCCCGGTAAGCCTCCCATCGGTCTCACGAAGAATTTTGTTATCTACGATGAAGCCGACCAACAGCAGGTAGTCAAGGGCGTGATGCGGCGGCTGGGCATTGACGACAAGCAGCTTACGCCGCGTACCGTGGGCTCGCGGATTTCCTGGGCCAAGAATCACATGCTCGATCCGCAGGAGATCTACCTCCAGTCCGGAGATCCCAAGACCGAGCGCGTCGCGCATATCTATGAGGAGTATCGGAAAGAACTGCGCAAGGCGAACGCGATGGATTTCGACGATTTGCTGCTGGAAGCCGTACGCCTGCTGAAAAGCTCTGGGGAAGTGCGCGAATATTACAACCGGCGCTTCCAGTATCTGCTGGTCGATGAATACCAGGATACGAACCGTCCGCAGTACGAACTGATGCGGCTGCTGGCGGGCTCTCGGCACAATGTCTGCGCTGTCGGCGACGAGGACCAGTCGATCTATTCCTGGCGGGGAGCCGACATTCGTAACATCCTCGAATTCGAGCAAGACTTCCCGGAAGCCAAGATCATCCGCCTTGAGCAGAACTACCGTTCTACACAGAACATTCTGCA
Organism: Terriglobales bacterium; assembly: GCA_035631655.1. Taxonomy (GTDB): domain Bacteria; phylum Acidobacteriota; class Terriglobia; order Terriglobales; family Acidobacteriaceae; genus Gp1-AA122. The sequence goes on from DASQIH010000108.1 coordinate 58,448, forward strand.
GGCGGCATCGTCGGTGGTGGCGAACAACGTCAAGCGCAAGGGGAAGAACCTGTGGACCTCGCGTCAGGGCGGAGCAAAGATCGGTTATTACGAAGCGCCCGATGGCGAGAACGAAGCGCTCTTTGTCGCTGACCGGGTAGCTAGTTACGTGCGCGAGGCAGCGGATCAGGGTGAAACCGCGCGGGTCGCAGTGCTTTACCGCACCAATTCCCAGTCTCGCTTGTTTGAAGAGGCGATGCGGCGATACCAGCTGAAGTACCACGTTGTGGGCGGATTCTCGTTCTATGAGCGCGCCGAGATCAAGGACATGATTTCGTATCTGAAAGTTATTCAGAATCCGGATGACTCGGTTTCGCTGCAGCGTGTGATCAATACTCCCGCGCGGGGAATCGGAAAAACTACCGTGGAGACCCTGGAGCACCTGGCGCTCGAAACCGGCGTTTCCGTCTGGGGGGCGACCGGCGAAGCGGTCAAGCGGCAGCTGCTGCCGGCTAGAGCGCTGGCAGCGCTGAGGAGCTTCAAGGGAATCATTGAAGATGCCCGCGCCATGCTGGCGGGGACTTATGTGGAGCGGCTGGATCAGACCGCGCAAGAAGAACCAACGAACGTACCTGCGGCGATCGTGGCCGACTCAAAAGAAGATGCAACCGAATTTGACCCGCTACAGTTCGACTTTGAGAGCGGTAGCGCCAGCGTCTCGCCGGCTGTCGGTGCGGGCGTCCCGCCCGCGCCATCGGCGGAAGTGGGCCAAGTGCCGTCGGACTTTCCAGCCCCCTTGGTTAGCACGGCCGAGATCCTGAAGTTTCTCATTGACCGGACCGGCTACATCAAACAGCTCGAGGAAGAGGACACTCCGGAGGCCTACTCACGGATTGAGAACCTGCGTGAGTTGGTGAACGCCGCGATGGATTCCCGCGATCGCGGTGAGTCTCTCGATCAGTTTCTCGATCATGCGGCTCTGGTCAGTGAAGCCGATGCTTATGACGAACATGCGCAAATCACGCTGATGACGCTGCATGCGGCCAAGGGCCTGGAGTTTCCTTTGGTCTTTCTGTGCGGACTGGAAGAGGGACTGTTTCCGCACTCTCGGACTTTTCTTGAGCCTGACGACATTGAGGAGGAGCGGCGCCTGTGTTACGTCGGCATGACGCGGGCTATGGACACGCTGGTTCTGACCAGAGCTGTTTACCGCCGCCGGTACGGGACCGATCTTCCCGAGGCCAGCGTGCCTTCCCGTTTTCTCGAGGAGGTGCCCGCGCATTTATTGCAAGATATCGGTTCGCCGCGTCGAACCGGTGTGGGGGCTGGGGGTGTGGGGACGGGCGTCTCGCCCGTTCCGGCAGAGCGTAGCTCCGCAGCGGAGTCTTCTCATTACGCCTACGAGGATGAAGATCAAAGCACAGCCTGGAAGCGGCGCCAAGGCAGCAAGCAGCCCTCCTATTCCGGCAAAACTTACAACTCGATTGAGAACATTGCCGAGTTCTTCGCATCGCGAGGGAGGAAATTCAGCCTGCCCAAGGTGCCGGTTGAGCAGCCCCAGGGTAAGCGAGGTTTCCGCCCCGGACAGAGAGTTCGGCATCCCAAATACGGCGAAGGAACGGTATACCAGCGCGAAGGAGAAGGTGAAGACGCCAAGATTACGGTACAATTCCTACGCTTCGGGCTGAAAAAGCTGGTAGAGAAGTATGCCCAGCTGGAAAGGGCCTAGAAACCGGTTTCGAGGTTCAACTTCTGAGAGGAACGACAGGGACGAATGGCTAATACGGCGACTTTAAGTAGAGACGAACGCAAGAAGGCGAAACGGGCGGCGCGCAAAAAACACAAGGCCGAAAAGCCGCTCAAGCCGCGGGAGTATGCACGCGGATCGAAGAAACGAAAAGTCAAGAAGATGGCGCGCGGTCAGGCGAAACGCTAGTAATTAACCGTGTGGAGGTGGGTCTTCGACCCGCCTCCCCGGGGCAGGAGACCCAGCCCACACCCAAACGAGAGGCTTTTTGGCACAACTTCCGACAACCACCAACCATACCGAGCAAGCTGCCACTCCGAAAAATGGCAGCCAGCTTTTGTGCTGCAAATCAATCGATAAGCTGATTGCCGAGGCGGAAGAGCCAGGCCGCCGGCTGCAGAAGACCTTGGGCCCCTGGTCTCTCACCGCGCTGGGGATTGGCGCCATCATCGGCTCCGGCATTTTCGTACTAACCGGCACCGCTGCGGCGGGCGAATACTTCCAGGCGCCTTCGATCCTGCATGCCCAGGTGCTCGACTTGATTGTCAATCTGCTTCGCGGCGCAGGCACTGCTTCCGTGCTCATGCATGGCCGGCCCGCCGCTGGTCCTTCCATCGCAATTTCGTTTTTCCTGGTGGCTATAGCCTGCAGCTTTGCTGGGTTGTGTTATGCCGAGCTGGCCTCGATGATCCCCATTGCGGGCAGCGCATACACCTACTCATATGCCACGCTGGGCGAAATTTTCGCCTGGATCATTGGATGGGACCTGATCCTGGAGTATGTGGTCAGCAACGTGGTGGTGGCGATCGGATTCAGTGCCTACACCAAAGCTCAGCTGGCATCATTTGGCCTCAATCTCCCGGACCAGTGGTCGAGTCCGGTGTGGGAGAGCGGGCAATGGACAGGCGCTTACTTCAACATTCCTGCCTTCGTCATTATTTTCATCCTCACGGTCTTGCTGGTACGCGGCGTGCGGGAATCCGCCGAAACCAACAATGTCATGGTGGCGATCAAAATTGGCGCTATTCTAGTTTTTCTGGTTATCGGCGGCGCGCTGGTGAATCCGAACAACTGGCGGCCGTTTGCTCCTTCGGGTTTTGCCGGAATCGTCACTGGCGGGGCCATCGTCTTTTTCACCTACATAGGATTCGACTCAGTTTCCACTGCGGCGGAAGAAGCCAAGAACCCGCAACGTGATTTGCCCATCGGCATCATCGGTTCGCTGATTGTGTGCACGGTCCTTTATGTAGGCGTCTCGATTGTTCTGCTCGGAATTATGAAGTACACGACGTTTGTCTCGGGCGACGCCGCCCAGGCCCCTGTTGCGTACGCCCTGCAGCACCTGGGAGCCAGCCGCTTCGCGCGCTCTGTAATCGTGATTGGCGCCTTGACCGGAATGATCTCCTCGCTGCTGGTTTTCCAATACGGCCAGGCGAGGATCTGGTATGCCATGTCGCGGGACCGGCTGTTCCCCAAACTGTTCTCGGCAGTACATCCCAAGTTCAAGACGCCGCATCTGTCCACCTGGGTTGCGGGTTTCGCCGTGGGAATTCCCGCCGGCATTTTCGCGGTGAGCGACGCCGCAGATCTTTCCAATATCGGCACACTCTTCGCCTTTGTGCTCGTGTCGCTGGGCGTCATCATCCTGCGCCGCACCCAGCCAGCCCGGCCACGTGTCTTCAAGGTTCCGCTCGTTCCCTGGTTTCCTTTGATCTCGATTGTGCTTTGCGGCGGGCTCATGACCGGGCTCACTGTGATCACCTGGATTCGCTTCGTGGTGTGGCTGGTTATTGGACTGGGTATCTACTTCTTTTACAGCCGGCATCGCAGCGAGTTCGCGAAAAGATAACCGCCGAGAACGCCGAGGTCGCCGAGCCATTCAGGAGCAAGTTCTTCTCGGCGTGCTCGGCGATCTCGGCGGTGAAGTCTGAAACATGAGTTCGGTCCCAAGTCCCAGCCCGTTCGTTGTTGCTCTTCCCAAGGCTGAGCTGCACTTGCATCTGGAAGGTTCGATCCAACCTCCCACCCTGCTGGAACTGAAGAAGCGGCGCGGATTCGAAAATGCAACTCTCGCCGAAGTCGAGCAGCTGTATCAATATCAGGACTTCAACGGATTTCTCCTTGCCTTCAAGGGAGTCAGTGAACTCCTCAGAACTCCCGAAGACTACGAACTCATTACCTACAAGTTGATGGAGCAGCTCAAGACAGAAAATATTTTGCATGCTGAAGTCTATGTTTCCGTGGGCGTTTGCCTGTGGTGGAAACTGGATTTTGACGCCATCTTCGAAGGTCTGGAACGAGGCCGCGAGCGTGGCGAGCGTGATTTTGGCGAGTCCTTGCTGTGGATTTTTGACGCCGTACGCCACTTCGGGCCAGAACGGGCGCAGAAGGTCGCGGATTTGGCAGTGCGCTACAAAGATCGCAACGTTGTGGGCTTCGGAATTGGTGGAGATGAGCGGCGGGCGGCACCGGAGCTTTTCCGCGATATTTATGGCTATTGCGCTGAGCACGGCCTCCATCTCACCGCTCATGCCGGGGAGACCAGCGGCCCAGAGTCCATCTGGGGCGCACTTAATGTGGGAGCGGAGCGTATTGGCCACGGTTTGCATGCCGGGCAAGATCCCGAACTGGTTGAGGAACTGTCGAAGCGTCAGATCCCGATCGAGATTTGCCTCACCAGCAACCTGCGCACCGGCTGTTGCACTTCACTTGCTGAGCATCCCGTGCGCAACTACTTTGACCACGGCCTGATGATCACGCTTCACACTGACGATCCGGCCATGTTTCGTACCTCGCTGAACCGGGAGTATCAGCTGGCGCAGAGCGACTTTGGTTTTACCGACGAGCATTTGCGGGAGCTGGCGAGAAATTCCTTCGAGGCATCTTTCCTGCCAGCGGAAAAAAAGTTGGAGTTGCTGAATTTGTTTGACGCCACTGCCTCGCACCGTTAGCCTTACTGCCTTCGTCTCTCTGTGGGGCGGGAGCCGGGGATGAGAACACTCTTCGCTGCGTTCCTTCTGATCAGCAGTCTGCTTTCAGGCCAGACCAAGCCCGCTGCCGCGCCTGAGATTCTCGTTCTCACCAACGTCAACGTGATTGACAGCCGTACCGGCAACGTCTCGTCCAACATGACGGTGGTAATTAAGCACCGCCAGATTGACGCCATCGCCAAAGTGGGCGTGATTGCTCCTTCTCACGGGGTAAAGGTGGTGAACGCCTCGGGCAAGTACTTGATCCCCGGCTTATGGGATATGCACGTGCACAGTGCAGGCGGTCCAGCCGCCGCATGGGACGCAAAGATCATTCTGCCGCTTTACATTGCCAATGGAGTTACCGGGATTCGCGACATGGGCGGCGACCCTACCTTGCTGGAGCCAAGAAAGGAAAGCATTGAACGGGGCGAGTTGCTGGGACCTCACATGGTGATTGCCGGACCCTTCCTCAACGGCGGCAAGAGCGATGCGCAAACCTTGGGTGTTAACACTCCTGTCGAGGGGCGAGCCGCAGTCGATGCTCTGAAGAAGCGGAGTGTCGATTTCATCAAGATACTGTCCGGAATCTCGCGGGAGGTTTATTTCGCGATTGCCGAGGAATCGGCAAAACAGAAAATCCGCTTTGCCGGGCATGTACCAGACTCCGTCAGCGCAGCCGAGGCCGCCGAGGCCGGTCAAAGAAGCATTGAACACCTGAGCGGAATCCTGCTGGCCTGTTCCACCAAAGAAGACGATCTGCGCCAGCAAAAGCTAGCGGCGATCATAAAAGAGGACTCGGGGGCTTATGCGGCAGCGGAGATCGAGGAGACGGAGACGTACAGTCCGGAAAAGGCACAAAAGCTCTTCACGCAACTGAATGACAGTGCCACGTGGCAGGTGCCAACGCTGATCTGGGATCATACCGCCGGCAATCTCGATGACCTGATGAGTGCGCCAGATCCCCGTCTGAAGTATGTTCCTGCTTCGGTCGTAAAAGAATGGCAACCTGCCAAGCTGACGAGCCCCAGCCGGCTGGCCCAGGCAAAGAAGATCGCGGCTGCGCACATTGACGTGGCGCGTGCCATGCAACGCGCGGGAGTTCTCTTGTTGGCCGGAAGCGACGGTCCCGATCCTTACGTGTTTCCCGGTTTCAGCCTCCACGAGGAACTCGGGCTGCTGGTGCAGGCAGGATTCACCCGAGCCCAGGCACTTCGAGCGGCCACCTTCGAACCGGCAGTGTTCCTGGGCAAGGTGAGTCAATACGGCTCGGTGGAGAAAGGCAAAGCCGCCGACTTGGTGCTGCTGGATGGCAGTCCGCTCGACGACATCCGCAACACGCGAAAAATCGCAGCGGTGATTGTAGGTGGCAGATATTATTCTCGGGAAGAGCTGGACAATATGCTGGCCGAAGCAGCGGCAGTAGCGAAGACGGAATGACCTCAGCACGGGCGAACACGCCTGTGCCATCGGGAAAGAGTTACTCATGCCCCAGCACATCGGTATCGTCGCTTGCAGCGCGGAAGGGGCCGCGCTCTGCTACCGCACCATCTGCCTGGAGGGGACGGAGCTGATGGGGCGGCACGCGCACCCGGAAGTCTCGATACATACGCACTCACTCGCGGACTACATGCGATGCGTTGAAGCTAATGACTGGGCGGGGGTGGCGAGCCTGATGATGTCGTCGGCTGAAAAACTGGCGCGGGCGGGCGCGGATTTTCTCATCTGCCCGGATAACACCATTCACCAGGCTTTCGAGCTGATTGAGCACCGCTCGCCGCGTCCTTGGCTGCACATCGCCCAGGAGGCAGCCTGCGAGGCGAAACGCTGCCACTACAAGCGGCTGGGCGTGCTGGGTACTCGCTACCTGATGGAAGGACCTGTGTATCCGGAGAAATTGAAAGCGGCAGGGCTCGAGTACCGGATTCCCAAGGACAAGGAGCGGGAGCAAATCAACCAGATCATCTTCGACGAACTGGTGTACGCGCAGTTCACACCCCAGTCCCTGGCGTACTTTACGGAAGTGATTCGAGCCTTGAAGGAAGAAGGCTGCGATGCCGTGGTTCTGGGCTGCACGGAAATCCCGCTGCTGGTTACGGCGGAGAACTCCCCATTGCCTACCTTGGATTCCACACGGCTGCTGGCGCGGGCGGCACTGAGAAAGGCGGTCGGCGGATAAACACGTGAGTCGTCGGCATTTCAGGTACTCTTTGCTGCCGGGAAAATTTGCTATCTGCCGTTTGCCTGCGGATGCGGCTATCCCCCTGTGGGTGCTTCGTCCAGGCAAATTCAGTTCGGTCAGTCGTACTGGCGAAGAACTGTCGATCGTATGCGCTGAAGAGTTCGTGCCTCCGGATACTAAGGCTGACCGGGGATGGGCATGTTTCCAGCTGGAGGGGCCAATCCCATTCTCGGAGACTGGAGTACTGACTTCGTTTATTCAGCCTTTGTCCGATAACGCGATCCCGATTTTCGCAGTTTCTACCTTCGATACGGATTATGTGTTGATCAAAGACGAGTTCGCGGACATGGCCTCAGCAGTTCTACGCGCCTTTGGACACGAGCTTACTTGACAAATCAGGTGAGCTGGCGTGAATGAGACAACGATAAAAGGAACCCATTCACCCCTTAATTTCCGCAGAACACTGCGTGAAATGATGCGCGTAGAGCTTGTCTGTGTTCTAATAGCCAAAATCATTCGCCATCATGCAAGCCAGCCGTAGTCTTCGCCGACAGCTTCGAGCCGTCCAGCGCAACCTGCGCGGGACAAGAGAAGTTCTGCGCGCATTCGTCTCGACGGAGCACCCCCTGCTGGCGCACCTCATTCCCATTCGGCGCTGTAATCTTGCCTGCAAGTACTGCAATGAGTTTGATGACTTCTCCAAGCCGGTGCCGACCGAACTGATGTTCAGGCGCGTGGACAAGCTGGCGGAACTGGAAACAGCGGTGATCACTATCAGTGGCGGCGAGCCGCTGTTGCACCCCGAGCTGGACGCGATCATTGCGCGTATCCGCCACCATGGCATGGTTGCCGGCCTGATTACCAACGGATACCTGCTCACCGCGGAGCGTATCCAGCGGCTTAACGATGCCGGCCTGGAGTGGTTGCAGATCTCGATTGATAACGTCACGCCCGACGAGGTCTCGAAAAAGAGCCTGAAGGTACTGGACAAGAAGCTCCAGCTTCTCGCCGAACATGCCGACTTTCACGTGAACATCAACTCGGTCGTGGGCGGGGGCGTGCGCAACCCGCAAGACGCGCTGGTGATCGGCAAGCGCGCCGTCGAGTTGGGTTTCAGCTCGACCATTGGCATCATTCATGATGGCGACGGGCAACTACAGCCGCTGAGCGAAGAAGAGCGCCAGGTCTACCACGCGATGAAAGACCTGGAGAAGCGGAGTTTCACCCGCATCAATCGTTTCCAGGACAATATCGCGCAGGGTCGTCCCAACCAGTGGCGCTGCCGCGCGGGCGCGCGATATCTCTATATCTGTGAAGATGGCTTAGTGCACTATTGCTCCCAGCAGCGCGGCTATCCGGCAATTCCGCTGGAGAAGTACACCATCGAGGACATTCGGAGGGAATACCTGACGGAGAAATCCTGTGCCCCGCATTGCACGGTGTCCTGCGTACATCAGGTTTCCGTGCTGGATGCCTGGCGTGCCCCGCAGCGGCCTGCGCCTGTGCCTGAAGACGGGCTCGTACAGATCGAGTAGTTTTCCCCTCAAATTGCCGAGACACAGTGTGGGCCCGGGTCTTTGACCCGGGCAGGGCGGGTCCGAAACCCGCCTCCACACAAGTCTTGCCTGGGTCTTATTTTTTGGGTTGCGCCGTTGGCGGCAGCAGCCCATTCAACCGCAAATACATTGCTGCGGCGCCGTAGTGGTCGGCCCAGTCATTAGTGACTGCGATCAGGGCGAATGCGCGTGTACCTTGGCGTCCACCAAAGAGTTCAACCATGTCCCCGAGCTTCGAGTCGTCCACTTTGGCAAGAGCTGTATTGCAGAAATCGAACGAGGCCTTCAGCGCTGCCACCAGCTTGTCCTTGCTATCCGTGTCCTTCAGTTCCTGCCGTTTGGGTGCAGGAAGGTCTGAAATCTTGGCGCATAGATAATTATTCGACTCGGTAATGTGCAGCGTGAGATGCGCGAAGGTCATCTGCTGCGGCGTGGGTTTGTAGCTGAACTTATCGGCCGGCATCTCTTCTACCGCGTCGGTCAGCTTCTTCTGCTGGCGGGGAAGAATTTCGCGGACCGCCGAGGTGACCGGGTTCCGGGCAGGCGTTTGCTGTGCTAGAACGCCGGCCGCGAGAAAGACCAACCAAGAAAGACCGAGTATACGTTTCACGTGAAGACCTCCGTGACGCACAGGAAGGATAAACCCGGCGCACCAAGTTAGCCACAGACAGAAAAGATTGATGGGATGCGTGAAGGGTCCACATTTGCTCACGAAAACAGCACAGCCAGCCCAGATCCTAGCAGCTTGTAACCCAGGTACCAGGCCAGCATGATCCCAATCGCAGTCCCGCGCTTTACTTTGCTGTTATACGCGAAACCGATTCCGATCAGAACACACGACCAAAGCACGAAGACGTCCAGAGCCGACGCCATGCCGTAGAGGAATTTATTGCCGCTCGGATCCATGAAGTAGGCGGGATTAGTAGCGACCGGGTTGCGGATGTTGAAGGCCTCCTTGTCGAGCGAGCCCGACATGCCGCCCGCCATCATCGCAATCATGCCCAGCACGGCATGAAGGATGGAAGGCAAGCTTCCGTACGTAACAATCGCCAGTGCAGTCTTGAAGGAAACAGATGCTCCGGCCGCCAGATTAAAGGTGCCCAACAGCACCCCGGCTATGACGACAAAAGCACCCAATGCGAACACGGGAGTTGCATACGAGAGGTAGCGCGTCAAATTGGTCGAGAATTGCAACTGCTTCGCCTTCTGATCCGGTGGAAGCTTCTCGAATTGCTCTGCGCGAGATGATTTTGCGATCTCATTCCGCGTGACCTGGTCGAAGCCCACCTGCCGGTCCACGACATAGATAAACGCGACCGAAACAATTGAGATCAGGATCCAGGGCACCCACCAACTGGCGTTGCGGCGGAGGTCGGCGAAAGTCTTGCTGGGCGCGATAAAGGTATCAACAATGCGTGCCCCTTCGGATAATGGCGCGATTTCTGCTACGGGAGTGGGAACCGGCGCGGTGGTCATGCGATCTCCTTGGGAAAACCGTAGGGGCGGATTTTATGCCGGGCGGCGCAGCGGAAACAAGGGTCACCGAACCACGATCTCTGGCGTTGCCGCGAGCAGGCTACGAGTGTACGAATCTGAGGGGCTCCTCGTGATCTGCTCGGTCTCCCCAATCTCCAGGATCTTTCCTCGATGCATTACCGCGATGCGTGTCGCCAGGTAGCGCACCACCGGCATCGAGTGCGAGATAAACAGGTAGGTCAACCCAAAGTCACGCTGGAGTTGCGCGAGCAGGTTCACGATCTGCGCGCCCACGCTGACGTCCAGCGCGGAAACCGGCTCGTCGGCGACGATGAACCTGGGCCGAAGAGCCAGCGCCCTTGCGATGCCAATCCTTTGCCGTTGTCCTCCGCTGAATTCATGCGGGAAGCGGCGCAGAGCCGACTCTTCCAGACCGACAGCGTGCAACAATTCGGCAACGCGTGTGCGCCGCGCCGTGCTGCTCATGCGCTCGTGAATAATCAGCGGCTCGGCGATGACATCCTCTACGCGGAAACGCGGATCGAGAGAACCGAACGGGTCCTGGAAGATGATCTGCATGTCGCGGTGCAGGCGGCGCATCTCGGTGGCGCCTGCAGCCACCAGGTCGCGGCCCTCGAAGCGGATGCTTCCGGAAGTCGGCTCAACCAGCCGCAGGATCAAGCGTCCCAGTGTGCTCTTGCCCGAGCCCGACTCGCCGACCAGGCCAAGGGTCTCGCCCTGCTGGATATCGAGCGACACGTCATCGACAGCTCGCACTTCCCCCTTCGCTCCCCCGCCAAAAATGGATTCGCCAAGAGGAAAGATCTTGGTCAGGTTGCGAATTTCGACCAATTCCACGTCGGGATGTTAGCAGCCTTCGAACGAAATTCGGCCACGGATTTACACGGACGCAAACGTGGAATCCGTGATGATTCGTGCCAATCCGTGGCTGGTTTATTGCAGCGCGATCATGGGCACCGCAGCGAGTGCCGCCAGTATGCCCACTGCTTTCCAGCGCGTGAAGTGTTCTTTCAGGATTAGCCGGGCCAGCAGGACAGTAATGGCAGGATATAGCGAACTCAGCACGACTGCCGCATCCAGGCGCCCGGTCTGGTCGGCGCGGATGAACAGCAGGGTCCCGGTAGAATCAAGGCAGCCCGCAAAAATCCCCACGGCAGCGTCTCCAAGGTTGAGTGTTTTCGGACCGCGCCGCGCCAGAACAATGGCCCCGACCATTATCAGTGACGCTAACCGTGCATGAGCTGCCGACCAAACGGCGGAACTGTCGCCCGTCTGGTTGATGCAAATAAAAAAACCGGCGAAACCGAATCCTGCCAGCACTGCCCAGAAGAGGCCCTCCGGGCGGCCCGTACCCCCATCCGGACGCGATATCAGCCAGATGCCGGCTACCGCGAGAACAAAACCGATGACCGGCATCCTGCCAGGTATCCCTTCCGTGATAATCCCGAACCCGGTCGGAATCGCAGCGGCCAGCACTGCGGCCAGCGGGGCCGTGATTCCCATCTTGCCGGTTGCCAGAGTTCGATAGAAAACGGCCAGCGCCGTACCGCCCAGAGCCCCGGCAGCCAAAGCCCAGAGTTCGCCGGAAAGCGGCGGGAAGGGAGCGTGCTGGATGAGCGCGAGGCCAGTCATAAGCACGAAGCCGCTAGCATGCGCCAGCAGGGTAACGACGAAGGCATCAGAACGCTTCGAAGCATAGCCACCGCTGAAGTCGCTAGTGCCCCAGCACGCGGCAGCCGCCAGCGCAAAACCGGTTGATAGTAGTTGCGTAGATCCGGTCATTTAGGTGAGCCGACGAGCTTAGCATGAGCACTGATTCCAGCACTCAGTAGCCAGCCCGACTGCCAAGCGGAAGATGAAGCATGGTGGTGTCTTTACTGAGTACTAGGTACTCGGTACTAGGTACTCTGTACTGAGTACTGGCATGTTAAAATTTCCACAAGGCATTCCTAAGAGAGCTTAGCCTTGCTCGAACTGGCACCTTCGATTTTGTCGGCAGACTTCGCGCGTCTGGGCGAGCAAGTCCGAAGTGCGACTGAGGGCGGCGCCTCGCTGATCCACGTGGACGTGATGGATGGCCACTTTGTGCCTAACATCACCATCGGACCGCCGGTTGTGAAATCGCTGCGCAAGGTGACGGATTTGCCCCTCGATTGTCACTTGATGATTGAGAATCCCGACCAGTACATCCCTGAGTTCGCGGAAGCTGGGGCGGATTGGATCTCGGTGCACCAGGAAGTTTGCCGGCACTTGAACCGCACGCTGCACCTGATTCGCAGTCATGGCTTGCTGGCCGGAGTTGTCATCAACCCTGCCACGCCGGTAGAGACGCTGAGTGAAGTGCTCAACATCGTGGATTACGTTCTGGTGATGTCGGTGAATCCGGGCTTCGGAGGACAGACGTTCATCCCGGCAGCTTTGCATAAGATCCGACGCTTAGCAGAGTTCCGTGCCAACCGTGGGCTGAACTATCGCATCGAGGTAGATGGAGGGGTGGCTCTGGATACGGTGGCCGAGGTGGTTCGGGCCGGCGCCGAACTGTTGGTGGCAGGCAGCGCGATCTTCGGCCAGGGAGATCCCAAGGCGAACGCGCAAAAGCTGCTGAAGGCGGCCAATGAAGCCACCATGCAGAAGGTATGAAGGCACGCGTGGAGACGGTCTCTGACGCGTCCGATCGAGCGAAGCTCGCTGATATTCCCAAGGTAGGTGTTATGTCCCGTCGTACTCCGCTGGTTCTGGTGCTGGGGCTACTGCTGCTCCTTACCGCCGCCTGCACTAACAAGAAGGTCAACAACCCGCTGGCTAATGTCGGCTCCAAGCAACCCGACAAGGTGCTGTTCGACCGCGCAATGGACGCCATGAAGCACAACCGCTTCGACGTGGCCCGGATGACCCTTCAGACCCTGATCAACACCTATCCCGATTCAGAGTACATTGCCCGCGCCAAGCTAGCAGTCGGCGATGCCTGGTACGCGGAAGGCGGCACAACCGCGCTGACCCAGGCCGAGCTCGAATACAAGGACTTCATCACCTTCTTCCCCAACATGCCCGAGGCGGCGGAAGCGCAGCTGAAGATCGCCAACATCCATTACCAGCAGATGGAAAAACCGGACCGCGACTTCACGCACGCCCGGCGCGCGGAGGACGAATACCGGCAACTGATCCTGCAATTCCCCGACAGCAAGCTGGTGCCGGAGGCCAAGCAGCGCCTGCTCGAAGTACAGGAGGTGCTGGGGCAACGCGAGTTCATGATTGGCCGCTTCTATTACCTGCGCCAATCCTATCCGGCGGCGATTGCCCGCTTACAGTCGGTGATAGATCGCTACCCGCTCTTCAGCAACGCGGACGAAGCGTTATACATGCTGGGCGAATCCTATGAGGGACAGATCGCTAATGTTCGCGCCAGCCGTGCCAGAGAAGCCGACAAAGCCAGGATGATCGAGGTGTTCAGCAAGAACGCGGCTGACGCTTATTCCCGAATTGTCACGCGTTACCCCGTGATGGCGCGTGCGGACGATGCCAGGAAGCGCCTGCAGGCTCTTCATCGGCCTGTTCCAACCCCCACCAAGGACGCGATTGCCCAGAACCAAAAAGAAGAGGAAAGCCGCCGGGGAACCGGCATGTTTGGCCGCTTGATGGGGAATTTTAGCCGCCATCCCGACGTGGCTGCGGCGACCAAGACCGGAGAACCAACCCTCGTGGATCCCAAGCCGGTGAGTGCTACCGAGGTAGTACAATCCGAAACTCGAGCTATGCTGGGCACTGCCGCTCCGACTAACAAAGTCTCGGTAGAAACGATCAAAGGAGGAACGCCGCCCCCAAGCGAGGCGACCCCACGCTCCGATTCGCCCGCACCCCCAGCTAATCCGGGTACAGCCCCAGGTGCTCCAGCGAACGCACCGGCTGCTGATCCCGCTGCTAGCCCACGCAGCGCGACCGGCAGCAATTCGGAACAGGTCCCTGCGGACAACTCGGCGCAACCTTCCAACAACGGCATCCCGGAACTAAAGCCCAACGTTCCTGAGGACAACAGCCAGACGCCGCCTCCCGCCCAGCTCAATGAAATTCAACAGGGTTCACAGGACCAGCCTGCGGCGAGCGCGGGGGGTGCCAAGCCGGAAGACACCAAGGCTGCTGATTCTTCCAGCAGCAAGCAAAAAGAGGACGACTCCAACGTATCCTCCAGTAAGAAGAAGAAAAAGAAGCACAAGCTGCTCCCGTTCTGAATTTTCCACGGAAACTCCGGTCAATCCCCGTGTTTGACAGGGTGGGATCCGCATTTTGCGGAGAAACTGAGCTATATCTCTGCTCTGCTGGCGGGAAAAGCTGTTTTCTTGGGGATTTCTTGCCGGTTTTGCCTGTACAACACCACAAATCAAGGCAATTCCATACCCAAAAGGGCTGGGAGTGACTGACCGCTCGTAACCTGCTTAGTCACGCATTCACATTGACTTACCCCCTGGGACACGTTAATTTCGGCTCATCCCTAAGGAAACAGCCTTGGCGCGGAAAATCCTGCTCGCAGATGACAGCGTAACCGCCCAGAACATGGGCCGAAAGATCCTCACCGATGCCGGTTACGAAGTGGTTACGGTCAACAATGGGTCCGCCGCCCTTAAAAAGATCTCGGAAACTCACCCGGACTTAATCGTACTCGACGTGTACATGCCAGGGTACAGTGGCCTGGAGGTCTGCCAGAGGGTCAAGGAGTCCCGCGATAGCGCGCAAATCCCGGTGCTGCTGACTGTCGGCAAGCTGGAACCGTTCAAGCAGGAAGAGGCCCGCCGGGTGCGAGCTGACGCTTTCATCATCAAGCCTTTTGAAGCCACGGAGCTTTTAGCTGCTCTCGGCAAACTCGAAGACAAGCTTGCGCCTCCGGAGCGTTCCCGGGAGAGCCATTCCTCTGCCGCCACGATGGCCAGCTTCGAGCGCCTGGTGGCGCAGAGTGCTCCCAAGTATGGGGACGAAGAATCGGGATGGAAAGCACGGCTTAAGATTCCCAAAGGTACTTCCGTCGAAGCCGGGCCCGAGCCGGAGCCGGCTGCGCCGATGGCTTCCACAAGCTTCCGCGACGTCACGGAAGAAGAACCAAAATCACTGTCGGGAACGAACCCTCCGGGTGTACCGGTCATGGAGCGGCCGATTCCGGCAGGCATTCCCCAGGACATTACTGCTGACGAGATTGCGGCCATCAGCGCCGCGGCGGCGCGGGTAAGCATGGGACTGAGCGTGGGTCAAGAGTTCGAGCGGATGGCGTCGCGAGCCCAGTCGGCCGCTAAAGAATCGGCCGAAAGAACCGCAGAGGCTCAGGAAACGAAGGCCTCGCCCGCAAGCCGAGGCGCTACCCAGGCAACCGGTTCCGCGACGGCTTCGCCTGGTGTCGAAACTCGCCCGTATCCCGCACCGGAGATGACAACGCCGGCAGAAATTACGCCAAGAGAATCGCCCGAGACTTCCCTGCAGGAGTCACAAGGCCAACCAGCTACTCAGGCCGGACCTGCTCCACAGCGCGTCGAAGCCGAAGCCGCGCTACCGGCCATCGAATCGAGCAATGGAAACAACGTTTATCCCGACAGCTCGCGAATCTCCGAGTCCCCGGCTCCTGCCGCGAACGAGCCTGCTGCTGACCCTGCAACAGTTGCCGTGGTGGCGGCCAAGGACGGCGTAACCACCGGAGTAGGGCATCGCTGGATTGCAGAAGAAATGGCAGTTGACGCCCATGAGGCCGTGCTGGCACTGGAGCGGGAGATGCAGAAAGCATACGCGGCGTTCGCCGCGGCAGAGCACGCAGCAGCAGAGCCTTATGAGGCCGCTCCAGTAGACAGAGATGACGAACCCACCTTCGCTACCATGGCGCCTCCGCCGATCGGCAGCCCTGTGCCAGTCGCCGAGGGGTCGAAAGCTGAGGAGGCGGAAAGACCGCGTGACATTCCTCCCGAGAAGGAAGAAACTTTGGCTGCGTCCGCGAGTTTTCAGGAGATCCGCCCGACAGAAATTTCCCCGCCGCCTGCTGCACCTTTCCCGCCTCCGGCAGCTGACGCGGAGGAATCCAGGCACGCGGTTGCGGCCTTCGGCGAGCCACAGCCTTTCGGCGGATTCGAACCACAAGCTGAGGCAGCTTCTGTTCCCTCTGTTTTCGAGCCGACCAGCGAAGCAGCCGTGCCCTCGGAATCAAGCGACCAGCGCCCCGCTGAAATGGCCGCGGCTGCCGCTGCCGCGTGGGCGAAAGACATTCGGGAGCCGTCGGCTTCAGAGGGCGTCCTCGGCAACGATTTGCAGAATGAACTGACGGAGTCTAAGCCTTCTAAGGGCTTGAAGAAGGAGGAAGCCAAGACTGAGCCCGAAGCTAAAGCGCGCGCGGCGGCAGCCTCCGCTGACAGCTCATCTTCCACCGATACCAACCTCGCCAGCATCGTCGACAGCATGCTCGCCGAACTGAAACCCAAGTTGATGGCCGAGCTAGCAAAAAAGCTAGAGAAGAAAAAAGAGTAGGCGGTAAGCTCGGGCTCTAGGTACGAGGTCGGGTGCCCCACGTTTGCGCTTATTGCAAACGTGGGACTGACGAACACGCCTGGTGAGTGCAGCCCCACCCTTCGCCAGGAACTGGAAAAGTGGGGCATCCGGTTAGTAGCCCATCGAGGCTTTCTGAGCTGGAACGTCCTTCGAGGTCATGTCGAAGGTGAGCATAAATCCGTTCGTGCCCTTGAATTCATAAGCGTTGGGGCCTTCCCGATAGGCTTCAATCTCATTGGGCATCATGACGAAGCCATCGTTGCGCGGCGTTCCCCAGTACTTGACGTTCTTCAGCACCGCAGGTTCATCGGTCATGCCCTGAAATCGTTTCAGCCTGACCTCGGCAGTTTTGCCGCCGTTGAGGGTGGCATGCGCCTGGTCCTTGTCGAACGTCCAGGTATCGATGTTGCCTTCGGCCGTCGTCAACGATTTCCACTTCACGGGGAAGACGTGGCCGATGATCTCGCCCAAAGCCTGCCGCTGTTCCGGAGTGGTAGCTTTGTCGAAGGTGACCTGGGCCCAGTCCATCTGGCCTTGGGAGAAGTCGCCGCCGAGATCGCCGTTGATCCAGAACTTGGCGCCGGTGAGCTCGGTTTTGCCGTAGTGGCCCTGATTGACTTTGTAGGCGTTGTTGAATTTGCAGTAGTGTTCGACCTTGCCGTGCTCGTGGTGTCCCGCGGGGTGCGCGTTGAAATAGCACATGCAGAATTGCGGACAACTGCAGGCCTCAATCGCCGTAGCGTTGATGGCCCAGTCCGGCGTCGGCCCAGCTGTGTGACCCACGGAAATGCCGAGCAAGGCAATGACAGTTAACAATACGACTCTACGCATAAGACTCACCCCCTCCGGGTGCAGGATTATGTACCCGGAAGCGGCGTTGCGCAAGACTGCACCATAGTGCCCCACGTTTGCGTCTTTGGGAAACGTGGGAGTGCCTAAATCCAACGTCCCTCTTAGCCACTGAAACTGGCCATGCGGCGGAACCACTGCAGCGCAAGGTCCCGGGCGAACTGGTCGAGCGGCATGCGCGGCCAGGGACGACGTCTGCGACCGGGCGGCCCGGCCATGAAGCGGCGGCTGTGAGTCTCGCGCCAGCGCTGATGGAAGTAGCAGAAGAGCGCTTTAGATGATCTGTGGCCGCGAAGAGAAAGGGACTCCAAAATCTCTGAATTGGCGGCACTTGGAAGCAAAGTATTGGAACGGAAGACGCACAATTGTGCAAACAATTACTCATTTCGTGGTTTGCTTTCCGTAAGCCGAGTTCTTTAGCGCCAGGTTTTGGCACCGGGCGTGCACTTAGCTCATGCGGATGAATGCCATGAAGACCACATTATTGGTGTTATGCCTTCTTTGTGCCACGGCGGCGTTTGGACAAGCGATAACTGGAACCGGGGCGTTGAGCAGCGAACCATACATTCTTCAGTTTCCCACTCATCCCGGACACGCTACACAACGGCCGCTGGCACCGGCGCAGAGTCTGCTGGAAACGTCGGCTCTGGTTTATGCGCGGGGCGTGAGACCGTTATGGGAGGTCGCGAAGGCGTCAGAACTCATTCCGCTGGGGGATGCGGCGCGCATCCTGCGAAAAGAGCACGGAACGGCGACGAAGGCCCGCGTGATTTGGGAAAATTAAATTTGGGATTTGCCTGACGCTCTGGGCAGGTTCTGAAGACGCCCCCTGATCCGAATCACGATTTCGCAAAGCTGGGCTCCTTCCCTGGCCACCCGCCTGCGTGAGCCCACAAATAAACTTAGTCTGATGGACAAAAGCTATTTTGACTTGGCATGCAGCGCCTGGCGTGTAGCCTCAAGCGTGCTGAGGAGCGATTCCTTGGGGAGCTTTTGGATGATGGGTTCAATGGCCCAGCCCAGCCCAAATGGCACGTCGCGCGTCAGCGAAATCGCGCGACACTCAACGTACACCCCGCTGTCACGCTCCTCGAATCGCCAATAGGAATACAGGCGCCACAGGAATCCGTAACCGCTATCGGGCGGCAACACTCGCTCTTCTCGGGTTCCGGGATTTTGCACCTCGGCAATCCGTGTCGTGTACGAGCGGCAGAGCCATCGCTTTCGGCCCAGAGGACGATAATGCACGTCATGATCGGTGTCGAGGACCACGGTGATAATTTTCTTCTTCAGAAGCCGCAGATAAATCTGAAAATCGTTGTCGTGGCGGCTGAGCAGCTTTGAGTCAATCACATCGGGTTTGTAGATGCTCTTGTGGCGATCGTAGTCCTGGATCAATGCCAATAAGTCTTCGAGGCGTGAATCAGGAATGAAAGCGGCGCCGATCCAGTCGTGGATTAAACCGTTAGGCACTTTGACCGGTCCTCGACCAGACCAGAATTGCGCCGCCACCTGTCCTCCGCGGACCTGCTGAGCGCGCTGTGAATCCAAGTCAGACCAGAGGAACGGGCCACTGCCATGCAGCGTCTGGTCCATGGCGACTTCGGACTCGTGAATGTAGGAACCAAACGCCGCCACGGTTTCAGGCTTCAACTGCACAGGCTTGGCAGTTTGCACCATAGTGTGCGACCTGCTTCGAATCGTGACCCGCCTGTTTTTGGTTGTCAAGCAGGCCCGGCGGCGCACGGTATCTTAGCGTAGAGGTGCCGTTCATCCGGTGGCCTAGGTGATTATGCTCGGCAAGGACAGAAGAAGTCCAAAAAGCGAAGAGGCGAGTCGCGATGAGACCCGCCTCCGCCAAAGTTGAGATTTAGAGCGCCTGAACGTTCTCCGCCTGCCAACCCTTCGGACCCTTGGTGACTTCGAATTGCACCGCCTGGCCTTCCTGAAGGCTCTTGAATCCGCCTGCCTGGATGGCTGAAAAATGCACGAAAACATCTTCACCCGACTGCCGGCTGATGAAGCCGTAGCCTTTGGCATCGTTAAACCACTTTACTGTTCCTTGTTCCATTTGTTTGCTTTTGTGTTCCTTTGTGAATTTACGCTGGAAGGAGTCGGAAGAAACTTGCGCAGGTTACTGGCTGTTAAGGCGAGAGCTGCTCACGACCGATTCGGTCTCACGTACAGGCTCAAGACTACACGGCTTGCGAGAGTTTAGCAACCGAATCACTCCAAGCACAGGAGTTCCGCTTCTAGCAGGAAGCGAGCATCGCCTTATTCCTGAACACCCGGTTTGCATGGTACCTGAGCGCACGAGGCCGTTGGTTTTTCCGGGCCGGTTATCGGTTCTCTGACGAGTCGACCGCCTCCTAGCGGGGAAAAACGGCGGGCTGGTTCAGATCCGAGCCGGAGCTTCCGCGCCGCCCACTCAGGCGCGGCTCCCAGCGCCGGCTCAGCTGCTGTCCAGCAGTGCCTTCCAGGGCAGAGGCGCGGGCAAAGTAGCCATCTCGCAAATCGAGTCGTCAATAGTCGACGCCCTGAGAATTAGGGCTTTCTGGAAATAAAGAGTAATATGGAAACAGCAACAACGATGTTCGTGGATTCACACTCTTAACCTCGAAGACACACCAAAAAGCTTGCGCCTTCGCGATTGAGAAATAACTCCGGAAGGCGTTTGCGCGTGTGCTCTAGTTCTCCGAAACAGTCAGCCGCAATCAGAAGTCCCGGGCTAGGCAACTCTTTAACTGCAGATTCACCTACACAGGATTTCGCGGGAGCGCGAGTCCACTTCCAATCGCATAATACGTAGTTCCACAGGAGCTGACCATGTCAGGGATCAACGGCGACAAGTCGAGATTTAACCGGCAACGGAAGCAGAAGATCGCTCGGCGCCAGCGAAATCGAGTACTACTCCGGAATCTTGCAGAGCCAGGAAAGTTGCCGGTTGCGGCAGCTGCTACGAAGCCGAAAGAGAGGATCGCATGACCACCTCCATCCTTGCATTGCCGGCTGTTAGCGCGCTCGGTACTCCCGTCAAAAAGAAGCGAGTTCTGCTCGTGGATACGAGCCGGGCCAAACGAGACATGCGCGCCGAAACCATGAGACGGCTCGGCATGGAGGTCGACTGCGCCGCCGACATCAGCGAAGCACGTTGTTGGTGGAGGCCCGATCTGTACAACCTGGTGCTGTTCCACGTCGAAACCGAGCTGCCTCCTCTGCACAAGTTCTGCGACGACATTCGCGCCGCCACGCCAGCTCAGCAAATCGCCTTCCTGGTCGGCAAGCCCAAGTATCTGGCTGCTTTTCCGAATGGCGGCGGTTCCGTCCCACAGGACGAAGACTCAGTTCCGTCGTCGGACGCGGCTGCAGCGCCTTCCATCCCTATTTCAAGAACTGCGCCACAACACTGGGGAATTCTGGAGGCCTGCCGGCGAATCTCGGCCGTGCGTTCAGTCACCGATGCCCGCTCCCGCGCGCTGCGGGACAGACCGTTGCCGGTCCGAGATTCAGACAGCCGCGAACGCAAGCTCATCCCACCCGAACTGGAAGCCGTTGCTGAACTATTCAGAGAGGAAACGCAATGAAGAACCTTTATGTAGGCAATCTACCCCACAGTACGACCGAAGCGGAACTGCGCACCATCTTTCAGGAACACGGCGCGGTGGAGAGAGTAAACATCGTCACCGATCGTGAAACCGGACGCGCGCGGGGCTTCGCGTTCGTGGAAATGACGAATGCCAGCGAAGCCGACAAGGCAATCGCCGCGTTGGACGGAAAGGAACTCGGGGGACGCGCGCTGAAAATCAACGAGGCCAAGCCGAAGGCCGACCGGCCCAGGGACGGTGGACAGCGGTTTGGTGGCGGGGGAGGAGGCCGTGGCCGGGATGACTACCGTGGCCACGCGCGCCAGCCCCGCGAACCGCGCTGGTAGTTTCCTGGAATTCTCCCGAATTCTCTGAGTGCAGCATCTTGCCGCCTGACGAGAATTGGTGTCCGCAGGTGACCAAGAGATTGGAGGACTTCAATGCCAAGAGGCCGATCGACATTTACCAAGCGTCAGAAAGAACAAGCACGTCAGCAGAAGCAGCGAGAAAAAGCGCAACGCCGGAGCGAGCGCAAAGAAGCGAAATCGGAACAGCCGGCGGACGAAATGCGTGAATTACGCGAACAAGCCGAAGCCCAGGCCGCTTTGTTTCGAGTCGGATCCGACGAAGGCAGTTCTGCCGACGTCCCCACCCACCACCAGGAAGTCGACGAGTAGAAGCCATGCGCCAGAGATTTCTGGCGCATCGTGAACCGCTTTATACAAATACCTCGCCCGGCAGCGCCGTTAATGTGCGCGAGACGAGAGTGTTCTGTACCGGCCGTTGCGGCACCCCTGAACGCTCGACCTGCTTGCGTTCCATCCGTAACTGCAGAGTGCGCTCAATATTTCGCAGGTCCATAGTCTCGGCAGCGGTGACGATCGTGGAAGCGCGTCCTTGAGAGCCGGCGCGTCCTGTGCGCCCGACCCGGTGTATGAAATCCTCGGCCATCTTGGGGAGGTCGTAGTTGATCACATGGGCTACGTCGTCCACGTGCAAGCCGCGAGCCGCTATGTCAGTGGCCACCAGCACCTGGAATCGGCCTTGCTGGAAGCCGCTCAAGGCTCCATTACGCTGTGATTGCGAGCGGTCGCCGTGAATCATGGCGGCATTGAAGCCGTCCCGCACCAGTTCTTTGGCCAGCCGCTCCGTACCACGCTTGGTGCGCGCGAAGATCAAGGTCTGCCCTTTTTCCGCATACAGCAGTTGCCGGAGAGTATCCAGTTTCTCGCCGGGGCGTACTTCATATGCCTTGAGCAGTACGCTCTCGGCGGGCTTGAGAACTGAACCCACAGCGACCCGTACGGGATCGTTCATGTAATCATTCACGAGCCGGGCGACGGATTGCTCCATTGTTGCGGAGAAGCACAGTGTCTGCCGCTTCCTGGGAAGTATCGCCAGAATGCGCTGGATGGCTGGCAGAAAGCCCATGTCCAGCATCCGGTCAGCTTCGTCGAGCACCAGAATTTTTATCTGGCGCAGGTCAACGAGTTTCCTTCCGATGAAGTCCTGAAGCCTTCCCGGCGTGGCAATTATCAGGCGGGAGCCAGCACGGAGAGATGCGATCTGCGTCTTCTCCGATAGGCCGCCGACAACGAGGGCCGCTCTGGGCATGCCTTTGCTGCGCAGTTGCTCGTATTGCTCGTGGACCTGCATCGCAAGTTCACGGGTTGGGAGCAACACCAGGGCGCTTGGCTGCCGCGATGGTTCGCGATTCAGCATCTCGATCAATGGAATCAGGAACGCCAGTGTCTTTCCCGTGCCGGTCTGGGCAGTGCCGATTACGTCTTGGCCGTCGAGCGCAGGAGCGATTGCCCGCGCCTGGATAGGTGTCAGGTTAATGAATTGAGCTGTCGCGAGCTTCCGCTGCAAGGCAGAAGACAAGGGCAGTTCCGAAAATGTGGTCATTCGAATAGTTTCTTTCTAGAGGGCTTGCTGTAACTCAGACCTGCGTCAAGAGTGGCCATGCCGCTCGCATGTTTAGATTTGGCGCTGAATTAAACGGCGGGCAGGAAAGGCGGAGATGAATCTGGTCTAGAGAGTGACCACCGCGTGACGAGCAAACCGTGGAAAGCGTCCACAAACATTATAACAGAAACGAAGGGCGATGAATTTACTTGAACGGGCAGGACCGGGCAGGACGAAGATTGGATTCGGGGGGAAGTCCTGCCCGTTGTGGGGGAGAGCGCCCACGTTGATTTTTGGGGATCGGAACCCGGGCCGGTTCAGTCGGACTTCTTTTTCAGCGATAGAGAAGGGTGGAGGTTCGGCTGAGCGCTGTGAACCTTACTCCCTGTCATGAATGATGTCAAGCGGAAAATTTGGGGGTGCCGGATGTAGGAATCTGGCTCTCGGGGGTGGTGTCGGACGTAGTTGCGCTCTCCGTCCGTTAGGGCCCGCCCTCCACTCCGCCGGGCGACGGCGCCTGCTTCTGGCGATGACAGGCAAAACCTAGACTCCTCGCTTCCTACCGGATGACAACGAAGTTGTGGTCTGAGCTTCTTGTCGATTAAATTTTTTTGACCCCGCCAGCATTTTTCCGGCTCCCAGATTCCCTTATTCAACAAGCCGGGTCGATGCCACCTGCCCAAGTGGAACGCACGGCCGGAGAAGGGAGAAAGACCTTTATGAACCTCTTTGCGACGGACGGGTGGAGGGATTCTTCGAGTCCGATGGTTGCCACGAGGGAGCGGCAGCCAATCGAAATCCTCAGCCCGAAAAGAGACCAGATGAAGAGGCAAAAGGCTTTCTCCCTGCTTCAACTACTCATCGAGTTGGCGATGACGGTATTCATCGCCGGGATCGTAGTTCCGAGCCTTATCCGATCGCATGTTGCCACCAAAGAGGCCTTGGCGGCGGGTTCTCTCCATACAATCAAGCTCGCCGGAGTTACGCTGTTGTTCAGCTACGAGAACATCGTGGTGGCTATCCTGGGTGTGCTCGTCGGTGGAGCAGCGGGATTGGTTGTCGAAACGGAGCGTCCAATAGTCTGGCTTCGCCATCTCTGCAGCGTATTGCGCGGTTGCCTGGGAGGTTTAAGGTTTGGGGATGATGCGGCACGCGTACTGAGAAAAGAAGACGGTGGGACGAAGAATGCACGCGTCGTTTGGGAAAATTAAGCGGGAGATTTGGCGTTGGCCAATCCCGCGTTTGCAAAGAACGCAAAGCTGAGCCACCCGCCCGCGGCGAGCGGCGCCTGTGGGATTCACCAAAGCCCTAGAACCGATTCCCTTGGGCGACACGGCGCGTGTGCGGAAATTAAAGAGCACGCGGCGATGAAGAAGGCCAGAGTCGTCTGCAAAGATTGACGACCATCAGTCGAATCGCTGGATTGAGAAATTTCGACTCTTGCTTGGCCGCCGTTTCGACTCGCCGATTGAACCAAGCCCATTCCGTGAATGCCCGAATGGCCAGGGTACCCCTCCCCCTACTCCGGTAGCTAAAGCTCTGAAAAGAAAAGCTCGCGGTTGAGTCGTGATTAGGAATGGGTAGCAAATCCCCTGAATCCAGGGGATTTAGAGGAAACCTATCAGAAAACACAGGGTTTAGCAGCGAACTGACGGTTGGTTCGTGAGTTGGCAGTGTAAAGGCGGCAGGAGGCCAGGAATTGTCAAAGAGATCCGGAGGCGCGACGAATGAAGATGCCCAACGGGGGATTTAACCCGGCGGTCAATGTGCAGTTGGCGAGCGACACCCAGAGCCGCGCGATCGTGGGCGTGGAGGTGACGCAGGAAGGCTCTGACAGCATAGGGTTGAGCGTACCGATGCGGCAGCAGGTGGAGGAACGGGCGGGACAAGCGGTCGAGCAACACTTGCTGGACGGCGGGTACATGCGGAAAGAGCGCTGCACGCGGGCAGCGGCATCAGCAGGCAGCGCCTGACCTTGAAACACGACGATGACCGAGTAGGGAATGTTGCGAGCTTCCTGGGTTGCGGCAAGCACTGTCAGGGTAAAGAAGCAAACCGCGCACAAGCCGCCGGCTATCCAGAGCATGCGACGAGAAATACTGGGGTATGATTTCATGGCTTCTCCTAGATTGGGTGTGTGAAATTGGAGTCGTTGCCGTCGCGGGCACCCGGGATGATGCTTTAGACGTACGTGCACCACCAACGCCTCACCTCATAAGAGAGACTGCTTTCGACACCTGGGGTATGAGACGGGGCTCGACTGGCTGTTGATAGTATCCACCGGAATCCCGCATGGCAAGAGGGTTTTCGCCGATTTGTGACGAATCCCTGTGCGAGCGGAGCGAGTCGAACGGATCTTGCGTGTGCGACTGCGTCGATTGTGCGCAAGAGAATTCTTCGATGAGCCGGCGCTCTCCTCAGGATGAGGACATTGAGTAGGATTGCCGCGGTGCTTCTTCTTTTTTCTTCCCCTGTTTCAGGGCGATGGTGACGGACTTCTGTTGGACGTGGCTCAATAATTTACGGACCGATTCAGGGCAGCTGCAGATCGAGAGCATAAATTTCCTGGGTGCTTTGGTCACGCATAAGCAGAGGAGCATCGTCCGGCCCCAACCCCAGCCAGGAGGCCCAAGGGTCTGAACCTCGGGGCACATCTTTCACGCTTTCCAGCCGCTGCAGTGGCCCGCCCTGCACGCTCACCCGGACGATGTCGTCTCCCTGGCTGTAATCTTCCAGGTAAACGTAGCGACTGTCATGGGACCAACTGTTATAGGCGAAGGTAGCTTGCGCCAGTTGCGACCATTTCCGGGAGGCGAAGTCGTACAGCATCAACTTCTTGGAGTCCGCAGTCAACGCCACCAGATAGCGTCCATCCGGCGATACCCGCGGGCTGAAAAGGCCCTGGGAGCCCGGCACGGACGAGATTTGCCGTGTGTCCAAGTTCAGAATCTCAATCCCCGACTCGGATGAATTGGCGTATTGCAGCCACGGCATATGGCCGTATACCAACGACTTGCCGTCGGGCATCCAGGTGAGGTCGCTCTCGTTCACCTCCTCCTTGGTCAACGGCTGCGGGGTGCCTCCCTGGGAGGAGATCAGGTACAGCTTCCACGGCTGGCCCGGTTGTGCAGCCATGAAGGCGATCTGTTTGCCATCGGGCGACCAGTGCGGCAGATGCACCTGCAGAGGAGGATAGGTGAGCTGCGCGCGCTCGCTGTCATCCAGCTTACGGCGCCACAGGGTGTGGTCGGGATAACTTACATAGGTGAGCCACTGTCCGTCGCGGGTGAAGTCCAGTTCGCCGGCGGATATACCACTCAGATAGGGCAGAAAGTGACGCGCATTCTGATCGTAGCGCTGCAGCTCAAATCGCAACTGCTGTCCCACTACGAACAGCTTCTTGCCATCGTTGCCGGGGACAGGAGAGAGAAAAGCCAGCGGCCCGGCCGTCAACTGCTGCGGAAGATTGCTGCGCCCGCTCAGCAGCGAGCCCGTTTCCGCCAGCGCCCATATGTCATGGCTGCTGCCCCGCGAGCTTTCAAAAAAGAAATATCTGCCATCGCGCGTCCAGTTTCCACAACACTCTTGCGAAGGCTGGTTCCATCCCGCGGGAAACACGGGACGAAGTCCCTTGCCGTCAGCCTGCACTTCCCACAACGCGGAAATGTTGTTCTCAGCATCTTGCAGCGTGAAGCGAATCCAGTGGCCGTCGGAAGAGAAACGTAAGTCCATGGCAGCACCGTGGAGCGTGGTCAGCTTGCGTGCCTGACTGCCGTCCGCGCGGATCGCGTACAGGTCGGAACCGTTGCCATACACAATGTACTGGCCATCGGGCGTCCAGGTGGCGGCGTGGGCAAGCACATTGCCCACCCGGCGCGGCGATCCTGCCGGAATGGGCAGTTGGTACAGTGGCGTCTCGGTTTGGGTGCCGCCCGCTTCGCTGGCTATCAGCAGCGCCGAATGATCGGGCGAGATGTCATAAATCTCGGTGCTGGCAAGAGGCGTCGCCAGGGGGGCGCTCTCCCCGCCCGCCGTTGATACCTGCTGCAGCAGGAACTGCCCGCCTTTCTCTTCGGCAAAATAGATGCGCGCGCCGTCAGTAACCAGCGAGGACTTGGGCAGGGCGTCGCTGGTTAATTGCAGCGAGGACAGTACCCGTGCGGGCGTGGCGGGCGACCGCAACCATAGGGTCAGGGCCACGGCGGCCGCCGCCACCGCAATGGCGCCCAGAACCATCATTCGCATGGAAAGTGCTCGTCCTGGGGACGGCGCCGGCGTTCGCGCCCAGGCCCCCGGCGGTCCTGATTCCAGGTCCCGCTTCAGCCGTTTCAGGTCGGCGCGCACTTCCGCCGCCGACTGGTAGCGCAAGTCGCGATCCTTTTCCAACGCCTTGTTGATGATACGTTCCAGTTCTGGCGGCAGCTCAGGGTTCAATTGTGCGGGCGACGGCGGCGTATGGTGCAGGATAGCGTCGAACGTCGCCATCGCGGTCTGGCCTCCAAAGGGCAGTCGGGCGGTACCCATCAGATACAACACCACGCCCAGGGAGAAAACGTCGCTGCGCGCGTCCAGATCTTTGCTCAGCGCTTGCTCCGGCGACATGTAGCTCACCGTGCCCAGAGTCAAGCCGCGGTCGTCAGGCTCCCGTCTTATCGCGGACAGCGCCAAGGTGGGCGCATCGACGGCTTGCGCCAGGCGACGCTCCAGCAGGGGTTTGGCCACTCCGAAGTCCAGCAGCTTGATCGGACCGTGCTGGAGCAGAAAGATGTTCCCCGGCTTGATATCGCGGTGCAGAACGCCTTTCCTGTGGGCGGCATCGAGCGCTTCCGCAATTTGGATACCCCAGTCCAGCACCTGCTCCAGAGCCAGTGGGCGGCCGCGCACGACTTCGCCCAGGGTCTTGCCTTCCAGCAACTCCATGGCGATGAAGGTCTGGCCGGCGGCTTCTTCAATCTCGTAAACCGTGCAGATGTTGGGATGGTTCAAGGCCGAAGCGGCGCGCGCTTCCCAGCGAAAGCGATGCAGAGCCTGCGCGTCCTCGGCGAGGTCATCTGAAAGAAACTTGAGGGCCACATGCCGGCCCAGGGTGAGGTCTTCCGCTTCGTACACCACTCCCATCCCGCCGCCGCCCAGCTTGCGCAGCAGCCGGTAATGAGAAATCGTTTGGCCGATGTTCACGGTTGTGGCGGGCATTGCGCAGAAACCAGGGCCCAGGTGGAACAGCCCATTTGCGGAACTTGTCGATGGCTGAGTTTACCGCCACACGTAGTAAAAACCAAACTGCGTCTGCAGCAGCTTGAGGCGTTCGGGCAGGAAGTTTGGAGAGGTCCCGGGATAGCCTAGGAGGGGGAGGGTATCCCTGCCGGCTGTGGCCGCCGAGTAGCGAAGTGTCACCCCGCTTGGAATATCCGCTTCCACGCCGATTGCAACTTGCGCCAGATGCCGACGACGGTCTTCGATAGGACCAGAGACACTAACCACGCAACTCCTTCTTCATCTGGACCGCTACCGTTCATGAACGCAACGCAAATGCTTATTTTTTCTTAGCCTGCTCCAGCGCGGTGAAGCTCTCATCCAGGATGCGCGCGGCCTCGTCCACGTCAGCCTTGCTGATGTTCAACGGCGGAGACATACGGATCACGTTCCCATAAAATCCGCCCTTGCCCACCAGCAGTCCGCGCTTGCGCGCTTCTTCCATCAGCGCATTGGTTCCGGCCGGAGACGGCTGCTTGCTGTTGCGGTCTTCCACCAGCTCGAGGGCCTGCATCAGTCCCATGCCGCGAACGTCGCCAATCAGCGGATGCTTCTGCTGCAGCTCCTCCAGCTTCTGCCGGAAGTGTTTGCCAACGACCGCCGCATTGGTCCGCAGATCGTCTTCTTCGATCACGTCGATCACGGCTTTCGCGGTTACGCACGCTACCGGGTTTCCGCCGAAGGTGGAGATTGTGAGTCCCTGGAAGGAATCGGCGATCTCGGGTTTCGCCACGGTCAAGCCAATCGGATTGCCGTTGCCCAGCCCCTTGGCCGAGGTGAGAATGTCGGGCTCAACTTCCCAGTGCTCGATGCCGAACCACTTGTGCCCGGTGCGGCCCCAGGCGGTTTGCACTTCGTCGTCAATGAAATCGCCGCCGTACTGCTTCACGATGTTGAAGGCCATTTTGAAATATTCTTTCGGCGGTGTAATGAAGCCGCCCACACCCTGGATCGGCTCCGCCAGAAACGCCGCGATGCGGCCGGTGGTCGAGAACTGGATGACATTTTCAATGTCCTTGACGCAAGCCACTTCGCAATCGGGATACTTGAGGCCCAGAGGACAGCGGTAGCAATACGGATTCATCGCATGCACGATGCCAACCTCGAGCGTGCCCTTGCGCCAGTTATTCATGCCGGTCAGCCCGCGCGCTAGCGACGACCGCCCGCTGTAACCGTGCCGCAAAGCGACGACTTCGAAGTTGCCGGTGTGCATGCGCGCAATCTGGACGGCAGTTTCGTTGGCCTCGGTGCCGCTGTTGGTGAAGTAACTTTTTTTCAGCGTGCCCGGAGTGATCTGCGCCAGCTTCTCCGCCAGCGTGACCATGGCTTCGCTGGGGAAACTGGTGGAAACGTGCTGCAGCCGGTCAATCTGAGCCTTGGTGCGCGAAGTGACGCGCGGATTGCAGTGCCCCACGCTGATGGTGACGATCCCGCCAAAGAAGTCGAGATACTTGTTCCCGTCCACGTCCCACACATGCTGCATTACCCCGCGATCCATGGGCACCGGATCGGCGTAGTAATTCGTGACCGATGAGAAGATGAATTCTTTGTGCTTGCGATTTATTTCCTGCCGCGTGAGACGAGTCTTTTCCGTTGGAACAGTAGTAGTGCTCATGACAATCCTCTCCACGAATGCTGCTGCATGAAGCGATTCGTGTCGCGCAATCTACAATCGTACACCCAGGAAAGGAAGCGCTGACAGCTGACAGCTGAGAGCTGATAGCTATAATCAGGTCGTGAAATCCTTCTTTAAGCTCGCCATGCTGGTGCTGGTGCTGTTGATGGTAGCTCTGGTCTCGGCATTGACCGCCATGCGCCTCGCCATTCACGGACATGAAGTCGTGGTCCCGAAGCTGGTGGGAATGACACCAGTGGAAGCAGAACGAGCGGTGGTGGCCAGCGGTTTGCGGGTAGACGTGGAACGGCAGTACTACAGCCCCACCGTGCCGGAAGGGAGCATCGTGTCCCAGGTTCCGGCTCCTGGCACCAAGGTGCGGCGCGGCTGGCAGGTGCGTGTAGCGCAAAGCCTGGGACCACAGCGTATCGCGATCCCGGATGTGACCGGCCAAACCTCGCGTGCCGCCGAAATCAACATCCAGCGACGTGGCCTCGACATCGGCGCGACCGCCATCATCCGGATCCCAAACGCGCCCGCCGATCAAGTCTTGTCACAAACCCCACCACCGAAGGCCAGCGGAGTCTCGGCCCCGCGCATAAGTCTGCTGATCACCGCGGCTCCCGACCAACCCGCCTACGTAATGCCCAACTTTGTGGGCCAACCGCTAGGCTCTGTGACCAGCATTCTCCAGGACGCAGGCATGCGAGTGGGAACCGTGACCGTGACCACTGCCGGCCAGACTCCCACCGATCAGCCTTCGTTAACACCAGCGCCCGCACCGACGCCTTCGCCGGCAAGCTTGATCGTGTCGCAGAATCCTGCTGCCGGTCAGAAGATCAGTGCCGGGTCGGCGGTGAATTTTGAAGTGAGTCGCTGATCCGTGTGATCCGTGTCAATCCGTGGCGGCTTTTCTTTGCAAAATCGCAGCGAAAAAACCATCGCAGGGATGAACTCCGGGAATGCTGCGGAAGTACGGCCCCCTGATAAGGGAATCGAGACCCTTCCAAACCAGTTCGCCTTCTTCCTGCAAGCTCTGTAGTTCTTGGCGACACTCGAGCAGACGAAATGAGCTGTTGGAGGTCAGGGCTTGCTCGACCACGTCTGAATTTTCTTCCTGCTCCAGGGAACAGGTGGAATAAACGAGTTTGCCGCCAGGAGCAACTCGCGACATGGCTGAATTCAGAATGGCAATCTGTCGTGCCTGCAGATCCTGCAAGTCTTCCGGCTTCAGCCGCCACTTGATTTCCGGGTTCCGCGCCAACGTTCCCGTGCCCGAACACGGCACATCGGCGAGCACGCCATCAAAGTCGCCGGAGAAAGGGAGTTGCCGCGCATCGGCAGCTATCACAGTTACGTTTCCCGCACGAACCAGCTTGCGAAGCAAGCGGGCGCGGTGTGAGTGCAATTCCACAGCTACGATATTGGCTTTTGGATTGCGATCCGCCAGAATCGAAGTCTTGCCTCCGGGGGCGGCGCAACAGTCGAGCATCCGGGAGCCATGCCCCACGAGGGTTGCAACCAATTGCGAGGCTTCGTCCTGAATGGCGACCCGGCCATCGCGGAAGACCTGAGTCCGGGTCACATCAACCGATTCCACCCGACCTGCCGACCGCAGCAGCAGACCCGGTGATAAACGAATTCCCTCCCCGGCCAATTGCTTCGCTGCATTCTGATCACGCAGGCGAATTGTGGTTGGTGGGACCTCCTGATCCTGCTTGCAAATCAGGCGAGTGATTTCAATGCCAAACTCCTTATTCCATCTCTCGACCAGCCACTCCGGATGCGCGTAGAGCGGCGCTAGTTCGCGAGGCTGGCCGGCTTCCGAGGCGAACGGTGGTTGCGCTTTGAGGCTCAATTTCCGCAACACCGCGTTCACAAAAGGCGCTGCTGAACGTTTGCGCGCACGCTTCACGAGTTCTACGCTTTCGTGGATTGCCGCACGTGCCGGTATCCGCTCAAGCCAGCGGAATTGATATTCCGCCATGCGCAGTGTGATGAGAACTTCGGGATCCAGTTTCTGGATTTTCTGGGAGGATGCTTGGGAGATTGCGTTGTCCAATACCGACTGCCAACGGAGAACTCCCATGACGAGTTCGGTCATTAAGCCATGATCGGCGGAGGACAGGTTCTTATATGGCGAGGCATGCAGGAGTTCGGAAGCGTAGGCGTCTTGCTCCTCGATTCGGAGGAGGATATCGAAAGCGGCAGCGCGAGCCGGGGAAACGCACTTGGAGATTTGCCTGGCTGCGTTCATTAGAGCGATCCCCGTTACTGGTTGTCATCCTGAGCGAGGGCTTCAGCCCGAGTCGAAGGACCCCTTACTTGTGTGGGCCATCTGTGAGGTTGAAAGGCATTCTCACCGTGCTGCTCAGTGATTGGTGAAAATGCCTTGCCACTTCCGCAGTAGCGCATACGGCTAAGGGGTCCTTCGACTTCGCTCAGCATGACAGAATTGTAATGATTCTTATTCAAGGCGCTCGCCGGAAGATATGTGGTAGCCGTGCAGGAAATCGCGAGCCGACATTCGTTTCTTTCCCTCCAACTGGACCTCCAGCAACTCCAGCGAGGTATTGGCGCCGCAGCCAACAAATATCCGATCCCCTTGGATCTTGATCTCGCCGATGGGCACGGCGACGGCCGACGATTTTGCCGCAACCACGGCCAGGTTCTTGCCACGGAATTTCGTGTACGCTCCCGGCCAGGGCTGGAAGCCCCGCAACCGGTTGACGATCTCGACGGCGGAGCGATTGAAGTCGATGAGGCCGTCTTCCTTCTTGAGAATCGGAGCGAGCGTAGCCTTCGAATGATCCTGCGGCCTTGGCTGGATCATGTTGGCCTCAAGTCCCTTCAGGGTCTCGAGCATCAGCTCAGCGCCCAGCGTTGCCAGGTGAGGAGCCAGGGTTTCTGCCGTGTCGTCCGGAGCGATTGGAATTTCCCTCTGCAATAAGATGTCGCCGGTATCAAGGCCGGCGTCGATGCGCATGCTCGTCACACCGGTTAGAGTCTCGCCCGATGCAATGGCCCACTGGATGGGAGCGGCGCCACGGTACTTTGGCAAAAGCGAGGCGTGCAGGTTGATGTTGCCCAGGGGCGGCAGGTCAATCATCCATTGCGGGATGATCCGTCCATAACCGACCACAATGATCGCATCCGGCCTGACAGCGGCAAGCTGAGATCGAAACTCTTCATTGTTCTTGATCTTGTCGGGTTGGGAAAGGGCCAGGCCTGTCTCCAGTGCATACTGCTTGACCGCGGAGGGGAAAAGCTCGAGTCCTCGCCCGCGCGGCCGGTCCGGCTGCGTGACTACCTGACGCACAGCGAATCCGGCCTCCATTAGTTTTTTCAGCGTGGGAACGGCGAAGCGCGGCGTGCCGCAGAAGACCAGGTTCATGATGCGCTAGCTTTCAACCGGGCTATACAGAAATGCAGAGATCCTTCGCTTCGCTCAGGATGACAAGGTAATGGTGGATGACTATTCAAGGCGCAGTCCTCACCATTGTCCGGCTTTCATTAGTTTGCGGATCTTGCGTTTCATCAGATCACGCTTCAGCGCGCTCAGGTGACTAATATAAAGCTTGCCGTTGAGATGATCGGTCTCGTGCAGGAAGGCACGGGCTAGTATGTCCTCGCCAGTTTTCTCGAAGACATTGCCATGCACATCCTGTGCCCGGACTGTGACCTTGCGTGGGCGCGTCACCGGTTCGCGGAACTCCGGGATGCTCAAGCAGCCCTCATTTTGGTTTTGACGCCCCTCGGTGTGAATGATTTCCGGATTCACCAGGACTAGCTTGGCGTTTGGGTCTTCCTTGAACGTGACGTCGACGACCGCGAGCCGCTTGGAAATGCCGATCTGAGGCGCGGCCAGCCCAACCCCATGCGCGGCATACATGGACTCGAACATGTCTTCGACCAATTTCTTCAACTCCTCGTCGAAGACGGTGACCGGGGCAGCAGGTTTCTCCAGGACCGGAGCGCCAAACTTAACGATGGGATAGATCATCTAGTAGTTCTTTATCTGCTGGCAGTAGCCTTGAAAATTACGCAGAGTCTCTCCCATGGAGTCGCCGCCGAACTTCTCGAGGCCGCAGCGCGCCAGAGTCAGTGCAACCATAGCTTCAGCAGCCACACCGGCCGCCGGAACCACGCAGACGTCGGAGCGCTCATAGGCGGCTTTCACCGGCGCGCGCGTGGCGAAGTCAACCGACTGCAGGGGACGCCGTAAAGTGGAAATCGGCTTCAAATAACCGCGAATCCGGATTTCTTCGCCATTAGAAACACCACCTTCGATGCCGCCGGCATGATTCCTGGAACGCGTGAATCCGGCAAACCCGGACGACTTCTCGTAGCCTATTTCATCGTGTACGGCCGAGCCCGGCGAACCCGCTGCCGCCACGCCGATTCCGATTTCCACCGCTTTAACCGCTTGCAGCGACATGACTGCACCCGCCAGCAGCGCATCCAATCGCTCATCCCATTGGGCGTAGGTACCGAGCCCTGGCGGAACGCCGTGTGCCACAACTTCGAATACGCCCCCAACCGAATCTCCAGTTTTCAGGACTGCATCAACTTCTTCCTTCATGCGTTGCTCGGCTTCTGGATCGGCGCAACTGAGCAGAATCTCTTCGCGAGCGGCGAGCGGCCGGATCTGCTCCCATGGGATCTCTTTATCTGCGATCGTTGTTGCTCCAACCGCGATCACGTGACTCAGCACCTCAATCCCAAGTTCCCGGAGGAAGAGCTTCGCCAGCGCGCCAATCGCGACCCGCGCCGCCGATTCGCGAGCCGAAGCCCGTTCCAACACGTAGCGGGCCTCCGGGAAGTTGTACTTGAGAGCGCCGGCCAAATCGGCGTGTCCGGGCCGTGGAGAAGCAACCCGCTTGTGTTTTTCCGGATCTCCTCGGCCTACTGGCAAAGATTCCTGCCAGTTCTTCCAATCCTTATTTTCCAGCAGGATCGAGATGGGAGACCCGATCGTCATGGCGTTCCGCACGCCAGAAAGAATGTGCGCCCTGTCGCGCTCAATCTTCATCCGTCCCCCGCGGCCGTACCCTTGCTGTCGTCGCCAGAGTTCGTGGTCCAGAAACGCCTGATCGACTTTGAGGCCGGCGGGCAGTCCAGACAGGACCGCAACCAAGGCTTCGCCGTGGGACTCCCCGCTGGTAAAGTAACGCAGCATGTGAATCTTGGATTGTATCCGATGGGTGCTAAATCCTGCAGTGTCAGCACAAACCGCCACATCGAAGCGTTTGCGGGTAGCATGTGCGAGCCAAAAAGGGTAAAATAAGAACACTTAAAATTAATCAGAGCGAATTTACTCGCCGTTCCCAGCCGTTCGGCTCGCTAGGTTCTGCCGCTTCGCGATTCCTCTGGCCTGTCTAATATGCTCGCGTGGTTTAATATTTTGTTCCTTGTAGTATTGTGTTCAAAATGGTGCAGGAATGAATAAGATCAGATGCTTAGTAGTGGACGATCATGTTTTGCTCCGCCAAGGTGTAAGCCGTCTTTTGCAGGGCGAGCAGGATTTTGAAGTTGTCGCCGACGCCGGAAATGCGTCGGAAGCGTTGGAAAAGGTTCGGGAATTACGGCCTGATATCGTGCTCATGGATATCGGGATGACCGGGTTGTCCTCGTTCGATGCTGTGCGAGTCATGAAAAAAGAGGTGCCCGCCACCAAGATCATCTTCCTCACGATGTACGAAGATGAAGACTACATGATGCAGTGTTTCAAAGCAGGCGCGTCAGGATATGTC
Organism: Terriglobales bacterium; assembly: GCA_035631655.1. Lineage (GTDB taxonomy): Bacteria > Acidobacteriota > Terriglobia > Terriglobales > Acidobacteriaceae > Gp1-AA122. The sequence goes on from DASQIH010000108.1 coordinate 93,853, forward strand.
CTGAAGGATACGCCGGTGCCGGAGCTGTTCGGCGCGGTGCGCGAGGTTTATCACGGAGGCAACTACTTCAGCGCGCGCGTGCTGGGGAAAGTAGTAGAGGATTTGCGGCTCAATGGCCGAGAATCCCGGTCAAAGTCCAATTCCCTTCTTACGCCTCGGGAACGCGAGGTCGTGAAGCTCCTAGCAGAAGGCAATTCCGTGAGGAAGGCTGCCGACCTGCTGGGGCTGAGCGCCAAAACGGTGGAAGCTCACAAGTTCAATCTGATGCGCAAACTCGATATTCACAACAAAGCGCAGCTCGTAACCTACGCCATCCAGAAGAAAATCGTCAGCCTTCCTGCCAGCGCGTAACCAACAAATCAGTTGTTGCTTTGCCTCGGGCGAAAGGTCAAGCGGTCATCCTGAGCGAGCGAAGGATCGCTCGCCTGCGGGCGTCATCACAATGCGGCGCAAACATCTTCCACTTCAGGCGTCGGAACAGAAATGCCTGTTTGTCGCATTGCCTGTCGCAAGCTGGCAAGGGATCCTTCGACTCCGCTCGTCCCCGTGCCGGGGACAAGCTCCGCTCAGGATGGCAGCGCCTTAAGATTCAGGAGTCTAGCCCCGCGGCTCTCACGAGAGCAGCCAGATCCGGGACTTCCAGATCGGGACGTCCGTGGGCGCGCTTCACCGCACCCACAGCCGTACGGGGTGATGGACGGTTCACCCACACCGTGGACATCCCCAACGACTTGGCTGGAATCACGTCGTGATAAATACTCTGGCCAACGTGGAGCACTTGCTCGGGCGCGGCGCCGATTCGTTGCAGGGCCAGCTGAAAAATAGCCAAGGCTGGCTTGTAGCAGCGCGCCTGCTGAGCGGTGATAACGTGATCAAACTTAACTTGCAGGTGCTGTGCCGTCGAACTGAACAATTCATCATCTACGTTGGAAATGATCGCGAGCTGGTACCTGGTCCTGAGTTTTTCTAGAGCCGCCACCGTATCAGGCCAGGGTTTCCAATTCTTTAGTGACTCCGGTAAAGACCGTTCCTCTTCCTCCGTAGGCGTGAACCCCAGCTTTTGGCCGAACCCGCGCACCACAGAGCGGAGCACCGCGCGATAAGTTCGAAATTCTCCTTCTTCGGCGTGCGCCTCCAATTCGCCATAAAGTTCCAGAAGACGAACCTCGTCCAGCGTGGCTCCATGACGCGCCAAAATCGGACGCAGGGCGGCGAACAACCCGCTCTCCCAGTCAATGAGGGTGCCGTAGCAGTCGAAGGTCAGGACGCGAAAGCGGTGAAAGTCTAGCATGGGACAAGCTTTCAGCTATCAGCTGTCGGCAAAGACAAATGTCCAATCGTGTGGTGAAGCTGATAGCTGAAAGCTGACAGCTATTTAATTTCTAGCGGCTGCTGCAGCTTGAAACTGAGGGCCGACTCAGCGGGCAGGACAATATCCTTGTTGCCAGTGAAAGCGGCACCGGTGGTCCCAGCGCCGGCTCCCGCGACTGCCCCGATCGCAGCTCCCTTGCCTCCGCCGGCCAGGCCGCCAATAAGGGCTCCGAGTCCAGCTCCGCCACCCGCCAGCACAGCCGTGCGTTTGCCCTTGCCCTTGGCCGAACGAACCACCGCGGAAGTCTCGACCGGACGCTCCGTGCCGTTCACTTCAATCGAGTCCAGTTTGAGCCGGAGAACAGCGCCTCCTTTGAACCTGCCCAGAGGCTTGGCATCGACCACCGTGCCCGTCGCACTAGCTGCGGCCGGAATCACCACCTTGCCGTCGATTTCCACGGGAGCCGCGACTGTGGCGGAAAATGATTGTCCCGGCTGACTGATCTTCGAACCAACGGCCTGTCCCAGGCGAACCGTGATCACGGTGCCGGCGGGCACCACCACGGGTTTAACCGCCGCCCTGGTCTTTTCGGTTTTCTCGCCCTTGGCCTTTTCTGTGCTTCCAGGAGCATTCTCGCTGGTGCTGGTTGGTTCGGAAGGTTTGCTACTGCAGGCGAGTAGAACTAATGAAAGATAAAGGGCTACTGTGATTGCGATCCAACGGGAGCGCATACAGACCTCCTCGTGATGATTTATCAAGAACCTGATAGGCCGCACAAATGACTTCAGCGCAAGGCCAGAGCGCGTGCGACTACTGCTTATTCGTTGCTATCGCCGGCGATGCCACCGCAGCCGCGGCATCATGATTCCCGTTGCTCGGCTCCAAGCCGGGCAACGGGGCCGACTCAGTTACGGACGCTGCCCCGGTTTTTTCAGCAACCGGTGCCTCGTGCGCGCCCGCCTGACGAAGGAATTTGCCCGAGTTCAGCAAGGGCCGGCCCAGCGATCCGTTGTAGCTGGTCCAGGGTGTTTCCTGGCCTGCTTCCCGTTCAAAATGGGCGCGCATGCTTTCCATCTTGGAATCCAGGTCGTCGAGATAGTGCAGCATGAGCGCTTCGGGAAACATGGGAAGCTTGGGCGAGCCAAACTCGTATTGTCCATGATGGCTGATGATCAGGTGCTCGAGCAGCGTTTTCAGCTCGGGCGGAAAATTGGGCACGAATTCCATTTTCCGGTGCAGCATCTCCAACTCGATGATCATGTGCCCCAGCAATTGCCCGCGCGTGGTGTAGGAAAAAGCGCGGTTGTAGGTCAACTCGTGGATCTTTCCGATGTCGTGCAAGAACGCCCCTGTCAGCAGCAGGTCGCGGTTGATCTGCGGGTAGTTCTTGCAAATCAAGTCGCAGGAGCGAAACAGTGAGACCACGTGATCCAACAACCCTCCGATGTAGGCGTGGTGCAAAGCTTTGGCGGCGGGTGCCGTGCGATAAGCGGCCGCAATTTCCGGATCGGTCATGAAGGCTTGTATGAGGGCCTTGAGATAAGGGTCCTGAAAACTGGCCACAAAATCGACCAGTGCGCGCCACAGTTCATCAATGTCCTTGGTGGTTGTGGGCAGGTAATCGGAAAACTCAATTTCGGACTCTTCCAGGCGCCGCAGCTTGTGGATGGTGAGCTGGAAGCGGTGGTTGTACTTATTAATAAGGCCTTTGACCTTGATGAACTCGTCCTGCTCGAAGGCGTCGATGCAGGTGTCCACGTTGTCCCACATCTTGGCTTCGATCTGTCCGCTGCGATCAGCAAGCGTGAGCGCCAGATAGGGTTCGCCAGTTTTTCGGGGCTTTACCTGCTTGACGGCAACCACGAAACTGGACGTGATCACCTTGTTTTCCTGCTGCGCTGCGTCGGAGATGTAGAAGTCCTTCATGCCTGTTCACGGGGGAACGGACGCAGACGAGTCCTGGCGCCCGTCCCCGTTGCGCTCAGCTTAAACTAAAAGAGGCCGAACTTCTTCTTCTTTTTGAGTTTCTTGGCGGAGGCTTCTTTGACCGTGGTTTCAACGGGCTTGGTCTGCTTGGCACTGGCGCCCGTGTCAACGTAGCCCTGTTTGATATCGATGAATGCTTCCTCGCGAAGTTTGGTGAGATAGTCGCGAAGCGCCGGCTGAAGCTTCTGCATGTACAGCGCTTCCTGAACCTTCGGCTCAACTTCTTTCAGCGCCGGCACGCCTGCTTGGGCATGCTCGGTGACCTTCAGGATTACGAAGCCCTGCTTGGTGCGGATCACATCGGAAACATCGCCCGGCTTCATGGCGAAAGTTTTGTCTTCGAGTTCTTTGGAAAGAACGCCACGCTTAAATTCGCCCAGGTCGCCACCTTGAGCCGCCGTAGGACCGTCAGAACTCTTCTTAGCGACATCCTCAAACTTCGCGCCTTTCTGGATCTGGTCCAGCAATTCTTTCGCCTTCGTCTCGGTGGTTGCGAGCTGCTGCGGATCGGGGTCAGTGGGGGCATTTTTGTCGCCCGGCGCTGCCTTCTGAGTGGATACCAGAATTTCGCTTAGCCGAACTGTTTCTGGTTGCTGCAACTCGTCCTTGTGCTGGTCGTAAAACTGCTGCTCTTCTTCCTTGGTAACCTGGATGTGGGAGCCGACCTCCTGTCCGATCACCTTCTGGGTGATGATGCTGTTGCGCAGGTTCTGCTTGAAATCCTCAAAGGAAACGCCTTGCGCCTGCGCAGCCTTTTCCAGATCCTCCATGGATTCCAGGTTCATCTGCTTACGAATCTCGTCTAGCCTTTTAATCAGGTCGGTATCCGCCGTAATGCCCAGATCTTTACCCTTGTCCAGCAACAAATCCTGATCGATCAGGCCGCGCAGCACGTCTTTCTCCCGCTCGGCGTACGCCTTGTCGACATTGCCGGGCTCCTGTTGCTGCACTTCCTGCTTCAGTTGTTCTTTTTCACGGAGATACTCGGCACGGGTGATGATCTGGTTGTTAACGCGGGCAATGATTTCCTCCACCACCGAGTCCGCGCTCAAGCTGACGGGCACGACGGCGAGGCAAGCAACTACGAACAGACAAAGGCGGTTTCTCATTAGAATTCAGGGGCCAAGTGGCTACTCGGATTTGAGAGTTCCTGGCATCCCCTTCCCAAATTGTACATCGGTGTGCGATCAGCGGCCACAGCGCCTCCTGTTATCATTGTCAGTTTTGCTGGCGCGATCGGGAAGCAGAATAGCCGCCGCGAGGCTTTGTTGATGAAGACATTCATTCTCTTTCTACTGATGCTGGGACTCACCGCCAATGTTGCCGCAGGACAGAGCACGGTTCCCGGGCAGGCGCAACTGGATAAGATGGCCAGCCGCTTCGCGCCCGCTCCGATGCGGGTTGATATCTCCGGCCTCTCCAGTGGCGACCGCCAGGCGCTGGTTAAGCTCATTGAAGCAGCACGCGTCCTGAATGATGTCTTCATGAAACAGCTGTGGAGCGGGAATTTGGCTCTGTACCAGCGCCTGGAAAAAGATAAGACTCCTCTCGGCCGTGCCCACTTTCATTATTTCTGGATCAACAAGGGACCCTGGTCAGATATTGACGAATATAAAAGTTTCCTGCGCGGGGTGCCGTCTCGAAAACCCAAAGGGGCAAACTTCTACCCCGAGGACATGACTAAGGAGGACTTTGAGCGCTGGCTTTCTTCTTTGACGCCCGAAGAGCAGGAACAGGCCAAAGGTTTCTTCACCGTGATTCGCTCCAAGACTCCGTTGCCTAAACCCAAAGGCTTCCTCGGCCCTCCTGAGAAGCTGCACGATTCGATGATCATCGTGCCCTACAGCGAGGAATATAAAGACGACCTGACACGCGCGGCGGGCTTGCTGCGCGAGGCGGCAGGACTCACTGACAATGCGTCACTGAAGAAATTCCTGACCACGCGAGCCGATGCCTTTCTCTCCAACGATTACTACGAGAGCGATATGGCGTGGATGGATCTCGATGCTCCGCTGGACATCACTATCGGTCCTTACGAGACGTACAACGACGAATTGTTCGGCTACAAGGCAGCCTTCGAAGGCTACATCAACCTGCGCGACGACAAGGAGACGGCCAAGCTTTCTGCCTTCACGAAGCACTTGCAAGAGATTGAGGACAACCTTCCTATTGACTCTCAATACCGCAATCCAAAATTGGGAGGGGCAGCACCCATCCGCGTCGTCGACCAGATTCTCAGCGCTGGAGATGGCGCGCACGGCGTGCAGACCGCAGCCTACAACTTGCCCAATGACGAGCGCGTGGTCCAGCAAAAAGGCAGCAAGCGGGTGATGCTGAAGAACGTGCAGGAGGCAAAGTTCCACAGTGTCCTGGTGCCGGTCGCCATGAAGACGCTATCCAGAACCGCCATGCTGGACGTGAACTTTGATTCGTTTTTCACACACACCGTGGCCCACGAGTTGATGCACGGTTTAGGTCCCCATGGGATTAAGATTGACGGCCGGGATACTAATCCGCGAAAGGAACTAAAGGAACTCTATAGTGCCATCGAGGAGGCAAAGGCCGACGTGACAGGACTGTTCGCCCTGCAATACATGATGGACCACAACAAGGAGATGGGGTTGGGCGGTACGCTGCCCTCTGACGAAGCTGCGGAGCGGCAGCTGTACGTGACTTTTCTGGCCTCGTCGTTTCGCAGCCTCCGCTTTGGCTTGAATGATGCTCACGGCAAAGGCATGGCAGTGCAGCTTAATTACTTGCTGGATAAAGGCGCCTTTGTGCCCCATGGCGACGGCACCTTCAGCGTCGACATGACAAAGGTTAAGGATGCCGTTCGCGACCTGGACCACGACCTGCTCACGATCGAAGCGGAGGGGGATTACGCCGGAGCCAAGAAGATGCTGGATGATTTGGGTGTGATTCGTCCGGTCGTGAAGCGCGCCTTGGATCGGCTGACAGCGATCCCCACCGATATTGAACCGATCTTTGTCACAGCTGAGGAACTGTCGCCCACTGCTCCTGCGCCCCCAGCCAAGGTGCCCGCAAGAAAAATCATTCGCCGAAGACGATCAAGGCATCAGTGACAAGCCGTGGATTCAGGCATTCGAGGTAGCGGCTTTGGCAGCAGCGAGGCGCAGCAGCGCCAGCGCCGTGACATCGTTGTGGGTAGGAGGTGCGCACATAAAACTTTCCACGCTGTCCAGTATTTCGCCGCAGAGCTGCTCGGCATTGGAAAGGGTAGCTCTTTGAAGACTTTGCTCCACGCGTTCCAGCCCGAATTCTTCTCCGCTGCATTTTCCTTCCGTGACACCTCGGGAAACCAACAATAGCGCCCCTCCGGGTTCCAGAGCAGCCGTCGGGGCATCGTGGGTTACATGGGAAAAAAGGCCAAACGGCAGTCCGGTAGCAGGTAGTTGTGTAATCCCGGTTCGATCGCGCAGAAGGGCGGGAGTGTGACCGGCGTTGCTATAGCAGACCGTGCCTAACAGTTCGTTGTAAGCCCCCACGAAAGCCGGGCAGGAGCGAACGCCACCCGCGGCATCCATGACGGTCCGATTGAGCTCAAGCGACAGTTCAAGCATGGCATTGGATTCGTTAATGTCGTCGCTGGAAAACAGCTTCGCTCCCATCGTCCGAAAAGTCTGTTGAGCGGCCGAAACGATATTCTGGTTCTCCTGATGACGTCCCGCCACGTCGAGCAAGCCAAACAGCACAAGATGGGGGCTGACTCGCAAGAAGTCGTAGAAATCCCCACCCATTCGTTCCCCGTGGTAGACCGCCGCCATTTCAGCGTCCTTCATCCGGGGAATAGCAATCGGCGCCGGCTGGCGCCCGGCGGGCCCGCGAACTTTTCTTTTTCGAAGGAATCGCAGTTGCATGGCCTTGCCCAAGTTGGAGCTACAAACAATACATTAACCAGGAGAGGGTGTGTCCAGCATTTATTGGGGCGCCGGAGAACAGAGTGCTAGGAGCCGTACTTGCTGAGCAGAAACCTGCCGACCTCTCTTTGCAATTGTCCGTAATCAGAATGGATAGTGCTGCGCAGGGCAACTTCGGTTGGGCTCCCGTCCCCGATTCTCTGCAGGATGCGTCGCAGTTCACTCATACCGTAAGTGTCATTGATGTACTCCACGGCCGCCAGCGATTCATCGTAGGCGAGGATCGCTTCCATCGTCGAGAACCGCATGAAACTACCCTCGAGGGCGTTAAAGGGAATCTCGCGGTCGGCGGAAAAGAGCTCTGCCAGACGACGCCCATCGCTGCTCACCGTTTTTGGTTCGACGGCCTGCGCAATTCCTTCGTGCAGCCACTGCGGGCAGCGCCCATGAGAAATTTGATCAATGAACGAGTGGGCCAATTCGTGTTTCAGCACCCGCGCCATCTCGGAGTTCACGGACTCAACGCCGTTCACCGGGATGCGCAACTTGCCGTCGTTGACCGCTCCACTCCAAGCCGGAGCATGAGTTACATCGAAGAACGTCTCATTGGTGTAAAGAATGACCGGGATGTTTTCCCGCGGCGCCACGCCCAGCTGGCGAACCAGATCGTCATACTCCGATTCCAGGGTGCTCAGGATAGCGCGCCGCAAACTTTCTGAAGTCTGCTTGCCCTCGTAGCGCAGAGTGAAATGGCTGCTGGCGCGCTGCGCGAAATCGGCTTCGGCCTGGGTCTCCCGCTCAGCCTTGGCAATGTACGCTTCCACTGCCGGATCCGGCCGCAACTGCAGGGAACGCTTCCAGGAGCGAATGGCGTCCTTGCTCCGGTCGAGGGAAAATTGAACAAAACCCAGAACGGCAAAACTGTCCGCCGAATTGGGAGCCAGCCGCGTAGAGCGCTCGGCATAAGAAATGGCCTGTTTGGCCATCCCTATGCGGACTAGCGCGGCGGCGTAATAATTGAGGATGGTCGGGCTGTCCGGTTGAAGCCCCAGCGCAGTATCCAGGTATGTCCGCGCCTGGGGAAAATTCCCGCGGTCGAATTCGTGCTTCCCTGCAATGAAATAACCCGCCGCCGTGATAGCCGGCTTGGCGGTGTGTTCTAGGGAAGCGAGCGCGTCGGCGTCAACGTATCCCTCGTGAATGATCTTTGCCGGCAGGTCGCCGTCGACGTCGACGTCGATGTCGCTATTGGGAACGAAAGTGGGAAGGCCGTGCCCGGAATTCTGGGGCGAAGATGCAATATCGGGAGCGACGCCGCCCGCTTCCACCCGATCGACCAGGGTGCTAGGGATAGCGTAGGAGTTGTCCCCTACATCGTATTCCAGGTGTGCGCCGTTTTCCCGTACCCGGTCTGCCCAGATTTGGCGGCCGTTTTTCAGATGAATGACATCAGCGGAACTAGCCGCCGGCCCGGCGACTACCAGGCAGAAGAAGATGACACGAAGCCTCACAAGAGCGCATTCTAGCAACAGGCGAAGGAGCGTCTGTAGTGACCGAAGTACTCAGGGGAATCGGCCGAACGGCCTTGCTCTTGTTCTTCTGCGCCGGCCTGGCGAGTACGGCTCTCAGCCAGCAAGAGCAGCTCCCGGCTTCGACTAACGTCACCATTCAGGCGCAAAACAATCAGAAGGCTGCCGAGCAATTGTATTTGCAGCTGCGCGCCGTCGGGTTGGATCCCAAGCGGGTGTACCAGGTGCGCGACGCCTCACTCGATCGCGATCAACTCCACATCAGCCTGGATGACGGAACCATTGCCTTCACCCAGGATGTCAACGGCCGCATCACAGGAGCCTTTTTCGAAGGAGATGGCGAAATCCTTGTAGTGCCGCCGAACCAGGCCGAACGCGCCTCCATGATGCTCTTCACAGGAGCCGCGATCCTGGAAGAGAGATTCGACACAGCTTACTTTCGCTTTAATGACGACATCTTTGTGGAACTGCAACCCGATCTGCGTCCCTTACCCGATGGAAAAGATTTCGCAGCGAAATGGGACCAAGCGGCGCATAACCTGGCGGAATGGGACGCGCTGCGGCTGTTTGTGACGTTCAGCAGGTTCCTGCCTTCCGTTGCCACGGAAGCGCCCAGGGCGACAGCTGGTTCCTTCAGTGTTTCGGACCGCTTCCTGCATGCCCGAGTGCAAGGAATAAAACTCGGCAGTTTTGACGCTTACTACGATTCCACTGCGAGCGAGCAGATTGCGGTCGCGCAGCAGAAACGAGTCGATACTGTCAATTATTACAATGTTTGGGCGGCATTCCCCACGCGGCCCGCAGAAGCGCTCACTGCCGAGCAACAGCCAAAGGATGAGATTGCGATCCGAAGCTATCGGATCCGCGCGGAGGTGAAACCGCCCACCACGCTGCGTGCCGACGCTTCTTTGCAAGTGGAGGTGCTTGGGGGCGGGGCCCGGGCGCTATTGTTTGAGTTGTCGCGCTTTCTCAAGGTCGCTGAGGTCAAGGCGAACGGGCGACCGGTCGAGCTCATTCAGAACCAGGCGCTGGAGGGCTCGCAACTGGCCCGGCGAGGCAATGACATTCTGGCCGTAGTGTTTCCACAGCCAATCCGTACCGGACAGAAGATGGAACTCACCTTCTCTTACGCCGGGGATGTGCTTTCCGAAGCGGGTGGCGGCCTGCTCTACGTTGGCGCACGCGGAACCTGGTATCCCAACCGAGGTTTAGCGGCAGCTGACTTCGATCTGCAGTTCCAATATCCGCCCGGATGGACTCTGCTGGCTACCGGGAAGCGGGCGAGCGAAGAACCCGTCAAGCCTTCGCGAACTGGAGTTGAGGGAGAGCAGGTGAGCCGATGGGTTACAGAGCGTCCCATTCCAGTCGCCGGTTTCAACCTCGGCCGATATACCAAAGCAGTCGCGGAAGCCGGAAAGACCACGGTGGAAACCTATGCGGCCACAGGCGTCGAACGCTCCTTCCCCAAGGCCGAGCCCGAGGCCGTGGTCGTCCCTACGGTTCCATCGGTGCGGCCGCAGCCGTCCCGGACCGTGGTGGTGGCGCAACCGCCACCACCCTCACCGGCCCGCAACGCGCAGGTGGTCGCCGATACGGCCTCGCGCGCGGTGGAATTTTTCTCACAGCGCTTCGGAGTCTTTCCCTACAGCACGCTCGAACTAACCCAAATGCCCGGCCTCGTGAGCCAAGGCTGGCCGGGGCTCGTCTTTCTCTCCAGCTTTGCTTTCCTGTCGCCGGAGGAAAGATCCCATCTCCACCTGAGTGCCGCCAATGAGATTCTCGATCAGCAGGTTACGGCGCATGAGACAGCTCACCAGTGGTGGGGTGATCTGGTTTTTTGGAAGGGTTACCGCGACCAGTGGATGTTTGAAGGATTGGCGAGCTACTGTTCGTTGATGTTGCTGGAATCGGAGAATCCGGCCAACTTTCGCCTTGCCATGGAGAAATATCGTGAGGACCTGATGCACAAGAACAAGACAGGCGCCGTGCTGAAGGATGCGGGCCCAGTCACACTCGGAGTGAGGTTGTCTTCGTCGGAATTTCCGGAGGGCTATGAAGCCATCAGCTATGGGCGTGGGACCTGGCTCTTCCATATGCTGCGACATATCTTGAACGATTCCTGGGCCGCTGATCAGCGGAAGAGCCGGGCTTCTAACCAGGACGAGGTAGAACCTTTTGTGCGGGCGTTGCGCAGAGTCCGGGAACGCTACGCGGGGAAACCGATCACGACTTGGCAGCTTCTGCAGGTCTTCGCGGAAGACTTGCCGGAATCCGACCGGTATGAAGGCCGGAAATCGCTGGACTGGTTTTACGGGGGCTGGGTGAATGGCACCGCGTTGCCACGTTTCCAACTGCAAGGCGTCAGAATGACTACCAAGGAAAGTTCGGTTGCGGTAAGTGGCACGATCCTGCAGAAGGACGCGCCTAAAGAACTTGTAACCTCAGTGCCTATCTATGCCACCATGCCGGGCGATCGGCGGGTTTTCCTGGGGCGGGTTTTTGCCGACGGCCCAGAAAGTTCTTTTCGCCTAACTGCCCCGCAAGGGGCCAAGCGACTTCTTGTTGACCCCGAAGAGACGATCCTGACCAGTCCCCACTGAACTTCCTCAATCGCTCTTTATCTCAGGAAGCTGCCACTGCGGCTGAGGCGCGCTTCGACTCGACGCTTGGTGAGTTCATCAACTCCTGCAGGCGGATGCGCAGGCGGGCGGTTCACGGCCATACTGTGAATCTGTGAGACCCGCGATTCGCTGATGCCCAGCGCGTCGCCGATCTCCTGCATAGTGCGCTCTTCGAAGTAGTAGAGGGCAGGGTTTGGCGATCCTTCTCCGGCGATTCGGCAATGATCCGGCAGAAAACAAGGTGGGCAGCGTGTAGAAGCCGAGAATCATCCGCTCGGAATCCAGCAACCAAATCAGTAAGGCGGCAATGATGAAGAGTGAGAGGATCAGCCAGAGTTCCTGATTGACTGCGGCCAGACGTTGTTTGAATGTCGGCTTGGCGCCGACTTTAGCGCTGCCCATCGCATACGTTCGCATGATGACCTCCTGCCTGGAACCCTCAATTCATCATCAGCGAAGCAGTTGGCAGCGGAGCCGCGGCAGACTTACTTTGGTAAAGGGTTTGATTCCTAATACGGATGAGGACTTTCATTTAAGGAAAAGGGGAAGTCGAAATTGTCTCCTCGGGTGCTTATCTTGGGGAAAAAGCGTGGGTCATGTCCTTTGGTACATACCCGATGCACAGGCGCTGCCCCTAAGATACGGCTTGGCGGGCGGCTGGCAGATGGCGTGCTGAAGAGGAGTGCGGCAGACTTGGGCATCCGGCCTGCTAATCGCCTTCATGAGCGCAGGGATAATTGTTAGGGCAAATTCTTAAACTAGAAGGGGATCAGTTCTCATTGGATCTGTGGAATCAAACAACGATTAGGGTTTTTCTCGTGCCCGGCAGCATTCTTCTGTCCGTGCTGGTGCTGCTGGAAATCAGCCACGTGACAATTCCCACTTCGGTGGTGGTCTTTTACTACGTCGCAACCGTCGCCTTCGGGTTGCTTCTCGCTTGGAGGTTCCACTCCACCCGGATTCTCTTTGTTCTCACGGTCCTGGTGCTTTGCGAGCAGCCGATGGCGTATCTTTCCGCTAAACATGCCTTATCAGCTGCTTCGGCACAGAATGCGTTTGCCGCGATCAGCATTCTCTTGCCACTGAATTTTGTGGCTTTAGCCTTTGTCCGCGAGAAGGGATTTACGGCCCCTGCTATCGCATCACGCTGTATTTTTATTTTCCTGCAATCGGTTTTCGTCGTGTTGATGTGCCGTTCCGATCATGCTGCCGAGGCCAGGCTGCTTCAGTTCACGGTTCTGAATCGTCACTGGCTCGAGGGGATCAAGATCCCACAACTCGGGCTGCTGGCATTCCTGTTGTCGTTGGGTGTATTGATCCTGCGTTTTGTGCTTTATCACAAACCGGTCGAGAGCGGTTTCTTCTGGGCTCTGCTGCTGACCTTGACGGCGTTGCACTCGGGCGGAACTGGTAAAACTGCAACCGTTTATTTCGCGACCGCCGCGCTGGTGCTGGTGGCTTCCGTTATCGAGACCTCCTACTTGATGGCGTACCACGACGAACTCACAGGTTTGCCGGTGCGCCGCGCGTTCAATCAAGCAGTCCTGGGTCTTGGAGAACATTACTCGATTGCTGTCGTGGATGTGGACCATTTCAAAAGATTCAATGACACCTACGGCCATGACATCGGCGACGAGGTTCTGTGCATGGTGGCGTCCCGGCTGTCGAAAGTGACCGGGGGTGGTAAAGCCTATCGCTGTGGCGGGGAGGAGTTTTCCGTTGTTTTCACTGACAAGTCAGCCAGGGACGCATTCGACCATCTGGAGCTACTCAGGCAGAGCATCGAAGAGTCCAGGTTTCGAGTGCGCGGCGGAGTGGACCGCAGGAAAAGATCGCGTGGTCGGGATCGCCGCCAAATCGCCATCCGGCGCTCCCGGATGCGGAACCGTAACAACTTTCGTAGAGCCGGAGGTAATGTAGCCGTCACTGTCAGCATAGGAGTGGCGGAACCTAGCACCAAGAACCACGACGTAGAGCAGGTGATCAAGGCGGCGGATCAGGCACTCTACCGTGCGAAGGAACGCGGCAGAAATCGCGTGGTCATGGATACTCCCGAGCAGGCACGCTCTGCTGCCCACGCCTGACTCCAGTCGAGACTCAGCCCGGCTGGGAAAAACTGGTCCGGAACACAGGCCGCAAAGCCGCCTGATACGTTCTCCCCAAATTGAGCGGCGGGAAGCAGAGCTGCCGCTCGCTTGACCTGCGGAAGGTCCTACCGTTGCGTCCTCGCTTACCTAAGGTAAGTTCCCGGGCAAAGTTCTTTCTGATCACAAGCAAACGACCTTTGCAGCAACGGCATCCTAACGCCCGCTGAAAGGACGGCCATGCAAGCTCAGGCCAGTTGTCGTAAATTACACAGTTCGAGTTACCGGCTTAAGCCCAGCAGATTTTTTCTCAGCGTTTGTCGTGGGAGCGGTTTCTTACTGATTCTTCTACTCTTTGTGAGTTTGCCGCTCGCATTAAGCGATGGCCAGCTGGCCAGCAACTCTGACTTATTTGGCCCTCCCGTTCTCACTGTCAGCAAGCAGGTGCAAGAGGTGAACCTGATCCTCACGGTGACCAATCGCTGGGGACATTTCGTTCAGAATTTAAAAGAAGATGACCTTTCGATTCTCGACAACGATCAACCACCCGAGAAAATCACTTATTTCCAACCGCAAACGGATTTGCCTCTGCGTGTGGCTCTGGTGATTGATACCAGCAGTTCCGTCACGCATCGTTTCCGTTTCGAGCAGAAAGCCGCGATGGCGTTCCTGCGCCGTATCCTGCGTCGCGATTCCGATCTCGGGCTGGTGATTGGCTTTAATCAGCAGGTTACGATTGCTCAATCGGCAACCGAAGATATGGATCTTCTCGCCCAGGGCCTGAAGAAGCTTCAGCCCGACGGTGAAACTGCTATTTATGACGCAGTCTCCGTGGCCTGTCAGCAGTTGTTGAGAGTCAAGGACAAGCAACCCTCACGGCGGGCCATCATTCTGATCACCGATGGAGAAGATAACCACAGCCATATCGATTTGCAGCAGGCAGTAGAACGTGCACTGCGCGCGGACGCGGTCGTCTACGTGCTGAGCACCAATCCAGAGTACAGCGTTAGCCTGGCGGAAGCCGGCGATCGGTCAATGAAACAACTTTCCGAAGCCACCGGTGGCCGCCTGCTTCGTGCTGACAGTGAAAACGATGTGACCAGCGCTTTTTCGAAAATCGCCAAGGAATTGCGCAGTCAATACGCGATCGGGTACAAACCTGCCAACAAAAGGCCGGACGGGCTATTTCACCGTCTGATCGTTCTGGGGCCCAAGAAATTCCACCTTTATCATCGGCTGGGATATTTCGCGCGTTAAACGGCACCAGCTCCCGGCGCGTTCAGCCTCAAAAATGCTAAATTGAGAGATTCATGTCTGCCCCTGAATCGAGCTTCGTGCGGGCCTGCAAGGCCTTGCCGGTCGAGGTCACGCCGGTCTGGTTCATGCGCCAGGCGGGGCGCTACATGGCCGAGTACCGCGCTGTTCGCAAGAAGCACTCGCTGATCGAGATTTGTAAGAAGCCAGAGTTGGCCGCCGAGGTGACGATCACCGCGGCGGAGGCGTTGGGCGTCGATGCGGCGATTATTTTCGCAGACCTCCTGCTACCCCTCGAGACCATGGGCCTACCATTTCATTTTGCCGCCGGGGAAGGCCCCAGGATCGACAAGCCCGTGAGGGTCACCGCGGACGTGAACCAGCTGCGCACCGATCGCGCCGCCGATCTGGGCTATGTAGCTCAAGCGGTGCGGCTGGTGAGCCGGCACTTCGGGACGCGGCTGCCAGTAATTGGATTCTGCGGCGCTCCCTTTACGCTCGCCAGCTACATGATCGAGGGCGGGGGGTCGCGCAACTATGTCAACACCAAGAAGATGATGTACAACTCCCCCGCAGCGTGGGACGACCTTCTGCGCAAGCTGGTCGCGGTAACCTCCGAATACTCCAGCGAGCAGGTGCGCGCCGGCGCTGACGTTGTGCAGGTGTTCGACAGCTGGGTGGGTTGCCTCAATCCGGACGATTACCGCCGTTACGTTTTGCCGCGCACTACCGAGCTCGTGAAGAAACTGCAAGAAACCGGTGCCCCCATCATTTACTTTGGAACGGACAGCGCTGTGCTGTTGCCCTCCATGAAAGAAACGGGAGCCGAGGTTATTGGTGTTGACTGGCGGATTTCCCTGGACGATGCCTGGCGCAGCATGGGATTCCACGGGGCGGTGCAGGGAAATCTGGATCCGGTTGTGTTGTTTGCGGACTGGAAAGAAATTCGCCCGCGCGCGGAAGATGTGTTGCGGCGTGCCAACGGCCGGATGGGTCACATTTTTAACTTGGGCCATGGCATTCTGCCCGAAACGCCGGTGGAGCATGTGAAAGCACTAGCAGCCTTCGTGCGTGAATACTCTGCGAAGACATCGGCCGCGTCTCGATAAGGATCGACTGTGTGGAGGCGGTCTTCGACCCGCGCCCACGAGCTAGACGAGGAGCTGAATCTGGCTAACGCTGATAAAATCGCGGTCCTCCTGCTGGCGCACGGTAGCCCGGAGTCCGTGGATGACATTCCGGAATTCCTACGCGGGGTGACGAGCGGCCGGCCTGTGCCTCCCCAAGTCATCGACGAGGTGAGACATCGTTATGGCCTCATCGGCCGCTCCCCGCTGCAGGAAATTACTTTCCGCCAGGGAGAGCGGTTGGCTAAGAGACTCGGCCTGCCAGTTTATATCGGGATGCGCAATTGGAAGCCCTACATTCCTGACGTGGTGCGCCGGATGGCGACCGACGGAGTGCAGCGCGCTGTCGGCATCTGCATGGCGCCGCAAAATTCGCGCACCAGCGTAGGACTGTACCGCCGGGCGGCGATTGGAGAAAACGGCGCTCCGTTCACTCTGGATTTTGTGGAGTCCTGGCACGACCACCCGCTCCTCGTGAAGGCGTTTGCTGAAAAGCTGATTGCCGGCTGGGCTCGCGCATGTGCGGAAGCGGGCACGAAGGTTCCCATCATCTTCACTGCGCACAGCGTTCCCGAGCGCACGATTACAGAAGGCGATCCGTACCGGGCACAGGCTCATGAAACCGCCGAACTCGTGGCCAAAGAGGCTGCGGTTGCCGCCGGAAGCTGGGCCTTCGCTTTCCAGAGCCAAGGCATGTCGGGCGGAGCCTGGATCGGTCCCACCGTCGAGGACATTATCCTCGCTCTAAAGGCAAAGGGACATCGTGGAGTTTTCCTTCAGCCCATCGGCTTTCTCTGCGATCACGTAGAAATTCTTTACGATATCGACATTGCTTTTAAGCAATTTGCGGAGAAAGCAGGTATGCGCCTCTGGCGCGCCGAATCGCTGAACGACTCTCCAACCTTGATCGCCGCTCTTGCCGATGTAGCAAGTTCACGTCTTGAGCAGCGGGTCGCGCGAGTAGAGAGCTGACGGGCCACGGGACAGCCAATGAAGCGTATCGCCATCATCGGCGGTGGCATTTCCGGCCTGAGCGCCGCCTTCACGCTCGAACAGACACGGCGGTCGAGTGCACCACTGGAGTATGTCCTTTTCGAGAGCTCCCCGCGACTGGGGGGCGTACTCGTCACTGAGCACGTGCAGGGCTGCCTCATCGAGGCTGGACCCGATTCCTTCCTGACGGAAAAGCCCTGGGCCACCGACCTCTGCCGCCAACTCGGGCTCGCCGACCAACTCATCGGTTCCAATGACGCCGACCGTAAGACGTACATTCTGGTGAACGGCAAGTTGGTAGTAATGCCGGACGGCCTGATGTTCATGGTCCCTACTAAGATCCTGCCCACCGTTTTTTCTCCTCTTTTCTCTTTCGGCACAAAGCTGCGCATGGCGCGCGAGTGGTTTCATCCGCCGCACAAAGCCAACGGTGATGAGAGCGTGGCCGCGCTGGTCGAGCGCCACTACGGTTCCGAGATGGTCGAGCGCCTCGCCGATCCACTTCTCTCTGGAGTCTATGGCGGCGAAGCGGCGCATCTGAGCGTGCGTGCCGTACTCCCAAGATTCGCAGATATGGAATCGAAACATGGAAGTCTCGGACGGGCCATGCTGGCCTCCAGAAAGAAAATGGCACAGTTCGCCAAAGGCCCTTCTCGCCCGCTGTTCACATCTTTGAAGGATGGTATGCAGCAGATGGTGGATGGCATGGTTGCCCAGCTGAATGGATCGTGCATGGTCACCAACTCACCAGTGCATTGGGTGCACCCGCAGCATCATGGCTGGACCATCTCGGATGGGCATCAATCGGATCATTTCGACGCCATCATTCTTGCGGTGCCAGCACACGCAGCCGCGGGATTGCTGGAAAGGGCGCACCCGGATCTAGCCGGTGAGCTACGCGGAATTGCATACACGTCTTCGATCACGGTGAATCTCGGCTATGAGCAAAGTGTGCGGGCTTCTCTGCCGCTCGGTTTCGGATTCCTCGTCCCGCGCAGCGAAGGCAAGCGCATGCTGGCCTGCACCTTTGTCCATAACAAATTTCCTCATCGCACGCCCGAGGAGCGCGCGCTGTTGCGATGCTTTCTCGGCGGAACACGAAACGAAGCAGCGCTTGAATGGTCCGACGCGGAGATCATCGCCACCGTTCGAAAAGAGCTGGGTGAGATCCTGGGCTTGCAGTCCGAACCCCTCTTCTCACGGGTGTGCCGCTGGAAAGGCGCCATGGCGCAATACGGAGTCGGGCATTTGGAACGACTCGACCGCATCGAGGGCTTGCGCAGCCGTGTTTCCGGGCTTTTCCTGGCGGGCAACGCTTATCGGGGAATCGGCGTTCCTGACTGCGTCCGTTCGGGCACCGACGCCGCTACCAACGCGTTGGTCAGCCTGGGTCTACTTAAGCCGCAACCGGAGGCTCCGCTCTCTCCCTCAATCTCGCAATTACCGGCGTAACGCCTGGCAACCAAATCCCGTTGCAGAAACAACTTGGGTAATTCAGGGTTAGTACAAGCAGGTTGTGGGGAGAACCATATGAGCACGCGAACACTGGTAATTGCTTCTCTCGTCGTCCTTCTGACCTTGAGTTTGGTATGGGGGCAAGAGAAAAAGCCGGCGGGAAATCAGGAGGGCAGCTCAAGCCCGAATATGTCCGCTCACGACATGGCGAATATGAAGGACATGCCGGAGATGGGCAACGGGAGTGAAGCGGATCAGGGCGACATGAGCCTGGGCGCCTCGCATGCGATGCACTCGATGGAGAATCACCACATGGACATGGGCCCGCATATGAAAATGACCACCCTGCGAGACCCCAAGCCCGGTGACGAAGAGCGCGTCGCAAAAGTGGTCGAGGCAGCTCGCCAGACTGCGGAGAAATACCGGGACTACCGCCTAGCCCTGAAAGATGGCTACCAGATTTTTCTGCCCAACGTTCCGCAGAAACAGTATCACTTCACCAACAAATGGCACGCCGTAGAAGCTGCGTTCCGCTTCAACCCCGAGCATCCCACTTCGCTGCTGTACGAGAAGCATGGGGCCGATTACAAGCTGATCGGCGTTATGTACACCGCGCCCAAGAATTTGAATGAGGATGAAGTGGACAGGCGGATTCCGCTGAGTGTCGCGCAGTGGCATGAGCACGTGAACTTCTGCGTGCCTCCCAAGGATCGGCGACAGGAAATGTGGGGACCTCATCCGAAGTTCGGCCTGGCCGGCTCGATCACGACGAAACAAGAGTGCGACGCCGCAGGCGGCAAGTTCTTTCCTGTAATCTTCAGCTGGATGGTGCACCTGTACCCGTTTGAGAAGAATCCGGAAGATATCTGGTCGGTGGAACGCCAGCACGAGCACGGACACGGTGATTAATCGAGGGCGTCGCTGACACCAGAAGCAGAAACCCGGGTAAGCCCGTGGCCGAGTTTTTCAAAAGCAGCCACCGATCGCACGGATGTTCACGGATTCATGAGAAGCTATGTCGGCGGCGCGTCTGTCACCCGAAACACAAAGCGATCACTGACCAGGAAGTTGATTATCGAGCAGGTCGCGATCGTGACCATGTTTGCCGGCAGGTATGGCAGGCCAACAATCCCAGCGAATAGCCACATCAACGCCACGTTCCCTAGAATTGAAAATAGGCCTGTCGTCAGATTGCACTTCAAGAACCGCCCCGTGCTCTCCCGGGCCGAAATCCGCACCCGGTCGGCCCACGTGAATCGTTCGTGCCACAAGAAGTTATGTACGACAGCGGCCTCCACGGCCAGCGCCGTAGCCAGAAGATAGTTTATGTGCAATCCATGGGTCAGCACAGCAAGTGTGACCAACTGCACGACAATCCCGATTCCACCCACCGCATTGAATTTCAACCACCGTACTCCGGTTCCGCGTGCGCTCATCGAATTCGCTCCTGGTTATAGAGCTTGTAAGTGTTCTGGGCAGTCCACACCAGCAGCATGAGGCCCATGCCGATCACACCGATCACTCCACCAACATCAAACAGCCTGTGCGTTTTTCCGAAGATGTGCACGATGGGACGGAAGAACAACGCGATGTTCCCGACCGCTAATAGAATTCGCAACTCCGTTGGCCCGAAGGACCAGAAGGAAAGCCGAAACTCTCCTAGGGTGTAGGTGGCGAGATAGGACTGCATCGAGAGCAGCAGAAATCCGACAAGCAATCCGATCGCAAGATAAGGATGCATGAAACCTGAGACGGCCAAGCCCCCCATCAATGCCAGAGCCCCAAGGCTGTCCACCATATGGTCGACGTAAAAGCCGTACCGGGGCCGTTGCTGCTGCCGATAACGGGCCAGCGTGCCGTCCAGGCTGTCGCCAAGCCAGTTCAACACCAGAGCAGCGATGACTAGGAGAAGCGCGTAGCGGTTCCAGCGAGCTAGGGCGTATCCCCCGCCTGCCAGCAACTGCGCGGCGAACCCGAGCACTGTCAGGTGATCGGAGTTAATCCATAGGGGAGTGTGCTCCGCCAGCCACATCAGCGCGCTCTTTTCTGCGCGCGCTGTAAAGCTTTCCTGTCGGCGCCCAGCCGTCGGGGACACCCGTTTCTCCTCTTTAACTTCATGTAGCAGAACGGGATCAAGCTGCTCACAGTAATCGACTAGGTAGCTCGCCATAACAACCTCCTTTCACGAGCTACTGTGTCGCTCTGATGGTGTCCCAACAATGCACGGCGGGTAAAGCGGCCGACAAACATTTCTCACCAGGTAAGCTGATGGAAACAAATCAGATGGCAATCTAGGTAGAGAGCCCGGATTTGGCGAAGGAGGGAAACGGAGCTAAATAATGATGTCGTCATCCTGAGGCGGCTTTGGCCGCCGAAGGATCTCGCGTGCAGCTTCCCCAAGAATCCGGCTTGACGGCCGATGCGCCCCTGACAGCTTGCACTGCTTCTGCTATCGTCTGGCTATGTTCCGAAAGCTCGGCTTTTTCCTTCTATTAAGTTCCTTGACCGTGTCTCTCGCCTATGCCAAGGAGAAATATCAGCAACCCGGTCCCCTTCGCCTCGACCACGATGGTGAAAAATGGGCAAAGAAGACGCTGCACAAAATGTCGCCGGAGGAGAAGGTCGGGCAGCTGTTCATGATCTGGGTACGGGCCCGCTTTCTGAACTTGGACAGCCCTGACTATGCCCAGCTACGCGACACTATCCGTCGGGACAACATCGGATCGCTTGCCATGACCGTCCCCCTCGACGGTCCATTTCTCATTAAGAGCGAACCGTACGAAGCGGCGATGCTGCTCAATCAACTGCAGCGCGATTCCAAGCTGCCCCTGTTGATTGCTGCCGATTTCGAGCGCGGCCTGTCCATGCGCCTTTATGGCACGACCGTTTTTCCCCATGCCATGGCGTTTGGCGCGGCCGGCAAGGCGGACTATGCCGAGGCTTTCGGAAAGATCACGGCTCAGGAGGCGCGCGCGATCGGGGTGCACTGGAATTTCTTCCCGGTTGCGGACGTGAACTCCAATCCTGCGAACCCCATCATCAACACACGGTCGTTCGGCGAGGACCCGCAGCAGGTGAGCGATATGGTGGCGGCTTACATTCGTGGCGCGCACGCCGGCGGCCTGCTGACCACCGCCAAGCATTTTCCCGGACACGGCGACACGGCTACGGATTCGCATCTCGGGGTGGCACAGGTGAGCGGGGACATGGCCCGTCTGCAATCGGTCGAGTTGCCGCCCTTTCGTAAGGCGATGGAAGCCGGGGTGGACTCAGTCATGGTGGCGCACGTGACGGTTCCTGCGCTCGACCCCGATCGCAACCGGGTAGCCACGGTTTCGCCCGTAATCGTTACGGATTTGCTGAAGAAGCAGTTAGGGTTCAAGGGGCTTGTGGTTACCGACGCTCTGGATATGGGAGCTGTGACTCGTCTGTATGCCGACAATATTGGCCGTGCAGCCGTGGATGCTTTCAACGCAGGCAACGACATGCTGCTGATCCCGGCTGACTTGCAGGCCTCCTACGATGCCGTGCTGCAAGCCGTGAAAAGCGGCGAGATTTCCTCAGACCGGCTGGATGCCTCAGTTCTTAAGGTTCTGAAAGCAAAGGCTTCTCTGGGACTGCAAAAGGCTCGGCTGGTAGACGTTAACGCGGTGTCCAGGCTGGTCGACAAACCTGAGAACCTGGCGACAGGTCAGCAGATCGCCGACGATGCGGTCACCCTGGTCCGTGACAATGGCAAGCTCCTGCCCCTGAAACAGCAGGGAACTGTTGCGTCCGGGCTTCCGTATCAGAGAGTGGAGGAGGTCCACAACCGCCTGGTCGCGATTATTTTTTCTGATGATATGCGCATGGAATCAGGACGTGCCTTCGAACGGCAACTGCGGTCGCGGGTACCCGATGCCAATATCATTTATGTGGACCCGCGCTCGGCGGCCGCGATGTCGGATGAGGTTCTGAAGGCGGTGGACCAGGCACAGGAGATCATAACTGCAGTGTATGTGATACCCACAGCCGGTAAAGTGGCACAAGACGCGAACGGAGCCTTAGAGAACTCCGTCGCCATGGCCGATGCCACGGGCAGTCTGTTGCAAAAGGTCTTAGACCATGCCGCGGAGAAAACCGCAGTAATTGCGATGGGCAATCCTTATCTCGCTTCGGATTTTCCCGCTATCCAGAATTACGTTTGCACCTTTTCCAACGCCACCGTTTCCGAAGTAAGCGCCGTGCAAGCACTGTTCGGAGAGATTCCGATCCGCGGCCATCTTCCCGTGAGTATTCCCAATATCGCCCAACGCGGGGCTGGCATCGAACGCCCGGCGGCGGCCGCCTATGGAGGTTTTTATCATGCGCAATCCAAAGGTTCTGCTCAGTAGCTCCCTGCTCGCGTTCGCTTGCGTCAGCCTAGTGCTCCTCGCTGGCTGCAGTATCAATGTCAAAAAGAATGCTGATGAAAGCGACAAAAAGGTAGATATCGAGACACCGATCGGAGGCATTCACGTCAGCAAGGAAGCGGATGTTAAGGACATCGGCTTGCCGATCTATCCGGGAGCTCGGCCGGCAAAGGAGGAATCGAAAAACGACGAGAAAAGCGCGAACGTAAACATCTCCAGCTCAGTATTTGGGCTGAAGGTCGTTGCCCAGGAGTTCGACTCCGATGATCCGCCCGACAAGCTTATGGGCTTCTACAGCAATGAACTGAAGAAATACGGCAAGGTGCTGGATTGCCGAAGCTCCTGGCATGGCGGCGGACATGTTTCGGTTCATCATGACAGCTCCGAAAAAGAATCGAACGAATTGAAGTGCGACAACGAGAGCGATGGCAAAACTACCGAACTTAAGGTTGGCACTGAAGACAATCAGCGGATTGTCGCGATCAAACCTCAGGGCAAAGGGACCAGGTTTGCGCTAGTGCGGGTTCAGATTCGTAGCAAGGACAACATGATTTAAGACAAATGAGGCGGGTGCCCCAGGTTCGCGTCCGTACTTTGGATGCTAACCTGGGTCGAGTGGCACTCTCGGTGCTTCTGTCTCAAGCGTGGACTCTCCGTTGAAGGTATCCTTGCGCATTCCCAAACGCGTGCGGTAATTTGACTTCTAGTGGAACATCCCTGCCATCGATGTGGCGCCTCCGTCGAAGATGGCATTGCCTTCTGCAAGCACTGCGGTGCGCCCCAAATCCGCGTCGCTGGCGCTGTCTCCGGTCCTCCCTCGGTTCCAACAGCGGAGGCAGAAAGCCAGCCTGCGCCAACCTGGTCAACTGAGAGTTTTCCAGCTCCCGCTCAGCCGCTCGCGATCAATTGGTCCCAGGCGTTGCCGATAGCCGCTCTTGCCGGTTTACTGGAGGCCTTCTTCTCGCTATTTGGCTTCGGAATGTTGCTCGGAGGCTTTATCTCCGTGGCCCTGTATCGAAGGCGCAGCGTTCGCGGTGCAATCAGTAGTGGGATGGGAGCACGCCTCGGCGTTGTCAGTGGCGGCTTCGGCTTTGTCATCTTTGCTGTGATTCGAGTCGTGAGCGTACTCGTTTTCCACGCTGGGGCTCGCTTGCGCGCGGAGATGTTGCAAGCGCTAGACCAGGCTATGGCCCGCAATCCCGACCCGCAGGCCCAGGCCATGCTTCAGTATTTCAAGTCTCCCGACGGATTTACTTTCCTGATGATGTTTGTTTCGGTTGCTGTCCTGTTGTCCTTCCTGGTGCTTTCCACAGTGGGAGGTCTGCTTGGGGCAAAAATGCTGGGGACAAAGCCTCGCCAATAGCGCTGGTCGCTCTCAACCCGTCTTGCCAGCCGTGCTTGGCCCCGCGTATGATGCAGCGTTCATGTCTTCCAAATCCACTGTTCGGCAGCCCAGTGTGCGGGAAAAAGGGCAGTTGATGTCAGCCTCAGAAATCGAGCGCACGCTCGTCCGCCTGGCTCATGAAATTATTGAGAAGAACAACGGAATCAATGACTTAGGATTTGTAGGAGTGCGTCGTCGGGGTGTGCCCCTTGCGGAGCGGCTGGCCCATATCGTGCAACGCATTGAGAAAGCTCCCGTGCCGGTTGGGACTCTGGACATCACTCTGTATCGCGACGACCTTTCCACTCTGGGTCCGAAGCCGGTCGTGCAGAAGACGGAAATCGGGTTTCCCATCACGGGCAAATGCATCGTCCTGGTGGACGACGTTCTCTACACCGGCCGCACCGCCCGCGCCGCCATGGATGCGCTCTTTCGGCAAGGCCGCCCCCGCCAGGTGCAGCTCTGTGCCTTGATCGATCGCGGACATCGGGAGTTGCCCATCGAAGCGACCTACGTGGGCCGAAAGGTTCAGACCAGCAGCAGTGAGATTATTGAGGTCAAGCTTCGGGAAGTGGACGACGCTGAGAAAGTCCTGCTCATGGAGCGGGAAGGCTGAAGTGTGATCGTTGGGCTGGCCTGCTAAGGACCAACGACCGATGACCAACGACTACCAATGACGAAAGCTGCGCGCGGTTCGTTACTGGGTATCGAACATCTCGAAGCGGCTGAGATTCTCAGGCTGCTGAAGCTGGCCCGGCGCATGAATCCCGCCAAGCCGCGGCCCTTGCTCAAGGGCAAGCGCGTCATACTTCTGTTTTACGAGCCTTCCACTCGGACGCGCAGCTCCTTTGAAGTTGCTGCCAAATCCATGGGCGCGATGACAGTGTTGATTCATTCCAGTGGTTCGTCCATCGAAAAAGGCGAGTCGCTGCTGGACACTGGCTATACCCTGGGTGCGGTCGGCGCCGACGCCATCGTGCTTCGGCATCCCAACGCGGGCGCTCCCCACCTGATGGCCGCTAACCTTGATGTTCCCGTGATCAACGCCGGGGATGGCATGCATGAACATCCTTCGCAGGCGCTGCTCGATGCCTACACCATCCTGCGCCATAAGAAGAGCTTCAAAGGCCTGCAGGTGGCGATCGTAGGGGACATTTATCACAGCCGGGTTGCCCGCTCTGCCTGCCACCTGCTGAGCAAGTTCGGAGTGCGCGTGATCCTGTGCGGCCCGCCCGAATTCGTACCCGAAGTCGCCGCCACGCTGGCTCCTGGAATCCGCGTCACTCGGCACCTGGAAGAAGCCGTCCGGGGAGCCGATGTCATCATGCTGTTGCGCGTGCAGAAGGAGAGACTGGCTGGTCGCAAGATCAAGCTGGAAGATTACATCGCGCGTTATCAGATGACGGCGGCGCGCCTGAAGCTCGCCAAACGCGATGCCGTTGTTATGCATCCCGGGCCGATTATCCGGGGTCTGGAGTTGACCGGCGAGGTTGCCGATTGTCCTCAGTCGGTGATCGTGCAGGAAGTGGCCAACGGAGTCCCGGTTCGCATGGCAATTCTGGCGAGAGCCATGGGAAAGGCGAGATAAGCCACGGATTCACACGGATGAACACGGATAATCTGGCTGTGGCGTTGCAAATTGAAGGCGGTCGGCCACAGCTCCGAAGGGGCGCGAATCGTTAGCACCGCGCGTAAGCGCGGGGTAGTAAGAGGAATGTGCCAGCGGCGTAGGCGCGGCACCAAGCCATCATGGCGCAAAACAAAACACCATCGCTCCTGATCAAAGGTGGTCACCTCATTGATCCCGCTTCGAAGATCGATGCACCCATGGATGTCCTGCTGCGCGACGGTCACGTTGCGGAGGTCGGCCCGCCCAACAAAATTCGTGGCAGCGCCGACGAGAAATTCGATGCTCGTGGTCTGATCGTGGCCCCTGGCTTCATCGACTTGCATGTCCACCTGCGCGAGCCGGGTCAGAGCCACAAAGAAACGATTGCCACCGGAACCACGGCGGCGGCCGCGGGCGGATTCACGGCGGTATGCTGCATGCCGAATACGTCGCCGGTGGTCGATTCTCCGGAGTGGGTGAACTGGCTTCGCCAGCCTGAGCGCGGCGCGGTGGTGAATGTTTTCCCCATCGCAGCCGCGACTCATCACAGCAAGGGCGCCGTGCTGACCGATTTCCGCGCCTTGCAGGAGGCGGGAGCGGTAGCCGTGACTGACGACGGCAAGCCCATCCTCGACGAAGCAGTTATGCGTGAGGCTCTGCGCACGGGCGCCCAGTTGAACCTTCCCGTGATCCAGCACGCGGAAGACACGCGCTTGACCGAGCATGGCTCCATGCACGAAGGACCGACTTCGTTCCGTCTCGGTCTGCGCGGCATGTCAGTCGCCGCTGAGGCAGCCGTTGTTGACCGCGATGTGCAATTGGCGCAACTCACCGGCGGCCGGTTGCACATCGCGCACCTGTCCACCGCCGAGGCCTTAAAGGCCGTACGTCGTGGCAAGCGTTCCAAGGTGCGGGTGAGCTGCGAAATCACGCCTCATCATTTCACGCTCATTGACGAGAACGTGGGCGACTACAACACGAATTTCAAGATGAACCCGCCCCTGCGTTCGGCGTTCGACCGCGAAGCCATCCTGGTTGCCTTGGCGGATGGCACCGTGGACGCCATCGCCACCGATCATGCGCCGCACGCGTTGCACGAAAAGCATGTGGAGTTTGAGCGCGCCCCCTTCGGCGTCATAGGCCTGGAAACGGCGCTAGGGTTGGCAATCACTCAACTACACCGCGGGCAGAAGATTCCGTTGTCTCGCATCGTGGAGCTGTTTACTGTCGGCCCAGCGCGAGTTTTAGACTTACGAGGCCGCGGCACTCTGGCTCGCGGCAGTTATGCCGACGTCACAATTTTCGATCCGAAGAAGCGCTGGACCTTCGAGGCAGCCAAGTCGCGTTCCAAATCCCGTAACACGCCCTTCGACGGCTGGCAGCTAACCGGGAAGGTGGTGGCGACGATAGTGGGCGGGAAGATTGTGCACCGTGCAGACAGATGAACTCTTGGGCGGATTATGAGTGGCCGAGTCCGACGAGTGCCAGCAGTTTCAGGGATTGAGCTTCATATTTTGGCGAAAAGGGAGTGGTGGCCTCTGATTTTCCTCCCAGTGTGGCTCACGTTTTGGACTTTTGGTGGAATCATAGCAATGAGGTGGATCATATATCCGGGGCCCTCAACGCCCCGTGCATTTATCTCCTTGTGGCTCGTCGGTTGGGTATTCGGCGAGGCGTGGGCGGTATATCAGTGGCTATGGACTGCTTTCGGAAAGGAAATCGTCAAGGTCCACAAAGGAGCTCTGACAATCGAGCGGGCCATCCTGGGTTATGGTCGGAGCAGGAGTTTCCCGATTGGTACAATATCGAACCTTCGAGCGAGTGGGTTTTTCCCTTCGGAATCGTATTGGGGAAATTACCTCACGCAAACGAAACTTGGAGGAGGAACGGTAGCTTTTGACAGTGTGGGTAAAATTCAGCGCTTCGCTATTCAGTTGTTCGAGTCCGACGCACAAGAGGTAGTTCGCGAACTGCGGCCTTATTTACCCTAGCTTGCGGGATTCCTGGATCCTTCAATCGAAAACCGTCAGTTGCTCAGGATCCCCATTCTCTTTCCCGCCTTTTTCAGCACGTCCAGCGCCTGTTCCAGTTCTTCCCTTGTGTGCGTTGCGGTCATGATGGTGCGAATGCGCGCCTTGCCTTCGGGCACTGTGGGAAACGCGATCCCCGTGCCGAGCACGCCTTCCTTGAACAGTTCGCGGGAGAATTCCATGGTGAGCTTGCCATCGCCGATGATGATGGGCGTGATGGGTGTTTCGCTGGCTGGCGTGTTCACGCCACCGATATTGAATCCCAGATTGCCGAGTTCCTTCTTAAAGAACCGGGTGTTCTCCCAAAGCTTTTCAATGCGCTCCGGTTCCTGCTCGAGTACGTCAAACGCAGCGATGCAGGTTGCGGCCACAGAGGGTGGATGCGAGGTCGAGAATAGGAACGGACGGGCCCGATGGTAGAGGAAATCGATCAGATCGCGCGAGCCACAGACGTATCCCCCCAATGCTCCGATGGCTTTGGACAGTGTTCCCACCTGGACGTCCACGCGTCCGTGCACTTTGAAGTGATCGACGGTCCCGCGACCGTTCCGGCCCAGGACTCCAGAGGCGTGCGCGTCGTCCACCATCATGATGGCGCCGTATTTCTCGGCCAGGTCGCACAAGCCGGGCAGCGCTCCGATATCGCCATCCATGGAAAAAACACCATCGGTGATCAACAGTTTTCGCCCGGGTTGATCCTTCACGCTAGCCAGGTGCTCTTCCGCATGAGCCAAATCCTTGTGCCGGAAGACGAGGATCTTAGCCCGCGACAGGCGAGCTCCGTCGATGATGGAGGCATGATTCAATTCATCCGAAATAATGAAATCTTCTTTGCCGAGGATGGCTGAAACAGTGCCTGCATTGGCCGCAAAGCCTGATTGGAAGACGACGCACGCCTCCACGTTCTTAAAGCGCGCAATCTTCTCCTCCAGTTGCATATGAATCTTCATGGTCCCCGCGATGGTGCGCACTGCGCCGGAGCCAACACCATACTTGCGAGTAGCGTCCAGCGCCGCCTCTCGCAATTTGAGATGCGTGGTCAGCCCGAGGTAATTGTTCGAGGCCAAGTTGATTACCTTCTTGCCGTCAAACGTGCAGACCGGGGCCTGTTCGTCTTCCAACACGCGCAGCCGGAAGTGTGTGCCCTTTGCCTTGAGATCGTTCAGTTGGTCGGTCAGATAGGAGAGAGGATTGGTGCGGGTGGGAGTTGAAGTTGGCATAACAGCGAATAGTTTAATACTCCCCACACGAATACGGGAGACCAGCACGAATACAGAAGACCCAGTGCTCGAGCCGCGGAGCGGCGACATTCGTTAGCCCACCGCGTAAGGTGGCAGAGCATTAACAAAAATGGGCAAGCCGCGCAGGGGCGGCACCCGCCTGAATTGCACCCTCACTTTGCCCCGTTCGGGTACAACAGGATCTTGCTCGCTTCTCCGGTGGTCAGCCGTTCCATTCCTTTGGTGAAATCCGTCATGGACATGCGATCCGTAATTGCCGGGTGCAGATCGAGTTTGCCGCTCTTGAGCAGGGCCGTCATCTGATACCAGGTCTGGTATATGCGGCGGCCATTGATTCCCTGGATGGTGAGCCCCTTGAAAATGATGTCTTCGGAGAAGTTCAGCGAGACCGGCTTGGAGGTGAGGCCGAGGAGAGAAATTCTGCCGCCGCGTCGCACGATGTCGAAGGCGGTTCGGATCGCGTTGGGATGGCCCGCCATCTCCAGTACAACATCGACTCCCAGCCCGCCAGTTCGCTCCATCACAATCGAGCGCACGTCTTCTTTAGAAGGATCGAGCACCAGGTCAGCTTTCATTTGTTTCGCGATGCCGCGCCGATGATCGTTGACTTCGATAGCGAACACCCGCGCCGCCCCTACTGCCCGAGCCACGGCGATGGCGAACAATCCGATGGGACCGCATCCGGTGATGGCCACGGTTTTGGCCGCGATTTCTCCTGCCAGTACGGTGTGCACTGCGTTGCCGAGGGGATCCAAAATCGACGCGTACTCCTGGGGGATGGCGGGATCCAGCTTCCAGATATTCGACTCAGGAATGCGCACGTATTCGGCGAAGGCGCCGTCGGCGTCGACCCCAATAATCTTCACGAACTGGCAGATGTGCGCTTCGCCGGTACGGCATTGCAGGCACTTGCCGCAGGCGACGTGCATTTCCGCGGAAACGAAATCGCCTTCCTTGACACTGGTGACCTCGTCGCCATAGGCAACCACTTCCCCACAGAATTCGTGTCCCGGAATCAGTGGCGGGTGGATGCGCCCCTGCGCCCAGCGGTCCCAGTTGTAAATGTGCAGATCGGTTCCACAGATGGATGCAACCTTGACCCTGACCAACACGTCGGTTCGACCAATTTTGGGAAGAGCAACGTCGCGAATCTCGATTCCCGGCTTCGCTTGCGGCTTGACTACCGCCAGCATGGTATCGGGCATGAACGCCACCTTAGGAGTGCGGAATAAAGACAATCAAAACTATTAAGTCTAACATCCATTTCGGAGGCTAGGTCCCCCGCGGACTCGATGGCCCTCTCCTCCGTTCCGCTATGGGCTGGCGGTTGAATTCTTCTGATTTACCTCGCGGAATACTCAGCGACTTCCATTCTCCGGAGCGCAGGTGCTTGGCCAGGAATACGATCTGTCCTACGTGATAAGCGTAGTGCGCGATCTGCCGGTTGATCGCCTGCAGGACCGTGTGGGGCTCCCCCCGGATAGTGACGGTGCGCGTCACATCCTCCGGTTTGAGAGACTCGATCGCAGACAGAACGCCCGCCCACCCTTGCTCCCACCAGCGCATGACCTCGGCGCGCGTGGTGTGCGCAGTGATCTCGAATTCCTGGTCGCGGTGCCGGTCCGGTTTTTCGCCGTCGCTGGTCAGGAAGTCGGTGAAGCGCGAGCGCATGTTGCCCGCTAAGTGCTTGATAATGATGGCGACTGAATTAGACTCAGGATCCAGAGTGACGAAGAGTTCTTCGTCTTTCAGTTGGGCAATGGCGCCTTCGCCCAGCCGTTTGTGTCCGCGAAACTGGCGGCGAGCCTCTTCGAGGTAGTGACCAGCGAGTGAGTCTGTCACAGCTAATCCATTCCAACTGACGGAGAGATTGCAGTTCCGGTTGCGGTCGGGGCCTGCAGTTCCAGTTCGATGCCCCCGATCCACTTGGAGATCAGGTTGTAAACCCAGGCGCCAAAAGCACCCATCAGGAATCCAAATACCCCGTAGAAGACCGGCAGAAAAAGCGAGAAGACAACAAAAACGAGGGACGAGACCTGGTCCGTTTTCGATTCTGCGAACGCTCCGACCACGGCAGCGAGCAGAAAAAACGGCATCAAGACGATTCCTATGGCCGCCTGAATCGCACCCACAACTTTCGCGCACGAAAGCACACCTACGGATCTGATGACATGCATGCTTCACACTCCTCCGCCGGTCAACTTATTTCCGCATACTCCCGAAACCGCCCGCCCCTGGTGTTTCGATCCGAATCCGCTCTCCCTGACGCAAGCGTACGTTGAACTTGCCCGGCAGATCCTCTCTCGAACCGTTTGGACGGAGAATCTGTGCCCCACCAGGCTTGCCATCGGCACCGCCGTCCAGCCCGTAAGGTCCGCGGGTACGACGGTCCGCCAGCAAGGTGACTTCCGCATCGCCGAGCACTTCTATCTCGCGCACGATGCCGTCTCCACCGGTGTATCTTCCCGCACCGCCGCTGCCCGGCCGCAGCGAATAGCGACAGACTCGCAAGGGATAGGCGTACTCCAGGGCCTCTGCCGGAGTGTTCAGAGAATTCGTCATGTGCGTATGTACACCCGAAACGCCCGCTTTCGTCGGCCGTGCGCCCATCCCGCCCGCAACCGTCTCGTAATATGCAAACGGTTCTCCCGTACGTGGATCGAGCCCGCCGATAGTCAGGTTGTTCATGGTTCCAGATGCTGCCGCCGGGATGCGATCGGGAATAGCCTGAGCCAACGCGCGTAACAGCACGTCGACTATGCGTTGCGATGTTTCCACATTGCCGCCAGCGACCGCCGCTGGCGGACGCGCATTCACCACCGTACCAGCCGGAGCGATCACACGAATGGGGCGCATAAGGCCCGCAGTCGCCGGCACATCCTCCGCCAGCAAGCAGCGAAACACGTAGAAGCAGGCCGAGTAAGTGATGGCTTCAACCGCGTTGATGCTGCCCTCGACCTGGGGATCACTGCCAGTGAAATCGACAACCGCAGCCGGCTGTGTGGGGACGGGTCTCCGACCCGCCCTGGTCCCGCCTCTGTTGAAATTCACCCGAGCCACAATCCGCACCGGCCGGTCACTCACGCCATCGCTGTCCAAGAAATCCTCGGCCCGAAACGTTCCTGGGGGCACCTGCTCCAGAAACGCCTGCATCATCTCTTCAGAATAATCGAGCAAATTCTTGGACGCGCGCTCGACCCGGCCGATTCCATATCGCGAACAGATTTCGCGCAGTCGTGCGGCGCCGGTATGACAGGCGGCAATCTGAGCGCCTAGATCTCCTTCCCGTTCGCCCGGGGTCCGCACATTATTCAGGATCAGAGCCAGCACCTCACGATCCGTCTCACCAGCGCGCACCAATTTGACCGGAGGAATGCGCAGCCCTTCCTGATAAATCTCGCGGCACAAGCCCATCGATCCCGGATACGTTCCCCCCACATCCGCGTGGTGAGCGCGAGAAGCCACATAAAAATCTGGGGGACTCATGCGGCGCCGGCGCCCTCGCCCGCGTTTTCCGTCCGAAACGTAAACCGGGGCCACCAACGTGATATCGGGCAGGTGGGTACCGCCACAAAACGGATCGTTGAGCATCGCGACATCCCCCCGCCCAAACTTCAACCGGTCAATCGCCGCTCGAACCGACATAGGCATAGACCCTAGATGCACCGGCATGTGATCGCCCATGGCAATCACTTCGCCTGCGCTGTCGAACACCGCGCAGGAATAGTCCCGCCGCTCTTTGATATTGGGAGAAAAGGCCGTTCGTCGTAATGCCGCTCCCATCTCCTCGGCGATAGAGTGAAACAGGTTCTTGAAGATCTCCAGCTCGATCGGATCGCGCACGGTCAGAAGTTTACGCCAGCGCACGGGTAGCCGATACTGCGCCTCGCTGACTCCAAATAGCTATTGACAATCAGGGCAATAGACCGCAATATCTTGGGTCAGAGGTACTGCTCATACGCTATATGGGCACAACGTGAGACAAGGGACCCAGAAATGAGGCCCCTCGCAAGGGAAAACCGTTCACGGAGGACACATGGCAACCAAGAAAAAGGCGAAGAAGAAAAAGAAACACTAACCGCTGGCGAGACGAATCTCGCACGGCCCGTAAAGTTTGCAGCCTCCTCGGAGAAGCACCTCTGCGGAGGCTTTTCTCTTGAGGATGCAAGAAACCCTAAAGGGCAAGAACTCTAACTTCGGGGTTGTGCCAGACCGGGCATCGTGCTATTAACGCCAGAAGCAGGCATAGGAACCTGGTAACCTGCCCGGGAAATGGCATCATGACTACTACGCAGAAATCCGTGAAGAGGACCAGGAAAGGCAGCGACATCATCATCCCCGAAAAGCTCTATTTCCGTATTGGCGAGGTTGCGCGCTTGTGCCACTTGCCCGCGTATGTGTTGCGTTTCTGGGAAACGGAGTTTCCGCAGCTCCGGCCCACCAAGAGCAGTACCGGGCAGCGCATGTACCGTCGGCGCGACGTAGAGAGCGTCTTGAAAATAAAGCAACTGCTCTATGAAGAGGGATTCACGATCGCCGGCGCACGCCAACACCTACGCTTCGACAGTCAAAACGAAAAGAAGCAACAAGCTCCACTCCCTTTTCCCACGCATGCTCCTGCTCAGCTGGCGCACATCCGCCACGGACTCGAGGAGATCCTGGGCATTCTGTCCACGCGCCCAGCCAAAGCGTGATTGGTTTGCTCGAGGCGAGTAGACTCTTTCTCCAAGGACATCTTCAATGAACGGGGTTCCGGTATTCCTGATCTTGCTCGCGTCGTCTTTTGCCCTCGCCCAGCATGAGCACCATAACGTGGCCGACCATCGTCACCAGGTTTCACCCGCCAGGCTGGAGGTAAGCGATGATTCAGCTGCACAGTCGCTTACCGTCCGCCTCGGTCCGCTCAACCTGCCCGCCCACGCCACCCATATGCAAGTTGCTCAACCCGCCGACCAGTTCTTCCCGATTCCTTTCGATGGTTGGCTGCTCGCTTATCATCCTCGGCTGGTCGACCAGGCGGGAAACTCCCTGCCGGGCCGTATGCTGCACCACGTGGCTTACTGGAATACAAACCGCTCGGACTTCCTTTGCCCTAACCACCAGGAACACATTTTCGGAGCGGGCAGCGAAATGAACGACTGGCAGAGCGTACCCGGCTTTGGATACCGCGTTCACCCGCAGGACCGCATCCGTGTCAGCAGCATGTTCCATAATCCGACCGACACCGGCTATACCAACGCTTACCTGGAAGTGCGAATCGAGTATCGGCTAGCGGGCAAAGACCGGCTCAAGAGTGTGTACCCGGCGTGGTTCGATGTCCAGCAGTGTGGCGAGTCGGATTACGACCTCGAGCCGGGGCGCAATATCACCTCTGGAACGTTGAAGCTCGATTATTCTGGGGTGCTGTTAGGCGTTGGTGGGCACATGCATGATTACGGCCGTGAACTCGCGCTTGAGAATGTGACCCGCAAGGAGAACATCGCAACGCTCGATGCCAGCCTCGACGCTAAAGGCCGCCTGCTTTCCATCCCGATCGTCTACTTCGTTCAACAAGGCGGGTACCATCTCAACAAGGATGATGTAGTGAAGGTCACTGCTACTTATGACAACCAAAGCGGTAAGCAAGTGCCGCAAGGCGCGATGGGGATGGTCGTCGGCTACTTCTTGCCGGACAACGATTCCGAGATGTGGCAGCAACTGGTCCAGGCTACTCCCTAGCGTCCCAGGCAGGCGCGAGCGGTATCCATTCGCCTCCGTGTAGTACCTTATATATTTCCGACTGGTTGAGAGTTGTCACCCGAGGACTCTCCGGGGGAATGACTTCGCGTCTTATTCTGAATCGAGCCACAGGAGCGCAGGAATGTCGTCGAGATTGACGGCTGGTATTTTGATTTTGTTGATGGCAGCCGCAGCGGTGAGTTGTGGTAGCGGCTCTTCCCATGGCAGCCACCCGGCGTATGTTACCGTGCCCGGCAACAATCATGTAGTTGGATTCAATATCGACAATAAGTCTGGCGCGTTGTCTATCATGTCGGGCTCGCCATTTGCGACCGGTAACTCGCCGTCCGCGGTAACTGTTCACCCCTCCAAGAAATTTGCCTACGTCACGAATGCCGCGGATGCCACTGTGTCCTTGTACACCATTGGAACCTCGGGTGTGTTGACCGAGGTGATGCCGCGCGTGGCAACTGGAACAAACCCCACAGCTCTGACAGTCGATCCTGGCGGCAGCTTTTTGTTTGCCGCTAATGCGGGATCGAACAGCATCTCGGTATATTCCATCAACAGCAGTACAGGCGCGCTCAGCGAGATTTCGGGATCGCCGTTCCCGGCCACCAGCCCGAGAGGACTGGTGGTGACTCCGTCAGGGAAATTCCTCTACGCGGCCAACGCGACGTCCGGATCAGTGTCGGTGTTCACCATTCAAAACACCGGAGCCTTGGCGGGCGGCGCGATGTTTTCCGCAGGACTAAAAGTCCGTCTTCACTTACGATTGATCCTGGGGAGCGCTTCCTCTATGTGACCAACGAGGTTTCCACCACGTTTGCCGGTTTCACTATCAATTCGTCCTCCGGCGCCTTGACGGAGATGCCGGGGTCCCCCTTCCCGGCCGCCACTAATCCTTCCTCGATAGCGTTCGACACCTCCGGCAAGTTTCTTTATGTCGCCAACCTGGGCTCGAACAACGTTTCTGCATTCACCATCGATGCAGTTACCGGCGTGCCCACCCAGATCTCGGGCTCGCCATTTACCGCGGGCACGGCTCCTCTATTTGTGGCGGTGGATCCTTCCGGAACTTTTCTTTACGTGGGGAATCAGTCTTCCAACAACATCTCGGGCTTCACCATCAATTCAACGACGGGTGTTTTGACAGCCACTTCGCCGGCTACGGCAGGAACCGGGTCTGCTCCCACATCGATGTTCATCCCGAAATAGGTTCAGGACGCAGCGCTGGTCTCGCGGGATGGATGGGAACTGGCCGGGTTAAACGCGTCCCCCAGTTTGATGCGGTTGGCCCGCTGCGTTTCCTGGATGAGTTCGTCGGCACTTCGCTCCTGCTGTTCCCCGGACATGACCGATCCTGCCGCCAGGGCAAAACGTAGCGCGTCTTTCTGGTCGTCGAAATAGAGAGTCACTTTCCTAGCGGCCATTACACTTCTCCTGGACACAAAAATCGTGGGCGTGGACAATCCTTCCGGTTATTGTGGGCCAGCCCTGCTTTTTCGGTAAGTGATGTTCTTGGTACTTTTGGAAGTTAATCCAGCGGAAAAAGGGGCGCCTTGTGCGATCTTCCAAAAATGGAAGACGGGCTTTTTTTTCTTGACGCTGCCAACGGGCTCAGGGCACACTCACAAAAAGCTCGCTGAAAGTACTTTCTTGCTTCGGAGTGGTTTATGCAGGCGTTGGGCCTTCCTTTGCTGGTTCAAATCTGTTTGGGACTGGGAATGGCCGGTCTGTTGTGGCCTGAAAAGGTGAAACCGGTATTCGAAGTTCTGATGTTCCCGTGGTTCCCCACCTATAGAACGCTGCGTATCCATAGCATCGGCGCGATCGGCGTATCGTTTCTGCTGTTCCTTACCTGGCTGACGCGCGTCCGCTGAAGTTTCGCGGGCCGGCGCAAGGCCAAGCCTTCCTTCCGACTACGATCACAACTTAGGCTGCAAGGACTGATTACCGAAGTCCAGTGTCCCGTTCGCCGGTCGAACAACGCACATACGAGACCTCCGGGTGAGCCATTGCAGCCGAATTTGGCGTTAAGTTACAGGGAGCACGAAACGTGGCCCGTTCGCGGGGCCGGCGGCGCGCGTACTCCTCTCAAGAAGGCACAAACTATGCAGACTCCAAACGCACTCGACACACGGCGGCGCAGTTCGAGAGTGCCGGCCAATATTCCAATACTCGTCACCACGTTGGCACCGAGCCCCCGCTTCTCCGAAATCTGTGAAACCCTGGTCGTGAGCGCGCACGGTTGTGCAATACGCACTCCTATGAAATTGGAAGCCGGGATCGCCGTGCACCTCCACAGTGAGGAAGGCCGCCAGACCAAGGCGCAGGTTGTCTATTGCGAGCCCATCGGGCCTGATCACCAGGCCTGGAGAGTGGGCGCGCGTTTGGAGCGGCCTGAAAACTTCTGGGGTCTGAAATCCTGTCCCGAGGACTGGAGGCGGGTGCCACAACTGCCCGCGCCCGCGGCTCCCAAGGCGAAGTTCTTAGCCGTGAGTCCGCCCAGCGATCAGTTGAGAACCATGATCGCCGAGCTGGTCCAGCCCCTGCACGATCAGATCACGGAATTGCAGCAAAAGCTGGCGCAGAAAGAGTCCAAGCGCAGCAGCTTTGAGGTGTCGCTGTCGCAGATCCCCCCCGAGCTCGAAGAGCAGTTGTGGAAGCGCTTGCGGCAGGACTTAGGGACCCGAGCCCTGGAGCAAACCCGGCAGCAGTCAGAACAGGTGCTGGGAGCGGCGAAAGCAACCATCGACCAGAAGATCAATGCGAGCCAAGGCGAATACCGCCAATGGGTTGCGCACGAGTTGCAAGGGGTTGTGCAAAGGGCGCAAGGAATCTCGGCGGAGATCGCGGACCGGGTGCGGCAACACATTCGTGCCGGCGTAGGAGAGTTTCAGCAGCAAACAACCGAGGCAGGAAAACAGTTTCAGCAGCAGACAAGCGAGGCTGGGAAACGTCTCGAGCAGCGCAGCGAGGAGCTTTTGCGTTCTCTGCAGCAGCGTTTGAACGAGGAACACGACGCGCACCGCTGGGAGATGCAGCAGGTTCAGGCCGCGGTAGCCTCCGAATCAGCGCGGGTGGAAAAGCAAGTGGCTGACCTCAGCGGCCGCATCGCCAAGCTGGACGAGGCTGCACAGCGGCTTGAGTCAGGCCTCGACAAGCGTTTGGGCCAAATGGCCAGCGACATAGTATCCAACGCGCGCAAGGAACTCGAGAGCGCTGTGGGCGCGGGTCTCAAGGAAATGGAAACCCAGAGCGCGAAGGAGCTCGGGAAGCAAGTGGAAGAAGCCTGTGCGCACTTGAAGATGATCCAGAAAGGAATCGAAGCCTCGGTTTCCGAGTCGCTGCAGACGCAGGTTGCTGAGACCTTGCGCTCATTCGAGCGGACGATCGAAGAATTCGCTGAAAAGTCAGTCGATCAGTTGCGCAAGAAACTCGCCGGAGGTTTCCATTCTCTGGTGAAGATTCTGGGCGAGCAATTCCAGGCGGATACTGAATCCGAATAATGGGTAAGAGCGGATTCCTCGCTGCGCTCGGAATGACAGGTTGAGCCGCTTGGCGGGCGTGAGCGAAGCGGGATTAGTCGCAAGCCGAGCATCGCAAGGCTCAAGCCCTGAGCGGAGTCGAAGGGCCGCTGGCGAAATCCTGAGCGAAGCGAAGGAACCCGCGGTTAAGAACTGCACCCTTTCTTGCCCCACGCGAGCGAGAGCCTGCCCTGAGCGAGGGACAGCTGCGCCACACGGACAGCCGAGCAGCGTTCCAATCACTAATCAGAAATCAACAATTCCAGGGTGCGTCCACGCGTAGAAAACCCCCTCGCAGCCAGGCCGGGTCAGCCGCCACCTAGAAGTAGGCAACGGGGACAGCATTATACTCATGGCTCCTAAGTCCAAGATAAAGAGTAAGGAGAGGCGCCGTGGCAAGTCTGGACGGAGATCATTCGTTGCCAATGAAGGAGAATGGGGTCGAGGGCCGTCTGATGATCGCATTGATGGTTATGACTGTAGTCACGGGGTTTGTAGATGCGGTCAGCTACCTCGGGCTTGGCCATGTCTTCACCGCAAACATGACAGGAAACATCGTCTTGCTCGGATTTGCGGTTGCCGGAGCGCCTCGGCTGTCCATTGCTCGTTCATTCACTTCTCTGGGCGCGTTTCTGGTGGGAGCCGTAGTAGGCGGCCGGGTTGGCGTCGCCATGATCAGCGCGCCTCGAAAGCGTTGGCTGCTGGCGGCGGGAATTTCGGAAGCTGCGATGCTGTTCGCGGCTGCAGTCGCTGCTACGGGCTTCGACGCTGGTTCAGAAACTCCCGTCCTACGCCTTTACGCGATCATCATCCTCACCGCTTTGCCCATGGGACTGCGCACCGCAACCGTGCGGCGACTCGCTGTGCCGGACATCACGACTACGGTATTGACCACCACCTTGGCGGCGGTGGCTGCTGATTCGTCGCTCGCAGGCGGCAGCAATCCCCGCATGGGACGCCGTATCGGTTCGGTCGTGGCCATGTTAGCCGGGGCCAGCATTGGGGCTCTTTTTGTGCGGTTCGGACTCGCAGTCCCGCTTCTGGTTGGTGGAACCTGCGTTCTGACTGCGACCATTATTTATTCCACAGGCTCGACAATGATGGAATCGGAACATCCAGCGGAAACCACCAGCCAGTGAAAAGCAGAATGTCCCGGCAATGATGCGTCCTGCACCCACCCTTGTCATTCTGAGTGCAGCGAGGAATCTGCAGTTCTTAACCGTGGGTTCCTTCGCTTCGCTCAGGATTTCGCCGGCGGCCCTTCGACTCCGCTCAGGGCTTCAGCCGCGATGCTCGGCTTGCGACTAACTAATCCCGCTTCGCTCACGCCCGCCAAGCGCCTCAACTTGTCATTCCGAGCTCTCTCCCTTGTCATCTCGAGCGCAGCGAGGAATCTGCTTTTGCCCTACGCGGGTGAGAGCCTGCCCTCAGCGAAGTCGAAGGGACAGCCGCGCCACGCGGACAGCCGAGCAGGTTTTCCAAGCAACAATCAGAAATCAACAATTCCAGGAAAACCCCCGCCCACCCTCGAGACTAGAGATGCGCCAGACCAGGCCAGCCGCCCAGTATGCGAGCAGCCTGCGTGGCGCGGACAGCGCTGTCCGATTCGTATCAGGGCACCGCTTTAGCGGTGCCGCTCCAGCCCCCAAACCTATGTGCATCAGCCGCCGAGTGCGCTCGGCGGCTGATATCTGTTCCTCGCGATGGGTGCTTTGCGGCACGCCTGAAGGCGTGCCCTGATACAAACCTCATCACCCCGAGCGCTTTTAGGGCGAGTCGAGGGGCCCTCCCACACAGTCCCGAGTGCATACCTTCTGAACGGTGAGGTCGGCATCCTCCACGCGGGCGGGGGTGCCTGCACCACACGGATAGCCGAACAGGTGTTCCCAATCAACAATCAACCATCAGAAATCGCCATCAGCAATGTCAGTTTCTTTATGTTTCCGAATTTCGGTTCCCATTACGATCCCCGTGTCGCGGGCCCGATTGTCGCATTGGCGGCGGCAATCGTGACCGTCGTGTGGGGACCGCGAACCCTGGCGCGATACAGCCGCGCATGAAGGGTCGGCCGCGCTGCATCTTGTGGCGTTCTTCACAAGGGTCAACCCTTACGTCTCGGGAGGCCAATCCGCCGCGCTTCGCTCGGGGAGTACGCGGAGAAAAGCGGATTCCTCACCGGCTGCAGCCGGTTCGGAATGACAAGCGGGGGCGCAGTGACAAGCGCGGGGCGGAATGCCGCGCGCCACGCTTATCGTTTGGCTGATTTCAGGCGATCTGCGAGGGCAGCCAGTTCCTGATGCAGACCTTCGGGCAAGCGGGTGCCGAACTTGGCGAAATGCTCCTTGATGAGCGGGACTTCGGCGCGCCAGCCATTCACGTCCACGTGGAGCAGCTTTTCCATGTTCTCGGCGGGCATGTGGAGGCCGTCCAAATCGAGTTCGCCACGCGCGGGGACTCTCCCGATCGGAGTGTCCTGCGCCAAGGCGTTTTCATCGCAGCGATCGAAGATCCACTTCAGGACACGGCTGTTGTCGCCGTAGCCGGGCCACAGAAATTTTCCGTTTTCGTCCTGGCGGAACCAGTTGACGTAATAAATCTTGGGCAGCTTCGCGGTTGGGGAGTGCTTGCCGATCTTCAGCCAGTGGGCGAAATAGTCTCCCATGTGGTAGCCGCAGAAGGGGAGCATGGCCATGGGATCACGGCGGAGCTGGCCGACTTTTCCCGTGGTGGCGGCGGTGGTTTCGCTGCTGGCGGTCGCGCCCAGGAAGGTTCCGTGCTGCCAGTTGAAAGCTTCAATCACCAGCGGAACGACTCCCGCACGGCGGCCTCCGAAGAGGATCGCGTCGATGGGCACGCCTTTCGGGTCTTCCCACTCAGGGGCTATGACGGGACATTGGCTGGCTGGGGCCGTAAAACGGGCGTTGGGATGGGCGGCTTTTCGACCGGAGTTGGGCGTCCATGGTCGGCGGAGCCAGTCCACCAGCTCGGCGGGCTT
The DNA here is from genome assembly GCA_035631655.1 of Terriglobales bacterium. Taxonomy (GTDB): domain Bacteria; phylum Acidobacteriota; class Terriglobia; order Terriglobales; family Acidobacteriaceae; genus Gp1-AA122. The sequence continues at coordinate 134,990 of DASQIH010000108.1, forward strand.
GTCGTCGGTCATGCCTTCCCACCACACGTCGCCGTCAGGCGTCATGGCGCAGTTGGTGAAGATGGAATTCTTGTTGACCGTCAGCATGGCGTTCAAGTTCGACTTCATGCCCGTGCCCGGCGCGACACCGAAGAAGCCAGCTTCGGGATTGATGGCATAGAGGCGGCCATCGGCGCCGAACTTCATCCAGGCGATATCGTCGCCGATCGTTTCCACCTTCCAGTCGGGAATGGTGGGGATCAGCATGGCCAGATTGGTCTTGCCGCAGGCGGAAGGGAAGGCGCCCGTCATGTACTTGGCCTCGCCGGCGGGGTTCGTGATTTTCAGGATGAGCATGTGCTCGGCCATCCAGCCCTCGTCGCGGGCTTGAACCGAGGCAATGCGCAGGGCGTGACACTTCTTGCCCAGCAGCGCGTTACCGCCGTAACCGGAACCGTAGGACCGGATCTCGCGGGTTTCGGGGAAGTGGCAGATGTACTTCTGTTCGGCATTACAGGGCCAGGTGGAATCCTGCTGGTTGGGCGCTAGTGGGGCTCCAATCGAGTGCACGCCACGTACGAATTCGCCGTCTTTGCCGAGGACCTCCAGCACCGGGGTTCCAACTCGCGCCATGGTATGCATGTTGGCAACCACGTAAGGCGAGTCGGTGATTTCGACTCCGATCTTGGCGATGGGAGAACCAATTGGACCCATGCTGTACGGGATCACGAACATGGTGCGGCCCACCATGGAGCCGGTGAAAAGCCCCGTGAGTTTTTCCTTCATCTTGGCCGGATCTTCCCAGTTGTTGGTGGGGCCGGCATCTTCCTTGGAGCGGGAGCAGATGAAGGTGCGATCTTCGACACGGGCGACGTCGCCAGGATTGGAACGAACCAGAATGCTGTTGGGGCGCTTCTCGGGGTCGAGCGGGATGGCAATGCCGGCGAGAATCATCAGGCGCTGCATGGCCTGGTACTCCTCGGCGGAACCGTCGCACCAATGGATGCGATCGGGCTTGCACATCTGCGCGATTTGTTCTACCCAGTGCGCCAGCTGCTTATTTTTTGCTTTGCTGGTTGATTCCACTTCCAGGGCAAGACTGGACATGATCAAGGTCTCCTGGCACAGGCCGACTGAGGTCGGTATGCCGTAGTAGCTACAGGCAGATTGGCTGCAAAAAAGAAAGCCAATATTGTCCCTTATTTATGAGATATCTCCAAGTACCCGGGCCGATTAACACAGTTGAAGGAGCAGCAAGGGTCTCGAAGCCAGAGAATGATTCTCCCCCGCAAGGCAAGACAACGAAAGTGTTTCCCATCACGAGTGGCTGTGACCGCTGTACTTGGAGGGTGTTCGGGTAGAAAGGGTTTGCCCGGGCCGATGCCGCATTTCTGCCCCCAGGGCGAAACAAGAACTGCCTTGCATCGTCTGGAATGACGCACGCGGACGAGGGGGTCCTTCGACTCGCCGAGAGCTTTCTGCAAGCGAAGGCTCCTGGGTTGCTCAGGATGACAAAGCTTCTGACGGGGCTTCTAATTCGGCGACCACGGCCTCGAGATGCTGGAGAGTTTCGTTCACGGTGAGGGAATACATTTCGCAGCCCAGACCTTCCCCTGCTTCCAGCGCTGTTTTAAGATAGTGGCCCGCAATTTCTACGGCGAGGGGATCCGTAATGACTTTGCCAGTACGTTGCTGATATTCCACCCAGGCCGGATGAGGTAGAGCGATCCCGACGGGTTTGCCATCCACCAAGAACTTGATGTCCACGGCATCAGCATGACGTGTGGCCATGGCCACGATTAAGGCCTGGTAGATGCAGTGCACCTGCTTCTTGGTCCAGCGGTCGACAGCGTAGAAGTTATCGTACATCGCAATGAGTCAAATATAGCGAACCGAAGTCAGTCACAGCAAACCCACGGCTGTCCGTTAAGATGGTGGCGTGCCGATCAAAGTGGGTGGGGAGAGAAAACTTAACCTCCTGCGAGCCAGTTCTCTAGCGCGTATTCCGTGGCTGGTGCATGGGTTCAGCACGCGCGAGGGCGGATTCTCGAAGGGGTATGGCGGGAATGCTCTGAACCTGGGGTTCACGAAAGGGGACTCGCGGGCGGATGTCGAGCGGAACCGGGCGGCTTTCCAGAGAGAGATTGGGGCTGTTCATGACGACGGAAGACTTTGGCCGCTCATTACGCTGCGCCAGGTGCATTCCGACCTGATTCACCGCATAGACTCGGTTCCCGAACATCCCGTGGTCGGGGATGGATTGGTAACCGATATTCCCGGCGTGCTGATCGCCGTGCAAACTGCCGATTGTCTGCCAGTCGCGCTTGTGGATACAAAGCGGCGTGCGGTAGGAGTCTTTCACGCGGGATGGCGCGGCACGATGAAGCGGGTCGTCGAGAAGGGCGTGGGTGAAATGAGGCGGTGGTTCGGGAGCAGGCCGCAAGACATACGGGCGTCCATTGGTCCGGGGATTCACAAGTGCTGTTATGAAGTGGGAGAAGAGGTTCGAGCCAAGTTCCAATCGCAGTTTGCTTATGCGAGAGAGTTGTTTCATGAGACGAAGGAATCGGATCCCATTCGTGACAAATATCCTCTGCTGTTCCTGAGTGCGTGGCCTCCAGGGCATTCAGAACTACCGCGGAAGTTGTTCCTGGATCTGGTGGAGGCCAATCGGCGGCAGTTGCTGGAGGCTGGCGTTGGGCCCTCGAGCATCGGGAGCTCGGATTTGTGTACCTCCTGCCAATCGGATCTGCTTTTTTCTTATCGTGCCGAGAAGGGTGTGACGGGAAGATTGATGGGCGCGGTCGGAATCCGGCCGAAGCAAACGCTTTAACTAAGCGCCGAGATCGCTGAGGGCGCAGAGAAAAAGCCACACCGGGAAACTAAGTGCGGACAAGGGTGTCCGCACCACATCGCTACTGGGCCGGACTGGGAGGTGGGGGAGCCGGGGCCCCGGCGGCCTCGGCTTGACCGCCGTTGACCAAGTCCTTTAACTCCTTGCTGGGCTTGAAGAACGGGATTTTCTTGGCCGGCACTTCGACGCGGTCTCCGGTCTTGGGGTTACGGCCCACTCTGGGCTTGCGCTGGCGAGTGCGGAAGCTGCCGAAACCACGGATCTCGATCTTGTCGCCCACGCGTAGCGAACGCACGATGCTGTCAAAGATGGTCTCGACGATTACTTCGCTGTCTTTGCGGGTTAATTCGGCTAGCCGGGAGACTTCGTCGATCAGATCGGCTTTGGTCATAACGTCTCTTCGCTCCGTGAGTGTCTAGGCCCTCAGGTCGGAAAAGGGTCCGGATAAAGGTCTCAAATTTCAGGTACTTCGCGCAAGCAGGTTTTCTGGTTCGGGCCCTAGTGTGTCGTCCTCATTTCCACAGGTAATAGAAGCCGACGTGCTGTTCCATCAACTTCTCCCGCGTGGGCACGTATTGGGAGACGTCTCCGAAGAGCAAGTCGAGAACCGTCTTACGCTCCTTTTCGGGGTGCACCAGGGTCGGTTCTCCTTTGATACCCACGGCTTTGGCCGTATCCTCGACAGCTCCTTGAAAGTCGGAGACTTGGTCGATCAGCTTCATGGGCAACGCCTGTGCGCCGGTCCAGACCTTGCCGTCGGCGATGGCGCGTACCTCGTCCACCTTCAGCTTGCGGCCGTCGGCGACGGCCTGGATGAACTGGCTGTACAGGTTGTTGATGAGCGCCTGCAGATACTCCTTTTCGGCCGGAGTCAGGTCGCGGGTGGGATTGCCTGTGTCTTTGAACTCGCCGGTCTTCAAGATGATTTCTTTCATCTTGGCCCAATGCAGCAGATCCCCGTAATTCACCCACTCCGAGATCACTCCTATCGAACCGACGATGCTTCCCTGGTCGGCGTAAATCTTGTTGGTGGCGGAGGATACGTAATACGCGCCACTGGCGCCCACAGTCTCAATCGAGGCTACGATGCGCTTCTTCTTTTCGTCGCGGACGCGCTTGACCTCGCGATAGATTTCTTCGGAGGCAGCCACACCTCCTCCGGGCGAGTTCACGTGCAGGATGATGGCCTTGATGGAGTCGTCGTCGGCGTACTTCTTAAGTTGCTCGACCACCGTCTTGGGGTTGAGAATTACTCCTTCCAGGTCCACTACTGCGATCTTGTCTCCGAAGGCGCCACCGAAGGCGGTTTTCTCTCCGCCGCGCAGGGTGATGTAGACCAGGGTAAAGACAGCCAAAACAAAGAGGAAGAAGGCGCCTCCTCCAATCAGGATCCAAAGCAGGGTGCGGGAACTCTTGCCTTCTGCCATGAGCTTTGCCTTACAAGGGGGCTAGTGTAGCACTAAAGCTCTTAGCTGTTAGCTCTTAGCGGGCGAGTTGGCGTGGCTCAAAGGACAACCGCTCTTAGTGCCCTCGGGGCGATACTGACCTCGACTGGCGTGCGGCAGACGTACTCGCCATCGGCGTAGACGTCGAGCGGGGTTTCCGTTTCCAGGCGGAGGCGGTTGGATTGGAAATACTCGACCTCGGGGATGCGCAGGTGACGACCTAAATAGACACTCGGAAAAAGATACGAGAGCCGTAGCTTGCCGACCCGGTTGACGAGGCAGAAGTCGAGCTTTCCGTCATCCAGTTTTGCGCGCGGCGCGATCTTCATACCTCCTCCATAAAACGGCGCATTAGCAAAAGCGAGGAGCATCGCCGAGCGCGAGCCATTGGAGACCGGCGATTCTGTGTCGGGAATCTGAAGGTTCATCGTAATCGGGCGAAAGCTCAGTAGCGCGGCTATCAGGCCCATGGCGTAGCCTCCGCGAGCACGCAGCCAGGCGGGCATCTTATGGGCTCGACGGGCCGCTTCCGCGTCGAGCCCCACACCTCCGACACAGCAGAAGTAGCGAGTACCGGGCACAGAGTAGCGCGAGTCCGCGCTGGAGAGAGCGGTGATTTGGCCGAGATCAATGGTGCGGCTGTTTTTTCGGTTTTGGCAGAAGTTGCGCCAGGCGGAGACAGAATCGCGAACGTGCCGCAGGCCGAGGGCGCGGGCAAAGTCGTTGCCACTGCCGCAGGGGACTACCAAGACCGGCAGCTGCAGCTTCACTAACTGTGCAAGATGGCGGTGAACCGTGCCGTCTCCGCCAAGAATCAGGATGACATCAGCTTCGCTGGGGTCTGCCGGAAGGCCGATCGACCAGGTGATTTTCGGGTCGTGCTGGAATGGCTTGAGGTCGCGTGTGGACGAGCCCAAGCCGAAGATGGCAGCGGCACGCATTTTGGCGGCATGAGAGTAGCAGAAAACCCGGCTACGGCGGCGGGGAGAAGAATTTTTCGCCGAGAACGCCGAGATCGCAGAGAACGACTGTGTCCTTCCGGCAAGCCTGCGTGAATCGCACTCGCCCCTCGTGTTAGCGTCAGCTGTCAGTAGGAGGACAGCTGATCGACCCCACTCAGGAGTTACTTATTGCCCGGCAGATAGAGGAAGTTCGCAATCGCTTTGAGCTGTGGCCACGTGATCATCCTAGCCGCCGACCACTCCCGGAAGAGCTGTGGTCAGCGGCTGCAAACTTAGCCCGGCAGTACGGCTTAAGCCGTACGGCGGATACCCTTCGCCTGAGCTGTTACTCACTGAAGCATTCCATATTAGGGGCTTAAGAGATGCGAATCGAATGATCAGCTGCTGACGATAACTCTTTTTGTTTGCCGACCTACTCGAACTATCAGCACGACCCGATATGCCGGGTCGCCTGGTGTTCCGCGGTGGATTATGGGTGCGGCAACTAATTCTCCGTCGACTCGGACAGCTCTCTCTTTGATCTTACGACTCGCCTCGCTTACCGAACTGGTTAGTCCAGCTCGCGCAATGATCTTGTCCAACTTAAGAGGCAGCCCCAATCCCGATTGCACGGGGTCAGAACGGTCGCTCACTAAACCGGAGACTTCATGAAGGCTGAGCCTGACCTCATCGATGCTTTCCGGAACTTCGTCTTTCTGAAACTGCTTGGCCCAGTCCTCGGCGGCTTGGCTGGCGTCAGCGGCCGAGTGAAAGTCGGCGACGATGCGGCGGGCCAGATTTTTCTTGGCTTCCATGGGGTGCGAGTCGCGTTCCAGCTTCTCGATCTCGGGTAGAGACAGATCGGTCAGTAGCTCGTAGTAACGCCACATCATCTCGTCCGAGATCGACATCAGCTTGCCGTACATATCCAGTGGTTTTTCCTGGATGCCGACGGCGTTGCCCAGTGATTTGGACATCTTCTGCACGCCATCGAGGCCTTCGAGGATAGGCGTGGTTAACACTACCTGCGACTCTTGTCCGAAATGGCGTTGGATTTCGCGGCCCACCAGCAGATTGAATTTCTGATCCGTGCCGCCGAGTTCGACATCCGCTTTTAGCACTACGGAGTCGTACGCCTGGGCCAGGGGGTAGAGCAGTTCGTGCATCGCGATGGGTTTTTCTTCCTGGAAGCGTTTGTGGAAGTCGTCGCGCTCGAGCATCTGCGACACGGTGTACTTTGCTGCCAGGCGTACCCAGTCTTCCGACTTCATCTTGCCCAGCCACTCGCTGTTGAAGCGCACCTCGGTTTTGTGGAGATCTAGGATCTTATAGACCTGGGTCATGTAGGTCTGCGCGTTGCGTTTGATTTCCTCAGTACTCAGTGGCGGGCGCGTCGCGGAGCGGCCCGTGGGATCGCCGATCATGCCCGTGAAATCGCCGATGACGAAGATTACCGTATGGCCCAGATCCTGAAAATGTTTCAGCTTGCGAAGCAGGACGGTATGGCCTAGATGGAGATCGGGAGCGGTCGGATCGAATCCGGCCTTCACGCGCAGCGGCTTGCCGGAGGCTTGGGATTTCTCCAGCTTGGCGCGAAGATCCGACTCGCGAATGATCTCAGCCGTCCCTTTTCTTAAATAGGCTAGTTGTTCGTCAACGGGCTTAAAGTCAGGCATTGGCCATGATTATATTTACGAATTGACGGATTTACGAATTGATGGACTGCGGCAGCCTATCCGGCGGCGATCTTTCTCACCAGCCTTCTCCCCATGACCTCGAAGTTTTCTTCCAGCACGATATTGATGGCCTCGGAGTAGGCGATGTGCTCCTGCTCGAGAATACGCGCGGCCAGGGTGTGCTCGTCATCGCTTTCGAGCACGGGAATCGCTCTTTGCACGATGATGGCTCCGTGGTCTAGTTCCTCGTCGACGAAATGCACCGTGCAGCCGGAAACTTTCACGCCATAGGCAAAGGCTTGTTGTTGAGCCTCCAGGCCGGGAAAGGCGGGGAGCAGTGACGGATGGATGTTGAGAATGCGCTTTGGGAACTGCTGTACGAACCAGGGGGAGAGGAGGCGCATGTACCCGGCAAGGCAGACCAGATCGACACTGTGCTCTTTCAGGGCCGCTACGATCTCACGGTCGTGGTCTTCCCGCGGCGTCCCTTTTGACGGAATGACTAACGCGTTCAGGCCGCGGCGGCGGGCGATTTCAATGCCGGGGGCATTGGGTTTATTGGAAATGACGACGGAGATGCGGGCGCCTGGAATGCGGCCAGCGGCAACGTTGTCGGCGATGGCTACGAAATTGGAGCCACGGCCGGAGAGGAGAATGCCGATGTTTTTCATGAAACCGGTCTCAGGTGTCGGGTCTCAGGTCTCAGGAACCATTATTCACTAGAGCGGCAGAGGATTGTTGATTTTTGATTGTCGATTTTAGATTGCAGATTTTAGACTTGGAGAAAGGAGAAGCTCGATTGGAATCTGAAATCTGCAATGAGAAATCTTCAATCAACAATCAAGAAATCAACAATTGCTTCAGGAGTAGAGTACTTTGCGATCGCCTTTGACGATGCGGCCTACGGTGTAAAACTTTTCTCCGGCGCGCTCCAGGACAGTCTGGGCCTTCTTGAATTTCTTAGCCGGGACGATCAGCAACATTCCCAGGCCCATATTGAAGGTCCGGAGCATCTCGTCCTGGGGGACATTTCCCAGTTTCTGCATGTGGTCGAAGATGGGGAGAACAGGCCAGGAGCCGAGTTCGATCACGGCCGCCATGCCTCGAGGCAGGACACGCGGAAGGTTCTCGGTGATGCCTCCGCCCGTGATGTGGGCCAGGGCGGAAACACTCTCGCCATCCATCAGCTTGCGCAGGGCAGGCCAGTAACTCCGGTGGGGGCGCATCAGTTCGTTGCCGACTTTGCCTTTGAGCTCGTTCACGTAGGTTTCCGGCGTGTAGTGAGCTACTTCGAAAAGGAGCTTGCGGGCCAAGGAATAGCCGTTGGTGTGCAGACCATTGGAGGGCAGCCCTAGTACGACGTCGCCGATCTGCACGTTCTTGCCGGTAATCATGCGTTCGCGTTCCACCACTCCTACGATGAAGCCGGCCAGGTCGTATTCACCCTCGGGGTAGAAGCCGGGCATTTCGGCGGTCTCGCCGCCGATCAGGGCGCAGCCGTTGTGCTTGCAGGCTTCCGCAATGCCTTCGACCACCTTCTCGGCCACCTCGGGTTCCAGTTTGCCGGTAGCGAGATAGTCCATGAAGAACATGGGGGCGGCGCCTTGCACGGCGATATCGTTGATACAGTGATTGACCAGGTCTCCGCCGACCGTGTGGTGCACCTTCATTTCGAAAGCGACTTTCAGCTTCGTGCCGACGCCGTCCACGCTCGAGACCAGGACCGGATCCTTGTACTTGAGGGGAATGGAAAACAGGCCGCCGAAGCCTCCAATCTCGCTGAGAACGCTCTTGGTAAAAGTTTTGTGGGCGAGATACTTGATACGCTGCTTGGTGCGATTGGCGCGGTCGATGTTCACGCCGGCGTCGGCGTAGGTGACGGCGGCAGTCTTCGGCATGGGGTCTTGAGCCACGGCTTCTAATGCGAAATCGGGAGACTGCTGGGCGTTCCTCTAACGGGGAAAAGTGTTCAAGAGCGGCTCATTGTAGCACGATGCCGGTGTCCTGCAGGACAGGTCCGGGTTTTGGGGCAGGCGCAGAACGGGGACAGTTCAGGCGAGCTGCGTTCGACCGGGCCAGCGATGACGACCGTCGCGCCATCTCATTAACATGGATGGCTAAACGCCCGTTACTTCGTATCAGTGTGCGATGTAGGACGAGAAGTAGTAGGCGAGAATGCCGAATAATGCCAAGCCTGAAATCCCGTAAATGGTCAGGATCCAGACGTTGCGGCCCTCGCGCCGCGGCACCCCCGCGGCAGAATTAACATTCGATGTGCTTCCTGCGGGATTCCCGGTAGCCCTTTGCTCCATGAAAAACCTCTTTGCTTTCTGAAGTCGCCAGACCGCCGGATAACAGAGGCGCGCCTCTCTGCTGTCGAGAGAAGGACGGAAGGCAGAGAGTCCGAGTCCGGCGATCACCCCACGCTGCCAATCGGCAGCCTTGATGGCGCGAATTTTACTACGGTTTTGCTGCCCCGTAAGCAGAAATAATGCCGTAGAGGGAAAGCAAAAACCCCAGCCTGGAAGCCGGGGTTTGGAATCGAACAGAAAGAAGCGGGAAGGCTTACTTGGCCTCTTCTTTCTTCTCTTCCTTCTTCTCACCTTTCTTTTCTTTCTTAGCTTTCTTCTTGGCAGCCTTCTTCTCCGCCTTTTCTTCCTTCTTCGTTTCGTCCTTCTTGGCAGTGTCGTTTTGGGCGAAGGTCACTGACGACAATGTGAAGGTCAGGGCGACCGCGAATAACAACGTAAGCAGCTTCTTCATAGTCCTCATAGCTCCTTGTGGATTTTTGAATTGTCTTCAGGACGCACTGCCACTTCGGATACTTTTAGCAGATGAGTGTCCCGGATGGCGGAGAATTGTAGACCAGAGTACCCGTTTGCCCAAGCACAAAATTTGCGCGGTGTCCTATAGAGTTTCATTTTGGGCCGAGGGGGTGCGGTGCCGTCCCTGACGGGACTCGGCACCATTCGAGACCGGTTTCTCGGCACTTCGGTGCACGAGAATGTGTCCGACCCGCCTGCTCGGGTCGAGGCCCGAGTCATCTATTGTGTTCCTGGTCACAGCATCGAATTTCGCCGTGGGAGTAAACTTGCAACTTTATGAGCACTACTATCAAACCTGTCAGCAAGCCAGGCAAGATCAAGCAGACGCACGACCGTGCGCATGATGTACTACGCAGCGAGGGGCACCCGCTCGATGCGATTTTCGCTCCTCACAGCGTGGCCGTGATCGGCGCCACGGAACGGCCCGGCAGCATCGGGCGGGCCGTGCTGTGGAGCCTGGTGAGCAGTCCCTTCGGCGGGACGGTTTATCCCATCAGCGACAAACACGCCAGCGTTCTGGGAATTAAAGCTTATCGCCGCATCTCCGAAATCCCTGAGCCGGTGGACCTGGCCATAGTGGTAACGCCAGCCGCGACTGTGCCCAATGTGATCGGGGAATGCGTGGAGGCGGGCGTGGGCGGCGCCATCGTGATCTCGGCGGGATTCAAGGAGCACGGCGAACAAGGCAAGGAACTGGAACGGCAGATCCTGGAACGCATGAAGGGAAGTCAGATGCGTTTGATTGGCCCCAACTGCCTGGGGGTGATGAATCCGGTCACTGGATTGAATGCTACGTTTGCTCCCAATATCGCGCGGCCTGGAAACGTGGGTTTCATCAGCCAGAGCGGGGCGCTGTGCACGGCGATTCTGGACTGGGCCCAGCGGGAAATGGTGGGCTTCAGCGTCTTCGTTTCGGTGGGCTCGATGCTGGATGTGGGCTGGGGTGACCTCATCGATTACCTGGGCAATGATCCGCGGACACACAGCATTGTCATGTACATGGAGTCGGTCGGGGATGCCCGCTCGTTTTTATCGGCGGCGCGCGAGGTGTCGCTGACCAAGCCGATCATCGTGATCAAGGCGGGACGTACCGAGGCGGCGGCTCATGCCGCGGCTTCGCACACAGGAGCGCTCACCGGTAGCGATGATGTGCTGGAAGCAGCATTTCGGCGTACGGGCGTGTTACGGGTCAATGCGCTCGCCGATCTTTTTTACATGGCGGAAGTGCTGGCCAAGCAGCCGCGCCCGAAGGGGCCGCGGTTGGCCATCGTGACCAATGCGGGCGGGCCGGGGGTGCTCGCTGCGGATGCCCTCATCGCCAATGGTGGACAACTGGCGGAGCTTTCTCCGCAATCGGTGGAGCAACTCAATCAGCTCTTGCCGCCCCACTGGAGCCACAGCAACCCGATTGACGTTCTGGGCGATGCTTTGCCGGAGCGTTACGCCAAGGCATTGGACATCGCTGCCAACGATCCGAATACCGACGGGCTTTTGACGATCACCTGTCCTCAGGGGATGGCTGAACCAACTCAGACCGCGGAACGATTGAAGGCTTATGCCAAGAGCACGGGGAAGCCAGTACTGGCCAGTTGGATGGGCGGGCCTGAGGTGGCGGCGGGCGTCGACATCTTGAACCGCGCGGGTATTCCGACCTTTCCCTTTCCGGATACGGCGGCGCGCATCTTCGATTACATGTGGCGCTATAGCTACAACCTGCGGGGGCTTTACGAAACGCCCGTGCTGCCGTCGGAAGATGATGATTTGGACCGGACGGCCGCCGATGGAATCGTGCAGCGAGCGCGACGCGCGGGACGCACGGTCCTGACCGAGGTCGAGTCCAAGGAACTTCTGGCGACTTATGGAATTCCCATTGTTCCTACCATCCCGGCCCACAACGAAGATGAGGCAGTGCGGCGGGCAGAGGAAATTGGCTACCCCGTAGTGCTGAAGTTGCTCTCGGAAACGATTACTCACAAGACCGATGTGGGAGGCGTGCAGCTGAACTTGCGCGATCCGGACGCGGTACGCAGAGCCTACCAGGGGATCGAGCGCGCGGTGCGAGAGAAGGTAGGGCCGGGAAATTTTCTGGGAGTCACGGTGCAGCCCATGGTGAAGCTCGATGGCTACGAGCTGATTGTGGGGAGCAGCGTGGACCCGCAGTTCGGGCCAGTGATCCTGTTTGGCACCGGGGGACAGCTGGTGGAAGTCTTTAAAGATCACGCCCTGGCTCTGCCGCCGCTCAATACCACCTTGGCGCGGCGCATGATGGAGCAGACCAAGATTTTCGATGCCCTGCTGGGGGTGCGCGGGCGGAAACCGGTCAATGTTCCGGCGGTGGAGGAGTTGCTGGTGCGGTTCAGCCAATTGGTAGTGGAGCAGCGGTGGATCAAGGAAATTGACATCAACCCGGTGCTCGCATCGCCGGAGCGGTTGCTGGCGTTGGATGCACGCGTGGTTGTTTATGGGCCCGAGGTCACGCAGGAGCAGTTGCCGCGACACGCGGTTCGGCCTTATCCGATTCAGTACGTGGCACCCTGGACTTTGAAGAGCGGCGAGGGAATTACCATCCGGCCGATTCGGCCGGAGGACGAACCGCTCATGGTGGAATTTCACCAGAAACTCTCGGAGCGCACGGTTTACCTGCGATATTTCCAGCCTTTGAAGCTCAGCCAACGGACGGCGCACGAGCGGCTGCGGCGGATCTGCTTCACCGATTACGATCGCGAGATGGTGCTGGTGGGAGAACACAAAGACGCAAACGGGGCACCGGAGATTATCGCTGTCGGTCGGATGAGCAAACTGCACCGGCGCGACGAGGCAGAGCTGGCGGTGCTCATTCATGATGGGTTCCAGCATCTGGGGTTGGGGACGGAATTGTACTGCCGGCTCATTGCCGTAGCTCACGACGAGAAATTACGGCGGCTGCATTCGACTGTGCTGTCGGAGAACCACGAGATGCGTGCCATCTGCCAGAAGCTTGGCTTCCGGTTGCAGGCGGATATGGAGGACGGGACCATAAGGGCCGAGTTGGCTTTGTGAGCCCTTATCCAGAGAGGTCGGTCTTCGCCGCAGGCCAAGCTCACATTACCGGTGTGGGCCCGGGTCTTTGACCCGGGCAGTCTTTTTCGCGGGCAGGAATGCCCGTGCCACATAGTTCTTGCAGGTCAATTCATAATCCATTCGATATAATGCGTCCCGCTAAATATCGTTGCACGACAAGATAATTGTCCGGAGGTGGAGATGCGTTCCTTTTGTCTGCTGTCCGTGCTGGTAGTCACCCTGCTGAGCAGCATGCTTGCTCAGCAAGCGGAATCCTCAAAAAACAGGAATGAGAAGACGAAGAGTGAGCCGCCCGCTGCCCGGACACCCGAGAGGAAGCCGCCGGAACCAGCACAAGCAGCCGAGGAAAAGAGTCCGGAAGCGCAGAAAGCAGAAGCAGGAGAGAAGGAGAAAGAGGAACATTACGATGTGAGTGAAGCGCCGCCGGTCGTAACGCATCACCAGATTACGGTCGACGGGAAGGCGCTCAAGTACACCGCAACTGCCGGGCGGTTACCGATTGAGCGCCCTGACGGCAAGATTGAAGCCGAGATGTTCTTCGTGGCCTACACGCTGGACGTCCAGGGTGTGAGCAAGCGTCCTTTGACCTTCGCATTTAACGGGGGGCCGGGGTCTGCATCCATCTGGCTACATATGGGAGCGCTGGGGCCGCGGCGAGTTGCGCTCAAGCCGGATGGCTTCATGCCGCCGGCGCCTTATCGCAGCGAGGACAATGCATATACCGCCCTCGACAGGACTGACCTCGTGCTGGTTGATGCTATCGGAACGGGCTTCAGCCGCGCGGCCAACGCAGAATTGTCTAAGAAATATTGGGGCGTGAAGGGTGACATCGAAGCATTCGGAGAATTCATCCGGATGTACCTCACGCGTTACGAGCGTTGGGGATCTCCCCTCTACCTTCTCGGCGAAAGTTATGGGACCACGCGCGCAGCCGGTGTGGCGGGATACCTTAGCGAGCACGGTATTTCCTTCAACGGTATTGTGCTGCTGTCGATGGTTTTGAACTTCGAAACGCTGGTGTTTACCAAGACGAACGATGAACCTTACGTTCTCATTCTGCCGTCTTACACGATGATTGCGGCTTATCACAAGAAGCTGGCGCCGGACCTGACCCAGGACCTCGCCAAGACCCGGCAGGAAGTGGAGAAGTGGGCATCCACGGAGTACGCGCAGGCGTTGGACAAGGGAGACGCACTCACTCCACAGGAGCGGCAGACGGTCATTGATCAGCTGGCGCGCTATACCGGGCTAAGCAAGCAGATCATTGACCAGGCCAACCTGCGGATCAATGTGCGGGAGTTCACGCATTACTTGTTGATCGACCAGAAACTGCGAGTCGGGCGTCTGGATGGGCGGTTTACCGGGCCTGATCCCAATGGCCTGATGGATACTCCTTTTTACGATCCGACCGGCTCGGCGACCCTGCCGCCGTACACGTCGGTATTTAACAACTACGTGCGCACGGAGCTCGGTTATAAGTCAGATATGCCTTACAACGTATTTGCGTTTCAGGCTGGGTCGGGCTTTTCCAAGTGGGATTGGGGATCGGCCATTCAGGGATTCCCCGATACGGCGACTGCTCTGCGCGAAGCGATCACCAAGGATCCATACTTGAAAGTGCTGGTGATGGAGGGCTATTACGATCTGGCCACGCCCTTCTATGCCGCCGATTACACAATGGAGCACTTGGACCTGCCGGCGGGTTATCGCAAGAATATTTCCTATGCCACTTACGATTCGGGTCACATGGTCTATTTGCATACGCCGTCGTTGGCGAAGTTCAAACAGGATTTGGTTAACTTTATTGATAGGTCAACGGAGGGAGGACAATAGACTCGTCGGTCTTCTATGTCGTCATCCTGAACCGGCGTAAGCCGGTGGAGGATCTGGCGTGCAGCGGCAATGTTAGTTGCTTCTGCACGCGAGATCCTTCGCGGACTTACGTCCACTCAGGATGACGACATAGGGTTATTTGTTTGCGAGCAGGAGGGTGCCATGTCCGAAGTTGTTTACACCTCCAAAGTGCGCATTGAACGCGTGAAGGGTCCGCTGCGCTTGGCTTACTTGCCCGGCGAGTCGCAACCAGTCAAGTTCAGCGTTCACGGTGCCATTGCGGAGCACTATAAGATCGATCCCACCACTCTCGGAGAAGCTCACGCCGCCACGCTCGACTATGTCATCGCGGCAACCGCCGGCTGAATGATGGGCACCTTTGGAGGCGCGCTGGAGGCGCGCCACATCGACGCCAGTGACGGACGTCTCGTCGCCGAGGTCGTCGGCGAAGTAGAAAAGGAAGAAGGTGTGCTCGTCATCCGGCGCATTCACGTGGACCTGCGGCTCGTGGCCCCGGAGGAAGTTCGCGAAACGGTGGAGCGCGTCCATGGGCTGTATGCGATGCGCTGCCCTCTCTATCGCACGTTGCACAAGTCCATCCAGCTCACCTCTTCTTACACGCTGGTGGCTCCGGCAGCCGCTTCCTAAGAACGAGATGGCATCGCCATCGTGGGTGAGGCATCCGTGCTTGCCGGCTGGTTCCTTCTCGGAAAGATCCGGCGTGTACGAGCAAACAGCGTGGCGGTACACGCGAGATCCTTCACTGGCTTACGCCGGTTCAGGATGACGTCATGGGTTATGAGGAGCTGTGACGGCCTGCCCAAGATGAGAACTCCCTTGCGCCGGTCGGCAGCTTGGGATACAAACAGCGCAGGGCCTTTCATGATTCGTCGCGTCGTTTCAGTCGCATTTCTCTTCCTGGTGTCGATTTCCACCGTTGCCCAGAAGCCGGAGGGGAAACCTTCGGAAAAGGCTACAGAAAAGCCTGATTACTCGCAGGAATCCTTTGTTGTCGAGAAGGTGCGCACCACCTACCGCTTTGAAAAGGATGGTACGGGGCGGAAAGAAATTCTTGCTCGCGTCAAAGTGCAGAGCGAGGCGGGAGTCGAGCAGTGGGGACAGGTCGTCGTCGGCTACAACTCGGCCAATGAGCGAATCGAGATTCCTTACGTTCGCGTGCACAAAGCGGATGGCAGCACGGTTACAGCACCCGAGGATGCGGTTCAGGATCTAAGTGCGCCTATGGAGCGCGACGCTCCCGTGTATACCGACTACCGCCAGAAGCATATTACGGTTCCCGGATTACGTCCTGGTGAGGTGCTCGAATACGACATCGTGACCATCATCCATACGGCGCTGGCTCCCGGGCAGTTCTGGATGGAGTACGAGTTTGACAAAAACAGCATCACCTTGGACGAGCAGCTCGAGGTCAATATTCCTCGGGATCGGACTATCAAGCTCAAAAACAAGCCGGGATTCGACCCGAAAATCAGCGAAGAGAATGGGCGACGGATTTATCGCTGGACCAGTTCTCATCTGGTTCGGGAAGACGACAAGGACAAGGTCAAGAAGAAGAAAAAGAAGTCGGAGCCAGAAACTCCGGCGGTGCAGTTGACCACCTTCCGCAGTTGGGAGGAAGTCGGGCAGTGGTATGCGGGGCTGGAACGGGATCGGCGCGTGCCTACCCCAGAAATTCGCTCCAAGGTGGAAGGGCTCACCAAGGGGCTGACCGCAGATTCCGACAAAATCCAGGCTCTCTACGATTATGTCTCCACGAACTTCCGCTATGTGAGTTTGTCGCTGGGGGTAGGGCGTTATCAGCCACACAGTGCAGCGGACGTATTTCACAACCAGTACGGCGACTGCAAGGACAAGCACACTCTACTGGAGGCGATGCTCGATGCGGCGGGGTACCGGGTGTCGTCGGTGCTGATCAATTCCAGCCGCAAGCTTGATCCGGATGTTCCTTCCCCTTCGCAGTTTGATCACGTGATCAGTTTGTTGCCCCTGGGGAAAGAACAGATCTGGATGGATACGACCGCGGAGGTCGCGCCTTACCGATTACTGGGTTTTAACTTGCGCAAGAAGCAGGCCCTGGTGGTGCCGCCCGATGGGGCTGGGCACCTGGAAGAGACGCCTGCCGATCCTCCGATGCCCAATACGCAATTGGAAGAAATGGATGGCAAGGTTAGCGATCTGGGCAAGTTGACGGTGCACGTGCACTACACCTTGCGGGGCGATACCGAGCTTTTGTTGCGTGTGATATTCCGACGTGTGCCCCGGCAGCAGTGGGAGCAGCTGGCCAAAACTATGAGCGCGATCGGCGGACTCGATGGCGAAGTCAGCGATCTGAAGGCGAGCGACCCGGCGGCCACCCGCCAGCCGTTTGAACTGGAGTACACGATCAGCAAAGCGAATTACTTCGACTGGTCGAAAAAGAAATCGGAACTGACTCTGCCCTTGTCGCAATTCCCGCTGGCGGACGCCGACGAGGACGAAGACAACACCGGCTCCGAGGCCGAGGCGATCAAGTTCGGACCACCGGGCGAGTACACCTACCGCATCAAACTGGAGCTTCCGGCCAAGTATGCAGCTCACACGCCACTGCCTTTTTCCATGAAGCGGGACTACGCCGAGTACCAGGCGAGCTACAAGCTGCAAGGCGCTACCTTCACGGCGGAGCGAAAGCTGGTTTTGCGAGAGCGGGAATTGCCCGCTGCCCGAACCGGGGATTACCTGGCGTTTCGGCGGGCGGTACTTTCCGACCTGGTGCAGCGGGTGTCCGTGGAAAGCACGGTGGCTGGGACTCCGACGCCGCCAGCTAATTTGAAAGCTGACGAGCTGAACGAGAGCGGATTCGCAGCGTTGCAGAACGGAAATTATCCGCTGGCGGTGGAGTTGTTGAAGCGGGCAGTCGAAGTTGAGCCTAAACACAAGGCAGCTTGGAACAACCTGGGGAACGCGTACCTGGCACAACGTAATACGAAGGAAGCCATTGTCGCTTACAACAAGCAGATTGAAGTCAATCCCTACGATGAATTCTCTTACGCGAATCTGGGCCGAGCCTACTGGATGGACCGCAATTACGACGAGGCGGTCAAGGCTTTTCGGAAACAAATTGAAGTCAACCCGCTGGATCGGTTTGCCCACGCCAACTTGGGCACCATGTATGCGGAATGGCATAAGTATGATGAGGCGGTGCCGGAGTTGGAGAAGGCGGTTTCGCTCACGCCCGATGACCCTCTGCTGCAAGTCAACCTGGGGGATTCGTATCTCAACCTTGGGCAAGACGACAAGGCGTTGTCCGCCTTCGATCATGCAGTTGAAATCTCAGCCACGCCGGTGGTGTGGAACAACATTGCCTACCAGCTTTCGTTGAAGAATGTCCACCTGGATAAAGCGCAGCAGTACGCCGAGTCGGCCGTAGCCGCCACAGCGGCTGGGTTGCGCAATTTGACTCTCGAGCAACTCGGTGCGCGGGATCTGGCACTGGTGCCGTCGTTAGTGGCTTATTGGGACACGCTGGGATGGATTCATTTTGCGAAAGGCGATCTCGACAAAGCGGAGAAGTATGTTTCCGCGGCATGGTTTCTGGGACAACACGGCGAAGTCGGGGATCATCTGGGGCAGATTTATGAGAAGCGTGGGCAAAGAGAGCGGGCGATTCATACTTACGCGCTGGCGATGAGCGGACTCCGGCCGATTCCGGAAACTCGTGGACGGTTGGCCACTCTGGTGGGCGGCGAAAACAAGGTTGCTCCTCTGGTGGCGAAATATAAAGAGGAGTTGCAGGACGACCGGACCATCAAGCTCGGCAAGTTGGGGAAACAAAGTGGCAGCGCGGAGTTCTTCGTGTTGTTCGCTCCCACTGGGTCGGGTGTGACAGTCGAAAATGTGAAATTTGTGAGCGGGGAAGAAAAACTGCGCGGGTTTGGTGATGCGCTGCGGAAAATCAACTACAAGCTGGCGCTGCCCGATGACACTCCTACCAAAATCCTGCGCCGCGGTGTTCTCTCCTGTTCGGGGGTAAGCGGCGATTGCATGTTCGTAATGCTGCTCACCGATGATGTGCGCTCGGTGGACTAGGCGCGCACGGCCGTCCAGCAGGTGTGGTCGTGCACGCGCGAGCCCTCCGGCTTCTCCTCGAATGTCGTCATCCTGAACCGGCGTCAGCCGGTGAAGGAGCTAGCGCGCGGCGGAAGTGATGTTCCGTACGCCAGATCCTTCGCGGACTCTCGTCCGCTCAGGATGACGACATAGAATGAGCCGGTAGAGGCCGACGTTTGTGCCACTCGGTGGCTTGCTCATATGCCTGCGCCAGGGTAAGCACTCGCCCCTCTTGCCAATGTGGGCCCGCGATTTGCAGTCCAATGGGTAATCCTTCCCGCGTGAAACCGCAGGGCACGGAAATTGCCGGCACTCCCCAGACATTAAAAGGGCGTGTGTTGCGCAGCATCAGGATCTCGCGCGGACGCAACGAATCTGGATTTCCTTTCAGCTCAGCAATCGTCGGCGGCGGGATGGGGACCGTCGGCGTCACCAGCACATCGACGCCTTCAAATATGTGGTCAGCCGCGCGACGTATTTCCTGTAATTCGGCAGTCAGGCGAGCGCGGTCCTCCGCGCGGACATTTTGCCCGCTTTGAATTCTTCGCAATGTCTCAGGCTGGTAAAGTTCAGAAGATGTCGCGACGAACTTTGCATGGTAGGCATAAGACTCGGCCGACTGCAGCGTGCGATCCGTGGGAACTGGGAGGGAAATCTCGCTTACTTCCGCAGTCAGTGTCGAAAGGACGGACAACGCTTGGTCCATTGCCGAAGCAACTTCCGAGTGCAGGTCTTCATAAAAGAAGGAACGGGGGATTCCGAGGCGAAGCTTCCTGGTTGGGGCGTGCAGCGCTGCGACGTAATTATCGACGGGGATGTCCGCACTGTGTGGGTCGCCGGCATCGTGCCCGGCGAGTACCTGTAGCGTAAGAGCCGCGTCGGCCACAGTCGTTGTCAACGGCCCGACATGATCCAGTGACCAGGACAGCGGAATCACTCCACGAGCGCTCACCCGGCCATAACTGGGTTTGAGGCCGACGATGCCGCATAGCGCGGCCGGTTCGCGGATCGAGCCGGCGGTGTCGGTACCCATTGCGGCGTAGCAGAGACCGGATGCTACGGCTGCAGCAGAGCCTCCGGACGAACCGCCGGCGATGTATTGCGGGTTCCAGGGATTGTGAACTTCTCCGAAATAACTCACGACCGAACTGCCGCCGTACGCGAACTCGTGGAGATTCTGCTTGCCAAGAAAAACGGCGCCGGCGGCCTTCAGGCGACGGACCACCTCGGCATCCTCCGACGGAACGCGATCTTTGAACACGGCGCTGGCAGCGGTGGTCTTCACCCCCGCTGTACCGATCAGATCTTTGAGGGCGATCGGAATGCCGTGCAAGGGCCCACGCCAACGGCCGGCTTGGATTTCGGATTCGGCGGCACGCGCTTCGGCCAGGGCCGACCCGGCGGTAACGGTGATGAACGCGTTGAACTTCGGGTTCAGCTTTTCAATCTTGTCGAGGCAGCTCTTCGTGAGCTCGACAGGCGAGATCGAGCGTTTTCGCACCTGTTCGGAGATTTCCGCGATTCCCATGCAGTTCGGAAAGTATATCGTTGGACGACGTAATCGAGGAGGACGTTTTCCCCTTGAGCAACTTGTCGCGCAAAGGCCTATAATCTTGCCTTGGCCGTTCGGCCCAGGGAGGCTCTTTCCATGGCACAGATGACCGTGACGCCTGTCACAACGCGTGGGTTTTTCGTTGACGGCAAATGGATCGAAGAGGGCGAACTGGTGGAGGTACGCGCGCCTTATGACCAGAGCGTCATGTCGCAAGTGTTCCAGGGAACGCGCCAGCACGTTGAAGTGGCCATCGCGGCCGCGGTGAAGGCGTTCGGCACGACGCGACGATTGCCCGCTTTCGAGAGGCAGCGCGTGCTGCGCCGGGTCGCGCAGACCATCTCGGAGCGCAAAGACGAGTTTTCGCGCACCCTGGCACAGGAAGCGGGGAAGCCCATCAAGGCGGCGCGAACGGAAGTCGAGCGCGCCATCTTCACCTTCAATATAGCAGCCGAGGAAAGCACGCGGATTCATGGAGAGTATCTGCCGTTGGACTGGCAGGAATTCACGGCGGGGCGCTGGGGTATTGTGCGGCGCTTTCCCCTGGGACCGATTGCGGGCATTACCCCGTTCAATTTCCCTTTGAACCTGGTGGCTCACAAAGTGGCTCCCGCCATCGCTGCCGGGTGCTCGATGGTGTTGAAACCGGCGCCGCAAACGCCGTTGAGCGCGCTGCTGCTGGCCGAAGCGGTGCAGCAGGCGGGGTGGCCGGATGGCGGGCTGAACGTCTTGCCTCTCTCTAACGAAGATGCCGAGCTGTTGGTGACTGACGAACGCATCAAGCTGATCAGCTTTACCGGTAGCGCGGCGGTGGGCTGGGCGATCAAACGGAAGGCTGGGAAGAAGAAAGTTGTTCTGGAACTGGGCGGCAATGCGGGAGTCGTCGTGCATAGCGACGCGGACGTCGCCTATGCGGCGGAGCGTTGTGTGGCCGGCGGTTTCGGTTATGCCGGGCAGACCTGCATTTCGGTTCAGCGCATCCTGGTAGAGCGGTCGGTGTATGGGAAATTTACGGATACCCTGCTGGCCGGGGTGAAGAAACTGAGAATGGGCGATCCTCTTGACGACACTACGGATGTGGGGCCGCTAATCCGCGAGTCCGATGCCGTCCGAGCCGCGGATTGGGTGCAAGAAGCCGTGCGGGGCGGGGCGCGGTTGCTATGCGGCGGACAGCGCAAGGGGCGGATGCTTGAACCTACGGTGCTCAGCGGGACGAAAGCGGACATGAAAGTGAACTGCCAGGAAGTTTTCGCTCCCGTGGTAACGGTCGAACCTTACGACGATTTCGAGTCTGCGCTGCGCGAGGTCAACAATTCTCCTTACGGCCTGCAGGCGGGCATTTTTATCCGCGATGCCAAGCTGCTCTTCCAGGCCTATGAAGAATTGGAAGTGGGGGGCGTGATTGCCGGCGATATTCCGAGTTTCCGCATAGACCACATGCCGTACGGCGGCATCAAAGACTCCGGATTCGGTCGCGAAGGATTGCGTTACGCTATCGAAGAAATGACCGAACCCAAGCTGCTGGTTATGAATCTGCGATAGCAGAAGGGACTCTCGGAACCCAAGCCAATAGGGGACAGAGTTGTGGGGAAAACAAGAACGCTTCTCTCACCGGGGAGAATTGTTCCTGCCATCGACAGCACGCACAGGACAGGGTTTTGCCGGCTGTTATAATCACAAGTTTGCGTATCGGCCGTCACATTCATCTGTGATGGCGTAACCGGCTCCGCTGCATGAAACCGGGAATTCGGGGACGAGTTCCCGCATCGCTGGAAAGTTCTCATCGATGGCGCAGATCTTTCATCGCAGTACCAACATAATTTCGCGGGCAACAATCTTTGGCGCGGTATTCATCATCGCCTTCCTGTTCTGGGCGGCGGCGCAAATCCAGCGATCTCCTTACGTAACCTATGCGGGCGTAGTACGTCCGCAGCCGGTGCCTTTCAGTCATCAGCACCATGTCGCCGGGCTGGGCATCGACTGCCGCTATTGCCACACCTCGGTGGAAGAATCCCGGTTCGCGGGCATTCCGCCCACCAAGACCTGCATGAACTGCCACGCGCAGATCTGGACCAAGGCTCCGCTGCTGGAGCCGGTGCGGGAAAGTTTCCGGACGGACAAGTCTTTGATTTGGACGCGGGTCAACGATCTTCCCGATTACGTTTATTTCGACCACAGCATTCACATTAACAAAGGCGTGGGATGCGACACCTGTCACGGGCCGGTGGACCGCATGCCCATGATGTACAACTACGGGTCGCTGCTGATGGAGTGGTGCCTGAACTGCCACCGGGCGCCGGAGAAGAATCTTCGGCCGCGCGACCAGGTGTTCAACATGCGGTATCAGCAGCCTTCGAGTGACAACCCGCTCCTGTTCGACGGCAAGAGTTTCACGGACCAGGATTTGCTCGGTATGTATCTGGTCAACAAATACAAGCTGCGCACCGTAGCCGATATCACCAGCTGTAATACGTGTCATCGGTAAGCGCGGCAAGCGGCAAAGCGAGGCGCTGGCGATCATGATGGAAGAACAAAACAAGCAACGCCGCGAAGAGATTTGTCCCGGGAAGAAAAACCAACTCGACCTGGCAACTGTGCGCACCCAAATTGCCGAGGCCAAAGGGCCGGAGTATTGGCGCAGCCTGGAGGAGTTAGCGTGCAGCGACGAGTTCCAGGAGATGCTGTACCGGGAGTTTCCCAAGGGCGCGTCGGAGTGGCTGGATTCGGTATCGCGGCGCGGATTCCTCAAATTAATGGGTGCATCGCTTGCCCTGGCCGGCATGACCGGGTGCACCAAGCAACCGCTCGAACCCATCGTTCCTTACGTGAAACAGCCGGAGGCAGTGGTTCCCGGGCGGCCTTTGTTTTATGCGACGGCTTTCACTCTCGGCGCATGTGCGACTCCGCTGTTGGTGGAAAGTCATCTGGGACGCCCAACCAAGATCGAAGGCAACGATCAGCATCCCGTCAGCCTCGGCGGCACCGATGTGTTCTCGCAGGCTTCCTTGCTCGACCTTTACGATCCCGATCGCTCGCAGACGATTACCTATCTGGGCGAAGCCTATTCCTGGAGTTCGTTCCTGGCAGCATTCCATGGACCTTTAAACGTGCAGAAGACGCTACAGGGGGCCGGCATTCGCGTGCTCACGCAGACGGTCTCGTCGCCCACGCTGGCCGACCAGATGCAGCAGTTCCTGAAGCTGTATCCCGCGGCGAAATGGCATGTGTACGAGCCGGTAAACCGAGACAACGTGCTGGCCGGGGCGCAGATGGCATTCGACCAGCCGGTCGAGACGCAGTACAAGCTGGAAAATGCCGATGTCATCGTTTCTCTCGACGCAGATTTTCTCTATGCAGGATTTCCGGGATTCACCCGTTACGCGCGCGACTACGCGGCACGCCGCAATCCTGACGGGATGATGAACCGGTTGTACGTGATCGAGAGCACGCCGACTTCCACCGGAGTGAAGGCGGATCACCGGCTTCCCGTTCGTGCGGTGGAGGTCGAAGAATTTGCCCGGGCACTGGCGTCCGCTCTGGGCCTGAATGGTGGCGGCGCACCACCGCGGGACTCGCAAGCGAAATTCCTGGCTGCCGTGGTCAAGGATCTGCAAGCGCATCGGAGGACGAGCGTGGTCATCGTAGGAGATCACCAGGCGCCGGTGGTGCATGCGCTCGGTCACGCCATCAATCAGGCGCTCGGGAATGTAGGGCGCACGGTGGTTTACACCGATCCTGTCGATGCCAATCCAACCAACCAAACTGCCTCATTGCGTGATCTGGTGAGCGACATGCGCGGCGGGAAAGTGGACATGCTGCTGATCCTGGGCGGCAATCCTGCCTATGACGCTCCCGCGGATATGGGGTTCGCCGACGCACTCAAGAACACCAATATTCCGCTGCGCGTGCATCTTGGGCTTCACCAGAACGAGACCGCAGAACTTTGCCAGTGGCACTTGAACGAGGCGCACTACCTGGAATCGTGGGGCGATGCGCGCGCTTACGACGGAACCGTGAGCATCGTTCAACCGTTGATTGCACCTTTGTATAACGGGAAAAGCATCGTCGAGTTCGTGGCACTCCTGGCGGGGCAGGCCGAGGCCACTGGCTATCAGGTAGTTCGCACCTACTGGCAGAAACAGCATCCGGCCGCAGATTTCGAAATGTTCTGGCGCAAGGCGCTTCATGATGGCTGGATTGAAAGCTCTGCGTATGCACCCAAACAGGTCGCGCTGAACGTTGCGAACTTTCCGCCTGCCGGTAACGTTGATGCCAAGGCGATTGAGATTAACTTTCGCCGCGATCCGTCCATCTGGGATGGACGATTCTCGAACAATGGCTGGCTGCAGGAATTGCCTAAGCCTCTGACCAAGATGACGTGGGACAACCCGGTGCTGATCGGTCCGGCGATGGCCGAGCGACTTGGGTTGCAGAAAGAAGACGTCGTTGAGTTGGAGCTTCAAGGGAAGAAGCTGACGGCTCCGGTGTGGGTGCAGGCCGGGCATCCAGATAATTCGATCACCGTTTTCCTGGGCTATGGTCGCAGCCGGGCGGGCAGAACCGGCACGGGCTTTGGGTTCAACATGTACCAGCTGCGCAACAGCGCGATCCCGTGGTTTACGACCGGCGTTTCCATTCGCAAGACGGGTGACACGTACAAGCTGGCGACGACGCAGGGTTACCAGACGATGGAGACTCCCATCGGCAGTCGTCCGCAGGTACGTGAGGCTTCACTCGACGAGTACAAGAAGGATCCGAATTTTGCCAAAGAAGACGAACCCAAGCCGGACTTTACGCTTTATCCCAAGCTGCCGGGTTTTGAGTACGACAAGAATCCGTATGCATGGGGGATGGCGATTGACCTGAACGCATGCGTTGGCTGCAACAACTGCATGATCGCGTGCCAGTCGGAAAACAATGTGGCGGTTGTAGGCAAAGAACAGACGGTGAAAGGGCGTCACATGCACTGGCTGCGCGTGGATACGTACTACCAGGGCGACCGCGATACTCCACGGGCTTTCTTCCAGCCCGTGCCCTGCATGCAGTGCGAGAACGCGCCTTGCGAGGTGGTCTGCCCGGTGGGCGCGACCGTGCACAGCACGGAAGGACTGAATGACATGGTTTACAACCGCTGTGTGGGCACGCGCTATTGCTCGAATAACTGTCCTTACAAAGTGCGGCGGTTCAATTTCCTGCGCTTCCAGGACTGGGAGACGCCGCAATACAAGATGATGCGCAATCCCAACGTCACGGTGCGCAGCCGCGGTGTCATGGAGAAGTGCACCTACTGTGTGCAGCGCATTACGCAGCACCGGGTGGATGCGGAACGGGAAGACCGCAAGATTGCGGATGGTGAACTGCAGACAGCTTGCCAGCAGTCGTGTCCAGCCAACGCCATTATTTTTGGAAATATCAACGATCCCAACAGCCGGGTGGCCAAACTGAAAGCGTTGTCGCGGAATTATGGACTCTTGGCGGATTTGAATACCCGGCCTCGGACCACGTACTTGGCGGAAGTTCGCAACCCCAATCCTGAACTGGAATACCAAACGGAGCGCAGGTAAGCGATGGATGAGCCAAGCCAGGTGACAAGCGGAGGCGGGGCGCCGGTCATCGAGCCGGGGTATACCTTCACCACCATCACCGACAAGATCAGTTCCATCGTGCTGACCCGGCCGGTGTCGAACGGCTGGCTGGTAGGTTTCGGGATTGGTTTTCTGCTAACCATGATGCTGCTGTATGCCGTTGGGTATCTGTTCCTGCGGGGAGTCGGCATCTGGGGCGTGAACATTCCGGTGGGCTGGGGATTCGCCATTGTTAATTTCGTGTGGTGGATCGGTATCGGGCACGCCGGCACGCTGATCTCGGCCATTCTCTTGCTTCTGCGGCAAGAGTGGCGCAACTCGATCAACCGGTTCGCCGAAGCGATGACTTTGTTCGCCGTGGCGTGCGCGGGCATGTTTCCCTTGCTGCACCTCGGGCGACCTTGGCTTTTCTACTGGCTGTTCCCTTACCCCAACAGCATGAATTACTGGCCGCAGTTCCGCAGCCCGCTGGTATGGGACGTGTTCGCGGTCTCTACCTACTTCACGATTTCTTTGGTGTTTTGGTTTATTGGATTGATTCCGGACTTGGCGACGCTTCGCGACCGCGCGGAGAACAAGTGGGCGGCCATCATCTACGGAATCCTG
>DASQIH010000109.1:0-8114 GCA_035631655.1 Terriglobales bacterium
GCACTGCTCGCAATTGGCACCCATCTGGCTCTTGTGGATGTCGGCGTGGCAATCGGCGCATCGGGTGCCTACATTGGTAAAGATCGGCTTGGTGTGGCACTGCGTGCAAGTCACGTTCTCGTGCATGCCACGCAGCGGATAACGGGTCTTATTATGATCGAACTCGGGGACAGCCCGGATCGGTTTCCAGCCAATCGATGTGTGGCAGTTTTGGCAAGGAACGTTCAGATTCCCGTGCGGACTTCGCGTCTGGGCATAACTGGGGCTTTGCCCGTCGGCAGCGGTGCCCACCGGCAGCAGAGAAAAAAGCAGACCGATCAGAAGTGTCGAAATCAAGGTGCCCACCCCCGATTTAACTTCATGTACAGAGCTAACTTTTAAGAAGCAGATAGAACTAACTCAAAAAGCAGAAAAAGACAACAACCATCCAGCTAGACGAAGAGGCAATGATGAAATATTAAGCAATTCGACGCCCAGACAGGGTAACCGGTTGGAAATCCGTGGAAAAGTTACGCAAGGCAGTGTTCATCAGTGCAATGGGGCATGTCCAAATTTCTCAGCGTTTCGGCACCCGCCGTGCTCACCTGTAAGTTCTGCCTGCCCGAGCGCAGAAATTACTTTTGAGTCATCGTTCAAGACCCCGACCGCTAGGGGGAAACACTTAACGTTCAAGAAGTTGAACGCAGCCATTGTGGGGCGGTCTGTATCAGCCTGGGGCGTCTTTCGACCCAGGGGCGCCGTCAGGACTTACCCCCAGCTTTGCTTGGACCGTGGCAGGCTACGCACTCGCGCGGCGTCGGCTTGTAAAAGACCACTGATTTCCCTTCCACCAGCCGGGTGGTTTTGTGGCAAGCGTCGCAGCGTACTCGCTCATGTGCTCCCTTCAAGGAGAAAGCAGTTTTCCGCTCATGGTCAAATAGAGCCGGCTTCCACCTGGCGCTGTTATGGCAGTCGGCGCACGGCGTGACGCGGTTCGCGTTGGCAAATTGGGCACCGTGAGCGTCCTCATGGCACTGCTCGCAACGGGTGGGCGCCGCCTTGAAGTCCGCGTTAATCAGGCGCGTCTCCATATTGGGGGGCTTGTGGCAGTCGATGCAGGCCGTGGCACGATGAGCTCCCACCAGCGGGAACGATGTTTTGGCGTGGTCGAAGCGCTGCAGGTCTTTCCAGGAGTCGGTCGAATGACAGGCTCCGCAACCGGCCGGTGTCCGGTCCGCCCGTACTTGTTTCATCGTGTCATTGAACTGGCCCTTATGCGGATCGTTGTGGCAGACAGTGCAAGAGCGGTCCTCGAAGCGATAAATAACTGCGTACTTGGCCTCGGGGGTGGAGTGTGGCTTGTGGCAGTCGCCACAAGGGGTAGCGACGTGACCGCCGGTCAGCTGGAATCGGGTCTGTTTGTGCTTGGCCAGAGTGAAGGTCGACGGACGGAAGCCTTTCAGGTCATGGCACTGTTCACAGCGATTCAAATATGGCATTCCAGCAAACTGGGTCTGATGCTCGTCCTTGTGGCAGTCCATGCATTTCGCAAATTTAATTTTGAAAAGTGTGTCTTTGCCCTTAGGAATGTGGCATTGATCGCACTTCACCTCCGCATGCTTGCCTTGCAGGGGATAGGCGCTGGTGGCATGTTCCTTGACCGTGAAAGTGGAAGGCTTGAAGCCATCCACGGTATGGCAGCCTGCGCACTCCGTGCCACCCGCCCGCTTGACGAACTGACCATTATGCACGTCTTTGTGGCAGTTCGTGCATTTCTGGAAAGCCAGAGGTTTCTTGAAGTCGGCTTTCAGGTGGCACTGCGAGCATTCGACCGTCTGGTGCTTGCCCAGCAAAGGATATTTGGTCTTGGAATGATCAAATTTTTCATTCACCGCTTGCAGCGACATGCGCTTCCAGCCGTTTGTGTTGTGGCAGGACTGGCAACTCTGCTGCTGAAAGCTGCCCTTATGCGGATCGGCGTGGCAATCGTCGCACTTGCCGAAGGCCAAAAGCACCCAGCGCGGCTTATTATCCGCGCCCGGGGTGTGGCACTTCTGGCAGGTCACCTGCGCGTGCAGTCCGGTCAGGGGGTATTTGGTCCGGGAGTGATCGAACTGGGAGACGTTTTTCCAATCCTCGAAGTTGTGGCACTGCTGGCAGTTCTGTCCCAAGCGGCCATTGTGTGCGTCCTGGTGGCAGGTGGTGCAGGCCTGCGGGATTCCCAGGAACGTCTTGTTCGGGTCCCGGACTTGAATGCTGAGGCGCTCAGTGGGAGCTATACGCTCTGGGGTGTGACATTTGTTGCAGGCCAAGCCGGCGTGTTTTCCGATCAAATTGTACCCGGTTTTGCTATGGTCAAACCCGGCCGGTGTTGGCGTCCACTTGACCACGGGAAAATCCACGCCATTATGCTCCGAGTGACATTTGGCGCACTCCTGGCTTGAACCCGGTGGCATTCCGTAAGAGGCATGCAATCCGCGGTGCGCATTCAGGCGGGCGGCGATTTCGGTGTGGCACTCCAGACATTTGAGCGCGGCCTGGCCGCCGAACTTATGGCAGGAGGCACAATGACTCGTGCCCTCCAAGGTTCTGTGAGCGCGGGACAGCGGCCCGGGAGATATCTGAGCGCTTGCTGAGCCAGCGGTTAGGAAAAGGACCATCGCCACCACAAAAGCAAATGGCCATGCAAGTCTTCGCACCGGCTTCAGCAAGCGCGCGTCATGCAAGTCCGCAACCCAGGAGCGCCTCAGCTTCGATCTTTGCAATTGCAACCGCGCAAGCCCCTTACAGGAGAATGAGAAAAACTTGTCTTGACGAGTTTCTGAAGTAAATGCTGGCAGTTTAACATGTGAGCCGACTGGCAAAGGTCACCACAAGGGCAGATTTCCTCCTCCCCCGATTCTCCCTTCGAGAAGCTGCCCGGAATGCAAACCGTTCGCCAAAGGTCCTTCCGGTCTTAAATGGCTCCCCTTGTGGGTCGGTCGAGAGCCGCGCAACGCGAGGGTGTTGGTGCGGCAGCGAATTGCGCCGCACTTGGCCTTGCAATTGCACACAATCTTACTCGGGTCAATGGGGGCGATCTGATCCTTGCTGGTAATCAGCCGGACCGGGTGTGCTTCCCGCTGCAGCTGCCGGCCGCCCAGGTGTCGGCAGCAACCAAGAAAGGGAAAGATGGGCCGGATCCTGATAGTGGTGGACGAACCCGAGATGCGGCGGAACCTGGCCTCGAATCTGCGCCAAGACCGGCATGAGGTTTCCGAAGCGGCCGGCGTCGAAGAGGCCCGAAGGATTCTGCTCGCAAACGGCTATGACGCCGTTCTGACTGATCAGAGAATGGCGGACGGCGAAGGATTGGAAGTTCTCCATGCTGCCCGGGAGAATGATCCCTCACTTTCGGTGGTGTTCCTCACCACAGTGGCGTCCCCCGAATGGGCCGTGGAAAGCGTGCGTCAGGGTGCTTTCGACTTCCTGGCCAGGCCGCTGCAGCCGGAAGTTCTGCGGGCCACCACCCGTCGTGCCTGCCAGCACACCGCGCTGCTGCGCGAGAACGTGCTCCTCAAAGACGCGCTCGTTCGGCTGGAAGGCGCCTCGGAGCTCTATGGTGAAAGCTCCGCGATGCAGGCCGTACGCGAGGAAATCGCTCGTGTCGCGCCGACCAATGTCACGGTGCTAATCACCGGAGAAACCGGAACTGGCAAGGAACTTGTGGCGCGTGCTATTCACCGCCACAGCCTGCGTTCGAGCAAACCGTTCATAGCTCTAAACTGCGCCGCCTTTACGGAAACCCTGCTGGAGAGCGAATTATTTGGCCACGAGAAGGGGGCATTCACGGGCGCGGACGGCGCTCGCCAGGGTCTGTTCGAAGCCGCCCATGAAGGTACCCTGTTCCTCGACGAAGCTGGAGAAATGTCACTCGCGGCCCAAGCCAAGTTGCTCCGCGTCCTGACGGACGGCCAGTTGCTCCGCGTCGGCTCTACCAAAACTCGTGCCGTCGATGTTCGCGTGCTGGTAGCCACCCATCGCGACCTGCGGCAGCGAGTGCGAGATGGACGGTTCCGCGAGGACCTGTATTGCCGTCTGGCATTGGTGCCGATCCACATTCCTCCTCTGCGGGGCAGGCTGGAAGACATTCCTGGATTTTGCGATTTGTTGTCCCGACAGGTTGCCACCGAACTCAAGCTGCCCGTGCGCACGATCAGCACGGGGGCACTGGATAACCTGAAGCAGTATCAGTTTCCCGGTAACGTCCGCGAACTCAAGAACCTGATTGAGCGGGCTTACATTCTCACGACTAAAGAGGAGATCGGCGCGGAGGACCTCGCCCTCACCAGGCCTGGCGCGGCGGGAGCGGACAGATCGCGCGGCAATGGTGGGCATGCTACCCCTATGGAAGGGCTTCCCCAGCCTTTCGACCTCAGCGAGTTCCTGGATCAGACAGAGAAGGAATTAATTGTGCGCACTCTGGCCTCCACCGGGGGTGCGCAAGCCGAGGCGGCCCGCCGCCTTGGCTTATCCCGAAGTGCCCTCGCCTACAAGCTCACCAAATACGGCATTCGGGGCAACCACGGTTGGCAACAGCAAAATTAATCCTTCCGGTACGGAAGTCTGTTCGAAACCTTAGGCTCTTGTCACCTCCGTTCAGTGACTCCCGTCACAAGGGCCATGCTTGACATCACAGCCAAGGTTCCGCCCAGGCGCTTACATTACAATAAGGAGGAGGGTTGCGATGTCGACTGCCTGGACGTCCCGCTACGCGCTGCGCACCAAGGGCATTAAGAGTTCCGCCATCCGGGAGTTGCTGAAAATCACCCAAAGGCCCGAGGTAATCTCCTTTGCCGGCGGCTTGCCTGCGCCTGAGGTCTTCCCGCTGCAACGATTCGAAGAAGCCTGTCACCGGGTCCTGGAAAAGAATGGCCCGGCGGCTTTGCAGTATGGCCAAACCGAAGGCTACGAGCCGCTCCGCCAGATGCTCGCCCACAACATGGCGCGGTACGGAATCCGTGCGAAGGTCGAGAACGTGCTTATTACGTCCGGCTCGCAGCAGGCGCTCGATCTCATCGGCAAGTTGCTGATCAACTCCGGAGACCGGGTGCTGGTCGAAGCGCCGACTTATCTGGGTGCCTTGCAGGCCTTCAACGTCTATGGGGCAGAGTATGTTTCGGTACCCATTGATAACAATGGCTTGCGCACTGATCTGCTGGAAAAATCCCTGCGTTCCGGGCCCAAGTTCATGTACATCCTTCCCAATTTCCAGAACCCCGGCGGAACCACGCTCTCCGAAGATCGCCGCCACGAAGTGGTGTTTTTGGCCGATAAGTATGGCATTCCGATCATCGAAGATGATCCTTACGGACAGTTGCGTTATGAGGGCGAGCATCTGCACCCACTGGTCGTACTCGATCGCGAAAACCTGCGCCGCGACGGCGGCTATTCCATCGGCAACGTCATCTACCTGAGCACCTTCTCCAAGACTCTGGCTCCCGGCCTGCGTCTCGGCTGGATCGTGGCTCCGCCCGAGGTCATCACTAAGCTAGTGCAATTGAAGCAGGGTGCGGACCTGCATACTTCGACCTTTAATCAGATCGTGGCTTACGAAGTCGCGCGCGACGGCTTCCTGGACGAGCATGTGAAGTTGATCCGCCAGATTTACCGCGAGCGGCGCGATGTGATGTTGGCGGCGCTAAAGGAATTCTTCCCGCCCGAAGTGACCTGGACGCATCCCCAGGGCGGGCTCTTCCTCTGGGTCACTTTGCCAGAAGGGATGGACTGTCCAAAACTGTTTGAGGCAGCGCTCGAAGAAAACGTGGCCTTCGTACCGGGTGACTCGTTTTATCCGCGCAATGGAAACGAAGCCAGCCCACACATGCGTTTAAATTTCTCCAACGCCACGCCCGAGCAGATCCGGGAAGGGATAAGGCGCTTATCCGTGGCGGTGAAAAAACAAATGGAGGAGTTCCATCTGTCACCAGTGCATTAGGCTGCGAAAGCCGCACGAGCTACGACTTTGACTAAGCCTTCGACTCATGCACTGTGCGGTCACACCGACCCGAAGGGACCTTCCAAGGATGCGCTCTGAGGTGTGAACAGCTCCGCACCGTTTTCCGTGATGTGCATATCATCTTCCAGACGCACCCCGAACTCGCCACGAATGTAGATACCCGGTTCGTCACTGAAAGTCATGTTGGGTGCTAGCAGAGTCTTATTGCCACGTACCAGGTAAGGCCACTCGTGTCCGTCCATTCCCATGCCATGACCGACGCGGTGGGTGAAAAATTTGTAATCGGGCCCGTAACCGGCGTCAGCAATCACTTTGCGGGCAGCCGCATCTACCGCCCCGCATGGCAAACCCGGTCGGGCTGTGGCTAATGCCATGCTCTGCGCTTTGTGCACGATGTCGAAAACTTTCTTCATCTTATCCGTGGCCTTGCCAAGCACGAATGTCCGGCTGATGTCGGACGCATAACCTTCCACTTTGCACCCGCCATCCATTAACAAGATGGTACCGTCACGAATGACCTGGGGTGTGATCGAGCCATGGGGTAGTGCAGAGTATTCCCCAACTTGCACGTCTGCACCGCCCGAAAATCCCAGCTGAGAATGAGCCGCTTCCACGAGGTCAGAAAATTCCTGCTGGGTCATGCCTTCGTGCAAGGCACGATAGGCGGCCTCATAGGCAGTGAGCGTAACCTTCGCCGCCAATCGCATCAGTTCGATCTCTTGCGCACTCTTCACCATGCGGCAGCCCGCCGTCACTGGAGTGGCGCTCGTGATCTTGGCTCTTGGCGCTGCTTTGGCGACACCATCGTTGAACACAAAGCGAACCGTCTCTTCCATTCCAAGAGTGCCGCTGGAAATGGCGCGTTCCTTTAAACCTTGTGCCACGCGTTGATAGGGGCTCTCGTCTTCCTGCCAGGTGCGAACGTCCGCATCTTTGCCATCAGGCGCCTTCGCAAGTTGCTCGCGCGCGCGCCCTTCTTCGAAGCTGGGGCAGACATAGAAGGCTTTGCCTTTCGCGGGCAGGACCATGGCGAACATGCGTTCGCCTCCCCACCAGCGCATACCGGTGAAGTACGTTAAAGAGGTTCCTTCCATCAGGAGAATTGCATCCAGCTTACCGATTTGCATCAAGCGGCGCGCTTTTTCCTGCCGATCCGCCCGCTCCGCTTCAGTAATCGGTCTGGCCTGATCCTTCATGGATTTCAGGCTGGAAATTGAATCGGGCAGCGGCGCACATTTTGCGTCCGAGGTCTTCTGCGCAAGCGAGTCCGTGCTCAGGGCGGCTCCGGCAGCTACCGTACCAAGTTGCAAAAAGCGGCGTCGAGAAAACATGAGACCCTCCGGCGGAAATAGAATTTGCCATTATAGAGGTGAGCCGGATTGCCAAGTGCCGATTTCCAATGGCCAATTGACTTCACGACAATCGGCAGTTGGCAATCGGCAATCAGATTTTTCAACTGACACGCGATATAGTTGAATTGCGAGTCACAGCGGGGAGAGGAAGAAATGGGCACGCAATATACCGGGGCTGGTCGCATGGTTGCGCATAACATGGTGACCACGCAATTCGAGCTCGACGGCTATCGGGTGGTCCGCACGTTGGGAGTCGTCCGCGGGATCACGGTTCGATCGCGCTCGATCTTCGGCACCATTGGAGCGGGACTGCAGACCTTGATTGGCGGCAACATCACATTGTTGACCAATCTTTGCGAAAAGACGCGCGCTGAAGCCTTCGATCTGATGCTGCAACATGCCGGCGATCTCGGCGCCAACGCGGTGGTGGGCGCCCGTTATGACGCAACCGAGGTCATGCAAGGCGTCACCGAAGTGCTGGCCTATGGCACAGCAGTAGTTGTCGAACCAGCTCGGTAGAGACGCAGCTTGCCCCGTCTCTTTACTCCTTATATAAGAAACCCGCCACCAGCGTGGCCAGAATTGCCCCTACCCACATTTCCAGCATCCATCCTAACGGGAACACGCGCGGGATCGGCGACCAGGTGGCTTGTGCGAAGTTGCCCGGAAATGCCATGGCGAAGCCCACCAGAAATCCGATTTTGAGCGCGGTGCCCGGTCCCGGTCCCGCGGTTGCCCGTGCCCACGCGTAAAGATGGGCCATGATGACGCCCAGGATGATCAGC
>DASQIH010000110.1:0-24607 GCA_035631655.1 Terriglobales bacterium
AGCCAGTGGCGGGTGCTGTTGATCCTCATGCTGGTCAACTTTGTTAACTATGTGGACCGGCAGATCATTTTTTCCTTGTTTCCCGCCATTCGTCACGATTTTGGCCTTAGTTTTGTGCAGCTTGGCTATTTTGCGACCGCCTTCACGGTGGTGCTCGCGCTGGCCAGTTTTCCACTGGGCATGCTGGCCGACCGCATCTCTCGCAGAATCGTGATTAGCGGCGGCGTGCTCTTCTGGAGTGGCGCCACCCTGTTCAGCGGGTTGGCGGGGTCTTTCCGTTCTTTGTTGATAGCACGAGGGTTGGTCGGTGTGGGAGAAGCGGCTTACACCCCGGCAGGTGCCGCCGTGATCAGTGCTTCCTTCCCGGCCGAAGTCAGGGCGCGTGTCCAAGGACTCTTCGACATTGGAATGTTTGTTGGTGGGGCGACAGGGATTGCGTTGGGTGGGATAATGTCTGCATCGTTCGGTTGGCGGTCTGCCTTCTTTGTAGTGGGGATACCCGGAGTAGTTCTGGGTTTGAGTGCTTTGCGGCTCCCAAGTGCGGCTGCGCCTCAATCCCGCAAGTGCATGCCGATTCGCGAACTGTTGCAAGTGCCCGCGTTTCTGGCGCTCTTAGTGAGCGGCTGGTTTAGCAGTTTCGCCGGCTACGCTTATGTGGCCTGGGGGCCGGAATTGGTACAGGACTACAAAGGCTTCAGCGCACGTCAAGCCAGCTTGGCTCTGGCGCTTGCCGTGGTGGCAGGTGGCACCTGCGGCATCGCCACGGGCGCCTATCTCTCCGACAGGCTGGCGAAGCTCCTCAGCTGGGGGAGGGCGGTCATCACTCCCGTAGGATTCGTGCTCGGAGCTCCGGCGATTTATTTTTCGTTGCACTCCAGCAGCAAGCCTGCATTCCTCGCCTTCTTCGGGTTAGGCGCGTTCTTTTTGAGCTGGTATCACGGGCCTCTTACCGCCACCATCCACGATCTGGTTCCGCCGCGCGGACATGCCACCGCGCTTGGGTTCTATTACCTGTTCGTAAATCTGTTTTCGATGGCGATAGCGCCTCTTCTGATTGGTACCATCGCCGATCATTACAACCTGATCACTGCTTTGCACATACCCATCCTTGCGCAGCTTGCCGGCGCGGCGTTTTTCGGGGTGGTGATCTACTTCATCCGCCATAATGGCCTGCGCCATCCCGTTTTGGCGCAGCACTGGGATGACAGGCCGATCACTGCCTTAACGCCCATCGCCATGCCCGCGGAAAGTTAATGAGCTCAACCACCGGCGTACAAGAAATTGTTTTGGAAGGAGGAAACAGCGAAATGGGACAACTCACACAGTTGCCAAGCGTCAGCCACTACACCGCCTACAGGCCGAAGCCCTTCACTCGCGAAGAACGGGACCGGGTCACGATCTTATATGGGGGCCTGACCTGGAAGCACGAGCGGCTGGTCCAGGGTGCCCTTCACAATTTGAAATACAACGCCGAGCCGTTGCCCAATATTGCCCGCGACGATCTCGATGCCGGCAAGGAATTGATCGACGTGGGTGCGTGCTGCCCGACCATCTTTACTACCGGAAGTCTGGTTAATTTTCTTAAGAAGGAAGTAGCTGCCCATGGAAAACAGGAGGTCACTAATAAATATGTGTTTTTGACGGCAGGCGCTTGCGGCCCCTGCCGCTTCGGCCAGTATCACGAATCGTATGCCATGGCTCTGGATGGCCTTGGCCTGCGGGACTTCAGGCTTTTTCTGCTGGCCCAGGACGAGTTGGACCAGGGCGCAAGTGGGGGCGGCGGTTTGGATATCAATATGCCCCTGAGCCTCGGAATTATCTGGGGCATCCTCTGTGGCGACCTTTTGATGGACTTGGAATACATGACCAGGCCGTATGAAGTGAATCCCGGGCAAACCGAGCAAGTATTAAAAGAATGCGTCGAGTACTTGTATGAAGTTTTCCGGAATCGACCAGACCACGGAAAAAAGTACGGGACACTGGCGTGGCACCTGCTGAGCAGCTACTTCACGCGTGCTTTGCGGGAGGTGCGCAGGAAATGGGACGCCATCGAAGTCGATCACCTGCGCGTAAAAGCCAAGGTGAAAATCACCGGAGAATTCTGGCTGCAGACTCACGAGGGCGAGGGCAACTACAACATCAAGCGCTGGCTTGAACAGGAGGATTCCGAGGTCGTACCTCCGCCGGTCGCGGTGTGGTTGCATTACCTGCTGCATCCCACTATCCGCAAGCTTGAGCACCGGCATTCGAATTCAAAGCATCCGCAGGCCCAGCAGCTTGCCTTGCATGCCCTGGAACGCATCTACCGCGGCACCTACAACCGGTTTCGCAAGGCGCTGGCGAACCTTCCCAACGAACTGCCCGACCAGGAAGAGCTGAGAAGGCTAGCAGAACCCTTTTATCACTTCGAGTTGCGCGGTGGAGAAGGGCACATGCTGATTGGCAAGGCCCTTCACGCCTATCACCATAAGAAAGCGCACATGATCTGCGAGCTTTCTCCCTACTCGTGCATGCCCAACACGATGTCCATCGGGGCGATGGCCAACGTCATCGGCAAGTATCCCGATCTGCTTTATGCGCCAATTGAGGTGAAAGGCGATTCGGAAGTGCACGCGCTCTCCCGTTGCCAGATGATTCTCACCGAGGCAAAAAAGCGGGCGCAGGCAGAATTCGAAGACGCGTTGAACCAGACAGGCTTGACCGTCGAAGCTATTCGCCAGTACGAGGCGCAGCACCCACGGGTCCGCAGCGCTACTTATCGCGTACCGCACCTTGACTACGCGGGAACCGCTGCCAATTACGTCTTGCATCTCGCCCGTAGGTGCGGTCTGCGGCCGGGATTGACGCAGCGTACGGACGATAGAGAACGGGATGCGAGGAAGCCTGCTTATGTCTAACAAGCCCTTGCTTCAGATTCAGCCCCTGGCCGTGGAACCGTTCCCCGCACAACCGTGTGCGACGCCAGAAGAAACCGTAAATGAAGTTGCAGGAATGGTGTGTGGCATCGATGTGGGCAGCACAACCTGTAAATATGTGCTCGCTTCCTCGAACGGTGAGGTGCTGGCGCAGGCCTACGAGCGCCACAACACAAAACAGGCAGAAAAGGTGCTGGACTTTCTCACCCGGCTGGAAGCCGAGCACAGCCTTACACCCGAACGGGACCGCATCTTCTTTACGGGATCGGGAGCGGGAATCATCGCTCCGCTTGTAGGCGGGAAGGTGATTCAGGAAGTAGTGGCGGTAGCCGCCGCGGTCGAGAAGCTTCATCCTTCGGTGCACTTCGTCAGCGAAATCGGCGGCGAAGACATGAAGACGATCTTCTTCCACGGCAATGGTCCCAGCAAAAGTAAACAGGTTCTGATGCAAAGCGCCTGTTCCGGCGGCACAGGCACCTTCATTGAGAAGACTGCCCGCAAGCTGGAAATTCCGCCGGAGCAGCTGGCGAAAATGAAGTATTCCGGATATACGCTCCACAAGATCAGCAGCAAGTGCGGCATCTTTGCCGAAGCAGATGCCAATACGCTACTGAAGGCCGGGGTTTCGGTCGAGGAGATCATTGCCTCTTTGTTCGAGGCGGTGGTCTACCAAAACCTGGCGACTCTCACGCGCGGCAACACTCCATCTCCCGACATCCTGCTGCTGGGCGGCCCGAACCTGTTCTTCACCGGCCTGCAGGAGGCATGGCGGCACCACCTGATCCGACTCTGGCAGGAGCGCAAGATCACGTTGCCGGGCGACAACGATCCGGCCTCCCTGATCCGAGTTCCCGACAATGCTCTTTATTATGCCGCGCAAGGCTGCATCGAGGTTGCACGCAGGGAGCCTCAGTCTGTCGGGGTGTATCAAGGCGCGGGGAAATTACGTTGGTGGATTGAAGAAGGCCAACACGAGGAGAAAAAGAAACTCGGCCGAGGCGGATTGTGGAAGGACCGAGAAGAGCTGGATTCGTTCAAAACACGGTACGGGGGAAATGGCCACGGCAATGGAAATGGCAACGGACATCGAGCCTCGCCGACTGCTCCGAGCGTGGAACGAGCCGGGAATCTGGGTCCGGTAGCCGTGGGCTGCGATTTTGGGTCCACGACCGCAAAAGCCGTCTGCCTCTCACCCCAGAAAGAT
The DNA here is from genome assembly GCA_035631655.1 of Terriglobales bacterium. Taxonomy (GTDB): domain Bacteria; phylum Acidobacteriota; class Terriglobia; order Terriglobales; family Acidobacteriaceae; genus Gp1-AA122. Next base: position 4,120 of record DASQIH010000110.1, read on the forward strand.
TTGCTTTTTTCCTGCTATGCACTCAGCAAGGGAAATCCCATCGAGGATGCCAAGGCTTTGTTCCGGCAAATTCGCGGGGCGGTTGGCAACGGAGAAATCCTGGGGTTGGCAATCACCGGCTACGGCAAAGACTTACTGAAAAACATCCTCGGGGCCGATTGCCCGGTGGTCGAGACCATTGCCCACGCCAGTGCCGGCCTGCACTTCTTTCCCGACGCCGATTGTATCTGCGACGTAGGCGGGGTCGACGTCAAGATCATGATCCTGAACAACGGCGCGGTGACCGATTTCCGGCTGAACTCCCAGTGTTCGTCCGGCAACGGAGCCTTCCTTCAGGGCGTGGCCGAGCGTTTCAACATTCCCATGAACGAAATGGCTGATGGAGCCTTCCGCGCCCAGGCGATGCCACAACTCTCCATGGGGTGCGGCGTCTTCCTGCAGAGCGACATCGTGAACCAGCAGCGCAAAGGGTGGCAGGCGGATGAAATCCTTGCCGGCCTCTGCGCCATTCTTCCGCTAAACGTCTGGATTTATGCGGGTGGATTAAACAATCTCCAACAGGTGGGGAAAAAGTACATCCTGCAGGGGGGCACGCACAAGAATCTGGCCGTGGTAAAGACCCAGGTGGATTTCATTCTGTCCAAGATTCCGGAGGCCGAAGTGGTGGTGCACCCCTACTCCGGTGAAGCCGGAGCCATTGGTGCTGCCCTGGTTGCGTTGGAATGGGCCGAGAAAGGTGGTCGAAGTGCCTTTCGCGGATTCGATGCGATTGAGAAGTTGTCCTACAAGACAGCTACTTCGGTCGACACGGTCTGTCACTGGTGTCCAGTCAACTGTCAACGCAGTTTCATTGACGTCGAGCTAGCCGGAGGGAGCGGACGGGAATGGAGCAAGGTCCCGCTTGCCAAAGGGTGGGAACGCGTGATTGTGAACAACTCCTGTCCCAAAGGGTTGGTGGAAGATTTGAACGAGATGAAGGTCATCAAGGCCGGAATTGAGAAGACGAAAAATGCCTATCCCAATATTGCAGACCTGGTTCGCAAAGAAGCATTCCGCCGCGCCGCCAGTTAAAGATCGCTCGCAGCTGAGGGTGGGAATCCCCAAGGTGCTGAACATCTGGAGCACCCATCAGTTCTGGGTAGGCTTCCTGAAGGCGCTTGGGGTGTCCTCGGAAAACATTATCTTCAGCTCGGACACTTCCGAAGAGCAGGGCCGCGAATTTGGAAAAGGGCGTGGGACGGTCGACTGCTGCTACCCGGTGAAGTGTATCAGCGGCCATTACGGTGAACTGATCTTTGGACAAAAAAAGAAAATCAATATTCTGTTTAGCCCGATGATTCATTCGTTGCCCTCGATTCTTCATGGTCATGTCGTGGACACGGTCACGTGCACTCGGGTCATGGCGGGGCCGGAGAACATCAAGGCCGGCTTCATGAAAGAAAATGACGTTTTTGCTGAGAGCGGGATTGTCTACGCTTCCCCGTTCGTCAGCCTTGGGGACCGCCACATGGTACCCGGCCAACTGTATAGCTCGTTGAAAGACATTCTCAATCTAGACCCTGATGAAACGGAAAGAGCTGTTCAGGTGGGGTACCAGGCTCTCGATAGTTTCACTGCAAAAGCACGTCAGCAGAGCCGGGAAATCCTCGCCCGGTGTGCGCAGAATCAGAAGCCATGCATTCTTGTTCTGGCACGTCCCTATCACATGGATACCGGCATTGGCCACGAGATCGAAGCCGAGTTGCAGGCACACGGCTATCCGATCCTATGGCTGCAGTATCTGCCAGGCGATGCTGACCTGATGAACTGGCTCTTTGAAGAAGACCTCCGCAAAGGACGCATCAAGAGTCCTTTTGATATCTCGGACGTGTGGACGTCTTCTTACAGCAGCAACACCAACGAGATCATGTGGGGGGCGAAGGTTGCGGCACGATGCCCCTGGATTACCTGCGTGATCCGGCTCTCGAGCTATGAGTGCGGCATGGATCAGCCGACCTACACGCCCACGCAGAAGATTGTCGAGGCCACCGGAACGCTATTTTTCAAGTTCGGGGACCTGGATTCCACGAAGCCGGCGGGCAGCATCAAGATCCGCATAGAAACCATCGTTCACTACCTGGCGAAGTATTCCCAGGACATCATCCAGCGAAAACTGGGCTGGCTGTCGCGCGATTGTCCACTGCCCCTTATTTCAAAGGAGCGCAAAGCGGCTCCGCAGGGAGCCAGTCAGGTTCGTGCGCACGAACGAGACGAAATTGCGGCTCTCCACTAGATTTACTGGGGCTTGCCCACATTCTTACTCAGGCGTTCGGCTTCCCGCTCTTCGGCCGTTGGCTGGTCGGGATGGCTGGTAAGGCGATAGATTTCGGCCATTCCCTGATGCAGAGCCGGCTCATTGGGCCGCAAGTTCGCCGTCTCTTTGAATTAGCGAAGCGAATCGGAATAGTGCCGGTCCTGCCGGCTCTTGCGTGCCACTAGCAGAGTAGCGGCTTACAGCAGATCGAGTTTTCCTGAGTCCTCGGGCGATTGAGTGGATACGCGTGACAGAGCGCTTCATGAGCCGGGACATCTTTGCCCGGCTTCAAAAGCACGGCGCCGTTGAGGGCATTGATTTGAGACAGGTCAGGCCATCGCTTGAGTGCGTTGCTCAAGGGGGCGCTCGTGTTGCTGTTGACAGCGCACAGGCTGATCAAGAAAGGGCGCGTGGCGGCCCACCGCGCACTCATGCTGACTGCCGTGGCGACGTCTACACTCTTTTTTTGCTTCGTATCTCTTACCACTTCCACGTCGGATCGGTACACTTCCGAAGACATGGAGCATGGAGACCGATTTACTTCACCTTATTGACTTCGCACACCATTCTGGCCGCTGCCATCGTACCCATGGTAGGGCCGTTTGCGCGGGATGTCTGTAGCGGTAGTATGGACCAATGGCAAGCTGGACGAAAGCCAAGCTCAGTCAGTTCTTCGCTCAGATTCAAGCGGTTAGCCAGTACACGACTTCTACGGCATTCTACGCCATACTGCAGAGAAGAAACGTTCTTACCGTGCATCCCCCATCGTTTAACAACCCTTGGTCGCTTGAAGGTCCCCGCTACTCCCACTATCTCGTTTATCCAACGCTGCTGATGGTCGGCGGTGTTGTCCTGCTTTCGCTGACTGCAACTTCACAGAAAAACCTAGGCTCAAAAAGCGGGGCAGGCAAGCAGGCTGCAGAAACTCTGTCTCAAGTGCAATTCGTAGACGTCACGCAACAACTGGGAGTGCGCTTCAAGCACGAAGCTTCTCCGACTTCACAAAAATATCTGGTCGAAACCATGGGTGCCGGAGTTGCCCTGTTCGATTGCGATGGCGATGGACGGTTGGACATTTTCCTCGTGAATGGCGCGCGCATCGCTGACCCGATGCCGAAGGGTGCACTCCCCGAGAAAGACGACCCCAAGTATTGGAATCGGCTTTTTCACCAGAAGCGAGATGGCAAATTTGAGGACATCACGGAAAAGTCGGGTCTTGCGGGAGAAGGTTACGGAATGGGCGTGGCGGTTGGCGATTACGATAATGACGGGCACGAAGACCTTTATGTCACCGCCTACCCGCATAACAAGTTGTACCACAACAACGGTAATTGCTCATTCACCGACGTTACCGATACCGCCGGTGTGGGAGGCTCGGGTTGGTCGACCAGCGCGGCCTTTGTGGACATCGACAACGACGGGCGTCTCGATCTGGTCGTGGGACGCTACATGGAATGGTCGTTCGATCACAACCCCTACTGCGGCGAGCACCTACCCGGACATCGTGCCTATTGCGACCCCGCGTCCTTTCATGGGACTTCCATGCTGCTTTATCACAATGAGGGTGGCGGGCGCTTCACGGATATTTCAAAGGCCGCCGGACTGGAGAAGCTCGAAGGCAAGGAATTAGGAGTGGCCATCGCGGACATGGACCACGACGGCTACACCGACATTGTGCTGGCAAACGATGGGGTTTCCGAGTTCCTCCTCCACAATAAAGGGAACGGCACCTTCGAAGATATTGCGCTCGCAGCCGGGACCGCTGTGGACGAGGATGGTCGAACCTATGCTGGTATGGGTGTGGACTTTGCCGACTACGATAATGACGGCAATCCTGACATCATCATTACAAACCTTTCTGACCAGAAGTACGCCCTCTACCGCAATGCTGGCAACGGGACGTTTACTTACGAAACCGTCGCTAGCGGGCTAGGAATGATCTCTCGGCCTTACGCAGGGTGGGGTGTAAGGTTTATGGATTACGACAACGACGGGTGGAAGGACCTTTTCATTGCGCAGGGACACGTCCTGGACACGGTTCAACTCACGTTTCCCCACTTAAGATATCTCCAGCCGCTGTTGTTGCTGCACAATGACAGTGGTAAGCGTTTCGTCGATGTTTCTCCGCAGTCAGGTCAAATTTTTCAGCAGAAATGGGCAGCACGGGGCTTGGCTGTCGGCGATATCGATAACGACGGCGCGCTCGATGTAGTGGTCACGACTAACAACGGGCCCGCCTACGTCCTTCATAACCGGGGTGGTAGTGCGCGACACTGGCTGACGTTGTCGTTGGTCGGCCGGAAAAGTAATCGAGACGGAATCGGAGCGGAGATCAAGATGGTGTCGGCATCGGGAGCGTCGCAGTACGCCACCGTGAGCACGGCGAGCAGCTATCTATCGGCAAGTGACCGTCGGGTTCACTTTGGATTGGGGGCAGATGCTTCGGCGAAGTCGATTGAGATTCATTGGCCAAGCGGAATCGTACAGCGGGTGAACGACGTAGCCGCCGACCAGATGCTCACGATCACAGAGCCCGACTCTGCGCCCTCTGAGGATTCTGCTCATCCATGATGATGTCTCCTATCCAAAAACATCGTAGGGAGCAATCTCAGGGCAGCTATACGGTCATGTCGAGGGGCGCCGGCGCCACGTTGATTTACCTCGCAGTTGCCGGTGCGGGAGTCAGCCCCCTGAAAAGAAAAATAGTCCAGAAAATCATAGACCTCCTCGGATAGCTGCGCGAATGAAATCACTTGACATCCGGCCTGGAGAATCGTCTAATCTCGCGCCTAATCATTTCATGATGTCTGGTGGTACGGCCGGTCCTCCCGCTTAGTGGGGTGCGGAGATCTGCGAACGTGGAAAAGCTCAATGGTGCATTAAACGGCGAGAACTGACGATTCCCAGGTGGAGGCTCAAATGCGTATCCTGCCGACGCTAGTCATGTTTTTTGCTGTGTCTTGGACGGTGGTTGCCGTCGGTCAAACTCTCGAGCGAGGCGACATTAACGGCACCGTATATGATCCGAACCATGCTGTTCTGCCCAACGCGGCGGTCACGTTGTCTAGCGCCTCCACGGGTTTCCAGCGCGCAGTCCATAGCGATAACGATGGCCGCTTCCAGTTTGCCCAGGTGCCGCCAGGCGAATACCAGCTCAGCGCAGAAGCACCGGGGTTCGCTCGCGCCAGGTTGACCGTCCAATCACACGTGGGAGGCAGCATCGTGTTGGACGTCAATCTTCGTGTAGCCGGCAGCACAGAGACAGTGGAAGTGGCGGCAACGGTCACGGCGGTAGACACTACTACGGCCGGCGTCAGTCAGCTGATCAACTCGGAAAACGTCTCCAACCTGCCGCTGTCAGGGCGAGACTATCGTGATCTGGCCCAGCTGAGTCCTTCGGCACAAGTAGTGCCGGGGCTGCGTGGCGGCATCCGGCTAGGTGGCCAGCAAAGCGACTACAGTGGACTCGCCATCGATGGCGGCGATGCCACAAACAACTTTTTTGGCGAGTTCTTTGGCTCGCTGGAAACCAAAAACTTCACCGTGCCGCTGGATGCGGTGCAGGAATTTCAGGTGGTGACGAACGGTTTTGCACCGGAATTCGGCCGCTCCACCGGTGGTTTAATCAACGTGGTTACTAAGTCCGGAACCAACGAAGTTCACGGCAGCATTCATGACTTCTACCGCAGCAAGAGCTTGACGGCAGACGATGCTTTGGGAGTTGCTTCCAATATTGACATTCAGAACCAGGTGGGGGCATCGCTTGGGTTTCCCATCCGCAAGGACCGGCAATTCATGTTCCTGGCTTTTGACCGCCAAGTCGAGCACGGTCCTCTGGTGACGAAATTCTCCAGGGATGTAAGCACCGTCCCGCCCCTGGGGCCGCCTTACAATTTCACCCTTGCTTCCTTGCAAGGCGCCCATACCCAGGGCCAAAACCTGTTCTCCGTCCTGGGGCACTACGACTGGCAAATCAACAATGCCAACCACTTCAGCATTCGTGGGTTTTTCTCGCGTAACGCCACGGTCGGCTTCACCGGTGGCCGCGGCCAGAACGAAGTCTCGGCCGCGTTTGACAACACGGAAACCTTTCATAACCAGGGTCTTAATGGGGTCTTTAGCCTCAACAGTGTGATCGGCCCTAACAAGGTTAATGAGATCAAAGTGCTGATGGCAGGTGAGACCCGGCCTCGGCATCCCAACGGCAACGTGCCAGAAGCGCAGATTAACGATACAGGAATCTTCGGCCAGCGCTTCTTCCTGCCCATCAATAACGACAACGGCAAGCTGCAGGTGCAGGACAATTTCGATTACATCTTTGGCAAACACGACATCAAGTTCGGGGGGGACGTCGACAGCTTCGATGACCGCAAGGACCTGTTCGCCGGCTGGTCGCGGGGGACATACATTTTCGCCACTCTGGAAGATTTCGAGGCAAGGAACCCGTTCGGTTTCATCCAGGGCTTTGGCCTAAATGGTCAAGATGTTTTCAAGGCCAATGGCCAGAAACCCAACTGGCAGACCGGAATCGGCCTATATTGGCAGGATAAGTGGCAGTTGACGCCGAAGATTACGCTGATCTATGGAGTGCGCTGGGACGGCACGCGCAACCCGCAACCGCAGAGCGGCACGCCCGGGAGCCAGGTCTACGTGGGTGAGGGAGCGGGTAGCCACCTGGTGGCCCCCCCACAGAAGATTCCAAATGACTACGAGCAGTGGGGACCGCGGGTCGGCGTCTCTTATAACGTCGGCCCGACGAACCGTCCCACGCTAATTCATGCCGCGTGGGGACTCTATTACGCTTTTACGCCGGGAATCTTCCTTCCGACGTTGGGGAATGAGAAAGGAGCTACGCTGTTCTGCTTCTTCAATCCCAGCTGTATACCGCCCGGAGGTTTCCCGAACTTGTTCCCCTCTACTCTCCAGCCAAATGATCCCCTGTTCACGGCGATTGGGCCCCCAGGCATCAGCTATGTTGATCCCCAGTTCAAGAACCCACGCGTGTCGAACTTGACCGTGGGCGTGGAGCAGGGATTCGGGCACTGGAAGATCGGTGCGACTTACGCTTATTCACACTCGTGGCGCCTTCGAACGGGCGGCTTCAGCACCACGATATGGTCACGAAACGTTCTGCGACCGACGGTTTCATGTACAGCTGCGGGACAAACTGACTGCTTGGACCAATTTGGGCGGGCTATTTTACAGATAAACCCGGCTACGGGTTTTGGACCGACACCGCAGGACCCCACGATTGGTCAAGCCAATGAACTAGGAAGCTTCGGCCATGGCAACTATCACGAATTCGTGGCCAGTGTGAAAAGGAGCTTCGCTCAACGCTTCCAACTCTTTTCCAGCTATACACTTTCCTACAACAGCGACAACGGTTCCAGCGAGCGCGATACCGACACTTTCTTCGGTCCCCAGGATCCCTTTAACCTAAACCTGGATTACGGGCGCAGTGGGCTGGACATCCGCCATCAGTTCAAGTCGGCGATCGTGGTCGATTTACCCTGGCACTTCGTGGTCAGTGACTCGATTCAGGCGCGTTCCGGGACAGCCTACCCCGCGTATGATACGGTTGACGTCAACAACGACGGCGTGAGTAACCAAGGTTTCGGCAGTAACGACCGGCCCACAGTCACCACCCCGGGTAAGTCTTTCTTGTTACCTCGATACCCCACCCGCCAACCTGGGTACTTTGCCACGGATTTACGCATCAGCAAAGAATTCAGGTTCCACGAACACTATGGTGTCGAGGCCATGGTGGATCTTTTCAACCTAACGAATCGCGGCAACCTGTATTCCAACCCTGATAACTCGGCGTTCGTACCAGACCAACTGACTGCGACCCCCAAGCAGGGCGATATATTCTCAGGCACAGTCTTCGGAAAACGAGATCAGATCTCGCCTGGGAGCACACCTTTTGCGGCGCAGTTTGGGCTTCGCTTTAACTTCTGACGGGACTGAACCTTTTGGTGAATCTTTGGCCGCCGTGCAGTTCACGAATCGGACGTCGGTCCTTGCTGCAAGCAATGGGAACCCTGGCCGCGTTGCCTTTGGCTCGCGGCCTCCATTTGCTGTCCCCGCCATCTTTCGGGCCGGCCCCCTCGCCTTCCAAACTGCGATTACCCAAGCCCATTGGCAGTCCGGTGCTCGACAGCCTTGCGCCCGTTATCCACGGCTCGCGCGACGTACACATAGATATCAGCAAAATTGTCGAACATGCTTCCTGGATGGCCTACGAGGAACTTCCGCTACCTTCCTTTGCCCTTCCATTTGGCATCGGTGAGCGCGATCCTGATGAAGCTATCGATTTCCTCATGGTGGCTGATGTCGTCGATTTTGCCTTTACCGATTTCAAAACCAATGTGAAGTTTCAGGTGGACTTCGCCGGTCGGCGCTGGTCCGATTCGGAAGCCATGTTTGCCTGCCTCAAGCGAGCTTCTGATCAGGGAATTCCCATCCTCGAAGGAAAGTACCTTGCGGCTGTTACTCGAACCGATCTAGAGCACATTTTCCGCGGCAACATTGAAATGCCTATGCTCGACGAGCGCGCGGAGATTCTTCATCAGGTGGGCTCAGTCCTAGAAGGCCACTATGCCGGGCGTTTTCACAATTTTGTGAAATCTTCTTCTCCAAAACTCTATGACAACGGCAAAGGCCTTGTAGATAGGCTAGTCGCACAATTTCCGCGCTTCCGGGATGTCAGCAACTATGATGGCAACGAGATTAAGATTTATAAACTGGCTCAACTGGGAATCTGGATGGTCTACAGCGCACTTCATCCTGGTGGAAGATTCCGCCTGGATGATGCCGAGAAGATGACCGCCTTCGCTGACTACATTGTCCCGGCAGCTCTCCGCGTTATGGGAATTCTCAATTATTCTTCGACTCTGGAGAAAACCATCGACCAACGCCATATGATCCCGCGCGACAGCACCCAGGAAATCGAGATTCGCGCCCACACTTTGTGCGCCACAGCTCTCTTGCGCGAAGAAGTGAATAAGTTACGGCCGGCGGACCTCGAGGTCATCATTCCGCAAATTGATGCCCGCCTGTGGACGCATTATCACACCACGTTCTGGCCCCATCATTTGACGGTCACGATCATGTATTGACGGGTCAGCAGGAGGAGAAGGTGCCCTGGAAAAGTTGCCTGCTTTTGTCCACCATTCTTGCCCTAACTGCTCTGCCCCCTCTATGCGCACAAGAGAGGCGCAAGGTCATCATTGACCAGGATTGTCGCGGCCCGGCCACCACTGACTTGCAGGCCGTACTGGTATTCATTCAGTCTCCTCACGTGGAAACGTTGGGCGTCACGGTGGTAAGCGGCGACCAGTGGCGCGACGAGGAAGTGGCGCATACTTTGCGCATGCTCGAACTGATTGGCAGGACCGATATCCCGGTAGTGCCGGGTGCCGTTTTCCCACTGGTGAATAACGAAGCAGAAATGATCCGCTGGGAGAAGCTATACGGCACGGTTGCCTACAAGGGAGCCTGGAACAAAAAGAAGCGGCCGAATTTCACCGGCGTGTGGAATCAGAATTATCACGAACCGTTTGTTGTGCCGCCGCTGCCGGAGGGGAATCCCACTACCAGGGCTGCCGATGAAGATGCGGCCCACTTTCTTATCCGAATCGTCCACAAATATCCGCACGAGATCACAATCTACGCCGGCGGGCCGCTTACCAATCTCGCTCTTGCCATGGCTATCGACCCGCAATTTCCAGAACTGACCCGCGAACTGGTGGTGATGGGAGGCAGCCTGAACCCTGACCCACACGATCCGGAGTTCGCGGCCAGTCCGCGTCGCGAGTTCAATTTTTGGTGGGACCCAGAAGCCGCTCACATTGTGCTGCGCGGTCGCTGGCCCAAAATTACGGTCACTACCGTGGACATTTCTATCAAAACCCGCCTCAAGCAGGACATGATTCGCCGCATTGCCCAGGCCCACTCACCGGTGGCCGACTACCTGGGCAAGTGGGCGGATGAAGAGTACATGTGGGACGAGCTGGCTGCCGCAGCCTGGCTTGACCCCACTCTCATCACTAGGGAGCAGGTCCTTTATCTCGACATCGATATCAGTCACGGCGCCGGTTATGGCAACACCCTGTCGTGGGTGGAGGGTGACCAGCCGGGATTGGGGGAGCGGCCTGCACACGTGCAGGTCGACTTGAACTTGGAGAAGTTCTATGCAATGTTCGTGGACCTTATGACAAGACCAACCCCAAACGCCCGGTCGCTTCCCCACTGACCCTATGGCAGAACAGATATCGGTGATTAGACTCGGAAGCTGTACGCTGGATTTTTGGCTCTGGTGCTTAACTTGATCACCGCTGCAGAGAGAATCAATGCACACAGGGTGGAATTGCATGCAGGAGGTATGAGCGCGAACAACTTGACACGGGGCTGGCAGGATTGGCTTTATCGGCGACGACCGCCAGCTTATCGGGAAGGAGTTCGCGTTATGGCGATCATCGGTCTCGAAGGAACTTGCCCGATCACAAGGCAGGGCAACCACGTGTCTGGGCTTGGATGTTCCTCGTCGAAATTCTGGCGATTCCTGAAAAACAGTTGGAAGGGTGCTGCAAGAGATGAGGTGATGTTGCGGGGGTTGTTGCTCATGCTGCTCGCAATTTGTCTCCCGCTCCCGTGTCTCTCGCAGAGCACCCACGTAGGCATCCGCGAACTGGAGAAGGCGGCTCAATTGGCTATGTCCGAAGGCAAGCCTGATCTCGCCCTGGACAAGTATCGCCAGGCGCTTTTGTTGAGCCCGACGTCCCTGACGTTGAATCTGCGGATTGCTGACCTGCTGACAGGGACAAAACAGTATGCCGCGGCAATTGAGGCCTACAAGGTGGCGCTGAAGCTAGATCCAAAGAGCGAAATGGCTATGCTTGGCCTGGCGCGCGCCTATCGTGAAGTTTATAACTACGACGAAACCCGCCGAATGCTTCGCTCCGCGAGTCTCAGCCATCCGAAGAGCAGTGCAGCACTGATTGAACTAGGAAAGCTCGACATCCATCTTCAGCATTACGACCAGGCGATCGCGGAGTTAAAGCAAGCCGTCGCCAAAGATCCCTCGGTAGCTGCGGCGCATCTGAATCTAGGAGCCGCCTATCAGGCCAGGGGAGACCAGGAAAAAGCGCTCGTGCAGTTCAACCAAGCACTCCGGCAAGACCCGAAGTCGGCTTCGGCTCACTACTTTCGAGGGCTGCTGTATGCTGACCAGCATGACGACCAGCGAGCGTATGCAGATGCAGATCAAGCCTACGCTTTGGACCCGGCGGCAATGCCCGCCAGGGTCCTATTGGCCAAGGTTGCCACTCGCGTGGGTAAGTGCGCGGGGGCAGTGGAACTGCTTAAGCCATTAGCGGAGTCGGAACAAACCGATCTGCAGAATATCTACTTGCTCTCACGCGCTTACCAGTGTGCCAGGCAACCCGAGCTTGCTCGGCAGGCGCAGGTAGCTTTTGAAGAGCGCTCTAAGAAGGAACAAGCAGCGCGAACCCAGACAATGGACGCCAATCACCTTGCCTCGCAGGCAGGCGAGTTCGCCAGAAGGAACCAATTCTCCCCGGCCATGGATCTGCTCAACCAAGCCCTTACGAAAGATCCGAACAACGCCCCAACCCTCGCTCTGCTGGCCAAAATCGATCTTTCAAAGGGTGACGCTCAGAAGGCGCAGGAAGAAATTGAGGCTGCTCTGCGAACGAATCCCTATAATCCTGACTATCTGTACGTCCTCGGAAAGGTGCTTCAAAAACGCGAGGACTGGAAGGGTGCACTGGAAGCTTTTCAGGAGACGGCGGTCGTGAATCCGCGCGAATCGGACGCGTACTACGAGATGAGCCAGGTCTATCTGCGAGTCGGAGATCATCGACGGGCCGTGCAGGCAATGAAGACGGCGCTGAAGCTATCGCCGCAAGACGCAGATTACCAGAAAGCATTCGAGCAGTTGCTTAAGAATAATGTTCAACACTGATTCGTAGCTGCCCAGCAAGAACCATCACTTCCTGCAATCCAGGCTAGTAGTGTCCGCAATTCGCCGACGATGTTGACTCCGCTGCCCGTGCCGATTCAAACGATGCGGGGGTGAGAACACCAGGGGATGGCACATGCAATCCCTACAGCGCTGCACCATTCTCTTCTCTGTGTGCAGCAGTTTTGGCGATAGCGCCCAAGGGCATTGGGCCGTCCGGAAGCCCGCGGGCAAAAGTGGCTAGCTGAGCTAAGCGAATGCAGGTTTTCTGATAGTCATCTGCATAGCTTCTTGATAAATCTGCAAGGTGCGTTCCTCGGTACGTACGCTCGAAACCTGTGCTATTGCCGATAATTCCTTGTAGGATCGTGCCTTTCAGGTCGATTGTTCTTAAGCAAGCGCTCCAACACGCTGCTCACAAAATCTTCTGTTTGCTCACGATGAAGTCGAAACTAACGAATCTGCAATTCTGGCCGCCCACTCCGCGTCAAAGCGCTTGCGGTCGTAAAAAGACTTCTGCGTTCCCACCCCGGTGGTTGACAGACCGGCGTATAGGTTTGCACGCCGCACTGCTTCTCGCTCGGGAACTCCTTCGGCGAGAAACACGGCAAAGCTCCCGATGAATGCATCTCCTGCGCCCGTGCTGTCAACGCTCTTCACAGCAAATGCAGGCACATGATCGTTGCCGTCACATCCTGCAATCACAGAGCCGTTCGCGCCCAGGGTTATGATAACTCGCCGAATGCCGTCAGCCACCAGCTTTTGCGCGCATTTTTTCGCCTCGCCGAGATTTCGCACCGGCATCCCTGTAATGGTCTCCGCTTCGCTTTCATTGGGAACGAGGTAATCCAGTCCGGCGAGCGCCTGCAGCTCGATTGCCTGTCCCGGTGCCGGGTTCAGAATGCAGCGAATCCCGTTCTTCTGCGCAAACCGGAGGGTGTAGTAAACCGTTTCCAGCGGAATTTCAAACTGCAGGACGATGCAGTCGCTGTTTTTCAGGAGGTCGGCAGCTGCGTCAACATCAGCCGGCTTCAGCGCGTCATTGGCGCCTTTCACCACCAGGATGCGGTTTTGTCCGTAGGGATCCACAAAAATGGGCGCTACCCCGCTGGACAGCCCTGAGACTTGTTTCACATGCGTGGTGTCGATTCCCAGCTTTTTGAAATTCTCGATCGTAGCCGGACCAAACAAATCGTTCCCTACCCTGGCCACCATAAATACCGTGGCCCCACACAGGCGGGCAGCTACCGCCTGATTCGCGCCCTTGCCTCCGAATCCGAGGTCGAATTTTTGAGCGAATATCGTCTCCCCGGGCTTCGGGAACTGGTCGGTAAAGGTCGTCAGGTCGATATTGGCGCTGCCCACTACCGCAATTCGGGGAAGTTTGGCCATAGTCGTCTCGAAGTGCCCTGAAAAACGCCGAGTCTATTCAGCCTGTTGGCTTGTGTCAACAGCGATTTAGAAACTGTGTCAAAGCTCGGTAGAAATGTCCCCATCGTTACCTCGTTAGAAATGTCCCCTTTTTGTTGGTGTCGGAGAAGAACATTCACCGTGGCAGAGTCAGAGCCAGGATGGGGGGCGCGAGGGATCGAGCATCTCATGCAGGCGATCATGGGCCTGTCCGACCGTATCGTGGTCCTGAACTTGGGCCAAAAACTTGCCGAAGGGAGGCCTGATGAAGTAGTGCACGACCCCAAAGTCATTGAGGCTTACCTGGGCTTCCCCGACATCGTCGACAGATTGGCGGCAGCGCACTCATGAACCACGCTTTGGAGTTGGAGAGCTTATCGTCCGGCTACGGCGAAGTGCAGGTGCTTTGGGGCATTTCGCTACAGGTTCCTGTCGGTAAGCTGACCAGCATCATTGGGGCCAACGGTGCCGGCAAGACCACCACGCTGCGCACCACCATGGGCAGCCTGCATCCCTGGGCCGGCCGCGTCCGGTTGCACGGAGAAGACGTGACCAGACTGTCACCGCACGCTAAAGCCACGCGCGGCCCGGTGCTGGTGCCGGAAGGTCGGCAGCTTTTCTCGGATATGTCGGTCGAAGAAAACCTCGAAATGGGCGGATATTCGAATCGTGCACGCAAACGACAGAGGCAGAATGTTGACCGCGTCTACGAGGTGTTCCCACGCTTGAAAGAGCGTCACAAGCAGAAAGCGTCTACCCTTTCCGGGGGAGAACAGCAGATGTTGGCGCTAGGGTGCGGGTTGATGCAAGAGCCTGAGGTCCTGATGATCGACGAGCTCTCGCTTGGGCTGGCTCCGGTCCTGGCACAGCAGCTCTTCCTGACGTTGAAGTCTCTGCGCGGGCAAGGGCTCACCATCGTTCTGGTGGAACAGAATGTGCATGTTGCTCTGGCGATGAGCGACTATACCTACGTGTTCGCCGAGGGGAAAATCCGCATCCAGGGAGAGTCGGATACGGTCGCCAAAATGGACGAAGTACGGCGGGCCTATTTGGGATTGTAAGTTCTGGTGGTCGGGTGCGAGTGGGTGACCGTCTTTCGCCGCACGATTTTCCGACTGCGCCCGTGCGAGATTAGGGCCAGAGCCGAACCGCCCGAGTGCTCTTTCACTCACCGTAGGGAACCCAGATATTTTTTACTTGCGTGGCGTGTTCCAGGAACCAGCGCCCTTCCCCTTGCTTGACGTCGAACCAATCGATGGCGCGGCCTTCATTGGTGAAGACCTGTTTTAAATTTCCAATAGAGAGTGCCTTCGCACGAGCGGCGCTGTCCCGATCGGCGAAGCACCAGATTGCATCGACGTCGTCATGTTCGGCGAGAGTCTTGAGCAGCTGGTAAGTGTACCCGGTGACCATGTTTACCGCGCCAGCGGGCAAATCGCTGGTATCGAAGACCTGATACAGGTCCCCAATAATCAAGGGATATTGTTCCGAGGGGACCACGACCGCCGTATTGCCGGCGCTCAAAACCGGCAGAACCAGAGAAAGCAGCCCTAGAAGAGGCACTTCGTTGGGACAAATGATTCCTACTGTTCCTAGGGCTTCATTCATGGCGATCGCGATGGTACGGGACGGCGGATTGTGCACCGCCCCCTCGAATTTGTCGGCCCATGCGGCATAGGAAAATATCCGCTCGATACCCATGCTTACTTCTTGAGCTGCCTGCTTCTCCCCTACGGCCGCGGCAAGCCGACGAGTGATTTCCTCCTTGCGTAAGGAGAGATTCTCGGCCATGTAATACAGAACCTGGGCGCGATTGTGTGCCGTCGTCTTCGCCCAACTCGTGGCTTTGCGTGCGGCCTCGACCGCATTGCGAATATCTTTTCGATTGCCCAGCGGAGCTTCACCCAACAGCTCGCCATGGTCGCCGCGTACCTCGATGCTGTAACCGGAATCCGGCCTCGCTTGCTTGCCGCCGATATAGAGCTTCACCGTGCGATCAATCGCCGGCTCCGTCAGCAGTTGTCTCTCGCTCGAATCGTTGTGTGCTGAGTCGTTTCCGCGCACAGGCGGAGCCGTCTTGAACCACGAGGGTTCCAGGTATTCCAGCAGACCTTCGCGGCCGCCCTCGCGACCATAGCCGCTCTCTCGGTAGCCGCCGAACCCGCACGAGGCGTCAAACAAATTGGTGCAATTCACCCAGACCACACCCGCTTTCAGCTGTGCTGCCACCTGTAGCGCAACGTTTATGCTCTCGCTCCACACACATGCGGCGAGACCATAGATCGTGTTGTTGGCAAGCTCCACTGCCTCGCCGGGCGTGCGGAAGCTCATGGCCGCCAGCACAGGACCGAAAATCTCCTGCTGCGCGACGATCGACGTGGGGTGCACGTTGCTGAGCAGCGTGGGTGGAAAATACAGCCCCCGCGTAGGCATTTCCAGCTGGGGCTGCCAGCAAGTTGCGCCTTCCGCAACCCCTTGATCCACCAAGCGGCGTATGCGCTCCAGTTGCACGGGAGCCACGATTGCCCCAATATCGATCGCCTTATCGAGCGGCGAACCAATGCGCATCGTGCTCATGCGGTCGCGCACCTTTCTGATGAGCGGTTCCGCGATGCTTTCCTGCATCAGCAGCCGCGATCCGGCGCAGCAGACCTGCCCCTGGTTGAACCAGATGCCGTCCACCAACCCTTCCACCGCACCGTCGAGATCGGCATCTTCGAAAATGATGAAAGGAGACTTGCCGCCCAGTTCGAGCGACAGTCGCTTGTGACTGTCGGCCGTGGCGCTGCGGATCGCACGTCCGACCTCGGTCGAACCGGTAAAGGCTATCTTGTCGATGTGGGGATGCTTCACCAGCACCTCACCCGTGGAACCATCGCCGGTTACGATGTTGACAACACCGGGCGGCAATCCAATCTCCTGGCAAATTTCCCCAAAAGCCAGCGCGGTGAGTGGGGTGAACTCGGCTGGCTTCAGAACCAGCGTGTTTCCTGTTGCCAGCGCGGGAGCAATTTTCCACGCGAGCATCAGCAGCGGAAAGTTCCATGGAATAATCTGGCCGACTACACCGCACGCCGTGTAGTCGGGAAACTCCTGATTCACGAGCTGTGCCCAGCCGGCATGATGGTAGAAATGACGCGCCACAAGCGGGATATCGATATCCCGGCTCTCACGTATCGGCTTGCCATTGTCCATGGTTTCCAGCACTGCCAGTCGGCGCGCATGTCTCTGAACCGCTCGGGCCATGGCATACAAGTACCGGGCACGGGCGTGCGGGCTGAGAGTCTGCCATTCCGGAAATGCTTTGCGCGCGGCCTCGACCGCCGCATCGATATCCGCTCCTGATCCCTGCGCCATACTGGCTATTTTTTCGCCACTGGCAGGATCATTGGAATCGAAGAACACGCCCTCCACCGGTTGCCGCCATTCCCCGCCAATGAAGTGACCGAAGTGCCGATGGTGGCGATCCAGCCAGTTCAGAGCTTCCGTCGGGTCCTCCGGCGCCGGACCGTACTCCATGGAAACGAATTTTTCAGCAATGCTCATTCACGTCCGTCAATCTCTCTGCTTACGACTATGCGATCGGGTGCCGGTAGTCCGCCGAATACCGCCCCGTAGCATGATGTTCGAGTTGCCGCTCAATGTCGTTCAGAAGCCCACTCGCGCCGAAACGGAAGAGTTCTCGGTGCATCCAGGAGGTTCCCAGTTCCTCTTTCATCAGCGCCAGCCATTCTATGGATTGTTTTGCCGTACGAATTCCACCTGCCGGCTTGAACCCGACCGCCATTCCCGTCTCCTGAGCATACTCGCGAATGGCGCGCGCCATTACGAAACCGACCGGAAGCGTTGCGTTGGTTGGTTCTTTGCCAGTTGAGGTCTTGATGAAGTCCGCACCCGCCATCATGGCGACAAAGCTGGCGCGAGCCACGTTTCGCAGCGTCACGAGATCCCCCGTACCCAGGATCACCTTCATATGAACGCCTCTCGAGGCTCGCCTGAATTCCGTAATTTCATCGTAAAGCTGCTGCCATCTTCCGCCGAAGACGTGCGCTCGAGTGATGACGGTGTCGATTTCGTCAGCGCCGGCTTCGAGCGATCGGCGGATCTCCGCCACGCGTTCTTCCAGCGGGGACAGTCCCGCAGGAAATCCCGTAGACACGGCGGCGACTCTTACGCCGCTTCCCTTGAGCTCCCGCACCGCAGTGTCAACGAACCTGTGATAGACACAAACTGCAGCTACTCTAATTTCGAGTTCTTCGATTCCTAAACGCTTTACAAGTTCGTGCCGGACAGGCTGCCGAGCTTTAGCGCAAAGCCGGCGCACGCGTTCTTCTGTGTCGTCACCGGAAAGGGTCGTCAGATCCATGCAGGAGATCGCGCGCAACAACCAGGCAGCCTGCCATTCTTTCTTCACAGTTCGCCGTGCAACATGAGTTTGGGCCCTGCGTTCTACCGCGCTGGTGTTGACACGAACCTCCTTTACCCAGTCAAGGTTCAGGGGAACGCCGCGATTGGACAGCAAGGGGCGACCCCAAAGCATAGCTGCGGGGGCCTGGATTTCCGGGTAACGCACTGTCTCTTCCTGTGACATCGCCCTTTGATTGTACGTCAGGGGCGGCGGAATGAGTTATTGCCCCTCCGTAGTTTGGTCCGCAGTTTGGTCTTGACACTATTTCGGTTTCGACGCTAGGCTACGTCCCAGTCCGGAGACAAACGATTCTGAAACGCTTCGAATTGTGCTGTGCGCGCATCCCGCATGTTTCAGCTCTGGTTCTCATATTTCTACTAGCCAGCCTCGCCTACGCTGGGCCCCGAAAAATCATTCTCGACACCGATCCTGGCACCGACGACGCAATGGCCATGATGCTGGCCCTCCACTCACCAGAGCTGGAAGTGCGCGCCATCACCGTCGTGCCCGGCAACGTCACGGCCGTGCAAGGCCTTGAGAATGCGCTTCGCATGGTGTCTCTGGCGAATCGCTGCGACATTCCGGTTGCGGCCGGGGCGCAGCATCCGCTGCTCCAAAAACTGATTACCGCCGAATTCTGGCACGGCCGAAATGGCCTGGCCAATGTCGAGCTACCCGCCAGCAAGTGCAAAGTCGACTCACGTTTCGGGCCTGATCTGATCATTCAGATGGTGCACGCCGCGCCCCACGAGATCACGTTGGTTCCTGTCGGGCCGCTCACCAATATCGCGCTCGCCGTGCTCAAAGATCCCACCATCGTTCCCCTGGTGAAGGAAGTCATACTGATGGGAGGCTCGATCTCGGGAGGAAACGTGAATGCCTCCGCCGAAGCCAATATCTACAACGATCCGGAGGCCGCACAGATCGTCTTCCAGGCAGGGTGGCCGTTGACCATGGTGGGACTCGACGTCGGCGACAAGACGCTTCTTACCCGAAAGTATCTCGATCAACTCGGCAGCACGCACGGCCCGGTGAACGATTTTATTTACAAAGTTGCGAAGTACCTGGTGGATCTGTCAGCCCAGTTCGGGTGGGCCGGGACCCCAATGTACGATCCGCTGGCAGTAGGGGTAGCGATCGATACCACACTCGTGAAGGCGCCCCAGATGCACGTGGACGTAGAGACTAAGGGGATGTTCACTCGCGGCGAGACGGTTGCCAATCGCCACGGTACGGTCGAGCGAAATGTCTTGCACGGCGATCACTACATGATTGAAGGCATCGACAAGGTATCTCCCAATGCGAAAGTCTGCACGGAGGTCGACGCCGACCGGTTCTTGCAGCTTTTCGTGGCGAGAATTCAAGGCAAATGATTCGTAAGGCGGTTCCCGCGCAGAGTCTGGGGCCGCTTGAGGAGAACGATGTTCACGCCACAAAGTCTGGCCGTTGCGCTTGTGATGATGATCACCAGCGCCATCTGCTGGGGCTCATGGGCAAATACCTACAAGGGCGTCAAGAATTATCGTTTCGAGCTTTTTTATTGGGATTATGCGGTTGGTATTTTTCTGATCTCCCTGATCTTCGCCTTGACTATGGGAAGCACAGGACACGACTCGTCCAGCTTCCTGAACAATGTTCATTTCGCTGACAGCTCGAACATCGTTTATGCGCTGATCGGCGGAGCTCTGTTTAATCTCGCCAACCTCTTGTTGGTTGCCGCCATTGACATGGCCGGGCTCTCTGTCGCTTTCCCGGTCGCAATTGGCATTGCGCTGGTGGTGGGCGTCGTGTTGAGTTATGCGCTCCAACCGAAGGGGAGTGCGGAATTGTTAGCAGCTGGTGTTGCGTGTGCGCTGGTCGCGGTCATCTTGGACGGCAAGGCGTATGGCAGTCTCGCAGCTGCCGGACGTACGGTAACGAAAAAGAGCCTGATTACGTGCGTTGTTTCCGGGATCCTGATGGGCCTCTGGGCACCGTTCATGACTCACGCGATGACTCGCGGCAACACCCTCGGACCCTACAGTGCTGCGGTGTTCTTAACGCTGGGAGCATTGCTCTCGTGTTTCATCTGGAACATCTACTTTATGAAGCACCCGCTTGTGGGCGAGTCGGTAGGCTTCAGCGGATTCCTCCACGCGCCCGCTTCCGGACATCTCCTTGGCATACTCGGCGGATTCATCTGGGGGATTGGCACGGTGTTCAATTTGGTGGCCGTTGAGCGTGATGGTCGGCCTCTGCGTGCTGTTGTAGAGCGAATAGTCGCGATAGAAGAAGAACCGCACGCGATCGGGTGCGACCGGCGGCACCTGCGCTGAGACCTGTGCGAAGCGGGTGCCCGCCAGCTCTCCGCCACCGACGCACGCAGCAAGACCAAGCGCAGTGGCGAGAATCAGGG
>DASQIH010000111.1:0-101874 GCA_035631655.1 Terriglobales bacterium
ATCCCTGGCGACCGATCCACAAAGGCTTCAACTTCGGAAGAAGAGTGAAGAGCTGAGGTCGCAAATTGCAACCAGCAGGACGGAGGACGCTTCCGCCTTGCAAAATCAATTAACGGCGGTAGAGAGCCGCCTTCAGAAGCTTGAGACCGAGGGCAAGATTGCGCAGACGATTATCCAATCCTATGAGCCGAGCGTCTGCCTTATCCATGTGGTGCTTGCCTTCCGCGACCACACTACCGGATTAAGATTGCACTACGCTGGGGTCACGAGCACTGGCGCACCAGCGACCGACGAACACGACAATCCACTCTTGAGCCTTACGGGGAATGGTCCGGAAGTACACCTGCATGTGTTTGGTACTGGGTTTCTCGTCTCCGCCAGTGGACAAATCCTCACCAATCATCATGTGGCCGAACCTTGGTGGCAGAACGATGATTTGAAGGAAATGCTCGATCAAGGTCTTCAGCCAGTAATCGCTGAGATGACAGCATATTTTCCAGGCGTTCCACACGGTGTTGCCATCAACACCGAAAAGATTTCCACTACCGCGGACGTTGCTGTCGTGAAAGGAAGTATTTCAGAGCTGCGAATCAAACAGATCGCCCTTGCCGATGGCCGCCGCTCCGCCGTCATCGGGGGCCCCGTCGTACTCCTCGGATATCCTACTGCTCTCGATGCGATTCTGGCTCGGGCCGGCGCAGAGACGCTCCAGTCCATCGCGGCGGTATCCAAAGGTGATCCCAACCAGGTAGTGGAAGAACTCGCCCGTCGCAGTCTGATCAGGCCTGTCACCACCCAGGGGCACATCGGCGATGTACTGCCTGACAGGATTGTCTATGACGCCCAGACCACTTCGGGCGGTTCTGGCGGTCCGCTTTTCAATAATGAGGGCAAAGTTATCGGAATTAACTTTGCGATGGTGCGTGAGTTCGGCGGATCGAATTTCGCCATTCCGGTTGTCTACGGGAAGTCACTTCTGAACCCATAAGCCGCCGCCGCAGAAAACTGTGGTGTGCAGCCTTCATCCTGGCCGGCTATTCGTCCAGGAGATAACAAAACTTGCTTCAAGGCAAGCGGCTTACGGAGTCGGCCTCTGGCGTTCTCCAGGATGGTTCTCGAATTGATGGCGTAGTGGTCAGAAATGCCAGGAGAGCAACTGACCTCCAGCAGTATAGAAAGGAAGCGAACCGGTGCCGGTGGTAGACTGCGGCTATGCATCCTAAGAAGAAACCTCGGAAGAAGCGAGCGAAGTCAAAAGGAACCGCCGTTAGCAAAATGACTCCAACCAAGAAGGCAGCCAAGAAGAAATTGGCGAAGAAGAAGGATGCTCGGAAGAGTGTAGCGGCGACAACGAAGAGCGTCGGCGGGAAGAAAACCGCGGCTAAGGTGGTGGGTGCTCGGAAAGCACCGGATCGAGAGAGAAACTTGACGATGAGTAGAGCATTCCCACAGGAGGGACCGGCGGCGCATTCGGGTGAACAATCGGGGGATCAGCAAGGAATATCCAGAATCGAGAGTGCAGATTCAGAGAGTGTCGACGAGTTGCTCGAGGAAGGTAACGCTTTCGAGGCCGACGTTATGGCGGGCGTGGAGAAGGCCGAGGCCGCTGATGAAAGAGAGGTTCGCACGCACGAGGTGCCAGAGGACGATGTTCCTGATGAATATCTGGACAAGGAATGAAGACATCTGAACAGCTTATAGACGACATGCGATATCTTCCCGGGATGATCGCGCTCCCGGGCGGGCCGCATGGTCCGATTGACATGTGAAGTGTGCGGAATTGTAGATAGCAATCCCACCCCCTTGGTTTCTGATTCAGGCTAGCGGGTTCCCCCTTGTTTACTACTGAGTTGTCTATACTTTAATTCAACTTCACCCAGGAGAAAGTCAGCAGTGAAAATTATCGGAATCGCAGTTCTCGTTATGACGCTTGCCGCGCTCGCTTTTGCCGTGGAGGAGGTCACCGCGACCCATGGCATAATCACCAAAATCGATAGAGCAGCCAGGACCGTAGCCATCAAGACTGCCGACGGTACCGAGCACGTATTCCAGTGGACCAAGGACACTGCCGTTCATGGAGTGCGAGCCTCCGATGTCGCTGCCAAGGATTCGTGGCACGGGCTAAAAGAGGGATCGGAAGTCGTGGCGCACTCCACGAAACGGGGAACGGAGGATACAGCGGTTGAAGTCGACAAGGTCGGAGACGCCGGTCTGACGAAAACCGAAGGAGCGATCAAGGAGATCGATCGCGGTGGAAAGAAGCTGGTCATCAAATCTGCCGACGGTGCCGAGCAATCGTTTGCCCTTACTGGCCACGCGGCTGCGGACGGTGGCAAGGAAGTGGCGGCGGGAGCGGAGAAAGGTACCAAGGTCGTGGTTTACTCCACCGAGAACACCGGCAAGAAAATCGCGCACTTCTTCGAAAAGATCTAAAAACCGGGGTGCATGTAGGCGAATTGAAGCAGTTATTCAATGCCATCGATCCGTCTCCGTTTCGCGACAAGGATCTGGACCCGAAGGCTGAGGAGTTCATCGTGGGTTGGGCCAAGGATCTGCCACGTGACGCAACTCTGGCTCTGCTGGTTGATCTCGACCGCGAGGCCGGTTTACCCGATGAGGCTGCTGTGCTCCGCAACGCGATTCACGAGTTTTTCCGACATCGTGCTGAGACATATCGACAACGACTGCGGGAGTTGTTCCGTGTGGGCCGGACCAGCCTTGTGATCGGACTCGTAGCTTTGGCGGCTGCGATTGCCTTAGGCGATTTTCTAGCTGCTTTGATGAAGGGCAGCCGTATTGGCGAGATCCTACGGGAAAGCCTTACGATCGGCGGCTGGGTTTCCATGTGGCGGCCTCTTGAGGTTTTCCTGTACGACTGGTGGCCGATTCGCAATGAAGCTCAGCTCTCTGACCGCCTCGCAGCCATGCCAGCACGCATCAGGTACACGAGCGTCACAGCCCCTGATGCCTGGAGAGAAGACTGGCCGGTAGTGTCCCCAAGAGGTGCGCGGGCTAGCGGGGAGGCTCAGCCGCGACCTCTAAATCAGGCAAGTTGACGGTGTAAATGCCTTGGAAGTTAAGTGCCTTGGGGAGTTCGTCGAGGTGGTTGAGATATCAGGAACACCCAGACTGCGAGCGCAGGTCGGTGCGCTCCTAACTGTCGTCGATCCCGCATGCCTGTTGCCCCCCGCTTTCCTCCTTTGGTTCGGTCCGGCTCCTCGAGACGTCGGTCGCAACTTTGACCAGAAAAAATGTCATTCGGATGTCGAATTTCAGTTCGTTCATTCGTCTATATAGCAGACAGACGGCTGTCATCAAGGGCGGCGGTTAGTCGTAACTGCCGGTCGATCAGACGTTGTAAATCGAATTAGGGCATCTATGTCTCATACAGACAGCGACATAGGGGCGCCGAAGGAGCAGCGATGCTGAGCTTGACGATCCACAATTTAGGCGACGTGACAATCTTCCGGTGTGCGGGCCGCATTATGTTTCCGTATGCAGACACACTGCGGACTGCCGTTTTGAGGCAACCGCGCTTTCGCGTCGTGGTGCTTGATTTAGCCGAGATCAGTGCCGTCGACGCCGCCGGTCTCGGAATACTCGTTTCCTTGCGGACATGGGCGATAACAACCGGTACGGCGTTGAAGCTGATGAACCTCAATCCGAGGGTGGAGTTTCTGATTGAACTCACAAACTTGAGGTCCGTATTCGAGATTTGCTCAGTTCAAGACATGCTTGAATTGTTGTGCCGCGCAGTTCAACAATCTCAATTGGTGGAAGCAGAGTTACTGGTGGAAAGTTTTGGCCGCACCCCTCTTAACACCGAGCCGGCGTCCATGCAAGACCACGGGTGAACCTTTCCAAACACTCTCCACCTGCGCGCAGTTCTTTATCGGTCCTTTTACTTCCAAGAAAAATGTCCGCCGCCGTGCCCGTCGAGCGTCTTGAAATCAGACGGACAAAACGAGAAGAGAAGGTTTATGGCGGCTGGGGTTCTTGAATCGCAGCGAGCAGCAGCTGCGCAGGGAAGGCCCAAGCTCCCCCATTCTTGGACCCTCCCTACGTGCGGAGGACCTTGCACAGGTCGAGGGGCATTTTAAAGGTGGCCGGAAGGAGCAAAAGTGAAAGTTTGGTTAAAAGACTGGGGGCAAGATCAAGCCGTCGACGCAGCAAAAGATTCCGAATGCCTGGTTCGCTCAAACAAACGCTGGCAGAATGTGATGCTGTTGATACCGGCGCGCAGTTTGAGTTAGCGAAGTTCAAAGTCAGGTGAGATCACGCCCGAAATCTCGGACGACACCTCTACGGTACCAGCCGCTAATCCGTCCTAAGCCGGGTTCGCGATGCATGCTTTAGAGTGTGTCCTCGCACCAGGTGAATGACTTCTTCTGCCAAATTCTTGGCATGGTCACCGGCGCGTTCGAACGCCTGGGCGACAAATAAAAGTCTGGTGCTGTCGCCGGTTGTCTTCTTGCCCGACAGCAGCAGATGTCGGCGAAACAGCTCATGACATGAGTGGTCCACTTTGGCATCATTTCGCAAAACCAACTCGGCTGGTTCCACATCGCATCCCACGAATCCCTGATGAACGTCCTCGAGCATTCTTTCTAAAGTATCGGACATTTCCAGAAAATGCTGGGCGTCTTCCCGTGGCAAAGGAGAAGACAACTGGTGTATGCCATGGGCTGCCGAACACAGCAGATCGCCGATCCGTTCCAGGTCAGTGATGAATTTCAAGCAGGCCAGAAGTTGACGGGCCTCCGGTTCAGTTACGTCCGTGATGGCAGAGGGAAGCAATTCATCAATATCCCTCTCAATGTCGTCGAGTTCTTTTTCGCACTGCTTCACCGCGACGAACGCCATGTGCGAAGAATTTGCGATGTAATCCCTGATATTGAAAGCAGCGTCCCTGGCGACCAGACAAGCTCGGGACACCATCTCGGTTAGCTCCTTCGTTGAGTCGCTTTTAGGTTTGCCGGCGCGCTTCACGATGTTGGACGATTCCGCCACTGGCTCCGATTCCTTTTTCAGTGCGGCCACGTCAGTGTAAACGGTTCTGTACGAATCAGTACAGGATCCAGTTTCCTTCCCAATTAGCCGCGTGGCTCGAATCGTTCTTTAATCAGTTTTGCGACTTTCGTCCTGATTTCATTACGAATTAGACGGACCTGTGGAATGGGTTATCCCTTCGGAAATCGACCATTGCTCAATTTCGAGACCTGGCGGCAAAGGGGCACTCTTCACTGCAGCCCATGGTGAGAAGCAGATCTGCGTGTTGGGCAAATTCCCAGGTAAGCGAAGCGGGTTTGGCCGAGCGCAGGTCGATGTTTACCTCTCTCATCGCTGCCAGAACCTCGGGATGGACTTGGTCTGCCGGGCGCGTGCCTGCCGATATCGCTCTGGCCAGAGTCAGGTCTGCCAGAGAGTTGAACCAGGCTGCTGCCATCTGGGAACGGCCTGCGTTGTGGACGCATGCAAAGAGAACGGTAAACATGCCAAAGCACAGGACTATAACCGGGAACTATTATGGTTCTCTTTCGTACCGTTTCGTTCAAAACCAATGCGGTCAAGAGCTCGATCAATGACAACCTGCAACTCCCGACCGTACTTTACTTCTCGACCCTTGGCGAGCATCTTCTTGGCCTCTGCCGCGGAAAACCATGTCGGATTGCGTCCCGGTTCGTGCGGTGTGCCGATGTCTTCCACCTCCAGCAGGAAAGCCTTGATCACAAACTCTTGTACACCTCGCGGTTCCCAAAACACACCTTTCGAGTGGATATAGAGGTGGAAGTGCCGGGGCTCAATCCGCCCTGCGACGCCGGCCTCTTCCAGGGCCTCGCGTTTGGCAGCCAGGCTGTGGGATAGACGGCGATCGGGATCTCCTTTGGGAAAAGTCCACTTGCCGCCGCCATTGGTGTTGACCAGCAAGAATTCAGCCGAGGATCCTTGCCGACGATAGCACACGGCCGCTACCTGGAGAGGTAAGGCGAATCTCGCCAGACGAGGTGAACCCATAACTAGCCATAGAGTATTCCGAAAATGTTAATACCATGTTAATCATCTCATCACCTGCGCGGTATTGTTGGACCGTAACACGACGGAGACTGGATGCCTTCGAGCTTCTCTCTGACTCAGGATGATCCAGCACCCACCTGTGCGCCGGAGTGACATTTTTTTCTTGACTTGTTCGCGGAAGAGTTACATAAGAACAATTAGAGGCAGAGCAGATCCTGAGGTGCCGCTCTGTGGCCGTGAAATCCCAGTCCAAGACAGGCGGTGTTCTTCAGGGATGGTGAAAGGGAATGCACGATGGAGTTAGTCGGTCTCATCGTTGTTCTCCTGGTGGCGGGAGCTTTGATCCCAAGGAGACACAGCGTTATCTTTTATCGATAGTAAGAATGAAAGTTGAAGGCCGTTCAGGTCAGTAAGCAACTGCCAGCCAAACCTTCCGATTACCTACCACAGGCGTATTCGTGCGCGTACGATAACTCACGATTCGCCTTCCCATCGAAGCCGAGCAGCGGCGCACGCGACACATTTATCTATCGCAGCCCAAAATAAAAGACCAGAACGTGGTCGTTCTCTGCGTCAAGCAAAGTTCTGGCGAGTGTTTGGTTGTGGATGGAGCCGTGAACAACTACGCGGCAGTAGAAGAGCGATTACCCGCTTTCAAATCCTTTTTTATCATTTGCAGGATGGATAACGGAATGCGCAGTCTTCTTGCACTTCCGGTTTTGCGGGACTTCGCCTCAATCGAGACACCATGTTGGTCCGAGATCGGGTCAGAGAGCAGGTCGAACTCCTCTCCATAAATACGTATGCGATTGCGATCTGCGTATCCAAACGCTTTGAGTCTTTCGCAGAGTTCAGCGTCGCTGCCATCTACGCTTGTCATAGACTTCTTTCCCAGTGTCTTTAGGCGAATGCTGGTTGCAGGTATTCTGAGTTGAAGACTGACAGGTAGATTATACAAGCCCAAGCACGCCGCAGCAAACTGAGGAGGCGCAACTGCATCCGGCTGGATTTGCGTCTCTATATCGGCAACTGAATTGCCATCGCTCTGTGGAAACACTGATTTTATCAGCAAGTTAGAAATTCCGATTTTTTTCACGGTTCGCTTCTGCGTTTTTACCAAGAATTCACTCTTGCGCAACACTCGTTTAACACAGCGCGGTTACTCTCACGGCCTGAAGCCACTCGCCTCTTCGGCTACAAACGTTTAACCCAATTAACGCCGCTTCTCGCACCTGAGGGCCCGGAGAACAGGGGCTCCAGATCAGACATGGATTGTTCTCGCTTCCAGTCGGCAACTAGTTTGGGCCTTCAACTGAATAATTCCTGGAGGAATTAGCGTATGCAGATTCAGAGCTTTCTTCGTAGAGCTGGTTTCGCGGCTATGGTGGTCGTGCTGAGTTTGGCCAGCTTTCGTGGCGCCTACGCGGCGTCTGACGGAGTATTACTCCCAACAGGTGCGACGATTAGTCCGCAAGCAGCACCCGGCGCCGTGTTTCAACCTCTAACCGTGGCTCTGCCCGATTATCCAAACTATTCGCCAGACAGCGCCGAAACGACCGCAATCAGCCCGGACGGCAAGACCTTGCTTATCCTGACCAGCGGCTTCAACTTGAATCTGGATAGTAACGGAAGCTTCCAGCCAGCCGATTCTGGTGAATACATCTTCGTATATGACATCTCGTCACCCAGCCTGCCGGTGAGAACTCAGATTCTGAAGGTGCCAAGAGCGTTCGGTGGGTTGGTGTGGAGCCCAAGTGGCCGGAGGTTTTACGTCGCTGGCGGCGCCGACGACAACGTTCACACTTTCGCTCAGAGCAATGGCCAGTGGGCGGAAATCGGAACGCCAATTTCTCTGGGCCACGCCGGCAATCTGATGAACCAGGAGACCCGTGTCGGCCCGACCACTGCGGGCCTGGGAATAACCGCCAATGGCCGTACACTCATCGTTGCGAACTACGAAAGCGATTCCATTACCGCCGTTGACGTAGTGCATGGCGCGGTGCTGGCCGACTACGATCTGCGGCCCGGCGTCATCAACCCCGCCCAATCGGGCATGCCGGGGGGCGAGTTCCCGGTGGGGGTCGCCGTGAAAGGCAACAACACCGTTTACGTTTCCAGCGCACGCGATCGGGAGATTGATGTCCTTAATCTAGCTGGAGGAGTGCTTACCTTGACCAGCCGCATTCCCGTCCAAGGGAATCCGAACCGAATGATTCTGAACCGCGCGCAGAACAAGCTTTATGTGGTGGCGAACAATTCTGACGCTCTGGTGATCATCGACACGGGTACGAATGCGGTCGTCGGCCAGGTCAATGCCAGTGCTCCAGCGGGAATCCTCGGAAACGGCAATAGGATGCCGAAAGGCAGCAATCCCAACAGCGTGACGCTGTCGCCGGACGAGACGACGGCCTATGTAACCAATGGTGGCACCAATAACGTGGCCGTAATCAGCCTCACAGGCATGCAACCCGTGGTTAAGGGATTGATCCCGACCGGCTGGCAACCTAACTCGGTCAGCATCAGCCCGGATGGTTCTACGCTTTATGTCGTGAATGGCAAGAGCGACCCAGGGCCGAATCCTTTGAATTGCCGTTTCATCAATGCGGGCGGCAACTACGGATCGGCGTGTGAAAGCGTTTCAGCGCAAAACGGCTCTGGCAATCAGTACGCCTGGCAAAATCAGAAAGCCGGTTTTCTGGTTCTTCCCGTACCGGAAAACGATGATCTCTCGGAATTGACCGAGTTGGTCGCACGGAACAACGGCTTCAACTTGCGCCTCAGCGCGCAGGATCTCGCGACCATGGGGTTTCTGCGCGCGCACGTTGAGCACGTGATTTACATTGTGAAGGAGAACCGCACCTATGACCAGATTTTAGGTGATCTGCCCGTAGGCAACGGCGATCCGGCCCTTACGCAATTCCCGCAGCCGGTCACGCCCAACCAGCACGCGATTGCGTCGAATTTCGTAGACCTCGACAACTTCTATGACAGCGGTATCGTGAGCATGGACGGTTGGCAGTGGTCGACAGCCGCTCGCGCCCTTGATCTGAACGAAAAAAGTGTGGTCATCAACTACGGAAAGGGCGGCGCAAACTACGACAGCGAAGGCACTGCCCGCAACGTCAATGTTGGGGTGGCTACGCTCGCTCAACGCAAGGCGTGGCAACCGCTCTATCCCAATGATCCCAATCTATTGCCGGGTACTGCGAACGAAGTGGCGGCGGACGGTCCCAATGGTGAGGAAGGACTGGGCTATATTTGGGACGCGGCCATCCGCGCCCATCTCAAGGTCCGCAACTACGGTTTCTTCCTCGACCTCAGTGCGGCCGGCGGCATCGATCCGAACATCGTCGATCCCTGTTCTGCCAACCCGCCCATCCAGGTTGCCTTCCCGGCGCATCCTTCCCTGGTCACAAGAACCGATTTCTGCTTCCGTGGATACAACAACGCATTTCCCGACTTCTTCCGGCTCAAAGAATGGGAGCGCGAGTTCAACCAGCAGGTCGCGTCGCATAGCTTTCCAGCCCTCGAACTGGTTCGCTTCTCGCACGACCACTTTGGCAACTTCGGCACTGCAGTCTACGGCGTGAATACACCCGAACTGCAGGCGGCCGACAACGACTACGCGGTTGGTCTGCTGGTCGACAAGATCGCTCACAGCCCCTATGCCGACAGCACCCTGATTTTCGCGGTGGAGGACGATCCGCAGGACGGGGCCGACCATGTGAGCGGACAGCGGAGCACGGGATACGTGGTCGGAGCTTACGTGAAACACGGCGCGGTGGTTTCCACTCACTATGCAACCGTCAATATGTTGCGCACCATCGAGGAAGTATTGGGATTGTCGAAGCTAGGCGTGCATGACTCGGGTGTTCCGCCGATGACGGATGCATTCGATACGAAACAGTCCAACTGGACTTTCTCCGCATCGCCGGCGCTGGTCTTGTACAACACCCAACTCCCGCTACCCGGAAAGAGCGCGGTAGATCTGAACACGATTCCCAAGCCGACGCATGATGCCGCCTGGTGGGAGGCGAGGACCAAGGGCTTTGACTTCAGTCAGGAAGATCGGGTCGATCCGGAACAATTCAACCGGGTCATCTGGCAAGGCCTGATGGGAGACAAGCCTTATCCGACCACCCGCTCCGGCACCGATCTGCGGCGGAACCGCCAGCAACTGCTGAAACGCAGCGCACCTCAGTTGTCGACAAAAGAGGTCAGCGGCAACGCTGGCGCAGAATAACAGTAGCTTTGTACTTGAGGAGACGCGTCTCCGCGACGCGCCTCCTTTCTTGCATCTAATCCGCCTCTCTCATTGCAACTCAGGCTGGATATCCACAGCCGATGCCCAGAATTCATCGTTCCTTAACAAAGGTTTGAAGGTCGTGTAACAAAGCTCGATTAGCGTGCAGTGAATTATCGGGACGTGCTGAAAAGAGCGGGTCAATCCAGGTCGAAGTGAGAGCCACGATTTGAGGACTCAATTTATGTTGAAGCAGTTCGCGATTGTCGCCATCAGCTTAGCGATGACCGTCCCGGCAGTTGGTCAGCAGAACTCTACCTCCCGCGATGTCCAAAGCTCAGCGAAAGCTCTTCCCGAGACCCCACAGCCACAGAAACATCCGGCTGACTCGATTAGCAACTTTGGGCGGGTTGGTTCTCGCGTTGTGCCAGGCAGTTCCCAGGACCCGACGTCACTGGAAGGGCTTCGCGTCAAGCTCAGCCTGCTTAACCAAGTCAGTTCCAAGCTTCCCAGCGGGTCATCTTTTCAGGCACGGCTGGGGCAGCCGGTGATGAGGAGCGGTCAGGCGCTTTTACCGGAGGGGACGGTCTTTGAAGGACACGTGGAAACCCGGCACGCTGGTCACATCATGCGCCCGGGGTCAGTGTTCATGACCTTCGACCGAGTTCTGCTACCCGGCAGGTCTGTGCAGCCGATCAGTCTTAGTCTGCTGTCGGCGGACAATGACAGTGTCAAGTCTGATTCTGAGGGTATGTTGCATCCGGCGTTGAGCAAGAAGCGGTTGGCTATTCAACTAGGGGGCACGGCGCTCACCGCCAAGGTCGCTGATGATCTCGCACAAGTGGCCGGCGGAACTGCAGTCAGCGCCGGCACTGCCCGGTACATCGGACTCGCTGCCGCAGCTACATTCTTTCTGGTCCAGAAGGGGCGTGAGGTCAACCTTAGGCCAGGCGACATGATCGAAGTGGAATTTGAACGAATCGGCCCTATGCTGCCAATTTCGTTATCCCGAGTCGACGAAGAAGCTGTGACACTTACATGCTTACCTGCTGATGGTTTTTCATTTTTTAATCGGCGGTTCACCAAATTTTCATCTTTGATCAATATAGTTCTCCGGCCTGATTCTGCTTACGAGTGAATGAACGAAGCACTCACTGCAATCCATCATTCAAGGAGCACCGCATGTTCGAGCAACTGACGTCTTTCGCAAGGAAATTTGTGGCCGTCTTAATCGCCTGGACGACTGTCCTAGGAACGAGTTCAGCGTTGGCGCAGTCACCGTCTGAACAAACCGCCACGCCCATCCAACACCTTGTGATCATTTTTCAGGAGAATGTGTCCTTCGATCACTACTTTGGAACTTATCCCAACGCGCTGAACCCTGCGGGCGAGCCTTCCTTCCACGCCCGGCCAGGCACGCCTACGGTAAATGGTCTCAACGGCGCATTGCTCAGCAACAACCCTAACTTACTGAATTCGGCAAATGGCGCGGGAGCGTCGAATCCCTTCCGTCTCGACCGGAGACAGGCAGCCACCGCCGATCAGGGACACGGCTATACCCAAGAGCAGGCTGCTTTTCACAGCGGCCTCCTGGACCTTTTCCCAGTTTCCGTGGGAACAGCGGGTCCCCCACCAAATGCGCCTCCATCGATAGTGACAACCAAAGGTCTTACCATGGGCTACTATGACGGCAACACTGTCACCGCACTGTGGAATTACGCTCAACGCTTTGCGATGAGCGACAACTCGTATGACACAGTTTTCGGTCCCTCGACGCCCGGCCTCATGAACCTGGTCGCGGGACAGACGAATGGCGTTTCGCAGACCTTGAATGGAACAGGATCAGAAACCGATGGGGGCAATGGAACGCTCACCGTGATTGGCGATCCTGATCCGATTGGTGACATTTGCTCCGCCCCAAAACGCAATCAGGTACAAATGGGCAGCAGGAACATTGGCGATTTATTGAGCGCAGCCGGGGTAACCTGGGGCTCGTTCATGGGCGGCTTCGATCTAACCGTCACCAATGCGAACGGTACAACGGGATGCGTGCGCAGCACAGTGTCCGCATACACGGGAACTGTTACCGACTACATTCCCCACCATGCGTTCTTTCAGTATTACGCATCGACTGCCAACCCGAACCACACGCGTCCGGGCTCGATCGCTGAAATTGGGCACGACGGCCGCGCCAATCATCAATACGACATCAATGACTTCTTTGCCGCTGTGCAAGCAGGTAATTTCCCAGCCGTCAGTTTTGTTAAAGCGCTTGCTTATCAGGATGGCCACGCCGGCTACTCGGATCCTCTCGATGAGCAGACGTTCCTCGTTAACATTGTGAACTTCCTGCAGAGGTCACCAGAGTGGGCCAGTACCGCTGTGGTGGTCCTGTATGACGACTCTGACGGCTGGTACGACCATCAGATGGGCCCGATTGTGAACCAGTCCACAAGCCCCGCTGATGCTCTCACCGGTCCTGGCGCCTGCGGGAATGGCGCCACAGCGCTGCCGGGCATCGACTCCACCAACCCGCACGCCCAAGGTCGCTGCGGTTATGGTCCGCGGCAACCTCTGCTCGTGATTTCTCCATGGGCGAAGCAGAATTTTGTGGACCACACCGTTACCGACCAGACCTCAGTTCTTCGCTTCATCGAGGACAACTGGCTTGGCGGGCAGCGAATTGGCCAGGGGTCGTTTGATTCACTGGCAAACTCAATAACGCAGATGTTCGATTTCAGGGCACCACGGAACAGTGGACGCCTGTTCCTCGATCCCATCACGGGAGAACCGATGGATTAGCGGCGGCGAGGCGCGCGCCGAACTTTCCGTGCGCATCACACGCTGCACGCGAAAATTCATTAACTCTTAACCTGGGCGCAACCTCGTGGAAATATCTTTTTATTAGCTTGGATTCATCACGAGGTTCGAACTGCTGAAGAAGAACCGGCCTTCACCGAGGACGTGGTGTGGGCCGGTTCTTTTTCAAGCGTCAGCCGTGTTTGCCCGATCAGTGCTCCATAGGTACCAGTAGGAAACTTTCAGCGGCGCTCTTGCGATGAGGCCGCCCTGCTGGCGGCGAACTCTGTCACCATCTTTTAATCCTGCTTTCATCTGCCATTAACCTGCTCGGCCGCGGCTGCCATTAAACTTCCCCGCACCTCACTCAAAGGAGGATGTTCCCTTGTCTACTCGTGGCTTGCTTTCCAGTGCGCTGGGCACGTGGGTGCTTGTTCTTTCACTTGTGTCCGGAGCAGCGGCTCAGTCCAACATTAAACACGTCTTACTCGTCAGTATTGATGGCATGCATGCTCTAGATTTCGCCAATTGTGCGAGGGGCGTGAGCAGCATTAACGGGGGGGATCCGTACTGTCCACACCTTGCACAACTATCGAAGCACGGCGTGAATTATCTTTCCGCTTCGACCTCCAGGCCATCAGATTCCTTCCCAGGCTTGACCGCAATCGTCACGGGCGCGACGCCGCGTTCCACCGGTGCGTTCTACGATGTCAGCTACGATCGCTCTCTGTCTCCACCAACGCAAACAACACCCTACGGCATCCCCGGCGGTCCAAGTCTCTGCCCCAGCGTCGTGGGTACGCAGGTCGGCTTCGATGAGGAACTCGATATCAATCTGAGCAGCGTCACCGCGGGCGGAGGGATCAACCCGGATTACCTGCCGCGTGATCCCAAAAACGGATGCCGGCCCGTCTATCCGCACGACTTCATCCGCGTCAACACAATTTTCAATGTTGTCAAAGATGCTGGGGGATATACCGCGTGGTCGGACAAGCACCAGTCCTACGAACTGACCAAAGGCCCCGGCGGAAGGGGCGTGGACGATTTCTTTGCACCGGAAATCAACTCAGCCGTGGTGCCTTTGAACTTTCCCGGGTACGACGTGGCGGGTTGTCACACGATCCCGGATCCCAGTGCGACAGACGACTGGACCAAGAGCTTTCAGAACATTCAGTGCTATGACACGTTGAAGGCGCAGGCCGTCCTCAACTGGATTGACGGAAAGACTCACGATGGAAGCCGCAGCGCCCCCGTTCCTACTGTATTCGGCATGAACTTTCAGGCAGTAAGCATTGGCCAAAAATTGGTCGAAAAATCGCTCGGTATTACTGGCGGCTACGCCGATGCGCTGGGCACACCGAGTGCCGCACTGCTTGGGGAAATCGGGTTCGTTGATTCGTCCATTGGGCGGTTCGTTGATGAACTCAAGAAGCAAGGGCTTTTTGGCTCGACACTGATCGTTATTTCGGCCAAGCACGGGCAATCCCCCATTGATCCGAACCGCGTGCTGCGGATTCCCGCCGACAACGCGAATTTGCAGCCCCCATCCGCTGTCCTTTCGCCGGCGAACATCGGCC
The DNA here is from genome assembly GCA_035631655.1 of Terriglobales bacterium. Taxonomy (GTDB): domain Bacteria; phylum Acidobacteriota; class Terriglobia; order Terriglobales; family Acidobacteriaceae; genus Gp1-AA122. The sequence continues at coordinate 14,635 of DASQIH010000111.1, forward strand.
CTGGGTTCCCGGTCGTCCAGGCCCTGGAGGATGATATCTCGCTGATTTGGTTAGCCGAGCAAAGTCAGACAGCCGCGGATGTCGCGCTTCTGTCGGCGTCCCTAAACACGACTGGCGGAGGAGAAGTTCTTGGCGGAAGGTCTATGGCGCTGGTCTTCAACGACCCAATGAAGGACCCTCGCACTCCTGACATTATCGTGACTCCGGACGTCGGTGTTGTTTACACCGGCGGGAAGGGGAAGATTTCCGAGCATGGCGGCTTCGCCCATGAGGATACGAACGTAATCCTGCTGGTCTCTGGGCCTGGCTTAAAACGCGAAACCTTCGCCGGTTCGGTGGAAACACGGCAGATCGCTCCGACCATCCTTCGCGCGCTGGGTCTCGATCCCAATCACCTCAAGGCGGTGCAACAGGAAGGGACACAGGAACTGCCTGCACTCCCCTTCTGATGTTGACTGGAGGGTGACGACAGAGCGGGGAATCAGTGATTCCCCGCTCCTGATTCTCGGGTTACCTGAAAATTTCACGACACTCCCGGTAAACACTTCCACCTCACGCTAGCGCTATTCGCCGGAAGATCCTTCACTTAATTGCAGACCGATAACGAAATCCGCAATCTTCTTCCCGCCCGCTTTGCGGAGGACCGTAATACCATTCACACAGAGACCGGTTGCTCTGCGAGTAGACTCGCCCGCTCGGCGGCGCAACTGGCAACGAGAGGCCGCCTTGTGCCGCTAGCACAAGCCCAAAAAACAGATTCTTGTTAGTCTGATGGAAGGTGGCCAATGTCCACGTAAGAAGTTTGTCTTCATCACAGACAGTGAAAAGCATAGTGAACTGCTGAATTCGTGTTCGGACAGGTAGAGAAATGGTCCAAGCCAATACAGACGAAATGACGAGCGAGAAAGTCGGGCTGGGCTATTGGGCACGACGTGCGCTTGCAGAATGCGAGAAGGTTGCACACGACTTTGATCCAGATTCGGTACATGACTTGCGCGTGGCGCTTCGCCGCTGCCGGTCGATGGCGGACGGGTTTATGCTGATCGACCCCGATCCGGGATGGAGAAAACTGAAGAAGCTGGGGAAGAGCGTATTCAGCCGACTGGGGGAACTCCGCGATGTGCAAATCATGGTCGAATGGGTTAGCCGATTGGGCCATCCAGAGGACCCGGTTCGCAAAGCTCTTTTAGATTCGCTAAACACAAAAGAGCAACAACTCAAGAAGGACGCACAAGAAACCCTTCTCGGATTTGACCATAAGCAGTGGGAATCGCTAGCACAAAAGCTCGCAAAGCACGCTCAGAAGGTGCCTGTCGAGGGAATCGTCTTCCAACATCTCGCCGTCGAACGCTGGGAAGAGGCATATCAGCTACACCGCCGGGCTCTGCGAAATCGGAGCCAAGTCGCGTTTCACCAGTTGAGGATCGGATTAAAGAAGTTCCGCTACACGGTGGAGAACTTTCTTCCTCAAAAACATGAGAGGTGGGGCGAGGATCTGAGAGAACTGCAGGACCTGCTGGGGGAAGTGCACGACTTGGATGTGCTCTGGACAATCCTGAGAGGCTGTTCCAATGTCAGTCGCGAAGAGCGGTTGCGCTGGCTGACAAAGATCAGGGAAGAACGCCAGCAACGGCTGGCAAAATATCGCCAGAAGATGGTAGGAGCACACACCCTGTGGCGAGCTTGGCGGGCAGAACTGCCGAAGGGCGACACCCTGGAACGAGCAGCGTTAGAACGACTTCAAACCTGGGCGTCGTTCCTCGATCCCGATATTGAACATTCCCAACTCGTTTCCCAGCTGGCCTTGCAGCTCTATGATGGCCTAGTTCGGGACGGGATTTTTCCTGGTGGCGAGAAAACTCGGCGCATTCTCGAAGCGGCAGCCTTGTTACACGATGTGGGATATGGCAAAACTAAACGAGGACATCACAAAGCGTCCGGCCGCTTGATCCGGAGACTTGTTCCACCACTCGGTTGGACCGCCCAAGAGTTGCGAGCCGTGGCTGCGGTCGCGCGCTATCATTCCGGTGCGTTGCCTCACTCCGACCACAAATGCCTCGCCCAACTACCTCCGTCGGGGCGGACATCGGTAATCCGCCTGGCGGGCATCCTCCGGCTCGCGAATGCCTTTGACCTTTCCCACGAACAAAAGGTTAGACGGCTCCACGTGGGAAGGCACAACGGAACACTGGTAGTACGGGGTGAGGGTTATGACGAACTCGGACCAACAGCCGAACGACTGGCCTCTGCCCGGTACCTATTGGAAATCAACTGCCGGATGCCGATTCTTGTGCGATCAGAGCACGGCCAGTCGTAATCGCCTGCGGTTAGAAAACCTTTGTCGTGCTCTTCGTGCTCCAGCACTTCCGCGGGCCCGGCTTTAGTGTACTCCCGCTCAAGCCGGCAGACTGTGATGAAAGCCACTCAGGAGATTTCCTTTTCAGCGTCAGACACCAGCTGTTCCACGTCGTTCAAACAACTAACTCTGCTTTGGTTTGCCCGCGCATCAGGGTTCGGGCAAGACTCCGATTAACAATTTGTGGCGTTGGTTTTCGTATGGTGACAGACTAAGATTTTGGACAAGCGTGAGGTCAAACACGGCAAACTCGTGAAGAGACAAATTACCGAAAATCGTTTCCAATGAATTCGTGACCTTCTAAGGACCATGCGCGTCTTCCATTCTTTGCCAAAACCGATCCTGGCAGCACTGGCTACGATATTTGCCGCGGCTGCCATCCTCTACAGTGGTCTTTGGACCATTTATGGAAGCCGCGGAACTCCAGTCGAACTAGGCTTTGACAACAAGTACATCCTGTTTGAGCATTGCCAATTGATACAAAGCATCGCACCCGGCAGCCCGGCCGAACGTTCGGGAATGAAACCCGGGGATTGCATTGTCAGCATCAACGGCTCTTCGCTGCAAGAAAATTCGCTGGTACGTGTATGGAACCAGCACAAGCCTGGCGATCAAGTCGAGTTGGCGGTGCGGCGGCAGGGGGCACCAGGTTCTGTTGTGCTTCATGCGACATTTCGCGCTAGCGGTTCGGCGTCGGCAGAAGTGGGGGTGGTGCAGCATCTGGGACAAGACATCCTGCGCCTATTTCCCGTCGCTTTCCTCGCCGTGGGGTTGGCGGTTTTGTTCCTTCGCCTGGAGGATCCAAACGCCTGGCTTCTGGCTCTCATGTTTGGTGGCTTCATCGCCATACCGGCCTTTTCCAATTCATTCTTCGGTCTGCCTCCCTTATTGCGACCGTTGGCGGTAGCGTACCGGGCAATCTTTAACAACATGGTTGCGGCGTTTTTCTATTTCTTTTTCGCGACCTTTCCTACGCGATCCCCGCTCGATCGGCGGCTTCCCTGGTTGAAGTGGCTTGCCTTGGTGCTGGGGACTGCTTTGGCTTTGCCGGTCCTGGGCGAGCCTGATGTCAGCGGAGTCGCTGGCTTAGGATGGCTGTCCGCCAGATTCGGGAAGGTGCTGGTATTGTCCTTTAACTACGGTCTGATTGTATTGGGCTTCGTCTCCTTGACATGGAACGCTCTCAGCGTCCGCTCTTCGGGAGCACGCCGCAAGATTCGAGTGATTCAATGGGGAACCCTGATAGGAGTCGTGCCGGCCACCTTGGTGCTGGCGGCCAACGACTTTTTTGGATTTCACATAACTCTCTGGATTGGCGTAACCATTGTCGTTTTGCTGTGGCTTTTCCCCCTATCCTTTGCTTATGCGGTAGTTAAGCATCGAGTGCTCGAGATCCCGGTCCTGCTGCGGAGGAGCGCGCGTTACATGCTGGTGCAACGCGGGTTTGTACTGCTGCTCGTCCTCCTGAGTGTTGCCGTAACTTTGATTTTTGCACTCTTCTTCGCGCGTTATTTGCAGCCCCTCACGGGAGCGGCCGTGCCCGGAGGCATTGCTCTGGGAACCGTGTTCGGCACAGTCCTGCTTTGGTCGGGAGCCCGGGTCCACAAGGACGTGGGCAGCCGGATCGACCGAGCCTTCTTCCGCAATGCCTATGACGCGCGCATCATTTTGGAGGACCTGCTGGAGAAAACCCGCACGGCGACGGATCGGAAGGAACTGGCGGCTCTGCTTGAGCAGCATCTCAAGCAGGCACTCCAGCCCAACTCTTTAGTGGTCTATCTGGAAACCAGTGACTATGAACTCTCAGCAGTGGCTGGCGATGTTCCTCCGGAATTCAAAACTATCTCCGCGACTGAAGCTACACTCGGCGAGCAAGCGCGGTACCGCCAGCCTTGGGAAGCTTCAGAAAGCGATGTGCCGACGCCGCTTTGGTTCGCGACCCTTCAGCCTGATTGCCTGGTGCCTATTCTAGGCCGTGACAGCCGGCTGGTAGGTCTTGTTGTACTAGGACTGCGGATGTCGGAGGAACCTTATTCAAGCGAAGACAAACACCTGCTCGCATCGGTCGCAAGCCAGACTGGCATTGCCCTCGAAAGCATCCGCCTGGGTGAGAAGGTGGCTGAGCGCATTGAGGCAGAGCGCCGCGCGGTCCAGGAAATGGAGTTCGCGCGTCAGGTGCAAACCCGACTCTTCCCCCAGAAGCTGCCCGCAATGAGAACACTGGATTACACGGGAGGCTGCACTCCCGCTCGAACCGTGGGCGGCGACTATTATGATTTTCTGGAGCTTCGTCCAGGCCGCCTGGCAATGGTGCTGGCGGACATTGCCGGCAAGGGAGTGCCCGGGGCGCTGCTGATGGCAAATTTGCAAGCCAATCTGCGCAGCCAGTATGCGATGGCTCTCGATGACCTGCCGCGGTTGCTCGTCTCCGTCAACCGCCTGTTTTACCAGACCACCGACGATGCCAACTACGCTACGTTGTTTTTTGCTGATTACGACGACGAAAGCCACCTGCTCCGTTATGCGAATTGCGGACATCTTCCCGCACTCCTGCTTCGCGCCAGCGATAGCTCGCTGCCTCACGTTTCGGGAACAGAAAGGTTGGAGTGGTTGCCTTCTACCTGCACGGTACTGGGATTATTCGAAAACTGGGAATGTGAAATTGCGGAAGTGAGGCTCGCTCCAGGCGACATGCTGATCTTCTACACCGATGGAATCACTGAAGCCACGAGCGGTGACGGCGAGGAGTTCGGGGAATCCCGTTTGCTTGACACCCTGAGAAGCCAATCTCATCTTCCACTTCAACAGCTTCTACAAGTAGTTGTCAGTGCGGTCCGGCAATTCAGCGGTGGCGAACAGCAGGATGACATCACGCTGGTGCTTGCGCGCTGCCTGGCATAGCGGTTCAACCGCACAGGCTCTGGCCACTCTGCGTGCGGTCGGCGCCCAGGTCCCGGGGGAAGTTGAAAGAAGGTTTCGGTAGAATATCCGTCCCCCACCTTCGTCTACATGAGCAGATGGGAGAGACGCTAAAAAACGTTGGTAGAGCAAAGCACCTCCGAAGCGATCGTTCGCGACGAACCTTTTGATGACCAATATGCGGGCTCTGCAATTGACGTCAACTAGTGCGAGCTCTACAGGAAAGGACCGCAATATGGCAAAACGCGTCTGTCCCTGGTGGCTGGGATACTTCCTGGCCAGCCCGCTGCGCCGATTGTGGCGGACCCGGCCTCCACGGTGCAGCCCTACGTGCGGCAAGGAATGACTGTTCTTGAGCCCGGGCCGGGGATGGGTTTCTTCACGCTGGAGTTGGCACGCCGGGTCGGCCCGAACGGCCGCGTTCTGGCTGTGGACATCCAGCCCCGGATTGTGCACGGAAGGTTTTGATGAACTACAGCGGTTTATATTCAACCTTACTCCACGTAGCTAACGTGCGCGGGTCGGGCGGACGAATGCAATCAGACCTTAGTGGCCGGCTAGCGGCAGCCATACTTGAAAGCGCGTATCGCCCGGTTTCGAATTCACCTGAATATTTCCTTTGTGCTTTCGCACAATTCGTTGCACTGTATCGAGTCCCAGGCCGGTGCCCTCGCCCACTGCTTTGGTCGTAAAGAACGGTTCAAAAATATGGGACCGTATTTCTGGAGAGATTCCCGGCCCATTGTCACCGATCTCAACCACGACGCAGCCGTTGTCGCGATATGTGCGGACTCGGAGTTCACCTTTCCCACTCATCGCATCAATGGCATTGTCGATGAGATTAGTCCAGACCTGATTGAGCTCGCTGCCAAATGAATTCACGAGGAATGGAACCGGCTGGTAATCCCGCTGCACTGTCACGCCCCGTTTGAGCTTGTGGTTCAAGATTGTCAAGGTCGTTTCCAGACTCTTCACCACATCGACATTTTGCACGGGAGACTGGTCCATGTACGTGTATTCTTTGATCGCCCGGACCAGCTCAGAGATTCGCGAAGTGCTGCTCTCGATTTCCTTCAAAAGACTCGCAATCTCCACGGATGCAGCGATCCGTACGAGGGCCGCCCGCGCAGTCCCGGCATCGAGGTTCTCAAACAACGATTCAAGCGCCGCCGGCTTGATTCCTCTTTGCGCCAATTCGGCTGACAGTTGCCACAAATCATTCTGCCCATGACTTCGCAACAAAGAGTCGATCTGGTCTTCCAGGTCGCTGATGGTAAGGGCATCCGGCGGAGGCGAATCATTCTGTGTAAAAGACGATTCCAGCTTCTCGATTTCTGCTTTTTGGGTGGGGGTCAGTTCCCGCCGGCCAAGCTGGACGCTGGCTTCTTTAATTCGGTGCAGAGTATCCCGCAACTGTGCGGCGGCGCGTTTCGCGGCGGCTGCGGGATTATTGAGTTCGTGCGCAAGACCCGCTGAAAGTTTCCCCAAGCTAGCCAGCCGGTCTCGCTGCTGTTCGAGCCGAGTCGCTTCGCGGACGCGGTCCGTCATTACTCCAACTAGACGCTTTACCAGCTCAGGCATTTTCTGCATCAGCTCTGGAAACAGCGATGAGGGAAAGCGCAGGATGCGGCCGTCGCTTATTGCTCTTCCCGTGACCGTAAATTGCTTCATGCGAGAGAAAGGCAAAGCGCCAGTGACGTCTCCTACCTTGCCGGGCATTACGATCGTTTCGCCGTTGAACTCGCCCCGCCACTCAAAATCGCCTTCAAGGAGGACAAACATCGCATCGGGCGGATCGCCTTGCTTCGCGTAGACCTCGCCTGCCTTTAGACTCAGTTCTTTTGACTGGCTGAGGAACCATACGATCTGATCTGCTGGCAATTCAGCGAACGCCGCAAACCGCAACAGTTCTGATGGAGCTGCCATTTAGACCTTACTCAAGTACTGATGGATAAACTGCACAGCCACGGAACCTTCACCCACGCCGGAGGCGACACGCTTCACCGAGCCATGCCGGACATCCCCAACCGCAAAGATACCCGGGACATTCGTCTCAAGCAGGAATGGATCGCGATCGAGCGCCCATCCCTTCGGTCGCACGCCTTCGCGGATCAAGTCCGGGCCGGTCAGAATAAAACCGCGGTCATCTCTTTCGACCAGGCCCGCGAGCCACTCCGTTCGAGGTAGCGCGCCAATGAAGATGAACACCGAGCTGGCCGGGACGCGCTCGACTTTGTTCGTATCCGAGCACAGCACAGAAATCTCTTCTAACCTTTTGTCGCCGTGAACCTCGGCCACGCTGGCGTGGGACCAGATCTGGATATTGGGCATTTGCTGGATTTGGTCGATTAGGTATTGCGACATGGTGGCCGCGAGTCCGTCACCGCGCACGAGGATAACGACTTTTTCGGCATATTTGGCAAAGTTCATTGCAGCCTGGCCTGCGGAATTCGCGCCGCCGACAACGTAAATGATTTCATCTTTGCACGAGAGAGCCTCAGTGGCACCGCCTCCGTAATACACTCCGGCGCCCTGCAGCTTATCTACTCCCGGCGCTTCCAAACGCCGCCACTGCACACCAGTTGCGACCAGCAGTGCATGACACGAAATTTCATTCCCATCGGCTAACTTAATAATCCTGTACGACCCTTCTGTGCGGACGCCCACGGCTTCCTGCGGCGACAAAATCTCCACTCCAAAACGCTGTGCCTGCACTACCGCTCGGCGTGCGAGATCACCTCCGCTAAGGCCGGTCGGGAAGCCAAGATAATTCTCGATCCGCGAGCTCATTCCCGCCTGACCGCCAGGTGCTTCCCGCTCGACCATGACCGTGTGCAGGCCTTCCGAAGCACCATAGACTGCAGCGGCAAGACCGGCGGGGCCTCCGCCTATAATCGCCAAATCGTAAAAGTCGGTCTGGGCTCGCGTGCGCAGTCCGACTTTCTGCGCGATCTCCGCCGGCGCACCCTCCAGGAGCTTGGTGCCATCAGGAAACAGTACGACGGGTAGGCTCGACGCCTCCGGGCCAAGGACATCGAGAAGACGTTTGGTTTCGGGATCATTCGCGGTTAGTTCAACATCGATCCATTGATACGGCACGTGGTTGCGGGCAAGAAAGTCGCGCAGTTCATAGCTGGGACGGGACCAACGGGTGCCGAGTACTCTTATTCCTTCAAACGCCGGCCGATACGATGCCCGCCAATCATCGAGCAAGTCGTCAAGTTGCGGATAAAGGTTATTCTCGGGAGGATCCCAAGGCTTCATGAAAAAGTAGTTGATATTGGCTTCGTTTATGGCACTAATAGCGGCGCTGGTGTCCGCATACGCAGTGAGCAACGCACGCTTAGCGTCAGGAAAGATTTGCATTCCCTCCTGAAGAAATTCGACCCCGTTCATGTTCGGCATACGCTGATCGGCAAGCAGCAAGGCCACGCTGTCATTGCGGACCTTCAACTGCTTCAGGATATCGAGTGCCTTCTCCGGAGAGTCGCTTCCAATTACTCGATATTCGGCTCCGTACTGCGATCGCAGATCACGTTCGATGGCTCGCAGGACATCGGAATCATCATCGACGCTCAGCAAAATTGGTTTGGGCATACGTTAGTCTCGCTGGATAAAGCGACCGCTTGAAACCTAAAGCTAAGGTTTGAATGCTTCTTTAGATTCAAACTCTCCAAAATGGTCGCACTGTAGAAAAAGTTGCCACACACAAGTAGTCTGCCCAGGCGAGGACCCTCGTTGTTTGACTTTGTGTGCTCTCGGCTTGTAGATACAGGGGCCGCAATCCTCCGGTTAAATCAGGGAATCAAACATGGAAAACTGAGTGCAAGACCGGGGGGCCGGGGCTATCAGTTGAATGGTACTGAAAACACCGGGCTCAATACTCGGTCGCGGCAAGATTAGCAGCCGACGCTCGTGCCGCGCGCAGCTTAGCGGCCATATTGACCAGGTCAGCGAGAGATCCAGCCTTCATCTTCTCCATCACTTTGCCACGGTGCGCCTTAACCGTGATCTCGCTGATGCCGAGTTCGCCACCAACCTGTTTATTCAACAGGCCGGAAACCACTAACGCCATAACCTGCCGTTCGCGAGGAGTGAGCGACGCGTAACAGTTCCGGAGTTCCTGGATCTCCGCTTCGCGGCTAAGAGCGATGCGGCTGCGTTGGAGCGCCTGCCGAATGGCGTTCAGTAGCACTTCATCACTGAAAGGTTTCGTTAAGAATTCAACCGCGCCGGCCTTCATGGCTCGGACTGTCATCGGGATATCGCCGTGCCCTGTGATGAAGATGATCGGCATGTCGGCCCGCTCGGCAGCTACACGCTGCTGCAGTTCTAGGCCGTTGAGGCCCGGAAGAGAAATGTCGAGGATGAGGCAGCTCGGAAGAGCAACTCGGGGGTGATCGAGGAATCCTTGTGCGGATGAGAAGGTCTCGGCGTGCCAGCCCTCATTCTGGATCAACAGTTCCAGCGACTCGCGCACTGAGACATCGTCATCAACGACGAATACGATCGGTGATGCGGGCGGCATGAGCGCTGACCCCACTTGATAGCTGAGTGGCTGTGCAAGGCCCATAGTATATCCCCAAGATTCCTTGAGAGCGGAGGATCGTTCAGTTCACCTGAACGGCCGCATTGAGCGCCTCAAGCAAAGCCGTGTCGCTGAAGGGCTTGTACAGGAAGCTCACGGCTCCTTGCTTGAGCGCTTGCTCCCGGATGGCTTCGTCCTTCTGAGCGGTAATGAAGATGACCGGAACTTTTTGCCCACGACGCCTTAATTCCTGTTGAAGATCAAGTCCAGTCATGCCCGGCATCGCTACGTCGAGGATCAAGCATTTAGTTTGGCCGACGCTGTCGGACGCCAGGAATTCTTCTGCAGATGAGAACGCGCGCGCAGCAAAACCGAACTCCCTCAGTAAGTCAGGCAGCGACTCGCGCACCGACTCATCATCATCAACTACGGATAGAAGCGGACGTTCGGTGGCGATGCTTCGCTGATGGCACTCCATGACAAAACAATGCTCCACTCCATAAAGGGCGTCCATTGTACTTTAGTATTGTTTTTGGCCGATTATGAGCAACGGCCCAGATCACGCCGCGTTCGTTGCCGGATCAGACCGATTGACACCAGTTCCGGCGCTCGCCCAACCTTCGAGTCTACAAGGGATAGCAAACAAAAATGTAGCTCCGGGTCCATCATTGGGTCTCGCCCAGAGGCGTCCATGATGAGCTTCGATAATGGATCGGCTGATCGACAGGCCAATTCCCATACCATCGTTTTTCGTTGTATAGAAAGCTTCGAAGAGCTTGTCCGAGGCTTGAGGCGGGAAACCGACTCCCGCATCCTTCACGCTAAGGCGTACTCGGGCGCTGTCATCCCGTTCAGTTCGGATAACTAACTCTCTCGGGCGATCGTCAACTGCGCTCATCGCGTCCGAAGCATTCCGTAGCAGGTTCAGCATGACCTGCTGAAGCTGGATTCGATCTCCTCTCACGGGCGGGAGGTCTTCTGCGAATTCTTGGCGGAGAATGACTCGGTTTCGCTGTAGCTCACTCAGCAACAACGACGTGACCTCTCGGGCAGCCTCATTCAGGTCCATCCATTCGGGTTGGGGATCTTTCTTGCTATAAAGAGTACGTAGTCGAGTGATTACGTCAGACGCCCGGTTGCCATCGCGAATCGTGCGCCGGGCAGTTTCGCGGGCACCCTCAACGTTGGGGGGATCGGCAGAGAGCATCCGCAGACACGTGCTGGCATTGGTGATGATGCCGGAAAGAGGCTGATTAATTTCGTGTGCGATTGACGCGGTTAACACTCCCAGGCTCGTTACCCTTGCTACCTTCGCGAGTTCCGACCTCGCCTTGCCGAGAGCTTCTTCCGACATGCGGCGCGCCGTGACATCCTGAACCGCCGCGATGTACTCCAGCTGACCATCCTGGTCCCGAGTCGCGTGAGCGACCGCATGCAGATACTTGATCGACTGGTCCGGCATCACCAAGCGGTACTGCCATTCAAAGTCGTTCCTGCCGTTTCGTGCCTGTTCGATCATTTTCTCGTACAAGGTGAGGTCTTCCCGATGCACACGAGTACGGATCAGTTCGAGCGTCACGGGCACGCCGATCTCAAACTGGTAGATGCGATAGAGCTGCTCTGACCACGTGATTTCGTCCGTTGCTACCTTCCAAGAGAAGCTGCCGATGCGACTCAGATTCTGACCTCCCGCTAGGAAGGCCTCGCTGCGCCGCAACTGTTCTTCAGCCCGTTTCCGATCGTCAATATCAGTGTTAGTCCCATACCATTTCAAGATGTTGCCCGATTCATCGAGCATGGGGTTGGCACGGAACAAAAACCATCGATACTCACCGTCGAAACGCCGCAATCGAGCTTCGCCTTCTCCCGGCTTACCAGAGGCCATAATCGATTGCCAGGTTCCGGCCACAGCGTCTAGATCGTCCGGATGAACCGCAACTGTCCAGCCTGATCCCTGCAACTGTTCCAACGGGAGTCCCACATAGGCTAGATAATGCTGGTTGAAGAATTCCGCATATCCGTCAGGGCACGCCGACCACGCCATTGCCGGGATTGTGTTAATGATTAGACCAAATTCGCGTTCGCTGGCCTTCAGCGCCTCCTCAGCCCGTTTGCGGTCCTCGATATCAGTGCTTGTACCGTACCACCTGACGATCTTGCCGGCTTCGTCGCGCAATGGCTCGACCCGGATGAGAAACCACCGATAAACTCCGTCATAGCGCCGAAGGCGCGCCTCGATCTCACCTGGTTCTCCTGAAACCAACAAGTCTTGCCATCTTTTCATTAACGGCGGTAAGTCCTCGGGATGGAATGCAACTTGCCAGCCCCAACCATGCGACTCTTCCGGAGACAGACCCGTATACTCATGCCAACCTTTGTTGAGGAACTCGTTCGGACCATCCGGCAGATTGCACCAGGCCAGTGTGGGGATGGTATCAATCACCTGCCGCAGTTTGGCCTCTGACTTCTTGATTTCATTGAATGCTCTCTGCAGGGCTGCTTCGCTCTCTCTCAACCGCTCCTCGATTTTCTTCCGCTCGTCAATTTCCTTCCTCAGCTCCTCGTTCGCTTGGCCAAGTGCACTGGCTCGTTCTGCTACGCGCTGATCGAGTTCGTTGGCAATGCGTTTCTGTTCGCTTAGGAGCCTTGCCTCTCGCATTGCGATGGAGGCCTGATTTGCAGCTACGCTCAGAAGAAGGCTCTCGGTCTGCCTGGGGAAATCCGCACGTCCAGAACCTGCTACGATCATGCCGATCTCACCATGTACGCCCAGTGGCACAGGCAACATCGAAAATTCTTTATCTCGAAATCGGTCCCGCATGGACGGTAACGGTTTCTGGCCATCGCCTTGGAACCAGTTGCTGATCATCCCGCCGAACTCTTGCGAGGTCACTTTCAATTTGCACGAGTCAGCGATGCGCAGGATCTCGATCGGAACTGTGGCCACGTGATCTTTCAACTGTGCATAAATGAAGTCCAGACTGAGCATACGGAGGAGAGCGTCGAGCAGGATATGAACAATCTGCGATGGCTGGTCACTGCTCCACATAGCCGGCAGAGCAAGCAAGCTGATCAGATCATTAATGCAGCGCTGAAGGCGCTTGATCTCCTGGGCTGGATCTTCGAGTAGCACTTCCATATCAGGCCGCCGCAGCTGCGCCACTTGGATTATCCCGCCGTTCACGAAGTTCACGCAGGAACTCGTCCGGCGGTACGAAGAAAGGATTTTCTTGCAGGACTCCACCGATAATTACCAGCGGATGTGTGCGCATCACATCAACGACAATATCCCCTCGAAATTTTCTCAGATCGTATACACAGATTGCGGGGTTAACTGGGCCATCTTGGCGAAGCCAAGCATCGTTCGCTTTCGCCTCGTATTCCAACAATTCATTCAAGTCCAGGTCGGTTTCCAAAACCCACTCCATCTGACTTACGAAGCGCACGAGTGGGAACCCTTTTCTTTTAGCGTCGTCTGCAACCTTTCCCCAGAAGGCTAGTGTCCACTCCTGGTCGAACCGGCCACCGCGCAAATGGCTATCAGTCCAGTCAAGGACCTCTATCTGTTCTTTGTTATGGGCAGCGGCGACATCAATTCCAGCCGAAGCCAACCAACGGATGTGTTCCTCACGTTGCCGGGGGTCGATCGTGTGCAACGCTTTTTCGCCTAATTCCAGGCCTTCTTTGACGAAGGGAAGGAGCACGCGGTACGCCTCGTCGGGGCTACTGAAGAAAGCACAAATGTGAGCTCGATCCCTAAGAGCTGAGCCAGCGAAACGAATGGGAGCCGAGGTCATTCTGGATTCCTCCTAATAGACCTGAACGCGCTACGTGGTCGCGCGAGAGGTTCTAGCCAAATTGACTTGCCCCAGTTTCGACCGTCGCGATGTAGGGTGAGGACAAAAACGATGGGACTCAGGATACCACTTTAAGCGCAATGTCGTGCGTGCCCAAGTATTCCTACCGGGGGCCCGGAGTCGGTTCCTTCAACCACCAGATCCGGCCGACTTATACGAAGGTATCGATCAATACCTTTGTCTAATAGAGTCGAGGCAACTCTTCTGGCTTAATCGCAAGCGGGGTATTGAATCAAACCCGAACGAATCGGATAGCGCAATTTTCTAATCAAGGAGAACCTGAATGGGCCTTACCCAGATCGAAAGAGTGCTCTACACCGCAAAAGCCCACACGACGGGTGGACGGGACGGAGGAGCTTCGCGCACATCTGACGGGCACTTGGACGTTAAGCTTTCGGTTCCTGGGACTCACGGCACCGGCACCAACCCCGAGCAGTTGTTCGCCGTGGGATGGTCGGCATGTTTCCTGTCGGCGATCAAGATTGTGGCTGCCAGAATGAAGGTCAAGCTACCGCCTGACGTCGCTGTTGACCCCGAAGTGGACTTGGGCACAAGTAACGGTGGCTATTTCCTACAAGCTCGCCTCAACGTCGATCTCCCGGGTATCGATCGCGAGCTTGCTCAAGCACTGGTGGACGGCGCACACCAGGAGTGTCTCTACTCCAAAGCCACCCACGGCAACATCAATACGGAACCACGGATGTATCAGCTGATCAGGCAGCCGTCGCCTGCCGTTGATCGACAGTTCGAGATCCAGTTCCTTGATTCAGGCGTTGAAGCTTTCTCGTTCACTTTCGGCTGATCTATGTATCGAGAGCCGGCAATGAACAAGCATGAACCGTTTTCCATGACGTTAATAAGGGAGGACCTTATGGCAACGATGAGAGTGGCGGCGAAACCCGAACCAGCACTGATGACGGTCGCCCAAATTTCCAAACCCGGCGGAGACTTCGAAATCGTCGAGCGGAAGATTCCCGAGCCGGACCCTGGACACGTGCGTATCAAAGTCCAGGCCTGCGGTATTTGCCACAGTGACGTGCTTACAAAAGAAGGCTTGTGGCCTGGAATTCAGTATCCCCGCGTTCCGGGACACGAAGTTGCGGGAGTCGTCGATGAAGTAGGCAATGGTGTTTCCACGTGGAAGAAAGGGCAGCGGGTCGGTGTCGGCTGGCACGGAGGGCACGACAACACGTGTCGCGAGTGCCGTCGCGGGGATTTTCGCAATTGCCGGAATCAGAAAATTGCAGGTATCAGCTACGACGGCGGATACCAGGAATACATGCTCGTGCCTGTTGAGGCGCTTGTGCCCATCCCGGAAACCCTCGGTGACGCTGAAGCGGCACCACTGCTCTGTGCAGGAATTACCACCTACAACGCCCTACGGCACAGTGGCGCGTTGCCGGGTGACCTTGTCGCGGTGCAGGGAATCGGTGGTCTCGGCCATCTTGGAGTTCAATTCGCGAATAAATTTGGGTACAAGGTCGCGGCAATCGGTCGCGGCGCCGAGAATGGTGCGCTTGCAAAAAAGCTTGGAGCGAGCGTGTACATCGACAGCGAATCGACGAATCCTGCCGGGGCACTGCAACTGCTCGGCGGAGCACAGGTCATCTTGGCAACGGCACCGAACTCGAAGGCAATGTCCGCGCTGATCGACGGCCTGGGTCCGAACGGTAAGCTCATGGTAATCGGTGCGACCTTCGATCCCATTGAGGTCACACCGATCCAACTCATCAGTGGAAGTCGCGCGATTCAGGGGTGGGCCGCGGGAACACCGGCGGATTCCGAAGACACACTACGCTTTGCCGAACTAAGCGGCGTGCGTCCGATGATCGAAACTTATCCGCTCGAAAAAGCGGAGGAGGCTTACGCGCGGATGATGAGCGGCCAGGCTCAGTTCCGCGTCGTTCTGACAATGTGAGCTTGCAAGACGGATGGTCGAGCATACAGGATGATTCTCTGGTCTCGAAAAGACTGAGAAAGTCGGGTTTGTCACGCAAGCAGATGTGCAGAAAGGAGAAGGACATGTCTAAGCACACGACTATATTCGCACTAGCGGCAATTATCGCCCTGGGTGTTCTCGCCCTCGGCGCCAAGAAACCTGTTTCTATGGCCGGGTCCTGGTCGGTTGATGCGCACCATTCCGATGCTCAGCTGATCACCGACGGGACCACGGATTATGGGAAAACGAAAATCGACATTACGTTGGGCTTCGGCAGGGTCATGGGAGGACTGAAAATCGACGAGGCCGACCTCACACAGTCTCGTGTCGATTTGCACATCTTTCCGGCTACGTCCAGGGCGGAGCCCATCGAAGAGGATGGAAACTTCCGGAGCCGTTGGATGGCGAACCGGGCCAACCATACCATGCTGTGCTTCCATTCTAAGGACGTCACCCGGACGTCGGATGGCCGGCTGCAGACCACGGGCGATCTGACCTTGGTGCGCGTGGACCGCAACGTCCAAATCCCTGCCCCGAATGAAGCATATTCTGGTCCCGTCTATGGGCCGCCAATAATCAACCGCGTTACCCAAAAAGCCACCCTGGTTTTCGACATCCCGGCGGATGCCAACACGCAGAAAAGCGGAGGGATTGAGGCATCGGCTTCTACGAAGGTGTTCCGCGAGGATTTTCCCCAGTTGGTGAAGGCTGTTCTGAACACCTACTGGCCGCCCCTGGTGCAGGATGAAAACTGTACAGTGCCCAAGGCCGGCGAAGCCTATAGCGGCGCTAAGTGCACGGGAACATTTCTGCAAGGCCCCAGCCTTCCGGAAGATCCGGGTACGCACATTGGAGAGGACTACACGGGTACGCAGAATTCCAATGCCCAAGTCGGACAGCGTCTGAATATTCTGGTTCACATGCATTTGACGCCGAGTGCCGGACAACAAATGGCCGGTGGAAACTAACTCTCCCGGGGAGGAACTCGCCACGTCTTTATTCCCGCCAGGACGCGGCGATTCCTCGTTCTATGAGGGACGCACCCGGTTGAACGAACTTTTCGCCGAAATTCTTGGTGCACACGGCGTGATGGACCGCTGGAATCGAGACTACGGCCGAACTCTCAGCGAGCAGGATTACTGCGCGGGCACGCAGACGTATTTACGCCTAGCGCCGAACAAACACAGGAGTGATCTGAGACATTCTTAACCGGACACGTGATTCCGCCGGGTTGACGCTCGCATTCACCCAGTGGAGAGAATGCAATGACCAAGTTCATCAAGACGATTGCCGCAGTCGCGGCTGGCACCGTGCTGGCCACGAGTGCCCTCGCCCAGAGCGCGTGGGAGGTCCGCGGTGCCTCGCCGTACGTCGCCATCGAGAACGAGCCTGCACCCAAGCTGATCGTGGATCCCCCGCTTCCCGATCAGCTGGCCCGGGGCGTCGTCCAAATCCAGTACCGGATGGAGAACGTGCACATCGTACCCGTGTTCGGGGCGGGCGCCCTCAAGGCATCTCCAAGGGTCGGTGATCTCCACATAACCGTGGACGACTTGCCTTGGCGTTGGGCGGACGCGAGTGATAACAACACAATCGACTTGGCCGGGGTGCCGCCCGGCTCGCACAAGCTGCCGATCGAGTTAGTCGACCCTACGCACCACGTCTTGGCCGGATGTGGCGAGTGCCGCCGGACAGTGACATTCACAGTGCCGGACGGGGCGAAATGAGTCACGAGAGCGGCCGAAACCCCGAGGCTGCCCCGGAGGCGATCACCGTCGGACCCGCTGCTCTTCATTTTGGCGACTCGGTCGTGGGGACCGCCTGCACTACTGGTTGACGCTCGCATTCAACAAATCTGAGTTTCGATTTAGATGAACGCATAAGGAGTGGACATGGCGAGTCTGAACTTTGACAAAGAGATCACTGCACTTGTCGTTATCGATCCATACAACGATTTCACTTCCGAGGGCGGCAAAATATGGGATCGCATCAAGAATGTTGCAGAAGCTAATCAGTGTGTTCCTAATATGTTGCAAGTCCTGAATGCTGCGCGGAAGGCAGAGCTTCGCGTCTTCTATGCGATGCATCATCGATACCGTCCGGGCGACTACGAGACCTGGAAGTACATTGCGCCTATCCAGATAGCGGGCTGGCGCTCAAAGGCCTTCGAATACGGGACATGGGGTGGCGAGATCCGCCCCGGATTTGAGCCGCAACCGGGCGATATCGTGGCCCTCGAGCATTGGTGTTCCAGCGGATTCGCCAACACAGATCTGGATTTGCAGCTCAAAAAGCACGGCATTCATAAACTCATCGTCATCGGGCTCATAGCACACACGTGCGTGGAGGCAACGGTTCGCTTTGCCGCTGAGCTAGGCTACGACGTCACCGTGGTGAAAGATGCGACCGCGGATTACTCAGATGTAGAGATGCACGCTGCTCTCGACGTCAATCTCCCAAACTACGCCAGCGCCATTGTGACCACAAATGAAGTCGTTCAGCCCCTTTCATTTCACGTTCGGTTGTCTCAGAGCCTATCTGCTGATTAGGAGATCACCATGAGATCAACAACGGAAGTTCCTGATCACCACCTGAAGTGCTTCGCCGATCGGGATCTTGATGGTGTATTGGCAGACTACTCACCGGACGCGGTGTTTTTTGGGCCTGAAGGAACACTGCGCGGACCGAATGCGATTAAACCCGTATTTGCAATAATGTTCGCCGAATTCGCTAAACCTGGTACGTCCTTTGCCCGAAAGCAGCTGTTAATCGAGGGAGAATACGCACACATCGTTTGGACCTCGGAAACCGCGGACAATTCCTATGAGGTTGCCAGCGATACGTTTGTTATTCAGGACGGAAGCATTCGATTGCAAGCTTTTACGGGGAAGGTCAAACCGAAGCACTGATACGAGAGATATCCGAAGTCAAGGAGGTTTTTGTGGTTCCTTCAGGAACCGCGCTGCGTCTTCTCTGCGCGAAAGCCTTGATTTGTGGAGCAGTCATTTGTCAGGCGCAAACGTACTCGACTTCCGTTTCGAGCACTTCGGGTCAAAGCATTCCTGCGGGAACGGGAGCGAATCCGTTTGCTGGCAGCGTGCCGACAAAACTTGCGGCCGGACGCATGCCGCTGTCATTGCAAGATGCCATTAATCTCGCGCTGAGGCACAATCTCGGACTGCTGCTTTCGCGCGCTGACACTCGCGCCGCCCGCGGACAGCGCTGGCAGGAAGTGAGCGCCTTGCTGCCGCACGTAACGGCGGCCCCTGTCGTCGCGGCATCGAAGGTCAACATTGAGGAAGCTGGTCTCTCTGGCGTAACCACCCTATTTCACATCTCACCAGCCGTCGGGCCGTTTTCTTACTTCGACGCTCGGGCAGGGGTGAGCCAGACACTCTTCGATTGGAAGTCTATCAACGCAGCTCGTGCGGCAGGCCAGAATGTGAAGTCGGCTGACTATACGCTTCTAGACGCTCACGACCAAGTCGTCCTGACCGTCGGATACGTTTACTTTCAAGCCGTGGCTGACGAAGCCCGCATTGCAACTGATGAAGCTCAGGTCCAGACGGCACAGGCACTCTTTGATCAAGCCACCGACCAAGTGAACGCTGGGACTGCGGCGGACATTGATGCCCTGCGCACCAAAGTCGAGTTGCAAACCCGACAGCAACGGTTGATCCAGGCAAAAAACGACTTTGCCATTCAGAAGATCACCGTGGCACGCGTGATCGGTTTGGCTCCCAGTCAGGATTTCGAACTCACGGATAAATCGCCATATCAACCACTGGAAAATTTGACAATTAACGCGGCTCTAACACGCGCGTACGCATCGCGATCTGACTATCGCGCAGCTATGAGCGCGCTCCGCGCGGCGGAATTGTCGCGCAAAGCAGCAGGCGCCGGCTACTTTCCATCGCTTTCATTCGACGCAGATTACGGGACAGGAGGAGCTCATCCATCAGACGCAACGAAGGTATACGATGTGCGCGGGACGCTTTCCATCCCGATCTTCACTGGTAACAGGGTTCACGGTGATATTCGGCAAGCCGATGCACGGCTCGAACAGAGCCGCGAGCGGCTCGACAACTTGCGAGCGCAAATCGAGGCCGATGTGCGCACAGCGCTGCTCATCCTCGAGTCTTCCGCAGAGCAGGTGAAGGTTGCACGCAGCAACATCGATTTGGCCGATCAAACGCTCACACAATCGCGCGACCGCTTCTCCGCCGGCGTTACTGACACGGTAGAGGTCGTGCAGTCGCAAGAGGCGGTTGCCAGCGCGCACGAGCAATACATCTCCAGTTTGTACAGCTATAATTTCGCTAAAATTTCCCTCATTCGTGCCCTGGGTGCTGGCGAGCAGGGCGTGAAGGAATACTTTCCAGGAAAATAAGATGGCGGACGTAAACGCATCTCCTTCGGCTTCTGAAGCGTCGGCGAGTTCAGCGCCTTCGCCGGAAAGAAAGTATTCTCCCGCGGCGCGCCGCAAGCGCCGCATTAATCTCATCATTCTGATCACCGCGGTGGTGGCCGTTGCCGCAGGCCTGCTCTTGTGGCGTCACTTGAGCAGTTATGAATCGACAGACGACGCCCAGGCGGATGTTCATCTGTATCCGGTCAGTGCGCGTATTTCGGGTTACGTCATTCGCGTCAACGTAAGTGACAATCAATGGGTGAACAAAGGCGACGTTCTGGTCGAGATTGATCCAACGGACTATCAGGTTGCGCTGACACAAGCGCAAGCAAATTTGGCAAACGCCGAAGCGACAGCGCGATCCCTGAATATCACCGTGCCCATCACGTCCGTGAACACCGTTAGCCAGCTGCAGTTCACTGCTTCAGGGATCGAAGATGCGCGTGCTGCAGTCAGCGCAGCTGAAAAGCAACTGGCCGCCGCTCATGAACAGGTGGAAGCCGCTCAGGCGAACAATGTTAAGGCCCAAGACGACCTGCGTCGATACAAATTACTTGTGGATAAGCGGGAAGTCTCAGCCCAGATCTATGATCAAGCGCTGGCCTCCGCCAGGTCCAGCACAGCAAATGTCGCAGCCGCCCAAGCCAGTGAATCCGCGGCACAGCAGTTCGTGCAACAGGCGCAGAGCCGATTAGCGCAGGCCACCGCCAACCACGAGTACGCACAGACAGGTCCACAACAAGTGTCGTCCACCAAGGCGCGGGTACAGGCCGCAATTGCCGATGTTCAGCAAAAACGGGCGCTCGTGCAGCAGGCGGAATTGAACCTGCAATACACGAAGATCATTGCCCCGGTCAGCGGCGAGATAAATAAGACAGTAGTCGTTGGATTGAACGTTCAACCAGGGCAGCAACTACTCACTATTGTGCCTCTCGATGAAGTCTGGGTCACAGCGAATTTCAAAGAAACGCAACTCAAGCACATGCAGGTCGGACAGAAAGCTGACATTCACGTGGATTCAAGCGGCAGGACTTTGCACGGCCGTGTTGACAGCATTGCCGGCGCGACCGGGCCGCTGTTCAGTTTGCTTCCGCCCGAAAATGCCACCGGAAATTACGTAAAAATTGTGCAGCGAGTGCCAGTAAAAATTGTTCTCGAGCCTGGCGAAAATCGAGACCGAAGGCTTCGGCCAGGCATGAATGTGGTTCCAGACGTATACCTCAGATGACTACCGCTGCGCTCACACTCGACCAGGACATCTGGCGGCCACGGTACAACCCATGGTTGATTGCCGTTGTCGTTGCTCTCGCCGCGTTCATGGAAGTTCTCGACACGAGCATTGCCAATGTCGCGCTTCCATATATGGCGGGAAATTTGGGCGCGAGCAATGACCAAAGCACCTGGGTTTTGACCTCTTATTTAGTATCGAACGCGATCATCCTGCCAATGACGGGCTGGCTCGCCGGGGCACTCGGCCGGAAGCGATTCTTCATGATCTGTCTTGGCATTTTTACGGTCAGTTCGCTGCTTTGCGGTCTGGCGCCTAGTCTCGGCTTTCTTCTTCTCTTCCGAGTTTTGCAAGGCGCGGGCGGTGGCGGCTTGCAACCGATGGCACAAGCGATTTTGGCGGATACTTTTCCCCCAGAAAAACGCGGGCTTGCTTTTGCCTTATATGGAATCACCGCCATCATGGCGCCCACCATCGGCCCCACCGTCGGCGGATGGATCACCTTCAACTATACCTGGCGCTGGATCTTCTTTATCAATCTTCCTGTGGGTGTGATCACGTGGTTTCTGGTGCGCCGCTTCGTTGAGGACCCGCCTTACTTACAGCGGCTCAAAGGGGCCGGAATCAAGCTGGACTATGTCGGCATTGCGCTTCTGACGGTCGGGGTTGGCGCCTTGCAGATTCTCCTCGACAAGGGCCAGGAGGATGACTGGTTCGGATCGCGTTTCATCACAACATTAGTTGTGATTTCGGCTGTGTGCCTCATTTCCCTAGTTGTCTGGGAATGGTTCCATAAATCGCCCATCATTGATGTCCGCATGTTCAAGAGCTTTAATTTCGCCAGCGCGAGCATGATGATGTTCACACTCGGCATCTTGCTGTTCAGTAGCCTTGTTCTCATGCCACAGTTTCTTCAGACGCTCTTGGGATATACCTCAGAACTGGCGGGCCTTGCTCTTTCGGCGGGAGGCCTGGTCTTGCTGATCGAAACGCCGATCGTGGGTCAGTTGACAACGAAAATCCAGGCGCGCCGCTTAATTGCCTTCGGTTGGTTAGCGCTGTCGATCGCGATGTTCTATTCCACGAGGCGAATTGACCTGCAAATTAGCTTTAAGGCGGCCGTATGGCTCCGTATTGCTCAAGTGATTGGCCTGGCATTCTTATTCGTGCCCATCACTCTGGTGGCCTACGTTGGAATTGCGCCGGAGAAGAACAATTCGGTGGCCGGCATCATCAACTTCATGCGCAATATGGGGAGCAGCGTGGGGACATCGTTGGTTACAACCTTGATCGCCCGCCGTTCTCAACTGCACCAGCTAAGGCTGGTGGAGAAGGCGCGGGTGGATAATCCGAATTTCACCAATGCGGCGCAAGGATTGACGCAGCACTTTGTGAACGCCGGACTTGGGAGGCATGAAGCCCTTGCAACCGCCTACGCGCGGATTTATCAATCGTTGCGGGCACAAGCCGCAAGCCTCGCATACATTGACACCTTCATGGTCCTTTCCGTAGGCGCAGCAATCATGTTCTGCCTGAGTTTTGTTTTGCAGAAGAATGATCCAGGTGGCGGGGTGAGAGTGGCAGAGTAAGGCTCGTTATGCAGTTGAAGTCCATTCTATGTCCGATTGATTTTTCGGATTTCTCGGTGGCGGCGTACCGATACACGCTGTCGCTGGCCGAGTACTATCAGGCCAGGCTAGTGTGCCTGCATGTCGTCGAGCTTTGGCAGTACCCCTTCGCCGACTATGCCGCCTACGAGGTTGACTACGCGAAGTTTTCGCGAGCCATTAATGAAGGTGGCGAGAAACGGCTGCGAGAATTCGTGAATAAGCACTCGGTCAATGGAATTCGGCCGGACCTTGTCGTTCAGCAGGGAAATGCCTCGGACTGTATTCTTTCGTTTGCTCAAGCGCGAAACATGGAACTGATCGTGATGGGAACGCACGGCCGGCGCGGCTTTGACCGGATGGTGCTCGGCTCCACAACGGATCGGGTAATGCGCAAGGCTGCATGTCCAGTCCTGGTTGTTTCGAATCCATCGCAGAACGTCTTGACCACTGGCCCAGATGGACGCCATCGCTTGAGCCGAATCCTTTACTGCACGGATTTCTCGCTTCGTTCGGAGCGCGCTCTCGACTACGCGATTTCGCTCGCAGCAGAGTACAGCGCCGAGCTGACCATGCTGCACGTGGCCGAGGACGCCCCAGATCTGGCCAGTGCAGAAGCCCTCATTGCCACCCGAACAGAACAACTCGATAGACTGATTCCAGACGACAAACGAGGGAATCTGAAGCTGAAGACCGCGGTTAGGGTCGGAAAACCGTACGAGGAGATTGTCCGCCATGCAGGCGAAGCGCAAATAAGTCTAATTGCAATGACGGCGCGCGGCGGTGACGCTCTGAACCGCGCGGTCTTCGGCTCGACGACCTATCGTGTGATCCAGTTGGGACCCTGCCCGGTTCTCGCGATTCATACTTGATAGGACTGCGAAGGAAGTTGGATTGTATGGTCAAAATCATCACTATTGAACGCGAATACGGATGTGGCGGCGGCGAGATCGCTCAATCGGCGGCAAATCGCCTCGGCTGGAAGCTCTGGGACCAGCGGCTAACGGAAGAGATCGCGCGACTCGCGAAGTGCCCCAAGGCGGTGGTCGAAGCCCGCGAGGAACGAAACGATCCGCTGTATTATCGCCTTTTCAAATCCTTTCTGCGCGGAAGTTATGAGGGCAGCATCAACGCCCCCAAACTCAACCTGGTGGATAGCGAGACGATACTCCGAATCACAAGGCGCGTGGTTGAACACGCTGCGGAGAGTGGGAACTGTGTCATCGTGGGCAGAGGGTCACAGCAGTTTCTAAAGAACCGGCCAGACACTTTGCGTATGTTTCTCTATGCCCCACGAGAACACAAAATTCGACGGCTTCTGACCCGTGGAAAGAGTGAGAAAGATGCCGAAGAGTTGGTGGATATGGTCGATCGAGAACGCGCCGATTTTATTCAAAAATATTTCAATGTTGAATGGCCGGATCGCGCGATTTACCACGCCATGATAAATACTTCGATCGGTGATGAGGCGGTCCTTCACATGATTCTGAGCCTTATGGAAGCGTACGAAAAAAGGTCTATTGCATGACGACTGTTCAGGAATTCCGATGTGAAATCTGTGGACGAATCACCAACAACCCAAATCACTGGTTTGTCATTCAATGCAGCGATGCGGAGCTGACTGTGCTCAAGTGGAATGCAAATGCCGTGAGCGCGGCTGGAGCTCGCCATTTCTGCGGAGAAGCCCATGCGCAGGTCTACATTAGCCGATGGTTCGAGTCGATTTGCTCGCCGCCGAAACCGGACTTCACAGGATCAACTCCCGTGGGGTCGTGATCGAACCCAGAAAGAAGCTAAAGGCTCGATTCAGATTAAACATTTCTTCGCGATGGCCAGATTGCGAATCACGTTCCAGAAACGCACTTGTCGTTCCTAATCCTTTCGATATACGTTTCGCCTGTGTGGCGCATGAAGGAAATGACCGCCAATGACGACTTCGAACGCTTTCGGACCGGCGCAGCGAAGTATGCCGCCTACCTCGAGACGCCTGAGGGCCGGTTACGCCTCGACCTCGCCTTTGCGAACTTGCAGGACTTTCTCCCGCAGGCCGCACGCGCTTTGCTCGCTCTAGATCTTGGCGGCGGTACCGGCGCCATAGCGGTGCGGCTGGCGCAACTTGGCCTTCACGTCACGTTGCTGGATGCGTCCCTACCCATGCTGGATTTGGCGAAACGTGCCGCACGGGAGGCACGAGTTACGGAGAGGATTGCACTAAAACACGGTGATGCCGCCCAATTGGCAAACTTGTTCCACGGGGAGTTATTTGACGTAATTCTTTGCCACAATATCCTGGAATATGTCGACGACCCGTGTGCTGTGTTGCGCAGTGCGGCTCGCGCCTTGCGAGATCCGTCTAGCATAATTTCGGTTTTGGTGCGTAACCAAGCCGGCGAGGTGTTAAAGGCCGCGATACAAGACGGCGACTTGGCCGCAACCGAGCATAATCTCATCGCCGAGTGGGGACATGAGTCTCTGTACGGGGGCAGGATGCGGCTATTTGCGCCAGAGAGCCTGCACGCCATGCTGGCAGCAGCGTCACTCGCGGTAACTGCCGAACGTGGTGTACGGGTCATGTCGGATTATTTGCCGCCACGGGTTTCCCGAAATGATGAGTACCAGCGGATTTTTGAGCTAGAGCGCAGGCTGGGCAGGCGAGCGGAGTTTGCCGCGGTTGCCCGCTACACACATTGCTTGGCACATCGCGCAGGTTCGGTCATGGAGGACGGTGCATGAACAACGTCACAGCCCAGTCTTCGTCGCCCATGATGACATCTGATGCCGGTATTTCGCTCGGGCTCGGGCTCACCAACGAATGTAATCTCGCCTGCGCCTTCTGCTACCGCGACCCAACTCGCGCGGACCGTCTCTCCCTGGATCAAGTGCAGGCACTCATGGAACGCTTGCCCGTAAGGTCGGTGAATCTCGGCACCGGTGAGAACGGCATGCATCCCGACTTCAAGGCAATACTGGCCTACCTGCAGACGAAAGCGGTCAAGCTCACCATCACTTCCAATGGTTATAGTGTTGCTCTTCTTGAAGACAAGGAACTGGGTGCCTTCCATGACATCGAGTTCTCTCTCGATTACGCCACGCAAGCGGAACAGGATGCACAGCGCGGGAATGGCAATTGGGCACTCATCCACCAGCAGGCAGAACGGTGCCGGAAGCTGGACATTCCTGTAACCATCATCGCCGTCATGATGAAGTCGAACTACCTCCGTCTAGCGGATGTGGCGCGAGTAGCGAAACAGTTTGACGCTCCTTTGCGAGTGAATGTGTACCAAGCCGTGCGATCGGACGTTTATGCCCTCAGCTACGAAGAGTACTGGGAAGGGTTCCGGCGCCTTTTTGAGGAGACCGATGTAATCGCTATTGGCGAGCCGCTGGTTCGCGCGATGGCGGGACTCCCACCGCTCCGAGCCGGTTGTGGCGTGAGCACCGTACGAGTGACCCCAAGAGTCACCACACAACCCTGCGTTTATTGGCCAGGATCGGGGGAGCCGCTTTCAGATTTAATCTCCGCAGGCGCCAACATTCTCAGCTCAATAGCTTTCGAGCAGGCACGGGCACTTCCTCAAACCTGCAATCAGTGTGAGTTCCGCGAGTCGTGTCACGGCGGATGTGCCGGACGGCGACGCTTGCAGGGCGCACTACTACAGCCTGATTGTTATTGTCCGATCATTCGGGGCCAGCGCCCACGACTTGAGATCCGTATGGCCGCAAATCGCGATTTGCCCAAGCTGAGCAGTTCCTGCACCACAGTCGTGATCGCCAGGTAGTCACACTATCGGTCCGCTGGGCATTGTTAGCCGGCCGATCGGCTGATCCGGCGCAAAGCGATAATCGCGGCAGCTATGGCCACGGATCCGTATTCCAGCAGCATTACCCAACCGGGAAGCGGCCCCCACGGATGCCCAAGTGCGCGCAAGTGCCATTGGACGTATGTGGGAATAATGCTCACAGTCCAAATGATGATCAGCAGCGTCGAGAGCGACGTCAAAAACGGCAGCACCCAGACGAGATACCAAGGGAATACGACAGGTGCACACAAAAGAGATACCGCCATTGGCCAGGCAAATAGGTCGGGAGACCACTCGGGCGCTGTGCTTCTTAGCCACGCTGCGGTGACTAATCCGACGAGCACTGCCAGCCCGACTAGTAATTGAGGAGGCGCCACTGGATCGAGTGCCGCAAACACGGGACCATTGAAACGGAAAGTCTGCACATAGGTACCCAGCGAGCCGGTCGGAATATGGCCGTGATTTACAAATGGCAGGTACACAAGTCCGACCACGGCTGCCGCCAGCGCAGTGTCGCGGATGCGAACCCGCTTCCAGTAGAGGGGCAAGAGTACGATCGGCAGCAATTTCACTGCTATAGCTAGCCCAAATCCGACGGCCGCAGTCGCCCTCCATCGGCGCACCAGCGCAGCCGCGGACACTACCAACAATAGCGCGCCAAGAATGTCAATGTGACCGCTCCCGGCCACCTCAATGGCCAACAACGGGTTCCAGGCGTACGCCAGAACCAAATGCGCTCCTTGCCGGCTACCACGCAAGACATCGAGCAACACGAAAACAATTGCGAACTCGCAAACCACAAATGCGACTTTCAGTGCAAAGGTGGACTCCTGAATCGCGGTTACTGCGCGGAAAAAAAGCTGCGCTCCTGCTGGATATGGGCTCGGTAGATCCGGGTTGTTCAAGTTGCGGGTTTCCGGGGTATGCAGCCCCTTAGCGGCAGGATCGGTGGGAACGACAATATAGGGGTTGTAGCCGAGCCTCTGCAGGTGGCCATCCCAAACATAGCGATGGATATCATCATCGGCGCCCGCGGGCAGCCGAAGAAATTCAACGTGCCAGGCAGCAGCCAGGACGAGCCCAATGACGACAACTCGTCGGGGAAATCCTGGTGTGGCGAAAAACTCACGGATCGCTAAGAGATACACGATGCCCGCAAGCGTCAAAGAGGCCATGAAGTACGGTCCACCTCTATCGCCGAAGTTGCGTGAGCAGATCGTTAGCGCCACCCACAAGCTGGCGCCGAGTATGTACACTCTGCACGCGGGGGTGATCTTCACAATTCTCCAGAGCCCGTCCGTGATTGTGCCGCCACAACCTCCCACTCTTTAAGCCACCGCGCAGTGCGTGGCGCCCTTGCCGGAGCCAGCCGCAACTCCTCTGCCAACCGAGCCAGGTCGTTAACTACATCAATATCGTAAAAAGGAGCTGCGAAACCTACGGAAAGCTCAAGAACTCGTGCGCGTGATAGGAGTCTCTCCAGCGCGCTTCTGGTGCCCATTCCGTCGCGTGCGAAAAGCGTAGGATGAGAAGCCTTTGCCCCGACGAGATAGTAGCCCCCGTCGTGTGTTGGTCCAACGACTACGTCATGTGCGGCCAGCATTTCGAACGCGTCTTCGAGAACAGAACGCGGCAGGTGTGGGCTGTCGCTGTTGAAGGCAATAATGCGTCGTTGATGACCGTCTACGAAGTGTGCAAATACCGAAGTGAGGCCCGCAGCAAGACCCTCACCTTTCTGCGCAACTACGCTCGCTTCGTTGCCTGCCAACAGCGCCAGCTCGTTTACGTCCGAGTCCGGGCACATGATGGCAACTTCCACATCGCTCAATGATCGCGCCAGCGCCAGCGTGTCGTGCAGAAGACAGCAATAGAAAGCGGTGACGGCCGTAGGAGAAAGGCTGGGAGTTAGGCGGGTTTTGACCTCCCCGGGCCTCGGTGCTTTCGCCATGATTACCAACACACGATCACTGCCTGACGAATGCACCACCGTCTCGCCTGAAAATTTCATAAAAATTTACGCGGACTTACGCCGGACGTGCTGTCCCGGCTCTTCGGCGTCGGAAATAATAGCGCACTATCAAGCTGAGAATGAACCAAGCGGCGCCAAGCGTGCCCTTCAGCGTACCGCTGATCTTCGATTGTCCGATACGCGGGTAGTAGCTCACTGGGACTTCAACCACGCGGAATCCGGCCAGGGCGCTTTTGAGGATCATCTCAACCGCCCAGCCGTAGGTGGTCTCTTCGAGGGCGAGCGCGCGTAGTACCGCTGCGCGGGCAGCACGAAACGGGCCGAGATCACTGATCTCTAGTCCATAGAGAAGCCTGATCAGGCTGGCGGCGAGACGATTACCAAACATCTGATGCCAAGGCAATGCCCCAGCAGAACGCCGCCCCTGCAGGCGGGAACCGAGCGTGATGTCCGCACGCCCCTCAATGATTGGCGCTAAGAGAATCGGCAGTTCGGAGGGCCGATCGCTGTAGTCGCCATCAAGGAACACAACCACGTCAGGGGAATTTGCCCTGGCCAGACCCGTGAGGCACGCACGCCCGTAGCCGCGGCGCGATTCCTGAACGACGCGGGCTCCCATTCTTGCGGCGATCTCGGGTGTACCATCATTCGAGTTGCTGTCGACAACGATGACCTCCGTCGTGAGATCGGACGGAAGATCCGCTAAGACGCGCTCAATCGCCTGCGCTTCATTATGAGTAGGGATGATGACGGACACTCGCACGTGAGCTTGGCCCGATCACCACCACGGAGAAGATGGCCACCGTTGCGACAGCCAGGCGTCAACGCCCCATCTCCGGCCGGCGCTTCCAATTGCGAGCCCGAGCGATGCGAGCACCGGAACCAGCAGTTCCCAGATCCACGCGGTGCCCCACTCTGAAACCCAAAGGCTGCCGAGATACAGAAAAGCTATAAATCCGGCGGGTCGGGTAAGCAGACCTATGACGAGCAGGACACCGAGAGAGATCTCGGTCATCGCCTGCATGGGAGCGGCCATCGCGGCATGGCTCGCCGCCAAACCCATCACCGCCTTCCACGCGGCAGGGGAATGACTGTTCTTGATGTAGTAATTGATCAGACCCGCGTAACCCGCCGGTGTGTAGAGGCCTTTCCCCAGATTCTCGAAAAAGACCGAAATCAACATCGCGCCGATCGTCACGCGCACGATTGCCAGACCGTTTGCTGCTTCCGCTTGGTGGGTCACTGTGGTTTCGTCACTTCCCCGTGAGGTTGCGGTCGTTGTCATAGTGGACCTCGTCCAGTGGATGCTATATCAGATTGGAAATATTCGAATAAGTCCGACTTTCGTTTATTGCGCTTTCCTCCAGGTATCCGAGCCTGTCAGCTTAACTGCCACGTCAGAAAGGAAGATGTGCAGGGGTTTGCCGTCGGCTGTGCCGCGGTGCTCCGTTGAAATCAGCAGGGGACCTGCCTTCTTGTAACCTGCCCATGTTGCGATGACGAGACTCGGCTTCGTGGAGCCCCCACGGTGGTACACCATTTGCTGAACGCGGTTGTCTTTACCGACGTAGAGTTCCCAGGTGTCTCCGGGCGTATAACCGCCCGCTTCCGCCGGATACTTCACTGCGACCAGCTTGGCCAAGCCTTTGCCCACCGGCAGTTTACGCATACCTTGATCGGTCACTGTGGCGCTGGTGTCCCAGTAAGCATGAAGAGGGAACAGAAGCCAATAATTATCATTGACGAAAGCCGGTTCGACTTCGTTCTTTACGGTGTCGGGCTGGCTGTTGAGCTTGGAGCTCGTGTAAGTAACCTTAACCGGCTTACCCTCTTTATCCTTCCCCTCGTAGGAGATCTTGCCGGTCTTGGGCTCCCACTCCCATACGTGAGCAAGTTTAAAGAGTCCTGGGATTTCTCCGTTCCAGGTGTAGCGGATCGCTTCGATCTGCCCATACGAATCGATACCGTAGGTCTTGGCGATCTGTTCGAGAATTGGAGCGCGCTGTTGCGCCCAGGAGCTTGGAGCAAGGATCAACACCCCAAAAATTAGGCACCGGATCGTTGTTGAACGGGCTGACTTTGTCATCGAGGGTCCTCCTTTAGCTCCCGTGGTGTGAGCTTTCGCAGTGTACAGCACTTTCTCTATTGGGGTGATGTGGGATTCTCTTGCGTGCGCGAGTTGAGTCATTGGGAACTCCCTTCTGACGAACTGTCCGTTGCAAAGTTACCTTCAGACGCTATGACAGTTGCGATTACGCCATAACTGAAGAAACGAGTGTATTGGACGAAGGTATCGATCGATACCTTGGTATGAGCCGGGCGCGCGTTGGCTGCTGGTAAAATCTCGATCCATGTCCGCCGATTAAGGAGTGTCTCCGTGAAGCTGCGAGCTCTCTCGTCGTTGCTGCTGCTCTTTTTTCTGGCATGCCAGTTGGCCGCCCAAGCCACTTCGAGCGCCCAGAAATTCAGCCCGCTAACCCGCACCTTTCGCTTGACCTACAACTTCACCGTGAAGGATATTCCCTCCGCAGCGAAGCGAGTGCGCGTCTGGGTTCCGGTACCACAGACTGACCGGCACCAGACTGTGCGCGTTCTGGCGGTCAAGGCTCCGGTTAGAACGCGGATGACCCGGGAACCCGAATATAGAAATCGGATGATGTATGCCGAGATCCAGAATTCTGCCCAGAGCAAAGCGGAGTTCACTCTCGAGTACGAGGTCACGCGCCGCGAATACTCGCGGGGCGACTACACGCAACTCAAGCGAGCAGATCAGAAACCTAGCTTGGTGTCTGCGTCGATGACCCGTTTGATTGCGCCTGACACTCTGATTCCTACTGATGGCAAGATCAAGGAGCTGGCGGTTGAGGTAACCGGATCCCAGAGCGGCGCGGTCGCAAAAGCCAAGGCTGCCTATGACTACCTCTTCACGAATATGCGCTATGACAAGACGGGCTCAGGCTGGGGACGCGGGGACGCAGTGTGGGCCTGTGACGCCAAGCGCGGCAACTGTACAGACTTCCATTCTCCGTTCATTGGCATGCTGCGGGCTGACGGGATTCCGGCCCGCTTCGACATCGGCTTTCCACTGCCCGAAAACAAGGACAAAGGAGATATCGCTGGTTATCACTGCTGGGCTGAGTTCTATGCGCGCAAAATCGGCTGGATCCCGGTTGACATCTCGGAGGCGTGGAAAGCGAAGCAGAAAGAAGATTATTTCTTCGGCAGTGTTGACGCCAATCGCGTGCAGTTATCCACCGGCCGCGACATCGCACTGTCTCCTAAGCAGGATGGTCCAGCGCTCAATTACTTCGTCTACCCGTATGTCGAGGTCGACGGTAAGCCGTACGAAAAGCTCGACAAGCAGTTCAGCTTTGAGAAAATAAAATCGTCGAAGTGAAGCCGCCAGTTCGAAGCGCCCAGGGGTTCGCCTTGGCGAGAACAATCAGCACCATTGGACTACTGATCGGCAAAGAATGGTTCGCCCTAGCAGACGATACCAGTGAGCTCTGCTGGTGTGATCCACCCCCATATTTCTCCCAGTGCTCGGAATTCGTTCATTCTTGAAGAGCTCGGATATCTGATCCTTACCCTGATTCGGTTACCCTGATTCGGGTCGGTTTGGCTGCCGGATGCGGTTCCGATGCGAGGACCGATTCCGTGTGGCGATTCCGGCACCAGTAAAGGGTAGGGTTGCTGAATCCTGTGATGTCGACCAGTGTTCCTGAAGGAAAGCGATCAGCGTTTCTGCAGATTTCGATCAGGGGTCGGAGCGCAGCGACACTGGCGAGGCGATTGTCTCGGAAATCGGGGTCGTCAGAACAGTTCCTGAGAACGTGGCCTGGAGCGAAGCGGAGGCTTGGTTCTGGGTTTTTGCTTCACCTGCCAAACTCGGAAGGCAGCCGTTGAGCTACACCCACGTTTGGGAAACGCTGAACGAGCTTTCCGCCAAGACTGGGATTGGGCATGTCAGTTCTCACGTCTTTCGTCACAGCTACCGCAGCTGGCTGGATTCTGTAGGGACTCCGGTGGGTGTGCAGCAGAAGCTTATGCGTCATGCTGACATTCGCACCACCATGAATATTTACGGTGATGCGGCTACGGATGACATGAAACAGGTAAATGCGAAAGTGGCTCAACTTGCACTGGCGAATGCCTGAGAAATCAGTTCAGTGATTTCGCTCTTTGCAAGTGATTGAAAGATTGGGGTGGGAGATGGGAATCGAACCCACAACGTCCGGAGCCACAGTCCGGTGCTCTGCCAGTTGAGCTACTCCCACCGCATCCTTGTGATTATAGCAAGCACATTTCACGCGCGTCAGAGGCGATGAGCCGCAGGAAGAATTCTTTAGATTCGGCCCACGCTCCTTAGAAGAAGGCCCTTCACGGTGGGAATGCTGGCGGAGGATGGGATCGCGATTCTCGTTTTTCCTAGATGCGACCGATACCGACATACTCATAACCCATGGCCCGCAGGCGAGTGCCGTCCAGTAGGTTCTTGGTATCGAAGATAAGGGGACGCTTCAAGAGGTGCTTGATGCGATCGAAGTCCAGCAAACGAAATTCGGGCCATCCGGTACCCACCACCAGAGCGTCGGCGCCTTCGGCAGCCGCGTAGGCGGAATCACAATACAGCACGGCGCCGTTCAGCTCCAGCTTGGCTTCCGGGATGGCGACCGGATCATAGGCGTGCACCCGGGCGCCTTTGTCAATCAGGCTCTGGGCCAAGCGCATGGAGGCCGATCCCGCCACAGAATTGGTATTTGGCTTGAAGGCAAGGCCGAGAATCCCAACATCCTTGTCCTGCAGGGAATCGACTACGCGACAAATCTTGTCGATCATGCGATCCGCCAATGTGCGATTTACCTCCCGGGCCGCTCCAAGCACCTTGAGCGCGACGCCATTCTCGCGCGCCAGTTCGGCCAGCGACTCCATATCGGATTCGGTGAAGCGGCCGCCCATTCCCGCCCCCGGTTGCAAGCAGCGAGGGGCAATTTTCTTGTCCAGCCCAAGTGCCAGAGAAAGACTGACCGCGTCGGCATTGACGCGCTCGCACAGGGTTGCGAGTTCGTTAATGAAAGAGATTTTGGTTGCGACAAAAGCGGTCGCCGCCTCGCGCACCAGTTCCGCGGTTTCATGATTGGTGACAATCACGGGCACGCCGCGCATGACCAGAGGATGATAAATCTGCTTCAGGGCCAACACAGCTTCATTAGAGGAGGTGCCCAGGACAATCCGATCCGGCCAGTTGAAGTCTTCGACGGCACACCCGTTCGTGAAGAACATGGGCTGCGACACGACAGTAGCTTTCAGGCTGTTCTCAAGCAATTGGTGTTCGATCCGCGATGCCGTACCCACCGGAACGGGAGTAGCGATTACAAAGATGTGCGACCTGGCGGCAAGACGCGTAATGCGGACCGCGATTTCGCCCAAGTGCTCGGGATTATCTTCTGCAAGGAAGATGACTCCAGCCTTGCGCGCGAACGCCTCCATATCAGTGGAATAGGCCAATCGACTGGAGCGCACATTACGCCGGATAACCTCTTTGAGATTACGCTCGAAGAAAGGGATATTGCCCTGCGCCATCTCCACCATGTGCGAACTGTCCGAGTGGCAGCAGGTTACGGGAACACCGAAGTCGGCCAGACAGGCGGAGATTACCGTGCTCAGGTACCCTGAACCGTAAACTCCGATCTGCATGATCCGCCCCTTCAGCGGGCGCGTCGCGTCCCCCGCCGTGCCGTAGTACCACCGCGTTACCCAGGGTCCCCAAGCTCTTATGTACCCCCGTACATACCCACGCGCAACGCACGAGAGGCTTATGTACCAATGGACAGGCGCGAAAGTACTGGGTCCAGAGGCGCAAGTTCAGTGCGGCTATTGAAAGAAAGGAGTTATCGGCCTTTGCCGGAAACCAGGCTGCGGCCCAGTGGGATGGGGGCAAGATCAACCCAGGAGTTGTTCTCCCCTTCCCGCACGAAGGTTAGTTCTTCCACGGCAATGCGCCGGCTGCCCTCGTAGCCGGTCCAGCGCTCACGAGCTACCTCGAATGCCCGCAGCGCCTGCTCTTCGAGAGCCATTTTAACGATCGTCAGATGAGGCATGTATGGCCATTGCTCTTGCGATAAGAACAGGCCCGTGTTGAGGCGATCGTGCAACTCCCGCATGCGATAGGCTGCATGGGCGACTCGGATGAAGACCGTAGGTGTAACCGGAACAAACGTTTCCACTTCTCCCAGGACGATCTCGAAGGAATCTACATGGCGGCACATTTCGGCCAAGGTTTCCAGGGCTACAGCTTCGCTCGGAAATGGTTCATGCACTCCGGCAACCAGATGTCGTGGGGGAAGGACGGTAAGATGCGCCGGCAAATGGGGCAAATCGGGATGCAGTTCCCGCCGGAGACTCTCGACAAATTCCCCGACCGGATGCCGGACATAAGCCACCAACGCGTATTGCGGGTTCTGCATGACCGCTTGGCATTATACCGCGCGCATACCTCAAGGCCGCAGTGAGGACAACTACTGGCACGTCAGTTCAATCGGATCACTCGGGCGGGCAGCGCCTGAACTTATGTCTTGCGCCATCCGCAGAGTGACTTCGGTGCCCTCGGCCAGCACCACCTTTTTGGGTGGTGTGCGAGCTTCCTGGGAGTGCAAAGTCGCACTTATAGATATTGCGAAGAAAGCGGTCACGACCGCAGTCAACTTCGGGAGCTTCATTCTGCACCTCTATTGCTTCTGCGGGGCTGGCCCGGTTGCGGCGGCAAAACCGGGTAGTCCCTCCTGGCCGATTCGCTTGTCGAGCAGCGCGTGAAGCTTCTTGGTTGTAACCTCGAGTCCGTACTACCGCTGCTCCCAGGGGCGCGGAAAATGCGACTTGCCCTACATGCGCGAAGAATACGTATCTTCGCGCATGGGCGAACTGCTGATGCAAATCTATGTACCGGAAACGATCGCACGAACTATTGTGGATTCGCTGAATGCTGACCTGAACCAGTCCGAGCGGAAGCGTCAGGAGCAGATTGCTGCTCTTAAGCAGCGGCTCACCGCGCTGCGTACGCGGATGGACCAGCTTTACGAGGACAAACTGGACGGCAAAGTCACGGAAGAGTTCTGGACGCGCAAGCAGTCCGAGTACGCCGACCAGGAGCGTTCCATCGAGACTGCGCTATCGAGTTTGAGGAGGCCGATCACGTCAGACCGAGTGCTGACTGTGCGAAGGATTTTTGAACTCGCGAACAAGGCCCATTTTCTGTACCTTACGAGGAATTCAGCGGAAAGAGGCCAATTGCTGAAATCGGTACTTTTGAACTGCGCTACGGATGGCGTAAGTCTCTGGCCTACTTACAAAAAGCCATTCGACCTGATCTTCCAGAGGGCCAAAAATGAAGAATGGTCGGCCCTAGCAGACGATTTTCGAACTTTTCTGCTGATGCGCAACTCCTCTGAGTTCCTTTTTCAGGAGCTTGCGGCCTGAATTTTGGCTTGCTTGGGGTCACTCGGGTAAGCGCAGGCGGAGCATTAGTTCTGCCAAGCGCGGGTCAGAGCGCAGGGGGTCAAACCGGGGGCTTACCTTGAGGTAGGTAAGTTGGGGATCACGCTCCTCATAAGCCTTTTCCAACCAGGTGAATGCTTCATCCTTCTCGCCGATGGCCCCGGCAACAATGGCGAGAGCGCTCGGTGCCACGAACCCGCGCGCGCGTTGCCGGCCTAATTCTTTGAAAATTCTCTTGGCTTCGCCTCTCTTGCCCGCCACGCCGAAAGCATAGCCGAGGTCCATGAGCAGATCGGGATCGCTTCTCGAAAGAGAGACGGCCTTCTGGAATTGTGCGATGGCTTGCTCGTACCTCCGTTGTTGCAGGAAAGCCCAACCAAGGCGGTTGTAGGCAGGTGCATAGTTTGCGTCCATGTCCAGCGTCTTGTAGATCTGGTCAACGCCCTCCTTGTAACGGCCTGCCAGGAGCAATCTTCCACCTAGAGCATTATTGATGGGGATGGAGAGCGGGTCCAGTTCTCGGGCACGCTCCGCCTCGGCGATGCCCTCGCCGTACCTCCCTAGATACATTAAATAGCCGGCGTACCA
The DNA here is from genome assembly GCA_035631655.1 of Terriglobales bacterium. Lineage (GTDB taxonomy): Bacteria > Acidobacteriota > Terriglobia > Terriglobales > Acidobacteriaceae > Gp1-AA122. The sequence goes on from DASQIH010000111.1 coordinate 51,331, forward strand.
GTTGTGAGCTGTCGCATAACTGGGGTTCAGCTCCAGCGCGCGCTTGTATTCCCGCTCGGCCGCAGGCCAGTCCCACTCGTGCGTCTCCGCAATGAACGCCAGCGACGCATGGGCCTCGGCGAGTGTGTCATCCAACTGCACGGCTTTTTGTGCTGCTGCTTTTGCTCGACTCAATGCGTCTCTTGAAGGAACATCGCCATTCAGGCTGAGCAGGGTGTATGCGTCAGCCAGCCCGGAGTACGCTGGCGCGTAGCTCGAGTCCCGTTCGATTGCCGCTTCGAAATACGCAATGCTTTTCTTCAATTCCTTCGCTGTTCTCTCATTCAGGTAGTACCGGCCCTTCAGGTAGGCTTCGTGCGCTTCCGGATCCACTGAACCCGCTCGCGTCAGGTGTTGCTGCTGCTGGGGGGTAAGCGTGACCTTGATGTTTTCCGCGATGGAACGTCCTACCTCGCTCTGCAGGGCCAGGATGCTGCGGTACTCGCGCTGATAGTTTGCCGCCCAGAGGTGTTTGTCGGTTCTGCCGTCAACCAACTGGATCGAGATGCGTACCTGGTCGCCGTCGCGCAGGACCGAGCCTTCCACCACCGCGTCCACGCCCAGTTCGCGCGCAATCTGCGGCAGACGCTCGCGGGTGTTCTTGTACTGCATCACCGAGGTGCGGGAGATCACCTTGAGCGCTCCGATCCTGGTCAAATCGGTGATGAGCGCATCCGTCATGCCATCGGAGAAATATTCCTGGTCGGGGTCGCGCGAGAGATTCGCGAGCGGTAGTACGGCGAGAGACTCGATGCGCGGCGCTGCCTCTTTTCGCGTACGCCCGCGCCATGCGGTCAACGCCAGGCCAGCCATGGCGAGAACAATGATTCCGGCTATCGCCGCCCTCGTCGTTGCCCGTCGAGAAAGGCTCGCTGGTTGAGCGGGAATTGCTGGTGCGAAATCGGGCTCGATGCCCCCGTGCTCCGCCGGAGTGGAATCGGACCTATCCTCCCCACGCTCCACCGGGGCAATGAAGCGGTACCCAATTCGGGGTAGCGTCTCAATGAATAGCGGCTTGTCCTTTGAGTCGCCCAGCGCCTCTCTCAATTTGTTGATAGCGATGTTCAACCCGTGGTCGAAGTCCACGAAAGTGTCGCCCGGCCACAGCCGTTTCTGAAGCTCTTCCCGGCTCACCACCTCTCCCGGACGCTCCAGGAGCATCGCCAAGACTTGGAATGGCTGCTGTTGCAGCTTCAGCCGATGCCCCTTCTTCTGTAACTGGGCAGCCGCCAAGTCGGCACTAAACGCCCCGAAATGCAAGGTTTGCCTGGTGGTCCCCACGGCAGGAAGTCTCGCTCCCCATGAATTCGGGCTCAACCCACGGGACGAATTGTACTACTGGGTCTCTCGTGCCGCTCCCAGCCCGCAACGATCCCGATCGTAGTATAAGACCGTATCCAGCAACAACTTAACTGTAGACTTCAATTGACCATCAGTAGACTTTCGGTGAATTGCCTTAATGCTGCTCTTCAGCGAAAGTCCGGCCAGCATATATGGCTCGTACTCGGACAGGTGCTCCGATCTTTTCCGAGTCTGAGCCTGAGGAGGATTTATGAGCGCCTGTCTGGCTACTCCCGTTTCACTGTTGACCCTTGACATTGAGCAAACGTCGACGGAAATAATCGTCCGCTGCACCGGCCAGCTTATCTCCGACACCTGCGCCCTGCTCCAGGACACAATTCAGAGTCTGATTTCGGAAGGCAAGTGCATCGTTCTGGACCTTTGTAAGCTCAGCACCATCGACAATCCGGGCCTCGGCGTCCTGGCCGGGCTGTGGGCATATGCCAGGAAGCGATCGGCGAATCTGGGAATCTGCTGGCAGGAGCCGCATCCTGAGCGCTCAAGTTCCCGCCTGACCCTCGATTTCCGTAACCGCCTCAGGAACCTGTTTCGTCCCCGGCCGGCATTGGAGCAGGTAAAACCGCTTGCCTGGGAGGAGAACAAAAAGAAGGGCTGGCTTCTTCTCTTTGTACTACTGGTGTTCTGCGCCGCCGGTACAGTGCGCCTTTGGGCACAGACGCCATCAAGCCAGTCCATGGTGGAGATGAAGGGCGTGAAGCCGTCCCTGAAACTTCAGACGCCGCTGGAAGGCTTCATGACTGCGCTGAACGGAAAGCTCGACCTGCGAGCCTCGGAAGTGGAGTTCACTCCCGGCGGCGAGGTCCGCGACCATTACCACTTCGGGCCGGGTATCCGCCGTGTTATGGATGGTGAGCTTACTCTGGTCTACCCGGACACAAACAAGGAGCAGGTAGTCCGCGCCGGCGACTACTTCTATGAATCCGGCGACGTCAACATCTGGGCTGTCAACCGCGGCTCGCAGACCGCCCGCTTGCTCATCGTCGAGCTGGTTCCCAGGGACTGGAAGAGTTCTGCAATGGCCCCTCTGGCACGCCGTTCTGAGCTTGAAGCGAGCGGGGCGCGGCTGACAGAGGCGATCTGTTCCAAGTAAGAAACCGAGACGGCACGAGGCGATTGCCGTCCGCTGGAATGTATGCGCGTCGGAGGAGCGCAATTCAAAAGCGTTGGTCGGGGCGGTCAGATTTGAACTGACGACCCCCTGCGCCCAAGGCAGGTGCGCTACCAGGCTGCGCTACGCCCCGACTCCGATGAGGATCGTTTTGATTATAACTGACCTCAATCTGCCAGTAGTTTGCCAGTAGTTCGTTTTCGCCCAGAGGGTCGCGATGTTCGTCTCCTTCAACCGCGTGCGAAAAATGAAGAATGGTCGGGGAGAGAACGCTCTTTGGCGGCTCGGGAAGCGACCCTTTTCGATACCGTCAACCACGAAGGCCACTTATTCCGAAGAATCTGGCTGTTGGTCTGAACCAATCCCACTACTGCCGGACACCTTGTCTGCATGCAAAAGATGCGGTGAATGGGCGTTGCGAGTCGCACTCAAAGTGGAGACAAAATGCAGAACACTTTGTGCCGATTGAGAGCGATGAACCCCGAATAGGAGCCCTTGACTCCGACTGTAAGCGCCTGAGAACATTGTACATTGCGAGTTTGAGAGCAATTGTTAAACCGTTATACCTGTATCGAGGGTTCGAATCCCTCCCTCTCCGCCAGTCTTACCTCCGAGGTCCTTCGCTGCGCGCAGGATTTCGGCAGCGGGCTCCCGCTTTCGTTGACGCCCGCTAAGCGCCTCAAGTTCGAGTCCCTCCCTCACGACCATTCGTTCATTTCAGAAATTCTGTGGAAGCCAGAGGTACAATTCTGCCTACCCAACGAAAGACGCGTTGGTTGGGGCTCCCGGCAAGATGTTCGACTGTCACTGACAATACGAGAAGACAATGATGTTGGTATTCTCAAATGTGGTTCTACAGTGGAAACAAGTATTCTGTGGCTGTCTGCTATTGGGCGGGGTCTGGATCATTCTTCATGGATTAACGGCAGCGACCTTCACCGAGCAAGGAATAGGCTGGCTACCGAACCCGGAAAAAAGAAAGTTTGCGCCGAAGTGGTATCATCGCCTCATTATGGTCGCCGGTGGAATAGTGTGGGTGGTCTATGCGCTCCGTTGGCTACTGAAGCCGACTTGACGTTCAAGGTTCAGTGACGGCGGGTGGGCCATCTTAACCCTTGAACCGAAATTATGCACAGATTTCCGTCTCATCTGACGTGGAACCCTCCAGTGGCCCGCCTTTGCGGTTTTTGCAAAGGTGGGCAAACCAAAATGTGGGCACCAAATGCCGCCAGTCAAGCCTCCGCGAAGCGCTATACCGCCGAACCAGAGACCGATCTTCTCCCAACTTTCGGGGTTGGGGACGTCGATCCAGCCACTTGGGCCAGAAAAGTTCTGAAATCGTTCCGTAGGGCCCGCCATGTTTTCAGCTAGTTGCAAGCATTACCTGCCGTTTCACCTGCCGTTCAAGGCCAGCTTCACGATCTTGCCGTGTGCTGTGCGCATGTCAGCGGTCGCTGCGTCACCGTACACGTTCATGGTAGTACGGATGTCCGCGTGCCGCATTAAGCGTTGCTGCACACCGACAGGAGTACCGACCGAATCAAGCCACGAGCGGTGAGTGCCGGAACACGTGCGAGCTAATGTGACCGATGCCAGCTTTGTCCGCTGCTTTTCGAAGTGCCTGCCAGACTCCCGCATAGGAGAACGGCAAACGCCCGATCTGCACAGGGGATGCAAACATCCAATCATCATTGGCTGAGAACTGGGTTAGTTGTTTCCACATCTTCAGCGCGTCCAGCATCTCAGGGTCAATTGGCATCGCACGCTGCGACTCAGGGGTTTTTACGTCATCAATTTTCTGATGGACTATCCCGCGTTCGATTCTGAGCCTGCCATTTAACCAGTCAACGTCAGCCCACTTGAGAGCGAGTGCTTCGCTGATGCGCAGACCAAAGCAGATGCAGACTAGCGCGATTGTGTGGAATGGTTCCTCAAGCTGTCGGCATAACCGTTGGAACTCCTCCACGGTGAGCCTACGCTTCTGCCTCACACGCTTCGTTGCACCCTTGATGCTGACGAGTTCCATCGGATTACGCTGGACAGGCACGTCGCCACGCCACATGGCAAAGTCCCATAGAATGCGAACAAGTCCACGGATGTGAACTTTGCTTTTAGGTGCCAGCTTCAGCGATTGCAACCACAAGTCGAGTGGTCTGGCTTGTAGTTCCTGAATCATGCACTTGCCCCACTTCGGGATGATGTACTGATTCAGCCACGTGTTGTAACCACGCCGTGTCATCGCTCGCTGTTACGCAACGGTTCTGTCCAGCACTCGCGCAACAGTTGCGATCAAAATCGCAGCATCATTTTCCAGCAACTTGTCCGACTTCTCCAAATAGGCTGCAGCGCCCTGAGAGAGGAGTTTCTTTTTGTTTTTTTCGGATAATACGGTGAGGACAACGACCGGGATAATGCTGGTAGCAGGGTCCTTCTTCAGAGTTCGAAGAACTTCCGGGCCTGGGGCTTTCGGTAACAGCATGTCCAACAGAATCAGATCTGGTTTCATTTCCCTGGCCATTCGCAGCCCCTCGTCACCATCCCCGGCGGTCTTCACGATGTATCCGGCGGCCGTGAGAATTCGGTCAATCGCTATTCGCATGAATTGGCTGTCATCGATAATGAGGATTTTTCGACTCCTGCTTAGCAGGAAGCGCACGGTGCGGGCGAGGGCATCAAGACTAAACGGTTTTTGCAGGAATTTTGCTCCGATCGAAGCGGCGTCGGTATCTAGAGCCCTGTCTGTATACCCCGACACAAGGACCACGGAGAGCCCTGGCCGCAACTCCAGTGCAGACTTTGCAAGTTCGAATCCTCCTAAGCCCGGCATCACGACATCAGTGATCAGCACATGAATCCGCTTTTGATAGCTCTTGCAGAATTCCAATGCTTCATTCGCATTGGCAGCTCCCAACACCGTATAACCCTTGGATTCCAGATAGACACGACTTACGTTGCGAAGGGCATCTTCATCTTCGGTTAAAAGGATCGTCTCGGTTCCGCCAGGCGTGGCTTGTGAAGGTTGTGAGCTCGGTTCCGTAACCGCCACATCGAGGCGCGGCAGATAAATCTTGAAAGTGCTTCCCTTGCCGAGGTCGCTATAGACCCAGATGAATCCGTTGCTTTGTTTCACGATGCCGTAAACAGTGGCTAATCCCAGTCCTGTTCCCTTGCCTTCTTCTTTTGTGCTGAAGAAGGGCTCGAAGATACGAAGTTGAGTCTCGGCGTCCATGCCCACGCCGGTATCGCTGACGGCTAATAACACGTAACGCCCCGGCGGAACGCTAACTTCACGACGTTGGTGGTATGCCGTATCGAGTGTGACGTTCGCGGTTTCAATGGTGAGGCGTCCACCTTTGGGCATAGCATCCCTCGCATTCACCGCCAAGTTCATGATGACCTGCTCAAGTTGACCGCGATCAGCCCGCACCATCCCGAGATTTGGATCGAACTTCGTTGCTATTTCAACATCTTCTCCCAACAGCCGCGGCAGCATCTTGCCCAAGTCTTTGACGACACTGTTCAGATCGATAATCGTCGGTTCGAGCACTTGTTTTCGGCTGAAGGCTAAGAGTTGCCGGGTTATGCTTGCGGCTCTCGAGCTAGCTTCCCGGATCTGAGTGAGATAGTCGGAGAGCTTTCTCGGGTCTGTTTGCGGGTCTTCCATGAGCTGTGCGTAACCGCTGATAACCATTAGCAGATTGTTGAAGTCATGGGCGACACCACCCGCCAATCGGCCGACCGCTTCCATCTTTTGGGCGTGTTCAAACTGCTTCTGGAGAGATCGTTGTTCGGTAATATCCTCCACAAAGACCTCGAATCCTCCCGGAAGTTCGTCGTCATCCGGCAGGCGTCGTCCACCGAGTCGCACTGTTAAGGTCTTCCCATCTCTACGCTTCCACTTGGCCTCGTGACCAACTTTGGGATCTTCGGATGCATAATCGCGAGCCCGTTGCTGCTCTGTCGGAGTCAGATAAACATCTTTACCGGTATCGAGTCCTAGCACCTCATGCGGAGTTTGGTACCCAAGCATAGCCGCAAGTGCCGGGTTTGCCATGGCAATGTGGCCGTTCTGATCAACACGAAAAATGCCATAAGGCGCACTCTCACTAATTGATCGATACCTCGATTCGGATCGCCTCAACTGCTCCTCAGCCTTCTTGCGTTCAGTAATGTCAAGAAAAGTGACGACACTGCCTACAATTCGCTCATCGTGCCTTATAGGATAGGACCAATATTCAGCGGGGAAACTGGTTCCATCGGCGCGCCACAGGACCTCGTCGGTTACATGCCCGCGCTTACCAACCCGAAAAGCCTGATAAATCTTGCATTCTGCGACCGGATAAGGCCGCCCATCGGGTCGCGTGTGGTGAATCGTTGTATGCATGTCCTTGCCAAGTAGCTCGGATTCGTGACCATAGCCCAACATTCGAAGACAAGCAGCGTTGCACAGTGTGCACGCCCCGTTAAGGTCAATCGCGTAGATCGCCTCGGCCGTCGAGTCGAGCAGCAATTGCAACTGCTCCCTGCTTTCACGTATCTCGGCTTCAACACGTCGTTGAGCTGTAACATCGTGCGCCAACACAAGCTGTGCTTGTGCGTGCCCGAAAGTGATTGGTTGCGAGCTAATCTCTACATCGATAATGGTGCCGTCTTTTTTCTTGTGCCTCCACAATTGACTGTAAGATTCGCCCGCGTCTACTCGTGGACCTACAGATTTCAGAAAACGGTCCACATCCTCCCCCGGCCGTATGTCCTTCACCGTCATGGACAGGAACTCTTGGAGTGAGTACCCGTAGTGGTGGATTGCAGCTTGATTCACGGTCAGGAATCGAAGAGTCACTGAGTCAAAAACCCACATTGGATGGGGGTTCGCATGGAACAACAGGCGGTATTGCTCTTCGGACTCACGCAGTTCTTTCTCGGCCTGGTCGCGCGCCTGCCGCAGCTTTTGCTCTTCCAGAGCTCTTCGGACGGCAACAGGAAGGCGTTCCAGATTGTCTTTAAGGACATAGTCACTCACCCCAGCTTTTATGCACTCTATGGCGACCTCGTCGCCCAGGGTTCCGGTGATCAAAACGAAAGGAATATCGCGCCCAGAGGACCGCACCCATTTGAAAGCATCCATTCCATTCCAATCGGGCAGACGGTAATCGGCGAGGATGAGATCATACGTATGCGAACGTACGTGCTCCATGAAGTCGTCTGAAGCTCGTGCCAGGCTCGCTTCTACTTTGAGTCCTGAGCTGTTCAGCTTTCGTATGCACAGTTCGGCATCGGAGGGATTGTCCTCCAATACTAGAATCCTGATTGTTTCGCCAGGCGCTATAGTCGTTCTGGCCATACTGCTTGTGAGATACTCCCTTCGTGAATCGGGACGAAATTCGTAGCGACGCAGGTAAAGTTCAGCTCCGAATGGAAGACCTGTGTTTCCGCCGTCGTTGATATTCGGTTGATGACCTTGTTGTGCCCCATCCGGGTCATGAGGCTCCTTTAGGTTCGAGAGTGAAAAAGAATGTCGTACCTGAGCCAGGCGTCGATTGGGCCCAAATGCGTCCTCCATGCTTCGAGATGATCCTGTGCACGGTTGCTAAGCCGACCCCTGTGCCTTCGAACTCGTCCTGAAGATGAAGCCGTTGGAATACGCCGAATAGCTTGTCAGCGTATTTCATGTTGAGGCCCACGCCATTGTCGCGGATGAAAAACACGCGCTCACCGTCCAGTCTTGTTTCTCCTGCCTCTATAACGGCGTGGGTGCGATTACGAGTGAACTTGACTGCATTGGCAAGGAGGTTCCAGGCCGCTTGTCTGGTCAGAGCTCGGTCGCAATTTGCGTGCGACAAGGGGCCTATGCACCAGCTGACTTTGCGGTCGTGGATATCTGCTTGCAGGCTGGAAACAACTTCTTGGATCAAGGCCTGCAAATCTACGAGCTCGCGGCTGAGCGACTGCCGCCCTAAGCGCGCAAGGTTAAGTAAGGCATCCACCATTTGTGCCATTTGGGTGGTGCCGCGTCGAATCTGCTGCAAGCACCCCTTTTGGTCTGAGCTAAGGGAACTGGATGCTTCGTCCAGAAGAATCTTCGAGAATGCGTCGATTTGGCGCAACGGAGCACGAAGATCATGTGATACCGAGTAGCTGAATGCTTCCAACTCCTGATTCGAGGCTTCTAATTCGGCGAGTCTTGCCTGTAGTTCCAGATTCAGATTCCGAATCTCGTTTTCAGCGTGTTTCCTGTTGCTGATATCTCGAATCGCGGCAGTGACATATGTCTCATGCTCCAGTCCCAGAGGACTGAGGCTAATCTCAACTGGAAACTCGGAGCCGTCTTTGCGCAAACCGTACAGCTCCAAACCGAGCCCCATTGGGCGGACACGCGGGTCTTGGAAAAATTCTTCTCGATGTCGAATGTGGCCAGCGCGATAACGTTCCGGGGTCAGCACTTCGACGCTTTTGCCAAGCAAATCCTCACGTGAGAATCCAAACAGCTTCTCGGTTTGCGAGTTGACCATGACAGTCAGCCCAGCTTGATCCACGATTACCATCGCATCGGGGGCACATTCGAGCAGGTCACGAAAAGGCCGGAGGATTGCGAGGTTACGGTGTGTCATGAATCGTTCTTGTCCGTACGCAGCCGTACATAATGCAGTCAGGAGGCCATTCAGCGGAGTTCGCACGAGCACGGGTAACTTATTGCAGTAGTAACTTTTTCTGGCGTACGCCCAAGTTCCCCAATTGTGTCTACGTTACGGTGTGACGACGAAGAGCCGTCGGTTACGAACGGCCGACACTCTCCGTAGAGGCTCTCTCTGTTCTACGCACTGGGTGGAGAGAGTTGACTGCTGGCATTCGATTGGGACATCAGCGAGGGCGAAGAAAAGGCGCAAGTGGCGCCAGCATGCCTGCAACCAGCTATAATCGCGGCGCATCTAGATTAGGGTGTTTAGAACCTGTCAGCCGGGGCAGTCGAAATCGATTGCTTGGCCCGCAGAAAGGGCCTGAGTTTGGCTGCTGCAAACCAAAGCCGCATAAGAAGTGTGAATGACGGATTACCTCATGTCGACTGCGTCGACCTTGTAGTTCACAAGGACGCGTCCATCCCAGGAACCGAGGAAGTGTCGGATTCCTGGCGGCGTTGTCTAACCGCACATCATCTTGATCCGGGTAATCGGGCCGCACCGCACATCATCACAGAGCGGGAAATTCAGGCTTCTCGCGAGCCCCTGCACAATCTCATCCTGGATGCCCAAGAGGAAATCGATCGCCTGTATGCCATTGTGCGACCACAAGACTACGTGGTTCTGCTATGCAATAGCGACGGAGTAGCGATCCAGCACAGAGGAAACGAGTCCAAAGCGGACGATTTCAAGCACTGGGGGATCTGGCTGGGCGGTGTCTGGTCAGAGGAGGTGGAAGGCACCAATGGAATCGGGACTTGTATCGCTGAACATCGTCCCGCGATCGTACATCTGGGGCAGCATTTTCGGACACGGCACACTCACTTGAGCTGTGCGGGTGCCCCGATTTTCGATGCTCAGGGCAGACTGGCTGCCGTAGTGGATACGTCCTCCATGAGTCCACAGACTACGGAGCAGTCACTGTCCATGGCCATGGCTGCCACAAAACTATCTGCACGCGGAATCGAGGAGCGTTTGTTCCGCGAGCATTTTCGACATGCGTGGAACATCGCAGCTGCTCCGTCTGGCGATAGTGATCGAGCGGTTCTGCTCGCAGTTGACAACGATCAAAGAATTCTGGGTGCAGACAACGTCGCTCGCAGTGTCTTCGAGCTGAACGACCAGAAACTGAATCGGGGACTCATCCTGGCGGCTATTTTTGAGTACGACCCTTCGCTTTTTCGCTGCAAAAGGATGCAGGATATTGCCGCTGGTCTGCTACGCACGGGAACGGAGGAGCCTTGGAGTGTCTTGATAACTCCTCCAGTCTGTGGGATGAGCGGCTGGTGTTCTCACACAGACGCCCTAATCCACTCACGGCCGCGGCTGGGCATGCTCGGGAACCTGCCGGCGTCACTTACACCCAATTTGAATCGGGGAGGCCTTTCACCCGCGCGCGCTACCCGCATCTGCGAATACATCGATTCGCATCTGCAGGACAACATAGCTCTTGAAGTACTGGCTGAAATTGCGCAATTATCGGTTCATCATTTTGCGCGTGCATTTCGACAATCGGTTGGGTTACCGCCCCATTCTTATGTAGTGCGCAGGCGAGTCCAGCGCGCACAGCAACTGCTGCGTAACACGGACATTCCCCTCTCAGAAATTGCGCTCATTGCAGGCTTCACCGACCAGAGTCACCTTGCCCGGCACTTCCGGCGAATTACGGGCGTTTCTCCTGGCCTGGCGCGCCGGAGACAACGGTAGAGGCTCAGGAACGGGCCTCAGACCTACGTCTCCTGCCGAAGTCGGAGACAACAATTCAGCAAGAATGTACCGATTACGGCCTGTTTGTCCAAGACGCACAATCCCCTTCCTTGTGATCATCAGGCCATGTGGGGAAACAGCAGAATATGAACCTGGATGGTCACGCTGGCGTGATACCTCGCCTCCTTGATCAGCCGACACGATAACCTGAAAACGAAAGTTTCCCCCCGGGAGGAACAATATGAGCGACAATGCAGCTCATCTCTCGGACCCAGAGCCAGACGGCATCCTTTCCCGCGTGCCGTATGCGCGCACCCTTTCGGACGAGCTCGCTGACGAGCTCGGCCGATATCGCCAACTGCTAGACTGCGTGCAGGCGATAGTCTGGCGCGGTAACGCTCAAACCTTCCAATTCACTTTCGTTAGTCCCTATGCGGAAACATTGCTCGGTTATCCAGTCCAGCGCTGGTTGCGCGATCCGGCGTTTTGGAGAGAACACATCCATCCTGAGGACCGGGACTGGGCAGTACACTTCTGCGCTAAGGCAACAAGAGAGAAGAAATCGCACGAGTTTGATTACCGCATGATGGCTGCCGACGGCAAGGTTGTCTGGCTCCATGGTGTAGTGCATGTGCTTGTGGAAGACGGTCAGGCATCGGAACTGATCGGCATCATGATCGACATTACTGAGAAGAAGCAGGCCGAGGAGGCGCTCCGGCGAGGCGAAGACCGGCTTCGGAAAGTAGTCGACGTGATTCCGCAGCAAATCTGGAGCTGCGCACCTGACGGCACACTTGATTTTTGTAACGAGCGATGGCGCTCGGAGCTGGGTCTTACTTTGGAAGAGGGACAAGGCGATGGCTGGCAGACGATCCTTCACCCCGATGACCGGCAACGAGTCTTGACAGACTGGCACGAATCGGTGACGAATGGGACACCCTACGAACAGGAAGAGCGCCACCGGATGCGGGACGGACAATACCGTTGGTTCTTATCCCGCGGAGTGCCACTGCGTGATAGTGAAAGACAAATCGTCCGATGGTACGGAACGAACACAGACATCGATGATCAAAAACGTGCGCGAGAAGCGCTGCAAAAAAGTGAGCGACGGTGGCGTGGAGTTTTTGATAATTCCAAAATCGGCGTTGCCTTGCAGGACTCTTCTCTTCGCTATGTCGATGCCAATGCAGCCTTTTGTCAGATCGTGGGCTATCGTCTCGATGAACTGCAGAAGATGACTTGCTTAGATATCACTTACGAGGAAGATCGTGAGCGATATAAGGCAATTATCAAGGAATTGACTAGCGGCAAACGGAACCACTTCGATCTGGAAAAGCGTTATCGCCGAAGGGACGGCGAATTGGTGTGGTCGCGGATCAATGGGTCGAGCGTTGGCACGGCTGACTCTCCGCTTTGGGTGGTAATGGCCGAGGACATCACGAAACGCAAGCGTCTAGCTGATGAATTGCACCACGAGCGCGACCGCTTGCAGCTTCTCCTGGATCTTAACCATCGCTTCATCTCGAAATTAGATGTGCGGGAGTTTTTCCACGCCTTAATGGACGGCATACGCCTAATGGCAGGCTGGCAATGGGCAAGCATCCTCTTGCCGGAACCCTCATCAGACCGATTGTCCGTGTACCTGAGCTCTGATAACTCGTATTTGCGGGAGGGCTACACGCTTCCCATTGATGGTTCCCTACAGGGCAAAGTCTATCGTTCGGCGAAACCAGTTGCATTTCGCATTGAGGATCTTCCGGGCCTATGTCCGGTGTATCGAGACAACGATTGGATGCAGCAAATTACCAATGCTGAGCACGTACGGGCCGGATGCGCTCTGCCATTAATTCATGAAGGACGTGTAATAGGCGTTCTCTTTCTGATGACACGCGTCGCGCTAGACCCCGTGAAGAGTGACCTGAATTTCTTGCAGGAACTCGCATCCTTGGTTACGGCCACGTTGCACAACAGCCTGCGTTTCGAGAGCGTCAATGAATCACGTGCGAAACTCCTCACTGAACGGGAGTACATCGAGTCCGACTTCTTGCGGGAACGCGGCATTGCCGACATTATCGGTGACAGTCCTGGAATTATTGAAGTCCTGAAACAAGTCAGAGCAGTGGCTCCGACAGACTCTACCGTTTTGATTACGGGAGAGACGGGAACTGGGAAGGAACTCATTGCTCGTGCGATTCATGGGCGCAGTCCCCGCCACGACCACAGTTTCATCAAAGTGGACTGCGCCGCTATTCCCGCGAGCCTCCTGGAAAGCGAACTCTTCGGTCACGAAAAGGGAGCTTTTACAGGAGCTACAACACAAAAACCCGGGCGCTTTGAGCTTGCCGATCACGGCACACTCTTCCTCGATGAGGTGGGCGACATTCCGTTGGAACTGCAGCCGAAGTTGCTCCGCGTATTGCAGGACCATGCATTTGAACGTGTGGGAAGCAACCGTCTGCGGCAAGTCGATGTTAGGATCATTGCCGCTACGAACCGCAATCTGGAAACGATGGTGGAAACCGGGAAATTTCGTGAAGACCTATATTACCGCCTAAGGGTTTTCCCCATTGTTATTCCACCGCTTCGCGAGCGGGCCGAAGACATTCCTGCCCTCGTGCGGCATTATGTGGAGAACTACGCGCGGCGCATGAGGAAGCCAGTTACTGAGATTCCGGCTGAGGCGATGGAAACGTTTGTTCGATATCCCTGGCCGGGCAACGTCCGCGAACTGCAGCATTTCATAGAGCGCGCCGTGATCCTGTCCCCTGGGCACACGTTGGATGCGCCCTTAGCCGAATTGACCGCGACGATTCAGAGAATACAAGCAGCATACGAAAAGCCGTCGCGACACGGCACACTGCGGGAAATTGAGCGTGAAGCTATCTTGCAGGCTCTACTCGAGTCGAATTGGGTAGTCGGCGGCCCGCATGGCGCTGCAGCGAAGCTAGGGTTGAGGCGAACAACACTCTCCTCTCGGATGGAGAAACTCGGCATATCACGCCCACGCCGGTAGTTCGTTTGCACCATTCGGAACCCACCTATCATAAATCGGCTCCCGAACTGACGCGCTAACCGGCAGTAGTCTGTCCTGGACGAAGAACGAAGACTCGCCGCATGAAGAATTTGCTGATCAAGTGGCGAAGTCACGCTGGCTGCGGGTTCAATGTGTCAACCATGTGTTTGCTCTTACACTTACCCCCCTTCAATCCTCGGTCTCGGTGATCTTGTATTGAAGGACAAAGAGAGAATCCAGCCTCGTGCTGGCCGGCTAGACCTACTGCTGCAAGATGCCGAGTGAGCAACCGATACGAAGTCGAGATTCAGCTCGGCAGCACCGATGAGAGCCACATAATACGTACCCTCGAATACTGGGACGTGGAGCGAAAACGATACCCCGAGGCGTTAGATAAATGGTTGGACAAAGACCCTGATGCTTAGGAGTACCTATTCTCACTGGCTTTACGCAACAGGTTGTACGATTTAGGACTCGATTGTGAGATCCGCAGCAAGGTCTCAAGCTCATGGATTCCCTGAAGCAGAGAGCGGCGGCAACTAGCATACTCGTCTGGAGGAGTGAGCTTCTGTCGATGTCTCAGCTCCAGAGCCTGCAATTCCTGCTTTCGCTCTCGCAGGAGCACTCTCGTGTATTCGTATTCATCGCTGAATGCGGTCTCCTTCATAGCCCATTCGACTAGAAGCACATACCGGGCCAACTAGCAATCACCCGAAAGTCAGCGAAAAGTAGGAGAAAGAAGCGGAATTCCCAAGAATGGCTGCCGACATTTCGGCAGGCTTGCCGACATATCGGCAGTCGGAGCTGGAGATCTCCCGGTTCTCGTGCACGTTGTTTCTCAGCGTGCGCGGGTTCTTAGACTACGCAGGACCGAAACAACCACTCGCGAGTAACGTGGCTGCCGTGTTGCCTTCCTCCATCTCGGAACGGAGTCGGCATCCTGATCCATCGGCTTTTCGAAGGTCAATAGCCCGGCCCACTGGTACCTCTGGTCTACGCTTCACGAGACACCTCGCGTGTCCCCCGCAAGACTCGAGGCCAGGATGGAGTCGCTGTTCTACTTTCCTGTAGGGCTTTTGCATCCCCTACAACATGCCGGTTTAGCCCGGCGCTCTCCGGTTGGCCGACGATCCGAGAGTTGGCCCAGATTGAAGGGATGCGACCTTCCTTCTTGAAGTTCGACTTCTACGTGCCTTTGGCGTCCAGGCGGAACTTGTCAGACCGACTCTGCGGTACCAGCCGATCCTCAAAAGTACGCCCCAATTGGGATTACCTAAGTAATTGTGAAAACGTCGAATTGTGACTTAGATGACGTTGGGGTGGGGCAATCTTGCATGTAGTCTGAGCATGCAGGACATGGGGAGTCTGCGCTCCCGTCCGCCTTACTGACAAGGAGCCAATCAGGCACTGACATTCTGTTCATGCATTCGCGACGCCTGATCATTCG
The DNA here is from genome assembly GCA_035631655.1 of Terriglobales bacterium. GTDB lineage: Bacteria > Acidobacteriota > Terriglobia > Terriglobales > Acidobacteriaceae > Gp1-AA122. Next base: position 66,681 of record DASQIH010000111.1, read on the forward strand.
CCATGCTCTTGTTTCCCTCTCCTTTGTGTTGCTCTACCTTCTGCTGAACCGGCCCGAAGTCGTTCTCTTTTCCCGCATTGGATTCGTTGCTTGGTATCCCGCCATCGGTCTGGTCATGGCACTAATGTTGGGTGTCAGCCCGTGGTACGCGCTCCTGGTCTGTTTCTCCGACGCCCTGGCTGGCAGTGTTATTTACTCCCAGCCAGCCATGTCCTTCAGCTACACGATCGATGCCGTCGGAATTGCGATCTGCTATGGCGCAGCGGCATACGTGTTACGCGGTCCCCTGCACATCGATCTTGGTCTGAGTCGCCGGCGAGATGTGGTGCGCTACGTTCTGGTAAGTGCCACGGCCGCTGTAGTAGCAACAATCGTTGGTGTTACATGCCTCTTTGCAGATCACAGCATTACCCGGGGTGAATACAAGTCATCCGCTCTGGGGTGGTTTTTGGGTGACACCATCGGCTTGGTAGGCATTGCACCGTTTCTTCTCGTCCACGTATTTCCGCATGTTCGTAATTGGCTCTCGCCAGTGCCCTCCCAGGTCCACTCAACCAGAGCACATTCTGCTGGAACGACGTTTACTTTTGGTGCACTGGCAGAAACTTGTGGCCAAATTCTTACATTATTAGCCGTCCTCTGGGTGATGTTCGGAACCAAGGAAGGGCGTTACGATCATTTTTATCTCTGTTTCATCCCTATCATCTGGATCGCGATGCGTCAGGGAGTCCGGAGAGTCGTCACCGGCCTGCTAGCGTTAAATTTTGGAATCGTGGTCGCGATGCATTTGTTCCCCCCAAGCGCAGCCCTGTTTGCCAAAGTCGCCCTGCTCATGCTGGTGCTGTCCGCGGTAGGACTCATCGTGGGATCCGAGGTCAGCGAGCGCCACCGCTTGGCAATTGATCTGAATGAACAAACCACCTATTTAGACTCGCTGATACAAAATAGCCCGCTGGGAATCGCTGTTCTTGACCGGCAAGGCTCTGTCGAACTGGCGAATTCCGCTTTCGAAAAACTCTTCCAGTGCGACCGGCACCAGCTCAACTCGATTGATATTGGGAGCACGTGGATACCTGACGATGGGGCGACCGACTCCGCGCAACTGATTTCGCAGATCTTCGCCGGAAACGCGTTGCACCGGACGGTGCGAAGACGTCGCAAAGACGGGCAGATTCTTGACTTGGCACTGCATGGGGTCCCGCTGGTGGTAAACGGTGAAGTGCGGGGCGCACACTTGATCTACGAGGACGTTTCGGAGCAGATTAAGGCGAACGAAGCACAGCGACGGCATGCGGAGTCGTTGGATCGACTAGTTAATGAGTTGGAACTCCGCACAAAACAGATGACCTCCCTGAATGAAATGGGATCTCTGTTGGCGTGTAGTGGGACTGTTCAGGAGGCCTGCGGTGTCGTTGCTGGCTCGGTGCAGAAGCTTTTCCCCGAGTCCCCGTCCGGAGCGCTCTATTTGTTCAGGTCGTCCCGGGACCTCATCGAGGCAGCAGTCCGATGGGGGAAACGAGACGCATTAGCGCCCACATTTCCTCCCGACGCATGCTGGGCTCTTCGCCGTGGCCAGCCTCTCTGGAGTGGGCATCCGGGAAGTGGTATCGCTTGCCAACATTTGACTAAGAGTTCAACCACCGAGCGCCTATGCGTTCCGATGGTCGCCCAGGGAAACACTGTCGGCGTGTTACATCTTGAATTCGAGAGTGCGTCGATGCTCGGATGCGATTCTGGCACTGAGAGCTGGAGGAACTCTCGGCAGCAACTGGCCATCAGCGCGGCCTCGCAGATCGCCCTTTCGCTGGCTAGCCTGCAGTTGCGCGAGACTCTTCGGGAACAGGCGATTCGTGATCCACTGACTCGCCTGTTCAACCGGCGATTCCTCGAGGAATCGCTCGAAAGAGAGCTGCGTTTAGCTGCTCGAAAAAAGCAACCCATTGCCGTTCTTTTTCTCGACCTCGACCATTTCAAGAGATTCAATGATACTTTCGGCCACGACGCAGGAGACATGGTGCTCCAGTCGCTTGCCGATCTGCTTCGTAATTTCTTTCGCGCCACCGATATATGCTGCCGTTATGGCGGCGAGGAATTCGCCATTATTCTGCCGGAATCATCTTCACAGAACGCGGCTATGCGTGCGGACGCGTTGCGCTCCGAAGTAAAGAGCCTTCGGTTGCAGTATAAGAAACAGACTCTTGGGCCGCTCACACTCTCGGCAGGTGTAGCGGCTTTCCCTGAGCATGGTTCAACATCCCACGATTTGCTCAAAATTGCGGACCAGTGCCTCTATGAATCCAAAGCACGCGGCCGGGATGTCGTCACTGTGGCTCTTCCACAAAACGCGTGACCGTGTTCGTCGACCGTTACGAGTTGCCACGCCGCTCAGCCCCAGACCGCCCTGATTTCTAAGGCCCTGGTGATTGCTCGGGATCACGGGCTAACCGGCAGTAATCATTCTGGACGAAGGAACGAGGCCTAGCCGCCTCAGAGTTTGCTGATTAAATCGCGGAGTCACGCTGCCTCGCGGATTCAACCTGTCAACCGTGCGTTTCCTCTGACACTTACAGTTCACGGCGCTTGGCTTCTTTCAGTGCTGCCCACTCCGCTGGAGTTTTACCGAAGTCCAGAGCAGTGTTCTTTTCATCATTCAGGGCGTTGAAGTAGGCGAGTGCTGATTCCTTCGTGATGCGTAGCCCTTGCACGTGTGGCGCTACTCTCTTCCGAACGAATATGCCCTTGTTGACTAGATGTCGAATTGCCTACTGCGATGCCTTGAGCAGTCGCGCCCTAGATGAGCAGCAAGGCATCCTCTACGCGGACTTGGATGACATCGGCAAAGCGATAGTGATTGCCCAAAGTCAATCTGCACCGCTACCAAACCTTTGATTGCGACCGTTATTGCGTCCTTGCTGGTCTGGCACGCCTGCTGAGAAGGCATGGACGCGCTGCATGGGGAATCTCAGATCCGTACCTGCCTCGGTGGTGCAGGGGGCGCCAAGACTCGACCGTGCAAGCTGACTGTGAAACGATTCCACGTCACAGTCACGATTGCCGGAGAAGTCGCTCAATGAAATTGATTGCGCGTTCGAATCGCGTGCGGTGTGCCACTGGCTACCTGATGACCACGTCGGTCTGTTTCTTGTGCCTCGCGGCCTTATTCTGCTCGGCAGGTTGTGGTGGGAGTAGCAGTCCCCCGCCCCCGCCTAAGCTCTCGTCCAGCAAGTTGGGCCCTCACATACTCGGCGCTCCGAACAATGCCGGTGCCACGACCATTCTCGGCGCCTGTCCTCGAGTTGCGAAGTGGGTGGCTCCATCCGCTGGGATCGATGTCGCGATCTCAAGCTACAAGAGCCGCTGTGCGGGTGGGACGGTGATTCTCAGGGTCTATGTTTCCCCATCCCTAGCGGCGTACAGCGTTGCGAACGATCCCGCTGCTTCCGCCAACGATTTTTGGAACAAGATGTCGACGCAGGGACTGAGTGCGGCTGGACCTGCAAACCAGATCGACTGGCTGGAGGGGCCGAACGAATTAGACAATCTCCCGAACTGGTACAACGATCCAACGGCCGCCAACTGGGTGGCCTCGTTCTGGTCGACCCTTGCTGATCTCATGCATAACGCCGGTTTCAACCCGCTGGTGGGGTCATTGGTCGCGGGCCAGCCGTCTCCAGCTACGGACTTTGCGCCGCTCGCAGCGGCGATGAAGTCAAAAGCATACAAGTGGGGCTGGAGCTATCATTCCTATACCTTTGGCGCGACCACAAGTGTTAGCACGGAGACCGCGTATGCGCTGTATTACCGTCAAGTTCGGGATCAGAACGATCTTGCCGCGATTCAGCTCGTGTTGAGCGAAGGCGGGTATCTGACGACAAACTCAACGGGCTGGCAGGGACAGCTGAGTAACGATCAGTATCTCTCCTGGCTGAAGTGGTTCGATGGACAATTAAAGCAAGACCCCGAGGTCTCGGGCTTGACAATCTTTCAGGTTGGCAACACAAGTGACTGGCAATCCTTCGACGTGACGCCTATAGCTCAGGAGCTTGCGAACTACTTAACTACTGGCTCGTGACGCGTGTATTTGCCGTGGCTACGCGCAAGCTGAGACCAGCCATAAACTTCTGAAGAATAGATTCAGAGCTGCCTGGCATCAGCAGAAAAGTTCTAAAATCCTCCTCTAAGGCCGACCATTCCATCGGGCCGGAGGGCTCGCACGGCAAATGACCCGATTCAATCGAAGGTGCCTATGCCCTTTTCTTCTCCAATCAATGGAGATAGGCTTTGCCCCCTGGTTCCCGGGCCAATCGGGAAATACCGCTGCTTCGTCGCTCCGCTTTGTCGCCCGGCTTTGTCGCCCGGCTTCGTCGCCCCGCCTCGTCGCCCTGCTCTGAGTATGGGAAGTGGACACGGCAACCCGCGCCCAACCTGCCCGTACTATCCAGCGCCAAGCAAGACCTACGCAGCCGAGGGCGAGGTTTCGTAGGATTGAACCGAACTACGATTGTGTTACCGACGTTCAGCTGGCTACGGTTGAGGTGCGGCAAATCAGCGGAGCTACTCTCATAGAATCGGCCGCCTAAGCCGTAACGGTATTTGACAGATGTTCCTCCGCGCCCACTGTGAGACACCGACAAGATCTGTCCGGCTGCTGTTGGCCAGTGCCAAGCAGCCTTCTGGCGGTATATGGCAACAAGAGCCTCAAGAACCATTGCTGCTCCAAATGCGAAAAACAAGATCGACAGAGTGCCACTGAATGCAATGCCCGGACCCGACCGCCCAGGAGACGGCTGAAGCCTGTTATGCATAGAAGATTGTTGAGCGGGAGAGTAGCAGCCTGCGGACTCGCCTGACAAGGGCGCATGACGCCCCGCCAAGGGCGTCTTCTGGTTCAAAGGTCGGAATGGAAATATGGGACCGGTGCTTCAGCACAACACGTAGTGGGTAGTGAGGAAAAATCAAATCAGGATCAACCATGAGCAAATTTCAGACCTGTCCGGCCATGCTAGTGTACTCACGTCCGGAGGATTCGGGCAGAAGCACCCAGAGGGTGTAGATGCCAAGGGCAGTCGCGAATGGCGGATGGAAGAGCGCCAGGAACCCTAAGACCAGGGTGACTGTGCGAGCCCACGGACGGCGTTGCAGCAGACCCCAACCGACGCAAAAGGCTCCCGCGGCTACCAGCAGGAAAATGCCTCCGAGTACGTGTAAGACGAAGGGGCCAAGCGTGCGGCCCATGGTTTCGCCCAATGGAATAAACATATGAGCTACGCCTCCGAGCACCAGCATCACAGTTGCGGGTATTAGCCAGAACACGCCGACGATGATCCACAAGATGGCCAGGACTTGAATGTGGCGGGCTACTCTTCCTGGCTGGGTAGCGGCAATGGGCCCCTGCACTGCATTTCCGCATTTCGGACAGACACGATAATCCTGTTGTAGCGGCGCTCCGCATTCATTGCAGAACATGGGGAGTTCCTCCTGTGCCCGCTCAGTATTCTAGCTGGACAGGAGTGGAATTGTTGATTGTTGATTCTCAGATTGTTGGTTTAGAGAATCTGAAACCGTGCGATCCGCCAGCGCGCGCAAGACTCTTCCCGGAGAAAGGTCACTCAAGATGACGACATCCGGTAGCGACGTCATCTGACGACATTCCCGTCGTAACGCGGCTTGCGCTGCGATCCGATGCTTCGGTCTGTAAGAATAAAGAACTTCAATATTGGCACTGGTGGTACATGACCTTCCTTACCGTTGAGGCGCACCGGGGACGTACGAGACAATCGAATTGCTTGAAGTTCAGCTAGGGGAGAGTAGTGTGTTCGGTCGCCGCTTTTCCATGATCCTCGCCTTCTTAGCGGCGAGTTGGATTCCGCTGGCCACAGCGAAGGATGTGGCCCTGGTGTCAAACAAGAGCAACGGTCTCCAGTCGATCACGATGGCGGAATTGGCAAGGGCCTGCAAGGGACAGACGAACCGCTGGGCGGACGGAAGACCCGTGACCGTGATCATTCTCGATCCGGCAGCGAGCGAGATGAAGCTTGTTTTGCAGAAGATCTACGCACTGAAGCCGGAGGATGTGAAGGCGCTTATCGTTTCGGCCAACCATGGTCGGGCAAACCACCCTGCGATTGTGGTCGCCAGTTCTGAAGAAGACCTGGTGGAGAAGGTTAAATCCATACCCGGCGCTATCGGCCTGGTGGATGTGTACTCCATTACGAGTGGTGTGACGGTAGTGAAGATTGGCGGGAAGAACCCCTTCGAGGCCGGGTACCCGCTGCATGGAAATTAGGATGTCGTTCCCCTGACCTCAGGTCATGGCCAGAGAGAAAATAGAAATGGAAGGGGCAGCACCGAAAAGATCTTTGCGATCGATGCGGCGGTTTCCGAGGCATCAGCTGGATGTTCGTATGCTGGTGCACGTGTTTCGTGCCGGTGTGAGCAGCACGGTATGGGGACGCTCCACCATGATGGGCCCGGAAGGCATCGGGGGAACGATCACTGCTGACCTGGAAATTGGGGAGGTGGTGGGTTTGGAATTCTCCTTGCCGCTCAGCCCGCATCCCATCAAGCTACGGGCCATCGTGCGCTACAAGAATGGGTTCCAGCACGGCTTTGAATTTCTCGCCATCGATGCCCTGCAGCGCGAAGCGATCCAACGAGCCTGCGATATCCTGCCGCTTAGCACCTAAAGATTTCATCCAGTGCACACGAAACCCTTCGCAGACTCAGCCTGCTTCAGGATGATGACCCGGATAAAGAGGCAATTACCTCGGTAACCTTTCGGCTGTGGAAAACCACGGCTAACATCGCGTGCAGAGCCGATATTCCGGAGGGTCCCATAATGGGTGACAAGATCACCCAGACCGCTCAGCACGCCGCGGTATTGCGCGCCAAGTTCCTCAAGGCGGCACTGGAGAGCGGCGCCCCTCCAACCCTATCCCGCAGTGACATCGAAACGACCATCGCTCAAGACGGGCTGGAGCCGAGCTGCGCGAACGACAGCGCTGAAATCCAGAGAGTTCACCTGGAGCAATTAGTAGAGAATGCGCCCGAAGCCATCACTCTGCTCGACGCGCAGGGCCGCGTGATCCGCATCAACAGCGAATTTACCCGCATGTTCGGCTATAGTGCCGCGGAGTCACTCGGCAAGAAGGTCGATGCTCTGATCGTCCCCCCGGACCGACATGCGGAATCAAGCGCGATGGACCAAAAGTTGGCTAGGGGACAAAAGGTCAGCGTGGAAACTAAGCGGCGGCGGAAAGACGGATCGCTGGTGGATGTTTCGATCTTGGGAACGCCAGTCAACTTGGGGAACGGGCAAGTGGCGTTATACGCAATTTATCGCGATATCTCGGAGCGCAAACGGGCCGAAGCCTTGAGTTCAGCCCTGTACCGCATTGCGGAAAAAACCAGCTCGGCCGAAGACTTGAGCGGGTTCTACGCGGCCATTCACAGTATTGTCGGCGAACTCATGTACGCACGGAATTTCTATATCGCGCTTTACGACCCGGGTACGCAATACCTAAGTTTTCCTTATTTTATAGACGAAGAGGACACACCGCCGGCGCCTCGCAGACTGGGCACCGGCTTGACGGAATACGTGCTGCGCACCGGGGACCCATTGTTAGCTACGCCGGCGGTTTTCGATGGACTCGTTCAGCGCGGGGAAGTCAATCCTATCGGCGCTCCTTCAGTAGATTGGCTGGGGGTTCCCCTCAAGGTGGGCAACAACTCTTTAGGGGTGGTGGTCGTCCAGAGCTATACGGACAATGTCCGGTACGGGGAGAAGGACAAGGAAATCCTGACCTTCGTATCACAGCAGCTGGCAAGTGCCATTGACCACAGGCGAAACGAGGAAGCGCTTCGCCGTTCGGAAGCTCGTTACCGATCACTGGTGCAGAGTGCGGTGTACGGCATCTACCGCTCTAGTCTGGAAGGAAGGTTCTTGGACGTGAACCCGGCATTGGTAAGCATGTTGGGTTATCAGTCGGCCGAGGAAGTGCTTGCACTGGATCCGCGGAGCGACGTGTTTCTCAACCCTGAGGAACAGGGCCGCCTGATGGGTGAGTGCAAGCGCAAAGGCCGTCTGGACAACTTCGAAATCAACTGGAAACGCAAGGATGGGACCTTCATTACCGTTCGTTTAAGCGGGAGCGCGGTTACCAACGAAAAGGAGCCCGAAGGTTTCCTGGAAATGATTGCTGAAGATATCACTGAGAAGCGCGTTCTGGAAGACCAGTTCCGACAGGCACAGAAGATGGAAGCTGTGGGACGATTGGCGGGCGGGGTGGCCCACGATTTCAACAACCTTCTCTTGGTGATCAGCGGTTATACCGAAGTTCTGCTGGAGAAATTAGATCCCAACAGCGCCCTGCACCATAAGACCGAGGCTATTCAACAGGCTGCCGATCGGGCTACCACCTTGACCCGGCAATTGCTTGCCTTCAGTCGCAAGCAGTTATTGGAATTAAAGGTGGTAGATCTGAACACCATCGTTTCGGACATGGAAAGGCTGCTAAGCCCGCTGATTGGCGAGAACATCGAACTCACGACCCAGCTAGCTACCGGCGTGGGCCGCACTCGGGCGGATGCTGGACAGATCGAACAGGTGATTATGAACCTGGTGGTCAACGCCAAGGATGCCATGCCCAATGGAGGCAAGATAACCATTCGAACGGCAAACGTTGATCTGGATGACTCCTACCGGCGCGAACACACTTACATCAACCCCGGACCCTACGTAATGCTCTCAGTCAGCGACACCGGTTGCGGCATGGACAAAGAAACGCTGTCGCGGGTCTTTGAGCCGTTCTTCACCACCAAGGAGAAAGGCAAAGGTACCGGATTAGGCTTATCTACGGTGTACGGGATCGTTAAGCAAAGCGGAGGCTATGTCTTCGCACAGAGTGAAGTGGGGCACGGCACAACCTTTCGAATTTACCTGCCACGAGTGGAAGATGCTGCCGAGCCCACAGATACAGTGAAAACTTCCAGCGGTGTGATGCAGGGATCAGAAACCGTGCTGCTGGTGGAGGATGAAGAGTCGGTACGGCAGCTGGTGCGCGAGACCCTTGAGTCGCGCGGATACAAGGTCATTGAAGCGGAAAATGGGGAGGTTGCTCTGAAGATTTCGACCACCTGCCAGGAGCCGATCCATCTGCTAATCACCGACGTCGTGATGCCTGGCATCAGCGGGCGGGAATTGGCGCGGCAGCTGTCCAAAACACACCCGCACACCAGGGTGCTATTCCTTTCCGGATACACCGAGGATGCAATCGTTCACCAGGGCGCGTTCGATACCGGCACAGCCTTCCTGCAAAAACCGTTCACTCTGCAAAGCTTGTCCCGCAAGGTGCGCGAAGTGCTGCGGTCGGAAAGGCCGTAAAGCTCCTTAAGACACCCTAAAATTTCTGTCTGGGGCCACCGAGATGCAATCAGCATGCAACTTTTTCCCTCTATTTGCGTCCTATCTGTAAGAAGATAGTTTCAGGAATCCGTGGGATTGAGGAATCCTCTCGTGCCGATCAACAAGCCGACCGACATACTTTCGTCTGACATCACGCCTCGAACACTCTACTTGAACCGGCGAGACTTCCTGAGGGCCACTGCGGTCGTCGGCGCAGTGACTTTTGGGGGCAGCGTAGTGGGAGAATTAGTTTGGCCATCGAATACGGCGTCGGCGGGTAGCAAGATCGACGGAATCCAGAAGAGCAAGTTCAGCACGGATGAAAAGATCACTCCTTATAACGATGTCACGCATTACAACAATTATTATGAGTTCTCCACCGATAAGGAAGGCCCGGCTCAGCTGGCCAAGAATTTTCGCGCGCGACCCTGGACCGTGGCGATCGACGGACTGGTAAGCAAAAAAAAGACCTTCGATGTGGATTCGATCATGAAGCTTGCCTCCCCAGAAGAGCGGATCTACCGGCATCGGTGCGTGGAAGGCTGGTCGATCGTTGTGCCTTGGGTGGGGTTTTCCTTGAGCACTCTGCTGAAGCAAGTGGAGCCGCTCGGAAAAGCGAAGTTCGTGGAGTTCACCAGCGTATACGATCCAAACCAGATGCCCGGACAACGCGAGCGCGTACTCGAGTGGCCTTACGTTGAAGGCCTGCGCTTGGACGAGGCCATGCATCCCCTGACGCTTCTCTGCTTCGGGATGTATGGAGAGGTTTTGCCCAATCAGGATGGCGCGCCGCTGCGCATCGTGGTGCCGTGGAAATATGGGTTCAAGAGCGCCAAGGCGATTGTGAAGATAACCTTTACGGAGAAGCAGCCGATTAATACCTGGAACAAGACAGCTCCCAATGAATACGGCTTTTATTCCAATGTGAATCCAACGGTGGATCACCCGCGCTGGAGCCAGGCTCGAGAGCGGCGGCTGGGTGAATTCTTTAAGCGTCCGACATTGATGTTTAACGGCTATGGGGATCAGGTTGCGAGCCTTTACTCCGGAATGGATTTGAAAAAGTACTTCTAATGATGCGCTGTATCAAAATCCTTATTTTCTTCGCGTGTCTGGGACCGGTCGTCAGCTTGGCGTGGAAGGCCTACTCCGGCGGGTTGGGCGCCAATCCAATCGAGTTCATTACCCATGCAACTGGCGATTGGACGCTGATCTTCTTGTGCGTGACGCTGACTATCAGCCCGTTGCGGATCCTCAGTAAACAGTATTGGTTAATCCGGCTCCGACGAATGCTCGGTTTGTTTGCCTTCTTTTACGGTGTGCTGCATTTCACGACTTATATCTGGCTCGACAAGTTCTTCGACGTACACGAGATGATCAAAGACGTGGCGAAACGTCCCTTTATCACGGCGGGATTTACGGCATTCGTGCTGCTGATTCCACTGGCAATTACTTCTACCAGCGGCTGGATTCGCCGCTTGGGCGGGAAGAACTGGAACCTGCTGCACCGATTGATCTATGTCAGTGCCGTTGCTGCCATAATTCACTATATCTGGCTGGTCAAGGCGGATCTGACGAAACCGCTGCGTTATGCGGCAGTAGTGGGTGTGCTGCTGGGATATCGTATTCTGGCCTGGTCCGTTCCTCTGATCAGATCCAAGAAACCTATTGTCTTCCCGCGTAAGCCGACCGAAGTACCTGAAAGCTAGCGCACGATTCATCTGCTCCGTTCCCATTTTGGATCGCTCCCGACCCGGGAATTCTCTGACCAACAGTTGGTTTCGTTTTGCGATATGCCGGACGCCGAGGGGTACGACGTTCACAGAGAATCGCCCTTTTTGCCCGCGAAACAGGAGGTTGTTATGCGAAAGTTACTTTTGCCGCTCTTGATAATCCTGGGCCTGCTGATCGTTGCGGTACCCGCCTACTCACAGGTCAGTCCCGGCACAATTCAGACCAAAGTGCCGTTCGATTTTATAGTAGGTGATACTCGGCTTCCGGCAGGTGATTACAAGTTCGAATTTGACACGCTGAACAGTCGGATGAACATTACTAACATTGCTACCCATCAGCGGGTCTCGGTGATCGTGCGCGACATCGAGGATAAGTCTGCGCCCACGGAGAATCGGCTGGTGTTTCTCCAGAAAGGCAACGACCATGTCCTGCACCGTGTCTGGTCAGACCGCCTGGCACATGCTCACGACATTGTGCACGGAACACAGTACGAAGAATTGAAATGATAGGTTCTCAAAAGGCCGCCGCCCGGGGGAAACTCCACCTGCGACGGCCTTTTACCCTCGACTTAACCGAGAGCGAACTACTTGTCTATTTTCGGGTCGCCTCAATAACGAGGTGGCCTTTGAAACTGACGTTGAGCTGAGCTGATTTTTCGGTCGTGGCGTCGACAGCACCGAGTTCCCTGCCTTGCTCGTAATCCCGCACATAATATCGTCCGGGCTTTAAGCCGCGCAGCTCCACTTCGCCGTTCCAAGCGGGAGCAAAGAAGGTGTAGTACCGCGTTCGGTCCCTTTCGACGACGTAGCCGTCGGGTACGTCGTACCCTTCGACGTACAAGTTCTGTAAGGTGGCACTGCCGAGGCGCAGACCGTCGATTTCGTCATAGATAGCAGCCCATTTCTTCTGATTCATGTCTTTGGACGGCCGGAGGAGCTTGGGAATCGGCCATCCTTCTTTCAGTAGCACACGAGACCAAATATGCAGGGGTTCGTAGTAGTCGCCTTCATAAATGGCTAAGAAGGTGCGGGGGCTGGAATAAGTCTCTGCAGGCTTCAGAGTGATGTGTGTCGAAATGATCAGGCAGCTGGTCACTCGACCATCGGGTTCGACTCTTCTCCGCAGAAACGCGTCAATGGGCAGACTCTCCGTGTGTCCCAGCGCTTCGCCGATCGATCGGGTCCAGAACGCGGCGAGGGGAATGTCGCCTCCATAATGGCCAAGGGTTTCCGGCGTAACATTGGGCTGCGTGAAGGCGCGTGTAATCTTCAGCACGTCCTCTTGGCTGGTAGAGTAAGTCGAACCGCGGAACGACCACATATCGTAGGGCTGGACGCCAGGGGCGGCCAACCCGGCATTCAGCCGGTGCCATTGCGCAACCAACTGGTGGATTTTTAAGTCCGACTGGCTATCATTGCGATATTCCAGAGTGGTGAAAATGACGTTGGGAAGATTGTCGTAGGCTTCAATTGCAAGTGTCTGCTGGATTGCTGTTTTCGCGGAAGGTCCCAACGGGCGCCCCGGGATCTCTACACGCCTGCCCCGGCCCATTTTGCCCTGCAGTTCGAGAATTTTGGTCCGGCTGAAGTCCAGCGTGAAATGAATCTCCGTGCCCTCCGACAACAGATAATTGCTGTCGCTGGGCGCTCCAACACGGGGCTCGTCGAGACTCAGCTTCTTGCCGCCTTCTACAAGGGAAGCCTGGATATAACCCGAGGGCAGAACCTGGAACTCAGCGACGGCATTTTCGATCAGGACCGGCCCACCGTCGCGGATGAGGACCTTGACACTAGATGGAAAGGAGGGCGTCAGCAATGCCGGCGCTGGCACCAGCTTCTGTTGGCAGCCCATATATGGCAGCAATGCTGCCGTTAAGGCAGCGACGATACAAGGCAGAACCCACGGAAAATGATGACGCATGCAACTGCATTTCATTGCGCGCCCCTGGTATGGCATCGTGCCACAAAGAATAACCTAAGTCAGTGCTAAACACTGTGATGGGAAATGCGTACGTAGAAACTTAGAGCGAAGCCGCAGCCGCCCGGACTTTCGGCCGCTCCCTATTTCTTTCGTCTTCCTGCTCGGCAAGTTTTCTGAGGATGTACTGGAGGATAGAGCGATCGCCCTTGCGAATCTCGTGGAACTGAATGCCCAGACCCACATCTTGGGCAGCATGCCGCACTTCACCCCGAAGAGCGAGGTCGTAGTTGGCGACATTCAGCACCAGCTTCAGATTGGTACCCGGGGTAAGCATGGCTTGGGTAGTCACCAGGCAACCTAGTTCACCGATGTCCTTGACCGGAGCTTCCAGACCGTTGCCCTCGCCCGTGACTCGCAGCAGTTCCGCAAATCCATCGATGGGAAAACGCGGGGTGCGGCGGCGGCTGGGAACACCACCAGGACCCACGAGCACGGGCCGCGGAGGCAGATTGTCGCGCAGAATCGGCTCGTAGGCTTCTTCCATCTCGTGTAGTTCGGCCTCCCACATGGTCTTGTCCAGCTCAATACACTGCAGGCCAATCTGGCCCCACAGTTCCGAGTTGCTTTCCCCTACCCACACGATGCGGCAAAAGACTTTGCCGCGGCCGCGCTCGACTGCTACGATCTCGCCCGTTTTTTGCGCGTAGCGCAGGCCGACGATGCGGGCGCCATGCTGGGAAATGTCATAGGTGCAGGCCATTTCGAGGCGTGGGCGGTGCTCGTTGTCCCACCAGGTCACACGGATAGGTAACGCTACATGGATGCGTTTCCCCGCGCGATCGGGCAACACGAGTTTGGGTGACGAGTCACTCACGGCATTTTTACGAAGCCTTGTGCGCAGAGTAGCACCCATATAGAAGACCTTCAATGTCTCGGCAGTACCCTTCTCGCCGGTTACTTCGGGGGGTTCGGGAAGACGTCAGCATGGTTACTTCCGTTTAACCACGTTGACCCGCCGCCGACCAATCGCCCTAGAGTGCTTACAAAAAGTTCTCTATTATTGCGGTCGAACCGCATGTGACTAGGCGTCCCTCGCCGGGGATCGGTATTCCGGCCGCGCTCCGGTCATGCCTGACGGAGCGCACCGACAGCGAGTCGGCCCGAACCGTTCGCTCAGAACCGCACTGGGGGCCCGCCACTTGCATCCGGATGTGGAGGTCGGCGAAGATGAACATGAGCTGCTCTTCCTTTGTCATCGAATTCAAAGTCCGCTCCTGAGAAATCTCTTTCTCCGTCTGCGGCGAAGCTGCGCCTGTTGAAGAGATTGCGTTGCACGCTACGGTACGAGAAGGAGGCTTGGCGGTCGGGGGCACGATTGGTCGCGGGCGTAGACGAAGTCGGGCGCGGCTCGCTTTTTGGAGCGGTTGTGGCCGCGGCTGTGATCCTAGATCCGGCGTACCGGATTCGCGGCTTGCGTGATTCGAAGTTGCTGCCGCCAGAGAGGCGCCAAGTGCTGGCGGAGCGCATCCGAGAGCACGCCATTGCATTCGCTATTGCGGCCGTCGACGCGGCGCGCATCGATCAGATCAACATCTATCACGCTTCTCGGCTGGCTATGCGGAAAGCTGTGCTCAGCCTGCAACCTGCGCCTGATTACCTGCTGATCGATGCTTTGAACCTCGATTGCGAATTGCCGCAGCGGCCCATTATTCACGGGGACGCTCTTTCCGCCTCGATTGCAGCGGCTTCCATCCTGGCAAAAGTCGAGCGAGATCGCATGGTTACCGAGTGGGATTCGGTTTTTCCTGCCTACGCACTCGCCTCTAACAAGGGTTACAGCACGCCTCATCACATTGCCGCGCTCCGGGAACATGGGCCGTCGCCGTTGCACCGGCAGTCGTTTGCGCCAGTGTGGAATGCTCCCGTCCCGCAGGAGGTGCTCAGCTTTATGCTGCAGCAGTCGGAGGAGGAACCGGGCGAAGAGTCTGTTATCGCGGACATGCCGGAATAAAAGCTTAATCGCGAAGCTCGCCACGGTCCGCGGAGAACGCGAAGAAATCGGCCCAGGCGACAGATCCCTTCTTACTCCGTTAGACTAAAGACTTTGCGGTGTGCTCTTTGAGGTGACCGGTGCGGGACGTCTTTATTCTCTCAGCGGTTCGAACGCCAATAGGCAAATTTGGAGGTTCGCTCGCTTCGCTGACGGCTCCGGACATGGGCGTGGTCGCCGCCAGGGCCGCTCTGGAACGGGCTGGAGTGCGGCCGGAACAGGTTGAGGAAACCATTTTTGGTAACGCGCGCCAGGCCGGGGGTGGACCCAATCCGGCGAGACAGATTTCTGTCCGCAGCGGTGTCCCTCAGGAAGTGCCTGCATATACCGTAAACATGGCTTGCGCTTCGGGGATCAAGACAATCGCTTTGGGATATGAAGAGATTACAGTGGGGAATCTGGAATGTGTGCTGGCGGGCGGGACGGAATCCATGTCGCGGCTTCCTTACTATCTCGATGGAGCGCGCTGGGGGTACCGCATGGGCCACCAGGAACTGGTGGACGGCATGTACCGCGACGGATTCTTCTGTCCCATGGCCAAGATGGTGATGGGGGAAACGGCTGAGATTCTGGCGCAGCAGTACAAGATTTTGCGCGAGGAGCAGGACCAATACGCGCTGTGCTCGCAGACGCGCGCCGCGAACGCAATTGCCTCGGGGCGCTTCAGCGATGAGATCGTTCCGGTGACGATCGAAAGCAAGAAGGGCGCAACTGTATTTTCCCGCGATGAGCATCCGTTCGTTGGGGCCACGATGGAGAGCATGGCCAAGCTGCCTCCGGTATTTTCCAAGACCGGCACAATTACTGCAGCAAATTCTTCCGGAATTACGGACGGCGCGGCGGCAGTGGTGGTGGCTAGCGAAGATTTCGTCAAGAAGAATAACCTGAAGCCGCTGGCGCGAATTGCCGGAGTCACCTCTGTTGGAGTGGATCCCCGAACGATGGGCATTGGACCTGTACCGGCAATGCGAAAACTCGAGCAGAAGCTTGGGCTCAAGCCCAGTGATTTCGATGTAATTGAACTGAATGAGGCGTTCGCTGCGCAGGTTTTGGCCTGCGATCGCGAGCTTCATCTGGATCGCAGCAAGCTCAATGTGAACGGTGGGGCAATTGCACTGGGGCATCCAATCGGCTGCACCGGCACGCGCATTACGGTCACCCTTCTGCACGAGATGCTTAAAAGGAAGGCACGCCGGGGGGTTGCTACGCTTTGTGTGAGCGGCGGGCTAGGGATGGCGCTGGCGCTGGAGAATGCCAGCTAGCCAGCGCGATCCCGCGATGGTTCAAGCTTCTTAGTTGTGCGGCAGCGGCACGCTGACTGGCGTTGGCTGCGGCGGTATGACTTTACTGCCATCGAGATCGGTATCTGAACCGATCTTTGTACCAATTACGTCACCCGAAACGATCATCTCGACCCGGCGGTTCAGCTTGCGGCCTGGGGCTGAGGTGTTGTCAGCAATCGGACGGGTCTTGCCAAAACCGCGGGCAATCACGTTGTTGATTGAGACTCCCGAGTCCACCAGATAATCCCGCACGGTTGCGGCGCGCTTCTCGGAAAGCGATTGGTTGAATTCATCGCTGCCGATACTGTCAGTGTGTCCTTCAATCTCGAATTTCAACTCCGGATAGGCGACTACGATTCCGGCAACGCGTGCAAGCCGTTCCCGGGCGGCGGGTTTCAAGGTGTATTGCCCAGTGTCGAAGAGCACATCGGGCATGCTGACCACCAGCCCGCGCATCGTGTCCTTGGTTTCCAAAACCTGGTTGAGCTGGTTGAGCAGGCGGGCACGCATTTCTTCCTTCTGACGAATAGCCTCTTCTTTCTGGCGTTCGGCTTGTTCGGCCGCCAGACGCGCTTTTTCCGCTTCCGCTTGCGCCTTTTGCTGTTCGGCTAGGGCTGCTGCGCGGGCGGCTTCTGCCTCGGCTTTCATCCTCTCGGCTTCTGCTTTGGCCTTCTCGGCGGCGGCGCGATCGGCCTCAGCCTGCTGGCGCCGGCGCGCGTCTTCCTCAGCCTGGGCCGTGGCCTGCGCTTCCCGTTCGGCGGCGGCCTGAGCTTCGGCGCGGGCTTTTTCTTCGCGCTCCTGCATGGCGCGCTTTTCGGCCGCAACCTTTTCTGCTTGTTTCTTTTGCAGGGTCAGCACCCGGGCATCTTCCGCCATTTCTGTGGCGCCGCGGGATACTGTCCCGATGGGCGTTCGGCCCTGTTTACGGCGAAGATAGTCTTCCGCGCGAGCCAAGAAATCTTCCGCTTTGGCCAAACTATCCGCTGCATACTGTGCTGCCCCTGCAGCTTTGGCGATGGCAACCGCGTTACGCGCCTCGAGCAAATCCAGCGGCGTTTTGGGGGAGGCTGTTGCCGAAGGTAACTGCTGCGGGTTCACGTCGATCGTGTACTGTCCTCCTTCGAGCATGTCAAACTTGGCGTCGATGGCTTCTTCCCAGCCCTTGGTTTGCTGGCGAATGATGTTTTCTTCGACCACCAGATTGCTGGGCCGCGTAACAGCGAAGTAAGGCTCCGCTGTGACAATCAGACCGAATGCCTGCAGGTCGCTGGTAACATGCAACTCGGCGCGTCCCTCCTGATCAAGCAGGACCTCGCCCAAGTTGACCGGGCGTCCTTCCGGAGTAATGGCCCAGAGCACATAAGTCAGGTATTGGGTGCCAAACTTTGTTGCTGGCTGCAAGTGGGTGAACTCGGCGTGGATTTCCAGGCGCCCCTCTTTGCTGTCGACTTTGGCCTTGCCACCTGCCTGCGACATCAGAGTGGTACCCTTCAAATCAACGGTCGTGGAGCCGCCGCGATGGCGGTAGTTCACGGCCCTGGTGGTACGCGAGACCACATTCACCCGGAAAATTGGTGTCTGATCCATCGGCTCAACCGGAGTCGTGTCCTGTTGAGCCCAAACACATGCGGCCGCCAAGATCACGCACATCACACCCAGAAGCTTTTTCATGCTGTCACCCTTAAGTTTTTGCTGTTCGTCAAACCCTAGTTTGGCCCAGAATTTCTCGAGCGCACTTCAGGAAAGTGCCATCAATTCAGAGACATGGGTTTCCGCTCTTAAGACGATATAGCCAATGGTAAGAGGGACCAAAGATTACGAACGTAACCGAACCCAATCTGCTAACCTTTTTTTATGCCCGCCGAACGATTGCAGAAGATCATTGCCGCCGCGGGAGTAGCGTCACGCCGCAAGGCAGAAGAGCTGATTACCTCCGGCCGAGTCGCAGTAAACGGGCAGACCGTCACCGAACTGGGGACGAAAGCTGACCCGGAACACGACCATATCCGGGTAAACGGGAAGCTTCTGCGTGGACCGGAGCGGCATGTTTATCTTCTGCTGAATAAGCCTAAGGGATTTGTGACCACGGTCAGCGATCCTGAGGGGAGACCCACGGTAATGAGCCTGCTGGGCGGCGTGAAAGGGCGCGTGTATCCGGTGGGCCGACTCGACTACGGCAGCGAGGGGTTACTGCTGCTTACGAATGATGGCGAACTGGCGCAGCGGCTCATGAAAGCGGCGGCGCACGTTCCCAAGACATACCTGGTGAAAGTGAGTGGGAAACCGACGGAAGAGGAGATTGGCAAACTTCGCTCCGGAGTTTCCATTCCTACTGAGGATGGGCAGCGTGTGAAAACTGCTCCCGCGAAGATACGAGTCATCAAAGAAGCTAACAATCCCTGGTACGAGGTGACGCTGATTGAGGGCCGTAACCGGCAGATCCGACGCATGTTTGAGCAGGTCGGCCATCACGTGGAGAAAATCAGACGCGTGCGGTACGGTCCGCTGGAGCTGAATGTGCCTCCGGGAAGGTACCGGCAGCTCAAACCGCAGGAAGTCGCCCGGCTTCGTGCAGCAGTGAAATAGAGAGAATGCCTTTGGGCAGCATAGCAGAGCAACCTGGGTGAGGGTCCTTCGACTCCGCCGGTTTCTTCGCAAGCGAAGAAAACTGACTCCGCTCAGGTTGACAGTTCCTGATAAAGAGGATGAAACGTCACGTGGATTGCATCAAGATGGCCTCCAATGAAAATCCCTTTGGGCCTTCGCCGAAGGCGATTCGGGCCATGCAGGCGGCCGTTAATGAGTGCAATTTCTATCCGGACAATGATTCCAGCAAGCTGCGCCAGAAGCTGGCGGTACAACATCAGATTTCCCCGGAGCAGGTTCTTGTCGCCGCAGGCTTGACTTCGCTCATCGGTATTATTTGTCGCAGGCTGCTCAAGCCCGGGCTAAACGCTGTCAGCAGCCAGCGTTCCTTCATCGTTTACTCCATCGCGACGAAGGCGACCGGCGCCCAGCTCATCGAGGTCCCGATGAAGGAGGATGGTTTCGATCTTGATTCCATCATCGAAGCAATCAACTCCGATACTCGCGTTGTATTTCTGGCGAATCCTAACAACCCTACCGGCACGGTGTTTGACGCGGCGGCGCTCGACCGATTCCTTGCCAGAATTCCCGAACATGTCATTGTGATCGTCGATGAGGCTTATTACGAGTTCGCACAGTATTTCGCACAGCAACGCAAGATTGAATATTCCCACTCGCTCAATTACGTACGCGAGGGACGGAAGGTCGTAGTGCTGCGTACCTTTTCCAAGGCGCATGGGCTGGCAGGATTGCGCGTAGGTTATGGGATAGGTCCGGCTGAGCTGATGGCGGACCTCGCTCGCATGCGGACGACGTTTTCTGTTTCTGTGCCCGCTCAGGCGGCGGCATTGGCAGCTTTGGATGACGACGCTCACATCGAGCGAGCAGTGAAAAATAACGCGGCCGTGGCGGACCTATTATCCGGCGAACTGACGAGGCTTGGGTATCGAGTGGTTCCTACCTGGGCTAATTTCGTTTACTGCGACCTCAGACGAAATGCCAGTGAATTTGCTAAATGGATGCAGGCCGGAGGGGTAATTATTCGGGCGCTTGGGGCATGGGGAGCGCCGACAGCAATCCGCGTGACGATTGGCACGCCGGAGCAGAACGAGAGATTTCTGACAGTGGTCAGGAAGGTGATGGAACAGGCGCCGGGCCGTCCCGACACATTAAATTCATAGATCCTTCGCTTCGCTCAGGATGGCAGCCTGTAATTAGGAATTAGCTGCCGTTCTCTACCATGGGCAAGTGCGCGGCTCCAAACAGGCCTGCGTCCGTACCCAACAAGGAGCGGGTGATGATGGTTTTCTTACTGGTTTTGGCTTCGACGTGAGCGGACGCTCCCTGCTCTCCCGTTGCCTGGCTGGGAGGGGCGGTAGCGGCGTAGACCATGCAGCGCTGCCGCAGTTCTTCAAAAATAGTCGGGGCGAAGGCGTCCCAGGCGCTCGAAACGCCTCCGCCTATCACGTACATCGGCAGATTCAGGGAATTCACCATGGCGGATAGGACAATACCGAGAGCTCGTCCCACGCGGCGGAAAATCTTGCGGGCCTCTTCGTCGCCTTGAATCGCCAAATTGTACACAGCCTTGGCGCTGAACTCCGGATCGGAACCCGAGGCCTTGGCCAAAGCGGGGGCGTGTCCACCGGAAATGGCTTCTCGCGCCATGCGCATCACTGCAGTGGCGGAGGCATAGGCCTCAACACAGCCACGATTGCCACAGCCGCAGCGGGCTCCCTCGGGTTCAACCGTGATGTGACCAAATTCACCGGCCATGCCGTTCATGCCGTGCCATACGCGTCCGCCGAGCACAAGGCCTCCGCCCACGCCTGTGCCTAGAGTCAGCATGGCCATGTCGTCTACGTGCTTTCCCGCTCCCAGCCATTTCTCTCCGAAGGCGGCGGCGTTGGCATCGTTTTCAAGGAGAACTCGTGTCCCCAGCCTGCTTTCGATTTCGGCGCGCACCGGGTAGTCGGACCAGCCTAGGAGATTGGGCGACTCGCGCACCATGCCGGTTTCCATGTCGATGATGCCGGGGACGCCAATACCAATTCCCAAGAGATTGGAACCGTTGTGATACTTGTCGGACATGCGGAGGACGGCATCGCACATGTCGTCCACAACCCGGCTGCGGCCGAGCACGACCTTGGTGCCCAGAGTTACTTTTTCAATGAGGCGGCCCTTCTGGTCAACCGCGGCAATGCGCAGATTTGTCCCGCCAAGGTCTACGCCAATGGAAAAGTCGGGCATAGTGAAAGGATTTAATGTAACACCTGGATTTTTGAATTGTCGATTGATTGTTGGTTTTCAATTGCCGATTGCCAATTGCCGATTGAAAGTATCCGGTTACTGCGGTCGAAATTGGCAATTGGAAATTGGCAATTGGAAATCGGCAATTGGCAATTCTTACTTCTGGCACTTCGGGCAGTAATGGCTGCTTCTGCCGGCGATGACCACCCTCTTGATACGACTCTTGCAAACCAGGCAAGGCTCTCCCTCGCGGGCATAGACTCGATGCTGCAACTGGAAGAAACCTTCCTGTCCGTCGGCACCAACGTAGTCCGATATCGAGGAGCCGCCGAGCGCGATGGCTTCCTTCAGGACCTCCTGCACCGAGAGATAAAGCTTCCTTAGCTGTTCACGGGTCAGGGTGGCGGCGCGGCACCGTGGGCGGATTCCGGCTCGGAACAGGGACTCGTCGGCATAGATATTGCCTACCCCGCGTAAGAGGTTTTGGTTGAGCAGGGCGCTTTTGATGGGTGTCTTACGGCCGCGGAAGAGGGTGACAAATTTCTCCAGCTCCACTTCAAGTGGCTCCAAGCCTGTAGCTTCGAAATTGCCATTTTGCGACACGCTCAGCCGACCGAAGCGACGTGGGTCTACGAAGCGCAGTTCCCTTCCGGATGCCAGCTTCAGAATGGCGTGGGTGTGCTTCTCGACCTCGGATTCCGGCGCGCAGACCAGCAATTTGCCGGTCATGCCGAGGTGGACAATCCACTGCGCCCGGGTTCCTGAAGAACTGTGTGCGGGTCGCTCTCCGACACGCCCCGCGCGGGTCAGAGACCCGCGCCCACCCTTGGCGAGGCGCCGCTTGTGCTCCAGATCAAATACAATGTGCTTCCCCATCCTTCGCACGGCCGTGACGCGGGCATTTTCGAGAATCACGGCTATGGCTCTGGCCGGAGATTTCAGCGGCTCCGGCTTGGATCCCAGCCAAACCGACTCAATCACATCTCCGGTGACCCGTTTAGCCAAACCGCGTGCGATGGTTTCGACCTCCGGAAGCTCAGGCATAAGAAAACAGTCTATCGTCGCAGGTCGCAAGCCGTCAGCTCGGTCGAACGCCGCTGGCGACGATTAACGACCCAGGACCAATTGCTCGTGCGCACCTCCTCACGATATGATGTCTCGTACACACCGTTCCCGCTCATACCCCAGTAATTTTGTAATTTTCTCGCACGGGCAAGGAGTGTGTGCGATCCCGCGATGCGGCTGGGATGGCCGCGATTTTTCCCACGGAGTTGGTTTTGAAAAGAGGCAAGACTGCGGTCATCGTAGGCGCGCAATGGGGCGACGAGGGTAAGGGCAAGATTGTTGACGTCCTCTCCGAGAGCTTCCCGGTGGTAGCCCGCTATGCTGGCGGCCACAATGCGGGTCATACCGTCATCATCGATGGAAAGAAGTTCATCTTGCAATTGGTCCCTTCGGGCGTGCTGCGCCCGGGCTGCCGTGGCGTCATAGGAAATGGCGTCGTGCTGGATCCCATGGCGCTTCTGAAAGAGATCGGCAATCTGCGAGCCGCGGGGATTCCTATTGACGGCAACCTGTTCGTCAGTAATCGGGCTCACGTGATCCTGCCTTATCACCGCATGATCGAATTGGCCGCTGAGAATGCTCCCGGCCGCGTGAAGATCGGTACAACCTCGCGGGGTATCGGTCCCGCATACGAAGACAAAATGGGTCGGCGTGGGTTGCGGGTTTCCGACCTGCTGGATCTCAAGCTGCTGCAGATTCATATCGAGAATGCGTGCCGCGAGAAGAACATGATCGCGCATGCTTTGTTCAACTCCGAGCCGCTGGATGCCGACAAGATGTACGCGGAATATGCGCAGGCTTCCGAGCAGATCAAGCCTTTCGTGTGCGACACGGCGGCCCTTCTGAACAAGGCACTGATGGCGGGTGAGTCCGTGATGTTCGAAGGTGCCCAAGGCACGATGCTCGATATCGACCACGGCACCTATCCTTTTGTGACGTCGTCCAGCGCTACCTCTGGGGGAGCCGTGATCGGAACGGGAGTTGCGCCCACTGCTATTGACACAGTGGTTGGCGTCAGCAAGGCTTACTGCACGCGCGTGGGGGAAGGACCGTTTCCCAGCGAAGCACGCGACAAAATGGGCGACCAGTTGCGGGCCCGCGGCAACGAATTCGGGGCTGTAACCGGGCGTCCGCGGCGCTGCGGATGGCTCGACTTGCCACTGCTGCGCTACGCTGTCATGATTAACGGAATTTCCTGGCTGGTCGTCACCAAGCTGGATGTGCTCGACGAGTTCGCGGAAATTCCGGTCTGCGTCGGCTACAAAGTTAACGGCAAACAGACCGCAGAAATTCCTGCGCAAGATAGCGGGTACGCGAAGATTCATCCTGTTTATGAGAAGATGCCGGGCTGGCGAACATCCACGCAGGGCATCACCAGGCTGGAGAAATTGCCTAATCCGGCACGGGAGTATCTGAAGTTCGTCGAGAAGGAGACTGGCGCCCGGGTGGGCATGGTCTCCACTGGCCCGGACCGGGATC
Source organism: Terriglobales bacterium (assembly GCA_035631655.1). GTDB lineage: Bacteria > Acidobacteriota > Terriglobia > Terriglobales > Acidobacteriaceae > Gp1-AA122. The sequence goes on from DASQIH010000111.1 coordinate 90,451, forward strand.
AGACCGTCTTCGTCGATGAATTCGCGGCAGAATTAGAAGTAGGAGCGCGCCAGAGGAGTAGGGCGCGGGTGCGGAACTAACTAAGGAGCGAACAGGGCAATGGTTGTCTTGGCCGTGACGTGGATGGCGAAGGTAGGACATGAAGCGGAAGTGGCCAAGTTGTTTACGAAGCTTACCGAGGAATCGCGCAAAGAGCCAGGCTGCGTGACCTACCAAGTCCACCGCCATAAGACCGAACCACGGCGCTTCTTTATCTATGAACAGTACAAAGATGACGCTGCGCTCGAAGCTCATCGCGCTGCCTCGCATTTCCTACAGTTTGCTCGGAAAGAGCTCCCCAAGATGGCAGACCGCATCGAAGGGCATTTGTACGAACCACTCGAATAGCGCAGATTGTATGGAGCTGGGTCTTTGACCCGGCTTGCGCAGCTCAGAGATTCGCGCCCACACGGTTATTATCCTTTGTCCGCCATCAGCACTCCTCCCGAGGCGTAACTCTCCTTAGCCACATCGTGAAAAGCAATCACGATGGCTTCGCGGCGGGCGGCAGCCTCTTCTACCAAAGCGTCGGTGATGCGTTTTGCGAGCTTGCGTTTCTGCTCGGGCGTACGACCTGCGAGCATGGTTATTTGAACCATCGGCATAGAAATAGTTCTCCGTCTCAGTTACAAGTTCTCGGTTCTCAGTTGCTAGGTCCGAGTCGCGTCATCAAGCACGAACGTCAATGCTCGTGGATATGGTTCCAAAGGATATCTAAGTTAAATGCCGTTGGTTCATCCTCGGCAAGCAAGAACTTTGGAACCGCAGAAACTGAGAGCTGAGAACCGGGAACTGAGAATTTATTTCGCCAGCTCGTAACCCGCGAAAAAGTAGCTCAACTCGAAACGTGCGGTGTCGTCGGCATCGGAACCATGGATCGCGTTGTGCTCGATACTGCTTCCCCACTTCTTGCGGATGGTGCCCTCCTTGGCATTGGCGGGGTTAGTGGCACCCATCAGCTCGCGCAGATCGGCGATGGCGTTTTCCTTCTCCAGGGCCAGCACCACGATCGGCCCGCTCGACATGAATTCGGTCAGCGAGTGGTAGAAAGGTCTGCTGGCGTGGACAGCATAGAACTGCTCAGCCTGGTGCTTGCTGATTTCCAACATCTTCATCGCGAGGATGCGGAAGCTATTTTTTTCGAACTGCTCAATGATGTCCCCGACGGCATTTTTCCGAACTGCATCGGGCTTAACAATAGTAAGAGTGCGTTGCAAGGTCTTCATTCCGTCTTTCGTCCTTGGTCGTTAGTGGTTGGCTTATGTGAAAAACTTAATGTGCGTGTCCGCCGCACTTCTCACGCAATGGTTCATTTAGGAGCTAGTGGCCACTACGCTCTTGCCGCCACACCCATAGCGGCCGCCACAGTTTCGCCAATCAGCGCCGGCGTTTTGGCCACGCGAATTGCGGCCGCTTCCATGGCCTTAATCTTCTCTGCCGCGGTTCCCTTGCCGCCCGAGATGATGGCGCCAGCATGTCCCATGCGCCGTCCCGGAGGGGCGGTCTGCCCAGCGATAAAACCCACCACGGGCTTTTTCATGTGAGACTTGATGTACTCGGCAGCCGTCTCTTCCGCATTACCACCTATTTCTCCGATCATCACCACCGCTTCGGTCTGCGGATCGCGATTGAATAGCTCAAGGGCATCGACGAAATTCGTCCCGATAATCGGATCGCCCCCAATTCCAATGGCAGTGCTCTGGCCGACGCCGCGGGTGGTGAGCTGGTACACCGCTTCGTAGGTCAGCGTCCCGGAACGCGACACGATTCCCACCGGACCCTCGCGGTGAATGTGCCCCGGCATGATGCCGATCTTGCACTTGCCTGGCGATATGATCCCCGGACAGTTCGGGCCAATGAGCCGCGAGCGGCGATTTTGCAGGAACTCCCAGGCGCGCACCATGTCGAGCGTGGGAATGCCTTCAGTGATGCAGACGATAAGCTCAACTTCGGCATCCGCGGCTTCCATAATGGCGTCCGCCGCAAACGGCGGCGGAACAAAAATCACGCTGGCGTTAGCGCCGGTCTTGTCCACCGCTTCCTGGACGCTGTTAAAGATAGGCCAGCCTTCGTGCGTGGTCCCACCCTTACCAGGAGTGACACCGCCAACCACCTTGGTTCCGTAGTCGGCGGCAGTCTTGGCGTGGAACGTGCCTTCTCGTCCCGTAAGTCCCTGCACAATTAATCGCGTGTTCTTATCAGCCAGAATTGCCATGATGACTCTCTTTGCAATCGCACTTCGAATAAAATTAGCCGCGGCAAAGCCGCGTCGCTACCTGAAACTTATGCCCTCGCTGCCGCAACCACCTTCTCAGCGGCGTCTTTCATCGTTTCGGCAACGGTGAAGTTCAGTCCTGATTGCTTCAGGATCTCGCGGCCGGCCTCTACATTCGTGCCTTCCAGCCGCAGCACAATCGGCAGCTGGATGTTAGTCTTCTTTGCTGCTTCGACGACACCGCTCGCAAGGGTGTCGACTCGCAGGATGCCGCCAAAAATATTAATCAGCACCGCCTTCACATTCTTATCGCTGAGCAGGATTTCGAACGCGTGCGTGACCTGCTCGGCGTTAGCACCGCCGCCAACGTCGAGGAAATTGGCGGGCATTCCGCCGGCGTACTTGATGATGTCCATGGTGGCCATGGCAAGGCCGGCGCCATTCACCATGCAGCCTACATTGCCGTCCAGCTTGATGTAGTTCAAGCTGTATTTCGAGGCCTCCACTTCCAGCGGATCCTCTTCGGTGATGTCGCGGAGTTCGCGAATGTCGGGATGGCGGAACAGCGCGTTGTCATCGAAGTTGATCTTGGCGTCCAACGCGAACAAGCGCCCGTCGGTGCAGGTAATAAAAGGATTAATTTCCAGCAGCGAAGCATCGGTATCGAGGAAGGCGCGATACAGGCCGGTGAGAAACTGTACTGCCGGAGTGATCTGCTGCGGCTTGAGTCCCAGCTGAAATGCGATCTTGCGCGCCTGGAAAGGCTCCAGACCCATGCCTGGATCGATATGCTGCTTCAGAATGGCACTGGGGTTTTCAGCGGCGACCTGTTCGATCTCCATGCCTCCTGCTGCTGAAGCCATGAAGACCGGCTTGGCTTCAGCACGGTCCAGGAGAATGCCGAGATAGAGTTCCTTCTCGATGGGCAGGGTTTCTTCAATGAGCAAGCGGCGAACGATTCGACCTTCGGGCCCCGTCTGGTGCGTCACCAGCTTCATGCCGAGCATCTTGGCGGCGATTTCGCCCGCCTCATCCATGGATTGGGCAATCTTTACGCCGCCACCCTTGCCGCGACCTCCGGCGTGGATCTGAGCTTTTACGACTACGCCAGTAGCGCCGGCGGCTAACAGGTTCTTGGCAGCGGCCTCGGCCTCCTCGCGGGTTTCCGCCATTTCGCCGCGCGGCACCGCCACTGCATACTTCTTTAGAATTCCCTTGGCCTGGTACTCATGGATTTTCATGACGATTCCTGCTCCATAAATTCCTGGGTAGGACTTGCTTGCGGCTTGCGACTGCGGGCAGCAAACTTCCGATTCTATAGAACGGTTTCTCCTACCGCAAACGGCGAACATCACAATGTCATGTCATCTGACGCAATCACCGCCCCAGGTGCTACCCTTTACTACTCGAATGATCACCGACGTCCTGCACCGCATCGCTAACCACCGCCAGTCCCTCTCGCGCGAGGAGGCACGCGGCGTGATGTCGCAAGTGTTGGCCGGGGAATGCACTGATGCCCAGATTGCCGCACTGCTGGTCGGTCTGCACATGAAGGGTGAGACGGTCGAGGAGATTGTCGGATTCGCCGAGGCCATCCGCCAGGCTGCTGCACCCCTACCCGTCAAGCGTAATTCTACGGTGGATGTCAGTGGCACCGAGCGCGACGCCCTGGTAGATACTTGCGGCACTGGCGGCGACGCCAGTGGCACTTTCAACATCTCGACCGCCACGGCGCTGGTGGTGGCCGGCGCCGGGGTGCGTGTGGCCAAACACGGCAATCGTAGTGTGACTTCGCAATGCGGTTCGGCGGACGTGATGGAAGCTCTGGGGGTCAACATCACCCTGCCACCCGCTCGCCTGGCTGCCTGCCTGGATGACGTGGGCATCGCTTTCCTGTTTGCGCCTGCCATGCATTCGGCGATGAAGTACGTGCAACCGGCCCGCCGTGAGCTCCGGCTGCGCACTGTCTTCAATTTGCTCGGGCCGCTTACCAATCCCGCGCATGCTTCCGCCCAGGTGGTGGGGGTATATTCCGCCGAATTGGTCGAGAAACTTGCCGAGGCGCTTAGCATGCTCGGCCTGCACCGCGCCCTGGTGGTCCACGGCAACGACGGCTTGGACGAAATCACAGTTACTGCCTCGACTCGGGTGGCGGAGGTGCGCGAGGGAGTCGTGCGCTCCTATGAGGTCACGCCCGAGGAATTTGGGTTAAAACGCGCCAGCACGGAAGAAATCTCCGGCGGGGATGCCGCCGCCAACGCCACGATCATTCGGGAAATTCTGGGTGGGAAGCATTCGCCGCGACGCGATATCGTTCTACTGAATGCTGCCGCTGGCCTGGTGGCTGCGGCCCGAGCAGATCACCTTTCCGGAGCGCTGCCACTCGCGGCCTACTCGATTGACTCCGGAGCCGCGGCCGGTAAGCTGGATGCCCTCACCCGTTTCACCAATGCACACTACGCTCATGGGTCACCGTGACGATTGGACTACTTGCGCGACGCCTGTTTCTTCAACTGTTCGATTTGAGCCAAATGGTTGGGGCCGTGGGCTGCCAGTCTTTCGACCATAGTGGCGACGGTCACATCCTGCTTGTACTCCGGATGAAAGGCCGACTTTTCCAGATCGCGGGGTTTCATTCGCCTCAACAAGCGCAGATTGTGATGTCGATTGAGGCCGTAGAGCGCGACCAATTCCGGTGGCGAACTCTCGAGGTAGCCGAGGTTGCGTGCCCAGTCGTCCTGGTCGATCGGGGCGATCACCGGTTGCTTATCGGCGAGCATCTGGCGGATACGGTAGGCATACAGGATTTCCATGTCCGCAAGATGAGCCAGAATTTCCAGAATGCACCATTTTTCGGGAGCGGGTTTGAAACGCAGCACCTTGTCAGGGAGGCCCGAGACCGCCGCCGCGATTTCTTTTGGGCTCTTCTCTGCCGCCTCGAGATGCTTCTTCAGTTCGGCTTCAGTCATGGCAACTCCTAATATTGAGGAATGGGAGAATTTTCGATTGTCGAATTTAGAGATTTTCAATCCGTTAATTCTAAAATTCGAAAATTCGTCAATCAGGTCACGTCCACTTTCTGCATCCATTCGGCTACCTGCACGTTCCAGCCGAGTTCTTTGCGCATCGTGTCCCTCAACTGAGAGGAAGCTGCCGGCTCGCCGTGTACCAGATAGGTGACGTCCGGATTTTTTGAAAAAGTCTGCAACCATTCCAGCAATTCGGGTGGATCGGCGTGATCGCTGAACTGCTCCAAGGCCGCCACTTGAGCGCGGATGGAGACCTCCTCGCCATATATCTTCACGGCCGGAGCACCGCTCTTAATGGTGAATCCGCGGGTTCCCGGCGCCTGGAAACCGATGAAGAGGACCGTGTTTTTCGGATCAGGCAACCGCTGGGCCAGGTGATGAAGGATGCGCCCACCGGTCGCCATCCCGCTGGAGGACAGGATGATCGACGGAAAGAGCGAAGCGTTAATTTTTTTCGACTCTTCCGGGGTGGAGGCAAAGCTGTAACCCGGCCAGTCCAGCGGAGATCCGTATTTCTTGATCAGGGTGCGCGCTTCTTCGCTGTATTCTTCCGAGTACTTCAGGAAGATCTCCACGGCTTTGATGGCCATAGGGCTGTCGCAATACACGGGAAGTTTTGGAATCTGTCCCGATTCCATCATCTCTTTCAGCAGAAACAGGAATTTCTGGGTGCGCTCCACCGCGAAGGCTGGGACGATCACACTGCCGCCGCGTTGCACGGTTTGCTTAATGAGTGACGCCAGTTCGGGTCGCGGATCATTTGTCGGATGCTGCCGGTTGCCATAGGTGGATTCCATCACGACCAAGTCGGCTGACTCGCCTTCGGTAGGCCCCGAATGCACGACTTTGCCGGGAGCCACATTGTGATTGCGCACCCGCCCGATGTCGCCCGTGAACAGCAGACGGCGCACCGCGTTGCTGGTCTTAAGACTCACCTCCACCATCGATGAGCCTAAGATGTGTGCGGCGCGCACATAGCGAAATGACAAATCGGGGCAAAGCTGTTTTAGGACTTCAAACTCTATCGGCTTGAAGTACGGCAAACATTCTTGCGCTTCCTCGAACGTGTAGAGCGGCAGTGCCGGGCTATGCTTGGATTTCTTCTTCCTGTTGTAGAACTCTGCGTCTTCTTCCTGCAGGTGTCCGGAGTCGGGCAGCAGAATGCTGCAAAGATCAATGGTCGCGGGGGTGGCGTAGATCGGACCTCGGAAACCCTCTTTTACCAGACGGGGAATCCAGCCGGAGTGGTCGAGGTGGGCATGCGTCAGGATGACGGCGTCGATCTCCTTCGCCGGAACCGGCGTGTCCTGCCAGTTGCGCTCTCGCCATTCCTTCTGGCCCTGGAACAAGCCGCAGTCGATCAGCACCTGGAATCCGTTCTTCCCGCTCGAGTCAGAAGAAGTATTGATCAGGTGCTTGGAGCCGGTGACGACGCCGGCGGCGCCGAGAAATTGAATGTAGGCCAAGAAGCGCTCCAGAAAGCAATTGTCAATTTTCGATTGCCAATTGTCGATTGAAGATCAGAATTGGTGATTGTTGATTGCAAAACCCTCGACTGAGATATCCAAACAACAATCTAAATTCTAGCTGCCCTGCAATTGGAAATCGGCAACTGGCAATTGGCAATCATTTTGTGGCTTCAATCTTGAACGTATTGTTGCTCAGATCGCTCTCCGGCACGCTGCCGTCGTTCACCAGAGCTTCCTCAGGTTTCGATGGAACCTCGATGCGGATCGATGCTGTCGATTTCCCACGCACCTCGAGCCGCTTTGTGACCTCGCCGCCTTGAATCGTTACAGTCACGGGCACCTCGGCGCCTGCCGCGCCCAAATTCTCTACTGAAACCGTGACCACGTATCCGCCTCCTTCCAGCGCTCGGGGGTAGATCGAAGCCACTCGGAAGTCGGGCAACCCCTTGTCGTGATAGACCCAATCCTCGAAGAACCACCGCAAGTCACGTTTGGTCGCGGCTTCAATGAGCTTCTGCATGTAGGAAATGTCTTTGTCTTCCTCTGCTCGGTAGGTCTTGAGCGCCTGCTTCAGGGCGTTATCGCCGATCATGTCACGCAGCATCCACCAGACGAACATTGCCTTGCTACGATAGAACTCCTCATCCGTGGTAGTGATCAGGGCCTGCGCCGCCTTAGGCTCCTGCGCTTTTTCTGCCTGGACAATCGCCGATCGATGCCGGCCCATGTAGTCGAGGGCAGCTTGAAGCCCTGCCTGTTTTTCGCGCCACAGCGCCTGCGCGAAATGCGCAACGCCTTCAAAGATCCATGGCCGAGGCGAAGGGAACGCAGCGTGTGTGAGTTCGTGCACGAGCGTGAGCTCTGCGAATTTCTGATCGGTGATGAAAGGCGTAAGCACCAGCGTCCCGGCCTCGAAGGGCGCCGCATAGGGATCGGGCAATTCCACCACTTCGGTTGTGCCACGCGGTTCGCCAAACCAAGCAGAAACCAGCGGCAGAGTGGTCTCGAGGGCGCTGATGTAGGATTGAGCCGCGGCCTTGTTGTCGCCGAGGTAGTGCACGTCAGCTAATTTGTTGCCCAAGGCTGAGTACGAACCGGTGGCAAACGTCGGAACTGTTACGCCAATAGCCACGAACTTGTAGGTGGTGCAGGCGTCATGGTTCCCGCCCGCCGACGCGCCATTCGCCAGAAGCATGGGTGTCGGACCTGCGTCTCGTTGCAGGCAGAGGTCGAGATCCATTGCGGCATCTTTTTCGCGCGACTTCCACTTCTCTAACACCTCGAAAAGGCTGTTCCCCTCTGACAGATTCGCGGCCTCCTGTGCAACTGGATACCACGTTACATAGCCGACACCGCGCACGGCAGAAAAGCTCGGACTGATTTGGTCCCAGTCGCTATGCTTGGCCGCTTCTGCAGGGACGCCAATCCGTGTCAGCCGTGTGGTGTCGAGCGCGACCGTGCCTTCGTAGCCGACCTCCAGTTCTACGCTTCCATTGGTCGGAACTTCCTGCGGCAAGCTCACGATGACCTCGGACAGACTTCCAGTGTGATCGATATCGGAGGTGTAAGGTTGCGAGACAAACTGCACCGGTTTGCCGTCAATCTGAATCGAACGCCAGCCTAGCGACGAAGAAATCTGCAGCACCGCATTCTTCTGTGGCACAGGTGAATCATTGCGCAACGTGATTTCTCCGCGCGCGGCCAACCGTTGTTGCTGGGGTTCTATCCGTACATTCAACTTGTAATTCGTGAAAGTAAACGCGTCGCGGTCCAAAGCAGAGCAGTTCGCAACAACGAAAAGGAAAAGGCAGAAGAGGAAAATACCCCGCAAGAACTTCATTTGGTGACCTGCACTGCTCCTTTGCCGCGTCTCTGCCTCACGATTTCGTAGAGAATCACGCCCGCCGCAACGGATACGTTCAGCGACGGCACTTTGCCCAGCATCGGAATGGAGACCAGAAAATCACACTTCTTCTTGACTAAGTCGTGCAATCCTTTGCCTTCCGCGCCCAAGGCAATAGCGCAATTCATGTTGTAGTCAATAGCTTCATAGGTGGTCGGCGCGCGTTCGTCCAGCCCAACGGTCCATATATTCTGTGCTTTCAAATCTTCAAGAGTGCGGGCAACGTTGGTCACCTTGGCAATAGGAAGGTGGGCCGTTGCGCCGGCTGACACCTTGGTTACAGTGCCTGTCACGCCCGCGGCCCGGCGCTCGGGGATGATCAGCCCATCGACGCCCGCGGCATCGGCCGTACGTATGATCGCTCCCAGATTGTGCGGGTCTTCGACTCCATCCAGCACCAGCACCAGCGAGTAAGCCCCGCGCTTGGACCTGATCACGTCATCCAGATCGCTGTATTGTTTGGCTGAGCTCACCGCTACCACGCCCTGGTGCGCCACGTTTCCGGTCATGCGGTCCAGTTCTGCACGCGACACAAAGCGCACCGGCAGACCAATTCGCCGGCATTCCTCAATCACTCGCTGTAGCCGCAAGTCCTGCCGCTCTTTGGCTACACTGATGTATTCGAAGGCGCGGCCTCGGGCTTTCAGCGCCTCGGCTACGGAATTAATTCCATAGATCAGATGCATGTGCTTCAGTTTACCGCCTTACGGGAGGTGGTTCACCCGCTCTTGGATTCCCTAATCTCCTTGCGGAGTTCGTTATCTTCACGGCCTGTCTGAAGAATTTCCTGGAGTGAACGGCAGGTCTATGTCTGGCGCTCCTGCCCCGGCAGCTTGCAACACAAAATCAACAGTGCAGGCAGCGCTCCGAATACCACCCCCGCTACGACATCGGACAGGTAATGATAGCGGTCATACACAGCTCCCAGGCAGAGCAGGATTACTAACGGGGTCAGGGTGATTCCCAGCTTCGGCGCATATCGCAAGGCAAAAATCAGCGCCACTACGCCGCCGGCGACATGCGCGCTGGGGAAAGCGTTCCCGTGCACCCCCGCGTGCCTCTGGATGAGCCGCACAGCCCAATGGAACGGCCCTACGCCGGGCAAAGCCGCGCCGTGCAATGCCGCAAGCGTGTACGCCGGCCCTTCGGTCGGGAACAGCAGGAAGACCACGTAGCAGAGGATATAGCTGAGCACAGTCGCATCCATGACCTCTCGGAATGCTCGACGATCTGATCGCGCATAGAAGGCGCCGGCCGCGATCATCAGCAGCACGAAATAGGAGAAATAGCCAATCTCGAGTAATTCAGTAATTCCTGGTGAGCTATGCCGACCCAGCCATACGGTGGGGGGAACAGAGAACAATCGTGCTTCCAAGTCGAGGATGTACCCATCCTGCCAGCCGCTGCGGAAAATGAATGACAATCGTGACACCTCTTCAAAGGTCACGATCGGCATGGCGAGCGGGTACCACTCGTGCAGGAACCGCCAGAGCGGCGCCCGCCCGGCAAAGCGCACCAGCAACTCGATCGCCAACAGACACCCCAGATTGACCAGAAGAAGCACGCGCCAACCGGGGAAACGCTGCGTGCGTACCAGCAGGAGCAAGCTGACCGTGATGAAGAAGAAGATGTTAGCCTTGTCGGCGAGGTTGCGGTTCCGGCTGGCTCTGAGCGGCGTTGCCACAGCGAACTCATTGTAAGTGCCTACACCCAGGTTCATTGCATCCCGTCACGATACAATCAAAAGATGCTCCGCCTGATGTGCGTTACTGCTCATCCCGACGACGAAGCCGGGGGCTTCGGTGGTTCTCTCCGGCTGTACCACGATCGTGGTGTGGAAACTTGTGTGCTTTGTCTCACACCGGGGCAGGCAGCTACTTACCGCGGCGACTCCCGGAATGATCAAGAACTTGAGGCCTTGCGCCGGAAGGAGTTTGCCGGTTCCTGTGAAGTGCTACGGGTTTCGCGCGGTATCGTTCTCGACTACGCTGACGGCCAACTCCACCGTCTCGATCTGTACAACGTCGTGCGCGAGGTCACCCGACATATCCGTGACTTTCGCCCTCAGGTCGTGCTCACCTTCGGTCCGGAAGGCGCGGTTACCGCCCATCCTGATCACTCGATGGCATCCGTTTTTACGACGCTGGCAGTGCAGTGGGCTGGGCGCAGCAATCGCTATCCCGATCACTTCAACGACGGCCTTTCCCCTCATAGAGTGCAGAAACTCTATTACGGGACTGCGAATTTCACGCTGCCGGAGCGGCAGCCGATCTCGCCGTCGCCGGTCTCTGCCGTCATCGACATTGGCAAGTACCTTGAGATCAAGATTGAGGCTTTCCATGCGCACGCCAGCCAGGCGCCTCTGTTCCCGATTTTTGAGAATACCGTGCGCCAGCGCGGAACTAATGAGATGTTCCACCTGGCCGCCGTAAGCAATCCGGGCCCAATCAGGCCGGAAACCGACCTTTTTGATGGGATTAAGGAAGATTAATTCACCGCCGAGACCGCCGAGTACGCCGAGAGATTCCTCGGCGCTCTCGGCGTACTCGGCGGTGAATTTTCTTTACCAATAAACGCCGTAAAGCCCCGCCCTTCAGGGCTGGGGATGTAAGGCGTATTTTGCGAAGCAAAACCGATTGTCCTTGTATTAGATAGATACCTGTAGTATACACCTATTCATGGCAATGGAAGGATACAAAGCGAACAACAACGTGGTGTACAGCAGCAAGTACCACTGCGTGTGGACCCCGAAGTATAGACGCCCTGTTC
>DASQIH010000112.1:0-8218 GCA_035631655.1 Terriglobales bacterium
TACAACAGGAGGCTTGCGTGCTTTCTTGCGGGGTAACCGGACGCCTTGCGCGGGATTAGTCCCAACCAATTCCCATACTTTCCCCTGATTGAGCACCGCTCGCAAGCAGCCGTGCATATTCGGCTCAGGCCGGCATGGTGCACAGCGTTGCCGAGATCATAGACCAGCTCACTAACATTAAAGAAGTCAGCCTACTCTATTCCGCTCCGCAACGCTCGCAAGAACCCTTGGTGCGCACGGAGATATCGAAGATGAGCCACCAGCAGAAGCAAATGGTGCCACCCTCGGCTTGGACCGCTATTGCGCAATTAGGTCAGGAGCTTGGATCTTTGGGTCTCCAACGTGGCGAGGTCATCAGACATAAGGGTCTCCTTGTTCTGTATCGCATCTATTCTGTACGTATACATCCGTTCAGAATCATGGCACAAAAAAGGAAACCCGCTAGATGCTCCTTCCATGTCGCCCGCCCCAAGGAATGCGCATCGTGGACGCAAAGAAGAGTAAATATTATGATGTCGCTTTATCCAATTTCGCGCGCGCGCGAGACTGCTATCAACAAGCGGCATTAGCCACTGAATGGGGAAAAATCGTGGGCCACGTGAGCAGTTTACATTTTCGCAAGACCGGCTTCATGAGCGGATTTCAGGCATTAGCGGTCGGCGCGAAACACCTTGAAAAACCTTCCTTTCTGGAGCGAGCCAAGGCACGTTGGGCCGAGCGCCACGGGAACCACTCATGAAGAACGCAAAGCCACCAGAACGGGCGAGCCTGGGTGAGATTATCGACGAGCTTACAGCAGAAGCACGCGGCGATGACGAACGGATTTGGAATTTCCAGCAGGCGTTGCAGAAGCACGTCTCGTTACCTTGCGATGGGTTCGTAATCGGCGAGCCAGTCAAGTTGGTGAGCTTCAACTACGACGGCAACCAGCGGCGCGGGGTGACTGCGACCTGTCGCCGGTCAGATGGTCGGGAATACGAAGTGGCGGTATCAGAGGTTCTGGTGACAACGCACTCGGACGGTTCGCGGTATGTCGCAGCCTACCGCCATTGGATGGGGCTGGTGCCCTACCCCCTTGGTGAAAAAGCTACACCACACGCGGCACACTCCGAAGAGCGTGCGGGATCGATCACTCTGCGAAATCCGGTAGAGCTGATCGTACTCTCGGTCAAACAGACGACCGCGCGTTGCCGCCCGCTTCAAAGTGACCACACCATCACACTTCGTGCTGGTCGCATTTGGCATGTTATTCCCGGCGAGATCGCCTTGGTCCGGCCGCGCAAACAATGGAACTACGGCGGGACCGCATATCTATCCGGCCTCCTTGAATCCACACGGATCGATGCCAGCGCGCTGGGGCTCGTCCCACTGAAGCTCGAAGGTCAGGGCAACTGGGATCCGGCAGAAGAATATTGGGGAGAACAAGGCGAGCCGATCGAGAAATGGGCCAAGCCGATCATCGCCCGAGGGCCGCGGAGGCAATTCGAGATGGAGCAAGTATTGCCGGGAGCCGATCCGGATGATCCGTTTTCAGACCCGATCACAGAATCCAACGACCGCAAGGACGCTGGCGATACGCAAGGCGCAAGAAACATACTGATGGAACTTTGCCATTCCGATCTCCGCTGCCTCGACGCTCACGCTCATCTCGGCAACTTGGTTTTCGACCATTGGCCAAAGGACGCGATTCGGCACTACGAGGTTGGATTTCGGATTGGCGAATTATCACTGGGACCGAGTTTCGACGGACTGCTGCCGTGGGGCTGGATCGATAATCGGCCATTCCTCCGTTGCATGCACGGATTCGGATTGTGTCTTTGGCGCTTAGGCCGCTTCGAGGAAGCCGCGTGTATTTTTGACCGGATGCTCTGGCTGAACCCTTCCGACAATCAGGGGGTACGATTTCTTATCGATGATATTCACGCGAAGATTTCATGGGAGACAGCGGCAGCACGTCAAGGCAATCACTACTGCAGCAACTCCGCTTCCTAGCTTGAGCCGCCAATTGATGGCGTTGCTCACTTCGCACCACGCTTAGCTGTAGAAGACCAGGCGCCCTGGTGCATTGGTCGTTAAGTTGCCAGTTTGGCAACAGAGAATAAGTCCAGGCAGTGGACGTTTAGCTCAACTCTGCCCCGATGAACTCTGGTTTGGGGCACCCAATCTGGGGCACCCATAACAAAATGAATGAGAGCTTCCAGCAGGAATTACGTGAATTTGTACGGTTGCACCCACTCACATGGATTGAAAAATCAACACCTTGGCTAATTTTCTTTGTTTCGGGACCAGGGGGTCGGAGGTTCAAATCCTCTCTCCCCGACCAATTCTTTTAAATCAAGCAGTTGCGAGATTCCAAATTTGGAATGGACCCCTGGGAATGCTTTCCTTCCGAATGCAGTGGCAGGATTGTCGATTCCAACCCTCTCCGCCCATTGATATGGCCACCGCGTTAGTCCTGCATATCTGCTACTTGGCAGAACACCTTGATGCTTCCGTTGGCCGATGTGAGTTTTTGGAACAGCTCAGCATACTTGTCGAGCCCCGGTACTGGATCGGTAAGAAGTTTGCCTAACCAGCCGGGATACTCGAGTTCGGCCTGCGACATGTCCCGCACACCAAGTTCGAAATGTTCTCGATTCGCATTCACCGTGCCAACCATCACTTTGTTGCCGAGGACAAATCCCAAGTTAATGCGATCGGCGGGAATGGAGATCGCCTTATCCCCACCGGTAACGCTCGCGAGCACCAGAACGCCGTTCTTAGCGAGAGCCTGCATGCTATCGAACACGACCGAAGAATTCCCGGTAGCTTCAAATATGAGATCAAATGGGCCGTACTGCCGCGCTGCACCCGAAATCGTTATCTCCTTGGCGGAGAGATACCGCGCACCGAGCGCCTCGATAAGATCGGAATTGAGATAGGGCTTGGCACTGCGGGCAAAGGTGGTCACGTCACACCCCCTCAAGCGCAATACGAGCGATGCCAACAGGCCAATGGTACCTGCGCCCATGACCGCCGCTTTACGCGGTTTCCAGACCTTGAGGCGGCGTTGGATTTCGAAGGCCTGCTGGATGCCCTTTTCAACCACTGTCATGGGTTCGAGCAGCACGCCGACCTGCTTCAAGCCCTGCGGTATTTTGATGATGAATTCGGCATCGTCTACGTAGTATTCGGTCAAATAACCGTGACGCAAACTGATACCGCGTTCGTAATAGGTCTCATCCGTGCTCATATCGTTTGTGCCAATCAGGTCGTAAATACTTTTGCCCGGTCTGAGGACTGTCGCCACAACGTAATCACCCGGCTCGAATTCGGTGACTTCGGGACCCACTGCTTCGACCCGGCCAAAACCTTCGTGTCCGATGATCAAGTAGTCGTATCCAGGAGGAGCTGTTCCATATTCAGCGGCGTTGATTTCTTTGTCAGTGCCGTCCACACCTACCCTCAAAACTTTTACCAGCACACCGCGACCGTTCGGGATCTGGTCGAGCGCTGGTTTATTCACTTCGGTGAGTTGTACCGTATTGGGCTTTCCCGGAAACACAGTGATAGCCTTCATACCTTCTTTTTCTCCTCCTCTATCCAATTCGAGGCTTCAGTTGCGACAACCGCGTCGGCCTCTTTACCCTTGCATCGCTCTCCGCTTTGCTGAATCAGCTTAGTGACCAGTCCGGTCCACCCTGTCTGATGGCTCGCGCCAAGCCCCGCGCCGGAATCGCCGTGAAAATACTCGTGGAACAGGATCAACTCGCGCCAGTGCGGATCGCTCTGGAATTTGTTTGAGTTGCCGAACACCGGCCGCCGGCCGTCGCCATCCCGGCTGAAAATGCGCAGTAATCGTCGCGATAGCTCCGCAGCTACTTCCCATAGGGTGATCATCTTCCCGGACCCGGTGGGGAACTCTACCGTGAAGCTCTCGCCGAAATAGTGATGGAATTTCTGCAGTGATTCGATCAGCAGGAAGTTAACGGGAAACCAGATCGGACCGCGCCAGTTCGAGTTTCCGCCAAAGAGTCCAGTGGAGGATTCGCCGGGTTGGTAATCCACGCGGTGCTCGGTTCCGTTCACGCGAAGGGTGTAAGGGTTCTCGCGATGAAAACGTGACAGCGCACGAATCCCGTACGGCGAGAGGAACTCTCGCTCATCCAGCATGTATCTGAGAATGCTACGCAACTGCTGCCGGTTGGCGATCGAAAGCAGGCGGCGTGCCGATGCGCCCGCAGTTCTCATGCAAGCCAAGTGATGCGTGAGGTCAGGACGGTTGTCGATAAACCACTCCAAGCGTCGCTTGAAAGCTGGCAACCGGTCCAGTAGCTCGGGCTCAAGTGTTTCGACGGCAAATAGCGGGATCAGTCCTACCATGGACCGGATCTTCATGGGAAACTGTGAGCCATTCGGCAGCTGCAGTACGTCGTAAAAGAACCCGTCCTCGTCGTTCCACAATCCCATGCTGTCCTGGCCCCGATGGCCCATGGCATGGGCGATATAGACGAAGTGCTCCCAGAATTTGCTGGCTACGTCCTCGTAGCAGGGTTCTTCTATGGCTAACTCCATCGCGATCGCCAGCAGATTCAGGGTGTACATCGCCATCCAACTGGTCCCATCGGACTGCTCGATGAAGCCGCCGGTCGGCAAGGGCGCGCTGCGGTCGAACACCCCTATATTGTCCAAACCAAGGAAGCCGCCCTGGAAGATGTTCCTACCTTCCGCATCCTTGCGGTTCACCCACCACGTGAAATTCAGCATGAGCTTGTGAAACACCCGCTTCAGAAATTCGCGGTCGCCTATGCCGCTGCGCTTCTTATCAATCTTGTAAACGCGCCAGGCGGCCCAGGCGTGCACGGGAGGATTCACGTCGCTGAATGCCCATTCATAAGCGGGAATCTGTCCATTGGGGTGCATGTACCATTCGCGAAGCATCAGCGTGAGCTGCTCCTTCGCGAAATCTGGATCCACAAGCGCGAGGGGAACGCAGTGAAATGCCAAGTCCCAGGCTGCGTACCAGGGGTATTCCCACTTATCAGGCATGGAGATGACGTCTGAGTTGTAGAGGTGCGTCCACTCGCGATTTCGACCCTTCTTTCGTTCTGGGGAGGGGGCTGGGTTTCCCGTGTCACCTTGCAGCCAGTGTCTGACAACGTAGTGATAAAACTGCTTGGACCACAACATGCCGGCGAAACCCTGGCGCATTACATTCTGGGCGTCCGTCGAGAGATCCTGGGGAATGATAGTCGCGTAGAACTCATCTGCCTCGCGTTGGCGCTGTGCCAGGATTTTGTCAAAACCGGAGAATGCCTCCCTGCTTGTGTCTGAGTGCTGCAAGCGCATGCGGATGGTTTTCTGTTCAGCGGGTTCAATCGTGATTGCGTAATGAGCTGCTGCTTTCGTTCCTTTGCGTGCCGGATTTACAGCATCCGTTGCACCGTGAACAACGTAGTTGTCTATGCTGTCCTTCACGTACGGCGTTCGGTCGTCGACCCCAAACAGCCGCGGATAATTCGTCTCATTTTCCGTGAACAAAAATTCCGGGGAGCCTTCGAAGTGCAGCCATCGCCTACCAAGCTGGGCATGATTCAATTCAATGACGGGATTTGCTCCCGAGCACGATTGATGCAACTCCGGCCTACCGTCCGTATTCCCCCACGACCAGGTGTTGCGGAACCAAATCGTAGGTAGCACTCGAAGATTCGCTGGCTTTGGGCCGCGATTCGCGACCGTGATCTGGATCAGGATGTCGTCGACATCCGCCTTTGCATATTCCACGAACATGTCGAAGTAGCGGTCATCATCGAATACGCCAGTATCAAGTAGCTCGAATTCAGGCTGGTCTTTACCGCGATGGCGGTTCTCTTCGATCAAGCGAGCATAAGGAAACTCACACTGCGGATATTTGTACAGATATTTCATGTACGAGTGCGTTGGCGTGCTATCCAAATAAAAGTAGTGCTCTTTAACATCTTCTCCGTGGTTGCCTTCACTACCTGTCAGCCCGAAGAGGCGCTCTTTCAAGATAGGGTCGTGCTCATTCCACAATGCCAGGGCGAAGCAGATGAATTGGTGCCGATCGCAGATTCCCGCGAGGCCATCCTCGTTCCACCGATAGGCACGTGAGCGGGCGTGATCATGAGGGAAGTATTCCCAGGCGTTACCATGAGGGCTGTAATCCTCGCGGACCGTTCCCCAGGAACGTTCACTCAGATATGGTCCCCAACGCTTCCAGTGTTTCTTTCGCGCCGCTGACTCAGAGAGTCTCAGTTGTTCGTGTGTCATGAAGGATTCCATTAGCAAATACAGACGCTCAAAAGGCCGCTCGGGTTAGGCATCCAATATGACATCGCTGAGAGGCCGGCTGACGCATGGCAGGATCACCCCTTGCGACCGCAAGTCATGATTCAGTGCCTGCTCAGTTTCCATCTTCACCTTGCCGCTGAGCAACCTGGTAGCGCAGGTACCGCAAACACCTTGCCGACAACCGTACGGGAGCAACACGCCGTTCTTCTCCGAGCTCTCCAATAAAGTGTCCTCAGGCGACATCTTGTACGCCACTGCAGAGCGAGAAAAGCGAACTTCGAGCGAACCGGCGTCAGTTGACTGTTTTTCTCCCGCTACCGCACCTCCGAAGCTTTCTTGCAGGACTCTGGAGGGTTCGATCTCCATCTCTTTCAGCAATGTACGGCCCACTCCCATAAACGACGGCGGCCCACACAAGAAGAATGTCGACTCGGAAGAGTTCTCGACTTCACGCTCCAGAATCTCCCGTCGCAAGCGGCCTGTCCACCCTTTCCAGTCGGAACCTGGCCGAGACAGGACCAAAACGTACCGAAACGTGCTGAACCGACTTTGAAGCATCGTAAGTTCATCTTTGAAGAAGACATCTTGTTCGGTGCGAACGCAGTAGATCAATGTGGCATTCACCGGAATACACAAGTCGTCGATGTACCGCAGCATCGCGATCATCGGCGTAATTCCGCTTCCACCGGCGATCAGGACGATCCTTCGATGTTTGGATTGATCAAAATAGAACTTGCCGTACGGGCCTCGAGCTTGGACCGCTAGGCCGACCTTAGCGCGGTCATTAAGAAACGTAGAAATGCAGCCGTTCTCCACTCGCTTGGGTGTGATCTCGATGTAGCTAGTCTGAGCAGGGGAAGAACAGATCGAATATGAACGAGTAAACTTTTTTCCGTCGATCAGCCATTCGAACGTCAGGAATTGCCCAGGAAGAGCCCGAAGGTGCCGGGCTTGCGGCAGAAGAAACCGTAGTGTCTTGGCATCCGGGGTTTGTGGGTCGATTCGTGCCAGGGTTAAGCTCAAAGTCTCCAGCCGATTGGTGGATTCTTGATCAGCAGGTTTCGCGGGAGAAACCGCTGCCGAGTCCGGCTTGGAATTCGCATGTTTGCTCCTCGTAAGAAACGCGACCGCCGCCAAGATGACGACTACCACGATAACTCTCAGCGAAATCGCAAAAGGCA
Source organism: Terriglobales bacterium (assembly GCA_035631655.1). GTDB lineage: Bacteria > Acidobacteriota > Terriglobia > Terriglobales > Acidobacteriaceae > Gp1-AA122. The sequence continues at coordinate 7,473 of DASQIH010000112.1, forward strand.
CCTTATGGGGCGAAGCATTGCGCAGATAGTGTACGGACACATTCACTGCAACCAGGGTGAAGGCCGTCACAAGAATGGTAATACCGAGGGCCATCAGAACACCCCACGCGGCCTTTTGATATCTGACGACAATCACTTTCACCAGGAGCAGAGGAGCCAGGACCAACGCCAGGCCCATATGCAATATAAGGCGCGGCGAGAGCTCATCTGAGGACCCCCTGACGCGTAAGAGCATGAAATAGCAAAAAATCGCGAATAGCGCGATGAAGGTATAGCCGCAAATTCGGTGCACTTGGGTCCACAGCCTGCGGCTGCGCGGAGATACGCCACGGCCGGTCAACATGATCCACGCGTTAAGTCCGGCCAGAAAGACAAATAAGCCAGCTAAAGGCAGGCTGATGATGGCACGCACAAAAAAGTCCTCGGAATCCAGATGGCGGCCCGGCGAATCTCTGGCCGCTATGGTGAGAACCGATTTCCAGGGGAATTTATTCCAATGTATTCAATGTCGCTGTTCAGGAAGATCTTCCGAATGCGTTCGCTTTCGTAGCCAGCAGCGTAGAAGCTTTGCTCTTGCGTAAGCCTGATCGGCGGGTTGGCCGTTCCAATTCCGAGGATCCGCGGATAGTTCACTGATTCCTGGTCACTTCTGCGGAGCATCGGCTTCTTCGCTACGACGTGTGGCATGCAGCTCCGCTTCCAGTTGAGACTTGAAGCTGCGGCTTACCTTCTCGAACTGAGCTTTT
>DASQIH010000113.1:0-3465 GCA_035631655.1 Terriglobales bacterium
TCACCGAATCGCCCCACAAAGTGCGTGCCCACTGGCAGCCCTTCTGCGTTCCAGAACAGCGGCACCGACATCGCGGGCTGGCCGGTCACGTTGCATAGCGGCGTGAAGGGAACGAACGCGAGTGCGCGCTGCAAGCCGTACAGCGGATCGCCCGCCCGCGCGTCGAAGCTGCCTAGCGGCAGCGGTGGCTCCGCGAGAGTCGGCGTGAGCCAGATATCGTAGTTTGCAAAGAATCGCGCGACTTGGCGAGCGATGTTTTGCAGCGCGTTCACGGCGAGCAGATAGGCTGGTCCGCTGATGGCGCGTCCCTGCTGGGCTAAAACCCAAGTCAGTTCTTCAAATTGATCCGGAGTCGGCTTCCGGCCCGTCAAGAACGCGGCACCGTCGATGATCTCTGCGCAGCCCACTGACCAGACAGCGAGAAAAGAGTTGACGAGACGCTGGGCGTCCACACTAGGAGCCGCCTCATTCACGGTATGGCCCAGGTCAGAGCAAAGTTTGGCTGCCTCCTGGACCGCACAAACGCAATCGGCGTGGATAGGCACGCCGCTGGGAGCAGCAGTCGTGAAGGCGATGCTCAGTTTGCCCGGGTCGGTGCCTACTTCCTGGAGAAACGGTCGCACCGGCGGCGGAGCGCAATAGGGATCGCCAATGTCGGGCCCGGCAGTGGCGTCCAGTAGCCCAGCGCTATCACGCACGGAGCGCGTGACAGCGTGTTCGGCTACTAGCCCGTTCATAATATCTCCAAAATCAGGTCCTAGCGGGTTGCGTCCACGGGTGGGCTTCATGCCGAAAAGCCCGCAACACGACGCAGGAATGCGGATCGACCCTCCCCCGTCGTTGGCGTGTGCCATCGGCACCATACCTGCGGCCACTGCGGCGGCGGAGCCCCCACTCGAACCACCTGTGATTCGCCCGGGGACCCAGGGATTCCGGCTCGGACCAAACATGCGTGGCTCGGTTGTCGGCAGGATGCCGAATTCTGGCGTGTTTGTTTTGCCGACGACAACCAGGCCTGCTCGTTTGAGCCGCACGACCAGCTCGCTGTCGTGTTCAGGCACAAATTCTTTGAGAAACAAGGAACCTGAGGCCATGCGAACGCCGGCGTAGGAGGCGAGTAGGTCTTTTAGCAGGAACGGCACTCCACGAAACGGTCCGCCCAGCAGTGGGTCATGTGCAGCAGTACGCGCGAGATCGAACATCGGCGTTATGACTGCATTGAGCGCGGGATTTAGCCGTTCGATGCGCGCAATTGCCGCGTCCACCAACTCGACGGGCTTGAGCTGCTTGCGGCGTACTAGTTCGGCTTGAGCTGTCGCATCGAGGAACGCAAGTTCATCGCGGAGGGACATTGAAGTCCTCCTCTTGCCGTGGCGATTCTCTGCGATTGCTTCGGGCCGCAGGCAGGCCACGTCTTCAGCTAAGTTATCATCAGGAACGACCTTTGTGGGCTACAGCGCACTCAAGGTTAGCTTCCCCGGACTTGTAGACAACGTCCTTCGGTCCACATTCCAGAAACAAGTTGTTTCGGAAAGCACAAAACGTGCGGGTTTCATTGTGCGGGTTTCATTGCGGGTTTCATTGCCGCTTGACAACCCCGAGTTCGGGTGTAATCTGTCGCCATTCAGCCGGAGGCGTGCGACCCTGTTCTATTGGCTGACAGTGAAGTCCGACTGAGTCGGCCCATCCGTTTCGATTCCAAGTCTACCTGAAACTTCTACCTGTCGTCGCTTAAGACGGAACGTGCGACGCGAGATCCCTGCTGCCGAAAAGGATTTCGTAGAAGGAATTCGTCACGAAAGCGATCGGCAGTTCTTAGGCTAGAGTTGAGCAAGAACCCTAAGATTCAGCGCGCTCGATCGAGAGGATCGCGGAGAAGGAGAAGGAATATGGAATGTACACGTCTCTATATGTGCGGGAAGGATTGCGCGGCAATCAGGTTGCAAACTCTTGCCTTGTCGGCGGTCGCCCTGATTTTGGTATCTCTGACGATGTTGCCGGCCGCGCGGGCCGAAACGGTCCTGACTCGCAAGCGCGTCGGCAATAACTCGGAGGGCGTAACCTACGTCACTTCAGGCCACTGGAAGAACCGTGTCGTCGCCATTGATGGCAACGACGTCCTGGCGATAAACCTCGGAGGCCCCGACGACAGTTCAGAAGATTCTTTGGCGTCAGATGGGTCCGATAATCCCAACGGCGCTCTGCGCGGCCCCGGCTGGAAGAAAATCTTCGACATCCTAGCGCTGGGCACAGATGTACGTATTCTGCGTGGCATTCTGTTCGTGCCTGAGAAGAACGAATTCCTCTTCAGCGGTTTCAACACGACTAACCTCTTCCACACCGACGAATTCGGCAACCCGCTTGCGCCCATCGTGCTCTCCGGACTGGCCAACCCAACAGACTTTTCTCAGTACGAAGGCCTCACCTGGATTCCCGCCGACGCGCCCAAGCATCCGAACACAATCGCGGCGCTGATGATCCGGGCCTCGGACGGTGTGGCGCATGTGATTTACATCCGCCTCGACGGAACGGTGGAGGCCGAGGTCCTGCCGCAGCCAGGAACGCCCGTGCAAGCCTACATCTGTGGCATTGCCTACCAGCCACAGCGCCCCGGAACGCTCCTGCTCTCGGAATGTGGCGCAGGTAACTACGCCATCGACGAGGATGGCAAGTTTCTCAACGGCGGGCCCATCCTGCCTGCACCTTCCGGTTCGGGCGATATCGAAAGCATCATCGTGGACCGCTTCAGCCGCGTTTTTCTCGGCGCGTACGACGGTCACCTCTACGCCTACGACACCAACTACAATCGCCTGCCCACCAGCCAGGACCGCTCCTACGTGATCGGCCTAGGGATCTTCGCCTCTAGCATCACTTGGAATTCCGACATGGAGAGTTTCCTCTTTCTCAACTCCAACAACAACACGATCGAAGCGGTTCCGCTCTCGCTGCGCTTCAAGCACACGCTCTTTAACCTCGACCCGGTCCGCGCCGACAATCCCGTCTCGATTTCCTACCTCGGTGCAGGGCAGTTGGCGATTGCGAATCGCACCTTCCCGCGCGGAATTCAGGTCGCGAACCTGCCCGACGGCAGCGAAGTGGAGCGGCTCATCTTTCTGGAGCCGACCTACCCGGCTGGCCGGGCGTTTCAGCCGGTCGGCGCGGGCGCATTCGGTCCTGACCAGTTCATCGTGCGCACGATAGATGACGTCAGTTTCCTGCATATCGTCTCCCGAACAGGCACTCCCGACAGCAGCATTCTCCCCAATGCCACGCTGCCGGCGCGTTTCCCCGATCTCACGCTGACTTCGCCCTCGGTTGGCAGGTCTGTCCAGGTCTTTGACTCTGGCACAGGTCCAAGGATATTCACCGGTGGCACGATCTTCGACATCTCAGGAAACTTGCTCCATAGCATCGACGAGAATGCTCTTGGCGTAACGGTCGGCTTGGACCAGGGCACCTGGATCA
>DASQIH010000114.1:0-37530 GCA_035631655.1 Terriglobales bacterium
CTTCAAGACTGCGCTCATTCCCGCCGCGAAGTCGTCGAAACAACCTCTGGCCTCTGACACGCTTTGCACCTACGCCGCATGAATCGGCGTTTTTTCTGTTTCTACTGACTTGCTTACCTTCGTGGAATGGCCAATCTCCAGGACGGGTCTCTGACCCGTTCAGCGCGGGTCAAAGACCGGCACCCACGCAATCTCCGCAAACTTCAAGAATCCTCCACTCACTTCTGGCTTTCCGTCTTCGCGTAGTGCTGCACCTTGCTGATATCGGATAATGTCGTCAAAGTCTCACTGGCAATGCTCAATAACCACGCCCCTCTCTTGTGCGAGCAGCTAGGTACCGCCAGAACCTCCTCTTCCTCGGGACTGAGGGGCTGGGTTTCAATCACCACTCTTGCGTCTGCCGAGAATCCCGCCACGTGCGCATCCAGCGAGCATTCCAAACCAAAATGACGGCTGAAAATGTGATTCAAATCGGGCTGCTGGAAAGTTCCGTAATTGACGTCATAGAGGACTGGTATCCGGCTGATGCCTGGTGATTCATACTGCCACTGCGCCAACTCAAACAGCAATCGGCGGCTATCCGCCGACCAGTCCACTACGCGCAGTGAATTTCCGGTCTCGATGTCGCTGGGCTCCTGCAGGAAAACGATCTTGAAGTCGGATGCGTCGGTACCCACAAACAGTCGCGAGGTGTTCACGCACAATGGCCCGGAATACCCGATCGTGCTCGGTCGCACGGCCCGCGCCTCGACCTCCGCATAAGCGCGGTGCTTGTTGTCGGGGGAAACAAAGATTTCGCCGCGGACCGTGCGCGAACTGGACGGATTTTCACCACAGGTTAGGTAAGAGGTGTCCGAGGAAGCAACCGGAGCTTGGCTTGGTGGATTTGCTTGCGCCCATAGTCCTGACACAGCAATGAGAACCAAGGCGCAGCTGGATGCCGATGCCACGATGGAATTGTAGAACAGTACTTTTTGCTTGCAAGTTCGACAAGGTTCGAGCAGCGTTGCTGTCAAGGTCGTGGTACTATCCGCCCAGTGGCTTCTGTCAAAGAGAATCCCAACCTCAAAGAGCGCCTCGTCTCCGCCGCGCCGGTCGAGGACGACTCTTCGTTCGAACTTAAGCTTCGTCCCAGGCGCCTAGCGGAATTCATCGGCCAGCCCAAAGTCAAAGAAAATCTCGCTGTAGCGATTGAGGCCGCGCGTTCCCGTGGAGAAGCCCTTGATCACGTGCTGCTCTACGGCCCTCCGGGATTGGGCAAGACTACGCTGGCCACCATCATTGCCAACGAACTGGCTGTTGCCTTCCAGCAAACCTCCGGGCCAATTCTGCAGATTAAGGGCGACCTGACCGCCATCCTGACGAATGTCCGCGATAAGCAGGTGTTGTTCATTGATGAAGTTCACCGCTTGCAGCCTGCGTTGGAAGAGATCCTGTATTCCGCGCTCGAAGACTACAAGCTGGACATCATCATCGGCCAAGGCCCCTCGGCGCGCACCCACACCATGGATGTGAAGCCGTTTACGTTTATAGGAGCAACCACGCGTGCTGGTCTGCTTTCCGCCCCGCTGCGCTCGCGCTTCGGCATCGTTTTGCGCCTGGAGTTCTACAGCCACAAAGATCTGCAAATTATCGTGGAGCGCTCGGCGGAAATTCTAGGCGTGCAAATTAATGACGCCGGTGCGTTGGAGATCGCCAGCCGCTCCCGAGGCACCCCGCGCATCGCCAACCGTCTGCTGCGGCGTGTGCGTGACTATGCGCAAGTACGCTGTGCCGGCCACATTGACCTGCCCACCGCTCAGGCCGCGCTCCAGATGCTGGAAGTCGATCGCCATGGTTTCGACGACATCGACCGCAAACTCCTGTTGACGATTATTGAGAAATATCAAGGCGGCCCCGTAGGCGTGAACACGCTCGCCGCCGCCCTCGCTGAGGAACCCGACGCGATCGAAGAAATCTACGAGCCCTTCCTGATCCAGATTGGATTTCTCAACCGCACACCTCGCGGACGTGTAGCCACTCAGCTCGCCTACGAGCACTTCGGGATTACTCCCAACCGAAGGCAGAGCTCGTTATTCTGAGACCGCGGAGGGCGACGCTAGCCTGATTATTCATCAATGGGTGGAGCAGGCCTTCAGGCCTGCATTTGAGGAGCACGACAAGTGGGCTTCAGCCCCGGAGGTATTTTTCTATCCAGCCGTGATCTCCCTCAGCGGCTAAAGCCGCAAGGTCCGTAGACCGTCCCCATGCAGGGCTGAAGCCGTGCTCCACCCGATTGTTGCCCTTTGCATGAATGATCCAAGCTAGGCCGCTACCGACTTTGCCAACCAGCGCTTCACAATTTGTCGCAGACGATCGAGCGCCTTGGGAAACTCCTTGCCACTGGCAGCAAAGCCCAGTCTGAAATGGGATGGCATGTCGAAACAATCTCCCGGCACCAGGAGAACCCCGCCCTCCGCCGCCGTCTTGCAGAAATCCCGTGCACCATCTCCGCTCACCAGCCACGGAAACGCTGTCACCCCGCCACGGGGACGAATCCAGTCCAAAACATCACGATGTACGGACATGAACCGGTCCAGGTGCTCGATGTTTCGACTTGCCACAGCTTGTGTCTTTCCCAACACAACGTCGCGCTTACGAATCGCGATCTCGGCGAGCATCTCCCCGGCAGTGTTGTTGGTGACGGAAAAGTAAGCGCGGGCATTCCAGTATTGCTGGCGTCGCTTGGGATCATGTTCGATCATCCATCCCGTGCGGACTCCGGCCAGCGGGAAAGCCTTGGAAAAATCGTGGATCACCGTCGCGTGCGGCAGTCGCGCCGCTGATTTCGTGGCTCTTCCGTGGTAGATCGGGTGATACACCTCGTCACTCACCAGTTGGATGCCGCGTGCTGAGGTAAATTCGTGCAGCCTCTCCATCTCCTCGTCGCTCACAGTCGCTCCCGTGGGATTGTGTGGGCTGTTCACCAGAATGAGTTTGGTTCTGTCATCCGCGAGTTTTTGGATCTCCTCAATATGGATGCGGAAGTCGTTTTCTTTTCGCAGATGGTAGAAACGGGTTTCGAGGCCGAGTGACTCAGGAAGCGCCGAGAATGTCGTGAACCCCGGCGTCGGAATAACGACGTTGGCTCCGGGTTCTGCCGCCAGCCATAGCAGGACGAGCAGCGCCTCGGACGCGCCTGTTACCACTTGCACGGACTCCTCACTCACGCCCTGCATTTCGGCAATCGCCTCACGCAAGCTATCCGCCCCCGCGGGACGACTGTAGACGAGCTTGTGATTCAGGAAGCGCTGCCGTTCTGCCTCACCCGCGAGGGTTAGCAAGTCATTCACTGTCCAAGTCGGCCCCGTGCTCGCCGCCAGGTTGAACTCAATATCGTGCTCGTATGCGTCCAGCCACATGTCCAGCAGGAAAGGCTTCAATTGCATGAATCACCTCAACATGCCTCAACAAATGTGCGGGTTCGGACATTCTTGTCCGCGCCCTTTTGTGCTTCCGCGACATGAGCGTCCGCGCCACACCGATCTTAAACAGTCCTAAGCGCTGCGCAGGAGGATGACGGTGGCATCGTCTTTCTGCGCGCACTTGCCGCGAAACGTCTTGATGTCTTCCATGAGCCGGGACACGCTGCAATCGTGCGCGGCCACGAATTCCATGAGGCGGTCGCTGCCGAACTCCTGGTCCTCTCGATTCAGCGCTTCGGAAATTCCGTCCGTGTAGAACAGCAAACGGAAATCATGACACAGCTTCACCGTATGCTCAGTAAACTCGCAGGGGAGCAAGCCGAGCGGCATGCCGGCGTCGGTGTGCAGCGGACGCACATCGGTACCGTGGCAGAGCAGAGGCCACGGGTGTCCCGCGCTGGCGAAGGTGAGACTGCGGCGTGCCGGGTCCAGCACGGCATAGATCATGGTCACGTAGCGACCGGTGGGAACATCATCCAGCAGCATCTGATTAACATTGGCCAGCACCTGGCTCGGGCCGCTGCCCAACGGTGCCAGAGAGCGCACCATACTGCGGGCGGCCGACATCAGCAAGGCCGCAGGCATGCCCTTGCCGGAGACATCCGCAAGCACGATCGCCACACGCCCGTTGGCCAACGGAATGTAGTCATACCAGTCGCCACCCACCGCGCCTGCAGGCACGCACTCCGCTTCCAGGTGGAATCCTGGGAGCGATGGCGCCGTGCGTGGGAGGAGGCTTTGCTGAATGCGGCTGGCCTCGTCCTGCTCATCATGCAGGCGCTGCATCTGGCGGCGCTCCTGCTGGATGCGCTGCGCGTTATCAACTGCCACCGCGATATGGCCGGCCAAGGCCTTCAGGATTTCGATCTGTGAGCGGGGAAAGGCGTCCAGATCATGATGCGACGCCCCGAAGATTCCAACGATTCGGTCGTGCACTTTTAAGGGGATGATGACCTCGGAGCGGGTGTGAGGTTCGCAAGCCCGGTAGAGCAGCTCCTGCGTGACATCGGGAGCGTAGTAGGCCATGCCGGTGGCAAGCACCTGCGCCGACAAGCCCTCGGTCACAGGCCAGCGCTCGCCTTTTTTCGACTGGGTGCACCCATGCACCGCGGCAAGATGGAACTCGTCTCCTTCCACCAGCAGGATGGTGGACTCGATACAGCCAAAATCTACGGCGACGCGATGAACGATAGTATCGAGCAGCTCATCAAGCTCCAGGATGGAGCCGATCTCTTGCGCCGCCTTCTGCAAAGATACCAACACGTCGACACGGCGCTGCTGGAAGAGGGCTGGGGGTGGAACATGCGGAAATTGACTGGAAGCGCTGGACACGATTCGGCCTCCCGGGTTTCGGCTAGGTAAGTTGTTAGATTCTGTGGCTGTGCTCTCGGATGCGAAAAGCTTTCTCGGTTGACAGAACGGGGGCTGTCTGTGGTGCTGCAAAACTTTCCCCATTCTTCAAGGGGTGGCGGCCAGAGTGAACTCGAAATCGTACGCAACGCGGGGGTCGAGCGATTTATGTTCCAACTGCAGCCCGGGCGTCGCGCCATTCCTTCTGCAGGCCCAAATCGCGGATCCATTTCTCGACGTAGGACATGTCTAGAGTTTTCCCTTGCATTCTCAAGACTGCTGCTACGTCTTCAATCTGCCGTCGAGACTCCGCCAATTTTGCCCACTCAAGTTTGGAGATGACTATGTCCTCGACGCTTGCCACAAAAAGAGGCAAGCCTTGCAGGCTCACGCGTTGCCGACGGCGGAACTCCTCTTCACTGAAGGCGCGCGACTTGCGGATGATCAGGTCAATCTTCCATCCGGTAGCGAGGTCAATCACGTTAAACAACGACTGGCCCCGGTGAGCGTCCAGCGCTGCCTCTAAATCCGCGTAGTACTCAGTGCTCGGGAGATCGCGGACGAATGCCCGCAGCTGACGCACAGTTGCTTCGATTACGAGATCAATATCCTGGGTTGACCGCGGAGCACCGTAATATGCACTGGCAAACGATCCGGAGAGCATGTAGCCAATGCCGGCTTGGTCGAGCGCCGCTGTGATCCTGCGAAAGACCTCCGTTACCGTCATTCGAATCGCGGCGGCAGTGGCGCTGGCAGGAATGCTAATCTCAGCAACTCACGCGCAACGCAGGTCTCTGACCAGTCCGGATGCTCTCGCCGAATCCGCTCCCGGGCTAGCTCCCGGGCAAACAGACTCATTTCAAACGCCAACACCAGGCGCTGCTCTCCTGTCATTGCCCGCTGAACCCGCAGCTGGATAGCTTGCGCCGAGGGGCTTGTGTCAGTGATAGCCACGGGCGAAATGTTACCATGCAGACCCGTCGGACTACCCGCCCGCAATGGCGCCAAGGACCACAAATGGCTCCTTTCCCGATGCGACCGCCTCGGGTAGCGGAGCGTCCGGCGGCTCATGCGTCAAGTCTTCCTCGCAAGCAAAGAAGCGCAAAAATGGCCGGCGCTGGAGAGTGACGTGGTCGCGGATAGTGCCGCGCAACATCGGGTAGCGAGCCTCAAGCGCATCGAGCACCGAGCGCTGCGTCGCCTGGCCCTCGAGTTCGAGTTTCACCTCGCCGTCGACCTTCGCCAAGGTTCGCAAATGTGGCGGAAGTATGACGCGGATCACGGCAGCGTCTGTACCTCGACAGAAAGCACGGCCGGAAGATCCCGGACGATGGGAGCCCAGCTGTCTCCGGCATCGGCCGACACGTACACCTGCCCGCCGGTAGTGCCGAAATAGACGCCACACTTATCCAGCGAGTCCACCGCCATGGCGTCGCGCAGCACGTTGACATAACAGTTGCTCTGCGGCAGACCTTTGGTGAGCGCCTCCCACTCATTTCCCCCGGTCCGACTACGGTAGACGCGCAGCTTGCCCTCATGCACGTAATGTTCCCCGTCGCTCTTGATCGGGACAACGTAGATGGTGTCCGGTTCGTGCGCGTGCACGTCGATGACAAACCCGAAGTCGGTAGGCAAGTTGCCACTGACTTCTTGCCAGGAATCGCCGGCATTGTCGCTGCGCATAACGTCCCAGTGCTTCTGCATGAACAACACCCCAGGGCGCGATTTGTGCATGGCAATGTGGTGAACGCAGTGGCCTATCTCCGCGTTCGGGTCAGGGATGTACTGGGAGCGCAATCCGCGGTTAATCGGCTTCCAGGTTTTGCCGCCATCATCGGTGCGGAAGGCGCCTGCCGCCGAGATGGCAATGTAGATCCGGCCCGGGTCTTTCGGATCAAAGATGATGGTGTGCAGACACATGCCACCAGCTCCGGGCTGCCATTTAGGACCAGTACCATGACCGCGCAGCCCGGCAAGTTCGTGCCAATTTTTGCCACCGTCGGTCGAGCGGAACAGGGCCGCGTCTTCCACTCCGGCGTAGACAGTGTCGGGATCGGTCAGCGACGGCTCAAGATGCCAGACGCGCTTGAACTCCCAGGGGTGTTGTTTTCCGTCGTAGAACTGATGTGTGGTAAGCGGCTTCCCGGTCGCAGGAGACGTGTCGTAGACGAACTTATTGCTCTCGCCTTTGGGCATGCCCCCCGGCCCGGTGGTCGGCTCGCCGGGAGGTGTTCCGGGCTGATGCCAGGTCTTGCCGCCGTCGTCTGAGCGTTGAATCACTTGCCCAAACCAGTCGCTGGTCTGTGACGCGTACAGTCGATTGGGGTCAGCAGGTGACCCGTTCACGTGATAGAGCTCCCAGCCCGCAAAAAGCGGACCGCTAACGTCCCACTTTTCCCGCTTGCCGTCCGATGTCAGAATGAATGCGCCCTTGCGCGTGCCAACCAGCACCCGTACTTTGCTCATTCTTTTCTTCCTCCTAAACCAGCCGCAAATTGAATGAGAGCCTGCGTCGCAGAAGCGTGGTTCGTGCAGCGGCGGATCGCAGGCTCATGTACTTTGTGACTTTAAGCTGCTTTTGCAAGTTGAGTCCGCATCTGTTTCATGAACTCCCGCATGGCAGCAATGTGACCGGGAGAGCGACTCTCGATCCATGCTTCGTAGCGTTGGGCCGCCTTTTCCATATGGGCGAGGTGGTCCTTATATGCAAACCGCTCCCTGGCCTGCGGGACCGTGGACTTGACGCGTTCCCAGACCCCAAAAAACTCGCCACTGGTTTCGAAGAACAGGTCCTCGTGAAGCAGACCGTAGTTGAGCAACGCGCAAGCTTGGTCCCAGTAGCTGAGCACCATCATCGTGAACGTGCCGCCCTCAGTACCCGGCGCCGCGATTCGCATAGCATCGTCGAACGTCTCGGCGAAGTAGTTCCTGAAGAACCAGTCACGTGCCTGGCGCAGCTTGGCCTCGCGGCGCAGATCGTAAACCTGCAGGTGCAGTTGTGCTTGTTCGTGCGTAGGTTTTGTTGACATGTTATTTATCTCCTTATTTCTTCTATTTGCTGATTATTTATGCCTTGAACCATCGGTTTCTCCGGCTGGTTGGGGAGTCCTAGCTTACTTCCTCGCGCTCTCCGCCAGCTCTCTGGATTGTGTGCGCAATCGCTCTTCCTGCTTCTGCAGCTCCGGGGTAAGCTGGGGCCCGAAATCTTCGACCTCAAATACCTGGCGAATCTCGACCTCCACTCCGCCGCCGAACGGAGCGCGCTTGAGCCATTCGACGGCCTCTTCCATGGACTTCACCCGCCATAGCCAAAATCCGGCGATCAACTCTTTGGTCTCGGCGAAGGGCCCGTCCATGACAGTGCGCTTTTCTCCGGAGAACTTGACGCGTTTGCCCTTCGAGCTTGCCTGGAGCCCCTCGGCGGCGAGCATTACTCCGGCCTTCACCAGCGCTTCGTTGTACTTCCCCATCTTGGCGAGAATCTCCTGGCTGGGAAGGATTCCCGCCTCCGAGTCCTTGTTGGCTTTGACGATCACCATTACTCGCATCCTAATGCCTCCTTGATCTTTAAGTTTCGGAGCTGGGTTTTTCGGCAGTCTCGACCGGCTCACCCCAGTCTCTACCTGTATGTCGAACGACCGCCGCCAAGATCGACAGGGTCAAATAATTTTTCTCAAACGCTGATCGGGTCTCTAGAACCGGGTGCAGGCTACCTGCGCACGGGAATGAGTGCGCGGAGCCGTTCATCGCGCAAGAAAAGCCCTGCCCACAACAGTACGCCGAAAATAACGGGAAACACGAACGACGGGTCCTTCACGCGAACGTTGGTAGCCGTGGCGCCGCCAAGAAAAGCTGTCAACAAAATCGCGCCCAAGCCCGAGGTACGTGGTACGACATACACAACCGTACAAGCGAGCTCAAGAATTCCAATGATGACGACAAGATTCTCAGGGTAGCCGTGCTGCACAAGCCCCTGTACCATGGAAACCGCCTTAATCAGTTTCATGGTGCCTGCGAAGAGCAACATCACCACCGGAATGGCACTCATGACACGTCCCGCCCAGAGTCTTCCCTTCGATACCCGAGCAGTTTGTGCGGCTGATTGCATAAGTGTCGTCTCCATAGTCTGCTGCTACCCACGTAGAGAGGGTCGAGTTGTTCTCGGCTATTGGATGTCGTCGTCCTGAGCGGGCTTGCAGCCCGCGAAGGATCTCCCGTGATCAGCCATGGGCAGTGCGCGCGAGATCCTTCGGGACCTTAACGGTCCCTCAGGATGACGATATCGAGAATTCCCCACTAATGTTCGAGGCGGCCATCGCCGAGCCACGTTAGCAGCGGAGTCGAATCCTGTTCCCGCCACCGCCGCCGGGCTTCGGCCAGTACTTGCTCCCGGCTTCTTGCCATCTTCTCAATAGCAGAGCAGGGTGCTCCCGTCTCTTCGTGCCGCGCTCCCCAAAGAAGCAACTCCAGAACTACGGGTGCCAAATCAATTCCCTTCTCGGTCAAGCGGTAGTTCACCCTTCTCCCATCCCTCTTTTCTTCTTCGGCAGTGATGATCCCCGCCGCTTCCAGCTTCCTTAGACGGTCCGCCAGAATGTTCGTCGCAATTCCTTCGCCCGACTCCTGGAACTCCTTAAATGTCCGGAAGCCGCGAACCATCAGATCGCGGACGATAAGCAGCGACCAGCGGTCTCCGAGTATCTCGAGGGAGATATTCACCGGGCAACCGGACCGATGCTTTGACTTAGGCCTGCCGGGCACGTTAGGCACCCTATCAATCTCGCTTGCAAGATGCAAGTGAAAACCATTTTCTCCTCTGTTGGTGTATCTTCCCAAACATAACTCTAGCTACTTGTGCTGTGAGGAGGCGCGCTGAGCCGTCCGGGCCAATCCCTGGGGAAAGGACTACTGTGCCTCGGTAGCGTGCTGGCCTGTCTGTCCCTATGCCTGTGGGCAGAGCCGGAGGCCGGACCGCCTACGCTGGTTATCCCCCACCTCACCGGCCCTCCGGCTCTGGAAAATTTCCTCACCATGCAGCCTGACGGCGAAGCTGCCCGCCAGATGGTCAAAGTAACTGGCTTCGTGCAGCGCAATCCCCACGACGGTCAGCCAGTTTCTCAGCGCACCGAAGCCTATATCGGCTACGACCACAAGAACCTGTATGTGGTCTTTGTCTGTTTCGACGACCCGTCCAAGGTCCGCGCCCGCCGCGCCCGCCGCGAGAACATTTTCGAGGATGACGAGGTCGAAATCATGCTCGACACCTTCCACGACCAGCGGCGCGCCTATGCTTTTCAGACCAATCCCCTGGGCGTGCAATGGGATGCCATCTGGACGGAAACCTCACAGAGTGACTTCGGGGCTTTATCTGATGCTTATCACTTCGATTCCAGCTTCGACACCCTCTGGTACTCCCACGGCCGCGTCACGAGCCAAGGCTATGTCGTCTGGATGGCCATTCCCTTCCGCAGCCTGCGCTTCACCAGCGAATCGGACCAGAGTTGGGGAATCATCCTCTACCGGGGAATCATTCGCGAAAATGAAGACGCGTTCTGGCCAGCAATGTCGAGCCGGGCAGAAGGGCGGCTTGATCGCGCTGCGGTTGCTAATGGTATGCAAGGCATCGAGCCGGGACGCAACCTGCAGTTCATTCCCTATGGATTATTCAATTCTTTCCGCACCCTCGACACCAGGGATCCGACGGACCCACATTTTGACAATCGCGCTGCCGGCGGCAAGATTGGCGTCGACTCCAAGTTCATCTTCCACGACAGCCTCGTGCTGGACGTTACCGGCAACCCCGACTTCAGCCAGGTGGAGTCCGACGACCCACAGGTGACGGTTAACCAGCGCTTCGAGGTGTTCTTCCCGGAAAAGCGCCCGTTTTTTATCGAGAACGCCGATTACTTCCGCACGCCCATTGATCTCCTCTTCACCCGCCGGATCGCTGATCCGGAGTTCGGCACACGCCTGAGCGGCCGTGCCGGACATTACGCGATGGGCCTGCTCCTGGCGGACGACAAGTCTCCTGGAGAAATAGCACCTCCTTCCGACCGGGAGTTCGGGAAGAAAGCTTATTTCGGCATCGCCCGCGTAAACCGGGATATCTCACGACAATCGAGTGTTGGCGCCATTTACACCGACCGTGAATTCGACGGCTTCTTCAACCGGGTGGGTGGAATGGACGCCCGGCTGAAGTTCTCCCGCAACTGGACGGGTGCTTTTCAGGGCGTGGTGACCTCGACTCAGGATGCCTTCGGCTATCACGCTGGCCCCGCATACAAGGCGGATGTCGTGCGCACGGGTCTTCACTTGAATTATGAAGGTATCTATAACGACTTCAGTCCCGGCTTCATCACCGAGCCCGGCTTCGTGAACCGCGTGGACATCCGCGAAATGGAAAACACGCTGACCTACCGCTTCCGCCCGAGGAACAGTGTCTTGGTGGACTGGGGCCCAACCTTGCTCACGGATCAGATCTGGGATCACAGGAACCTGCGCCTGGACACGCAGTACTACACCGG
This sequence comes from Terriglobales bacterium, assembly GCA_035631655.1. Lineage (GTDB taxonomy): Bacteria > Acidobacteriota > Terriglobia > Terriglobales > Acidobacteriaceae > Gp1-AA122. The sequence continues at coordinate 11,339 of DASQIH010000114.1, forward strand.
CCTGACCTTCGACTTCAAAAGACAGACCACTTTGAAGCTGAGGCCGTACGTGCCTTATCACCAGCGCCTGCGGCCCAGGGATTTCTCCTCGCTTTCGCAGAATCAGGATTACAACGAGAGCTACCATGAGGGCTATTTTTCTACCGCCTTCTTCAAACAGCTGACGATTAACGCTGACTATCTGTGGGGCGGGCAGATTAACTTCCTGCCTCTTCTAAATCAGCCTCCCACGCTTGCGTCCGGGGACGTGGGTAGTGCTGGACTCACGGTGCGTCCGACCACCGGCTTTACTCTTGAAAACACTTATTTATTCAACCGCTTGCGAGACAAGGCTGCCGGCCACGCCATCTTCAACAACCACATTATCCGCAGCAAAGCCAATTGGCAGCTCAACAACGAGCTGTCGCTGCGTTTTATCCTGCAGTACACCACCACCTTGGCCAATTCCGGCTTCACCTCGTTGTCGACTACAAAACAACTGAGTCCGCAATTCCTGATCACCTACCTGCTGCATCCTGGGACTGCGGTTTATGTTGGCTACAACAGCGACCTGCAGAACATCGATCCCGCGCTTTGTGCGCGACTGGCGACAGGCTCGTGTGATGCCAACCAACCGATTCTCCGGCGTACCCGCAGCCGTTTGATCAACGACGGACGCGAATTCTTCGTGAAGGTCTCGTATCTCTTGCGTTTCTAATGCGGTCGCCAGTTGTTAATGATTGTCGTCCTGAGCGAAGCGAAGGATCCATGCATTTCCTCCGGCGCCCTGTAATACACAGATTCTTCGCTTCGCTCAGAATGACCGCATCAGGGCTACAATGCTGCCAGCATGATTGCCCATCTCCGCGGACGTCTGCTCGCCAAGCATCCCAACCAGGCAATTGTCGAGACGGGTGGCGTGGGATATGACATCAGCATCAGCGTGCCCACTTTTTCTGACCTGCCCGCCATGGGCAGCGAAGTGGCCCTGCACATTCACACCCACGTGCGCGAAGATTCCATCGCCTTGTACGGATTCCTGCAGCCAGCGGAAAAACAACTATTCGAGAAGCTGATCACAGTCAGCGGCATCGGCCCCAAGCTGGCCATCACCATCCTGAGCGGCATGCCCGCCGACGAAATGGTCGGCGCCCTGCGGAGCAACGATGTTGCCAAACTCACTCGCATTCCGGGAATTGGCAAGAAAACAGCCGAGCGTATGGTCCTGGAACTCCGTGACAAGCTGCCCAGCGAAGCTTTCGGAGAGACGGCCGCAGCGGCGGTAACCTCTCCGATAGAGGAAGATGTTCTTTCTGCTCTGATGAATCTTGGCTACCAGCGTGCCGCAGCCGAGCGCGCGCTGGCAACTGTCTCGCGGAATGGCAAGGGCGGCTCGTTCGAGCTGCTTTTCCGGGAGGCGCTGGCGGTGCTATCTAAATAATTCACCGCCGAGCACGCCGAGAGCGCCGAGGCAATCTCGGCGGTGCAGTCTTTTTCTCAGTTCCCCACGAATCGCAGGTACAGGTCGCGATCTCGCTGGCAGTGCTGTGCCATCTCTTTCACTTTCTGCCAGGCTTCTTTCTGAGACTCATCTTTGGCCCGATCCCGTAGGCGTTCCCATTCGCCGAGAAAAGCTTCCATCTGCAGATGATTGAAAACCGTCTCACCGTAGGGATCGACGCCGCGCAGGACGGGGAAGTCCAGCTCATCATGCGCCGGAATCACTCCGTAGAGCATGACCCATTCACTGTGCTCCCCAAGATCGTCTTCCAGCTTTACCACCAGCGACATTGCCGGTCTCCTGCCGCGCGCATTCTACTTCACTTGCCGATACAGAACGTGCTGAAAATCAGGTTCAGGATGTCGTCGGTTGTGGTGGCGCCGGTGATCTCATCCAACGGCCGCAGGGCATTGTAAAGATCCAGCAGCAGCATCTCGTGGGGAACTTTGTTCTGGACGGCTTTGCCCGCGGCCTCCAGGGCTGCCAGCGAATCGTGCACCAACCCCTGATGCCGCACGCTGGTCAGCAGCCCGCTCTCGACCTGCACCCCAGAATCTCCCCCGATCTGACGCAGAATCTCACGTCGCAGTTCAGCGATGCCGGCACCCGTCGTCGCCGAAGTTTGCACTCGGCTCAACGGAGAACTGGGAATTGAGAACCGAGAACTCGCGATATCAGTCTTGTTGGCCACTGCAATGGCCGGCCGGCTCGCGACCTGGTCGAGCAACTCCTGGTCCTCGCCGCTAACCGGCTGAGAAGCGTCGAGCACGACCAGAACCATATCCGCTTCGGCAATGGCCTCCATGGATTTGCGAATACCGATGCTCTCCGCCTCATCGAGCGCTCGCCGGATTCCCGCGGTATCTACTAACTTCACCGGGATCCCGCCCAGTGCAACCGTTTCACTGACCAAGTCACGCGTAGTACCCGGCGTGGGAGTGACAATGGCACGCTCGCGCTCCACCAGGCGGTTGAAGAGGCTCGATTTCCCCACATTCGGCCGCCCCACGATGGCCAGCGTCAAACCTTCATGCACAATTTTCCCGTAAGAGAAACTGCCCGCCAACTCTTCCAGAGGAACCTGCACGTCAGCAATGTGTTTGATAATCTGCTCTCCCGGAAGAACCGAAACCTCATCTTCGGCGAAATCGATGCCCGCCTCGAGCAGCGCAATCAATTCGACCAGCTTCTGCTTGATAGGCTGTAAGCGCTTCGAAAGCGCGCCCTCCAACTGTTGCGCCGCCACCTTGGCTTGAAACAGAGTATGTGATTCGATCAGGTCGCGCACCGCTTCCGCCTGGGTCAGATCAATGCGGCCATTCAGGAACGCCCGCATGGTGAACTCACCCGGCTCCGCCACCCGCGCTCCGCGCGAGACGGCCAGCTCGACAATGTGCCGCAACACAACGGGCGATCCATGCGCGGAGATCTCGACGATGTCGTCGGTCGTGTAGGAATGCGGCTTCTGCAAGTACGTGACGACGACCTCATCAATCCGCGTCTCTGTCGGGCGCGTAGGCCCAGACGTCCCCGTCTGGGCGGCCGAGTGCAGGTCGGCTTCCCCCGGCTCAATCAGCTCTCCAAAAACTGCGCGCCCCGCTTCCAAAGGATGTCTCAGACGAAGCATGGGTTCGGCAATCGCCTTAGCCTCAGGTCCGGCCAGTCGCACTATCCCGATCCCGCCGCGGCCGGGTGGAGTCGCGATGGCGACGATGGTGTCATCAAGATTCACGAAAAGGATTGTAGCGAAATCGCGAAGAGAAGCACGGCCACGGATCACGCGGGACGTCCCGAATGAATCCGTGCTAATCCGTGGCTAGTTCTTACGGAATGGTTTTGGGAGCAGTCCTACCCGCCTGGCGGTAATTCTTGGGAGAAACGACCACAAACCTTCGACCGCCTTCGCCCTGGCTTTCGGTTTGAAGGTCATCATGGTCACGCAGCGCAAGATGTACGATGCGCCGCTCACGTGAAGACATGGGAGCGAATTTGTAAGGCACGCCACTCTTGCGCACCCGTTCTGCAGCGACGCTGGCGGCCATGCGCAGCTCCTCCAGCCGCATCGCCCGGTGATTCATGCAATCGAAGCAGATTTTCTCGTGCTCGTTGCCGGGCAAGCGAAGCATCTCCATCGCCAGCAGCTCGAGCGAGCGCAGTAACTCCCCACCCCGCTCCAGCAACAGTGGACTGTCCGGCCCTGAAAGTTCGACCAGGATCTCCGGCTTCTCCCAGTCACGGTCCTCGGCCATCGGCGGATCGACCGAAATCCGGTATTTCAGACGCAAGCCGGCGTTGGCCACAACGCCGCGCAGGAATTCGTTGATCTGTTTTGCGGCAGCGATTTTGTCGGGAATAGCCATAAAGGCAGCTCTTAGCCGTTAGCTCTTAGCCCTTAGCTTCTCAGATCGCAACATCCAGAAATTCCAGGTTCCACTAGACATCACCGGAAATCAAAAACAACAAACCCAGCTAAGAGCTAAAGGCTAATAGCTATTTCTTATTCTTCCTCGCTCGCTTCTCCATCATCTCGCGCATTTCCTGGCCCAGCGAACTGCGATTCAGAAACACCTGCTGCACGATTCCGATCAGTGTGCTCTCCGCCCAGTACAAGCAGAGCCCCGCCGCCAAGTTCCAGCTGATGACCCCCAGGAACACCGGCATCATGAAGTTCATCATCTTCTGCTGCGTCGGATCCATGCCCGTCTGCGGCGTCATGCGCTGGGTCAGGAACATGGTGATGATAATGCCAATAGGCAGCAGATGCCACGGGTCGGGCCCCGATAAGTCGCGGATCCACAGCCAGTGCGCATGGCGCAGGTCAAGCGCCACGCCCAACATGGCGTAGTAAGCGTACAGAAATGGCAGCTGGATCAGCATCGGCAGGCAGCCCCCGACCGGGTTCACGCCTTCTTTCTTGTACAGCGCTGATATCTCCTGTTGCATTTCCTGCTTGCGCGGGTCGCGCATGCTGTACTTCTTGTATTTCTCCTGGATGGACTTGATCTGCGGCTGAATCTTCTGCATCTTCAGCATCGACTTCATCTGCGAGATGCGCAGCGGCAGCAACGCGATATTGATAATGAGCGTCTGGATGACAATGGCCCAGCCCCAGTTGCGAACCATGTGTTGATAGGTCCACTTGAGCCAGATAAACAAGGCGCGCGCGATAATGCCGAAGAAACCGAAGTTGACGAGGTCGCGCAGGTCGGCATGGCTACCCGCGCCGGGCACGCGCACCGATTCCAGCACGTCGAGCGCCTTCGGCCCAACAAAGAGGCGCTCCACCGTCGGCCCGTGCAGATTCCCAACCGCAGTTCCCAGCACTTCCACCTTAGTGGTGTCCTGCGGGTTCTTCGGATCCTTGGGTACGTCAACGGCATTGCGCAGGGTGACCAGAGCCGCGTTCGGCGGATCCTGCGGCAGGAAGACGGCGGCGAAATACTGGTCGACCACGCCCGCCCAGTGCAGTGGCCCATTCAAGGTGTTCCCGCTGCTAATCTTCTTGATTGCCAGCCGCTCGATCTTGTCGTTGTACTGGTACTCAATGCGACTCGCGCCATACGATGCCGGGCTGGTCTCGTCGCCCAATCCTGAAGGCCACATGGGCAATGCGGGTAAATCGCTGCCCCTATAACGGACAGACGTTTCCACGTGAACGACGTAGCTGTGATCGAAGCTGAACCTCTTGAGGACAACGAGGTCCTGATCGCCGTATTCGAAAGTTACATCTGCCGGCGCGGTGAGAGTTCCCGAATGCGACGCGACGTATAACGCCGAATTTAGCTTGTTCCTGAGCCCCTGGTCGTAAGCCCACAGCGAAAGCGGCAAGCCGTACTTAGCGGAGGCAATGGGATTCACCAGTTCGAGTGGCTGGCCGTTATCATCGTCATATTTCTTGAGAATCCAGGACTTCACCTGCCCGCCGCGGTTGCTGAACGTGATCTTGTAGCGATCGTTCTCGATGACTGTCTCAGCCTCGGAGGTCGCCTGCTTTGTGACTCCCCGGACAGGTGCCGGCGCTTCGGCGGGCACCGCAGGCGCGGGCGACGGTGCCGCTGCAGGCTGTGTTTTCTTCTCGGGCTCGGCCGGAGGTTGCGGTCCATACTTTTTCAGTAACGGCTGAAAAAGCATGATGGCCAGGAAAGTGAGCGCAAACACCAAAAGCAGCTTGCGATCCATCCCGGGCTCTTGTTGAGGATTGCGATATTCAGGCAACTTTAGTTTCGCTCAACTTCCTTGTGGCTTGTCATTTCCGAGGCACTCATATTCTTGTTATTCCGAGGCGCCTGGGTGCCGAGGAATCTGTTTTTCTTCTCATTCTACGGCCCAATTCTTCTTGTCATTCCGTGCGAAGCGAGGAATCTAGGTGTGAACTCTTCAGAGCCGAACCCGAATGACACTCAGCACGCACCACCGGATCGTATCCACCCTGCACAAAAGGATGGCAGCGCAGTACGCGCCAGATCGCCATCGCTCCGCCACGCAACACGCCGTAACGCTCCACCGCTTCCATTGCGTACTCGGAACAGCTGGGCACATAGCGGCAGGCCGGCAGAAGCATGGGCGAGATCAGCCACTTGTATCCACGTAGCAAGTGAACCACTACACTCTTGGCGATCTCTTTCATACTCCCTGCCGATCCGTGGCCACTTAAGTCTTGATCTTTTGCTGGACGACTTCGAAAGCTCGGCCTATTTCCTTTACTAAATCCTCAAAATTAGCGCTCAGCAATGACTTCTTAGGATTAATTACGACATCCACGGGAAAACCGTTCCCGAGCCGCAGGCGAACCGCTTCGCGCAAACGCCGTTTCATGCGGTTGCGATCCACCGCGCCGCCGAGTGCCCGTCCCACGGTGAATCCCACGCGCAGCCCCTCGCCAGTCTCCCGCCGCAAGTAAAAAACCGTCATGTGCGCGGAGAAATGTCGCCCCCCCTGCTGGTACACGCGTTCGAAATCCGCGTGGCGCAGCAGCCGTACGCTCCGCGGAAAGTTCATCCCCGCGCCGCCGGACTCTCCACTCCGTGCAAGAGCGCTCACGCAACTCACGCTACAGACTCAATCTATGAACTTCCCCGCAATCCGGGGAATGGGAAAGTTTTGCCACTTACTCGCGGAACCCGGGCTTCACCGAAACCCGTTTGCGGCCTTTCGCGCGCCGGCGCGAGATGACGGCCCGCCCGCTCTTGGTCTTCATCCGGGTGCGAAATCCGTGCGTCTTCGAGCGGTGACGCCGGTTGGGTTGGAACGTGCGCTTGGGCATGAAACCTACTTGCTCCTGATTCGAAAAATAGCGTCAAAGCAAACGAAAAGTATAAATGAGTGGGGAACAAACGGGCAAACTTAGCGGCAAAGACGCGGCAAGACGCGTCTCTCGACTCCCGAATCGATCCGTAAGCTGCGATTCTGCACCAATCCAGGTTCACGATGCCCAATTCGAACCACCCATCTGCACCACGCGTGCGGCATTTACCGACTCGCTACTTGACAGGAACTTTGCTTCTCGTTCTGAACGGGAACTCATGTAAATTTTTTGCTAAGAACTTTTCCACACCAGCAAAACTTTTGTGCTAGTATGCCGCTCTGTCTTGCATTTCGGAAAATTTCACTTCGTTCCTATTCATACAAAGGCTGCTCTACGAGAAACGACGTTCTGATATCGCAATAAAGGAAAAGGGGCGCAGCGGCGGCAACTGCGCCAATGGCTTTTATGTCGGTTCCGAGTACAACGTTTGCTCCCAATCCGTGGATTCGCATCCTGGATGCTCTCGAAAAGAAAATCAATCGGCACTCTTACGATACCTGGCTTAAACCCACTCGCTATAGTCATGCCAGCGGCAGCATTCTTTTCGTTCGAGTTCCCACTGCGGAGTTCCAGCACGTCGGCGATAAGTACGCCGATCTGATCCAGGAAGCGATCGATAATCTCGGTCTTGAGTTTCAAGACGTAAAATTCGTGACTCCTGAGGATGATCCGGCTGCCACGCCGATTCGCCACGATGGCGGATTGTCGGGTCCTACTCCGGTTCCATCCGCCGGGCCCGCCAGCCAGGCGCGCTTCGACTGGGACGGCGCCGCACAACTGAACCCGCGCTACACCTTCGACGCGTTCGTCATCGGCAACGGCAACCAGTTCGCCCATGCCGCCTGCCAGGCAGTCGCGGAGCGTCCCTCCAAGGCGTATAACCCGCTGTTCTTGTACGGTGGCGTCGGCATGGGCAAGACCCACCTCATGCAGGCCATCGGCCACGAAATCCGGCGCCGCTTGCAGCAGGCATCCATCTGCTATGCCTCCAGCGAGAAGTTCACCAACGAGATGATCAACTCGCTGCGTTATGACAAGATGACCAGCTTCCGCGACAAGTTCCGCAACGTGGACGTGCTGCTTATCGACGACATCCAGTTTCTTGCCCAGAAGGAGCGCACCCAGGAAGAGTTCTTCCACACCTTCAACGCGCTGCATGAGTCCATGAAACAGATCGTCATCGCCAGCGATCGTCCGCCTAAGGAACTGGCCGAGATCGAGGACCGCCTGCGCAGCCGTTTTGAATGGGGCTTGATCGCCGACATCCAGCCGCCCGACCTGGAAACCAAGGTGGCCATCCTTCAGAAGAAAGCCGAGCAGGAAAAAGTCACGTTGCCGACCGATGTAGCCCTCTACATTGCCACTAATATCCGATCCAATGTGCGGGAGTTGGAAGGTGCCCTAATCCGGCTGGTGGCGCACTCATCCCTGATCGGCACCTCTATTACCCTTCCCTATGCTCAGCAAGTCCTGAAGAATTTCATCGACTCGCAGGCACGCAAGGTAACCATTGAGGCTATTCAGAAAGCAGTGGCCGAGCAATTCGGCCTGCGCCTGGTCGAGATCAAGGCTAAAAACAACTCGCGCGCTATCGTTTACCCCCGGCAAATTGCCATGTACCTGGCTAAGCATCTGACCGAAGCTTCGCTGCCCGAGATCGGACGCCAATTTGGAGGCAAGCACCACACCACAGTCCTGCACTCGGTCGAGAAGATCGACGAAGCGCGCAAGAACGACAAAGATTTGAACAGGTTGATCAATAAACTGACCGAGCAGTTAGGCGGATGAATCGCGGCTCGCGCACACATTTCCACTCAGGAACCCACTCTTCCTCGACCCTCACTGTGGAGCCCCTGTGGAAGCTGTGTAAGAGCCACAAGGAATGTCTCAGCCCAGCCCTGATTCACTCTCCCCTCCGCCAAGCCCGGACCCGGTTTTAGAAAACTTTCTCAGCCGGAAGGTAAGGGCAGAGAGCAATTTGGGAATAATTTCCACTTTTCCCTCATCCCTACTGTTACTGCTGGTTTTATAGGTTTTTCTTTTGATATAAGGGAGTATTCAATAGTAGCGTTGCCGCCAGGGGGATCCGCATATGCCGGTCGAAGCTGTGGCCACTCCGACAGGGACAACAACCATGGAGATCACGGTCAGCAAATTCGAACTTCTGCGAGAACTCGCCGCGACCCAGGGCGTGGTCGAACGCAAGACAACCATCCCGATCTTATCCAACTATTTATTCGAAGCTGCTGGGGACAAGTTATCTCTGACCGCCACCGATCTTGATCTCAGCTTGCGTACCTCCTGTACGGCAAAGGTCAAGAAGGAAGGTTCGTGCACGATTCCCGCGCGCAAGCTGCACGATTACGTAAAACTGCTTCCCGACGCCGATATCACCATCAAGTTGCTTGAGAACCACTGGGTTAGCATTCGCTGCGGCCGGTCCAACACGAAGATGGTCGGCATGGCACGCTCCAACTTCCCCAGCTTGCCGGCATTTCCGACGGCCGGAGTAGTAAAGATTCCTGCCGGCGTCCTGCGCCAAATGATTGCGAAAACGACCTTCGCCATCGCCAACGAAGAATCCCGCTACACGCTAAATGGCGGATTGATGGTGCTGAAGCCTGAGTCAATTACGATGGTGGCAACCGATGGCCATCGTTTGGCGCACATCGAGCGTAATGGACAGAAGTTTGATGGGATCTCAGGCGAGATGAAGACCCTTGTGCCGAAGAAGGCCATGGACGAATTGAAGACCCTGCTCGATTCGACCGACGTCGAGTCCATCGATTTTGCCAAAGATGAGTCCACGCTCTATTTTCGAGTCGGTCCCCGCTTGCTGACCTCGCGCCAACTCACCGGCCAGTTCCCCAACTACGAAGCTGTTCTCCCCAAGGACAACAACAAGTCGGTGACGGTAAACTGCGAAGACCTGAGCGGAGCCATCCAGCGCGTCGCCCAGTTTGCCGACGAGCGTTCCCGCGCCGTCCGCATGAAACTGGAAAAAGGAGAGCTGAAGATTTCGGCGTCCTCCACCGAGACCGGCGAGTCGGAAGATTCGATTGAAACCAATTACAACGGCGACAGCGTCACCATCGGCTTCAATGCTCAATATCTGCTCGACTTCCTGAAGGCCACCGGCTCTGGCGAAGTCCGCATGGAATTCAAAGACGCCCAATCCGCCGGCCAGCTCCGCCCCGGCGAAGGCGACGAGTACAAGTACCGCTACATCGTGATGCCGATGAGAATCTGAACCCGCAGCGGCTAAAGCCGGTTCCTTTATTAAGCGGCCTCTTCGGCACCGCTAAAGCGGTGCCCTGATACGAATCAACTCATCACAGATGGGGTGTTCAGTGATCACCAACACAGATCCGCCGTGAGGAGTAAATATTCGTATCAGGGCACGCCTTCAGCCGTGCCGCCAAGGATCAAAAAAGGAACTGGCTTTAGCCGCCGTATGGCGATTCCTTCGCGGAACTCTTGCCCCTCGAACGTCATCGCCAACGAACGCGCGTTCTTCGTGACGTCCTCCATCTGGGGAGGACGCAATCTTTTGCAATCTGGCCGAGCGGCTGAGCTGTTTTTGAATGTCCTTTACGGTTACCGCGGTCAGAGAAAAATATCTCCTGCACGCCTTCGTTGTCATGCCCGACCATTTTCATGTCCTCGTTACGGTCGAACCGACATGACAATCGAACGAGTAACTCAGTTGATCAAAGGTGGATTTGCATACCGCGCCGACGGAGAACTTGGCTTTCATCCAAAGGGATTCTCCGAAACCCGCGTGTTTGACGCAAACTCATTTGCGAACCATGTCGAGTACATCCATAGCAACACCGTAACTCGACATCTGGTCGGGCAAGCTGAGCATTATCGATATTCCTCTGTGTATCAGGGGTTTGAGCTCGATTCTCCACCACAGCGGCTAAAGCCTGTTCAACTGGAGCAGCTTTGCGGGACGTCTGAGGGCGTGCCCTGATACGAATCCGCGTCACCGCCTATGGCATGGGTAGTCGGTGATCTCTCTTACTTGACCCTGACCGGCCGCAAGACGTACATTGGCCGCCGACTTAGTTCTCCATGGGGGCGTTTATGCTCAAGGGCTTCAAACAGTTCATCCTGCGCGGCAATGTGGTGGACATGGCGGTTGGGGTGGTCATCGGCGCGGCTTTTGCGGGGGTAGTGGGCGCCTTCACGAAGGACTTGCTGACTCCCTTTATTGCAGCCATCGTCGGCAAGCCGGACTTCTCCGCGATTAAATTTACGATTAATGGCAGCATGTTTGCCGTGGGCGACTTCATCAATGCACTAGTCTCATTTCTGCTCGTGGCCGCAGCTGTCTATTTCTTCGTAGTGACGCCGATCAACACTCTGGTCTCGCGCATGCGCAAAGCTCCGGCGCCGGCCGATCCGACCACCAAGAAATGTCCCGAGTGCCTGAGCGAGATTCCGATTGACGCCAAGCGCTGTGCGCACTGCGGCCAGCCCTTGGGACTGGGTCATGCGGCTTAGATTGAGTCCTGTAGCATAGACGCATGGCATTCTTTCGGTCGGCGTGCGTCATTCTGTTTCTTATTGTTTTGCAGGCGGTGGCCCAGCAGAGCCCGTCTTCATCTTCGAAGGCCCGCGCGCACCTGAATGCGCCTCCAGATCCCGGCACAGTAAACCAAGGCACCTATCGCAATCCAAGCTTCGGCTTCAGCTACAAAGTCCCTTTCGGTTGGGTCGAGCGCACGGAGCAGATGCGCCAGGATTCTTCCGCCACTCCCAAGTCGCTCCTCCTCTTATCGGCTTTCGAACGTCCGCCCGAAGCCGCCGGCGACACGGTGAACTCGGCCGTCCTGATCGCAGCCGAGAGCGTTTCTTCCTACCCCGGCCTGAAGACAGCAGGAGATTATTTCGGCCCGCTGACGGAAGTAGCGACCGGCAAGGGCTTCAAGGTCGCTAATGAGCCTTATGAAGTCGAACTCGGCGCCGAACGTCTGGTTCGCGCCGACTTCACCAAAGAACTGGGCAAGTTGACCATGTATCAAGCCTCGCTGGTCATACTGGAAAAGGGATACGCTGTGTCTTTCACGTTTATCGGCGGCAGCGAAGATGAGGTTCAACAGTTAATCGAAGCGCTTCAGTTCGGCAGCGCGGCAAAAGTCCATACGACCAAGCCGTCTCATTGACGTTTGTCCGCAGGCGAGAAGGCGCAGCTCCAGCCCCACAGCGCTGAGACCAGGAACCCGGCCACCATCACCAGCACTGCGAGTTGTGCAGTCGGCCAATCGTCCGGGGTCCTGCGAGCTCTCCCGACCGCGGCCAACTCCTTCATCAGATCACTGCCAATACAAACCGCAAGGAAAACGGAATACAGCACCAGAAGTTTTTCCCCCAGACTGCACCGCGCCAACAGCAATCCAATGGCGCCGATTCTTCACAACCCGACCGGCAAGATAATCCACAATGCCGCACGACCTTCGACTTGAATCAATCCGAATCCCAGCTTGAACCCGGACTCACGAACCGCGAACCAGGAGGTCAGCAACATCACGATGGCGGTGAAGGCAGTCCACAGGTAAGCAAAGGTGGCCACCGTGCCCCACCACCAAGGCTTGTTGGACTGATTCGCCATCATGCGCCATAAGGCTAAACTGGGTCCCACAACCTTACCGGAAGGAACACAAAATTCAAGGGTTACGGCCCCGGTTCCGGGCTCGTAAAAAGCCCCCCTTTGTGGTACAATTTCTTTAGCTCTGGATGCCCCTAAGTAGGAATAATTTCAATAATTTGAACATCATCCACGGACGCTCGCGAAGCATCCAATCCTGGGCTAAGATTCGGGCATTCTCCACGGAGTTGAATGGCCACTAAAGAGACGCTGAACGCTACTGCCATCGAAGAAACTAAGACCAAAAACGGGAAGGTGACGCCGATTAACGGAGGCAACGGCGACTACAATGCCGACTCCATCAAGGTGCTCGGCGGCATGGAAGCCGTCCGCAAACGGCCCGCCATGTACATCGGCTCGACCGGTGAGCTGGGCCTCCACCATCTCGTCTATGAAGTCGTGGACAACTCCGTTGACGAAGCGCTCGCTGGCTTCGCCGACAAAATCGAAGTCACCATTCATATCGATAACTCCATCACGGTCGTAGACAACGGCCGCGGCATTCCCGTGGATTCGATGGACATCGACGGCGAAAAGGTTCCCGCCGCTGAAGTCGTCATGACCAAGCTGCACGCTGGCGGCAAGTTCGATACGTCTTCTTACAAGGTTTCCGGCGGATTGCACGGCGTAGGCGTCTCCTGCGTCAATGCATTGAGCCACGAACTGGAACTCGAAATCTGGCGCGACGGTTTTACCTGGGAGCAGACCTATTCCAAGGGTGAGCCCACTAGCAAGCTGAAGAAAGCCGGCGCCACCAAGAAGCGCGGCACGAAAGTTCACTTCGTCCCTGACAAAGAAATCCTCACTGCTACCGAGTACAACTTCGACACGCTGGCCCAGCGCCTCCGCGAGTTGGCGTTCCTCAACAAGGGCCTGCTGATCACGCTCGCTGACGAGCGCACCACGGATCCGAAAACAGGAGAGCCGAAGAAAGTTGAATTCAAGTACAACGGCGGCATCGCCGAATTCATCAAGCACCTGAACCGCGGCAAGTCGGTGCTGCACGATCGTCCCATCTACATGGAGGCTGACCGTGACGGCGTGAACATGGAGATCGGCCTGCAATACAACGACGGCTACTCCGAGGCGGTCTTCAGTTTCGCCAACAACATCAACACCGTGGATGGCGGCTCGCACTTGTCCGGCTTCCGCACCTCGCTCACTCGTACCATTAACTACGCCGGCCAGCAACTCGGACTTTTCAAAGACGTGAAAGAGAACCTCACCGGGGATGACGTTCGTGAAGGACTGGTAGCGGTGATCAGCGTGAAACTGCCGCAGCCCCAGTTCGAAGGCCAGACCAAGGGCAAGCTCAATTCCGATATTGCCGGCATCGTACAGGCATTCGTGAACGAGCGCCTAGGCTCCTTCCTTGAGCAGAACCCTACGGTAGCCCGCAAGATCATCAACAAGGCGCTCGAAGCCGCACGCGCTCGGGAAGCCGCCCGCAAAGCCCGCGACTTGACGCGCCGCAAAGGCGCTCTTGATGGTGGAGGACTTCCCGGCAAGCTTGCTGATTGCTCCGAGCGTCAGCCTGACCGCTGCGAACTGTTCCTGGTTGAGGGCGAATCCGCGGGCGGAACTGCCAAGCAGGGCCGCGACCGCCGCTTCCAAGCGATCCTGCCGCTCAAGGGAAAAATTCTGAATGTTGAGAAGGCCCGCTACGACAAGATGCTCGCCCATGAAGAAATCCGGGCGATGATCACCGCACTGGGTACGGGCATCGCAAAAGATGATTTCGATCCCGCCAAGCTCCGTTACGGAAAAGTCATCCTCATGACCGACGCCGACGTAGACGGCAGCCATATTCGCACCTTGCTGCTCACCTTCTTTTTCCGCCACATGCAGGAGTTGATCAAGCGTGGCAACGTGTTCATCGCCCAGCCGCCGCTCTACGGCATCAAGAAGGGCAAGTCGCACCAGTACATTAAGGACGACCGCGAGTTCGTGAAAGTCATGGTCAAGCGCGCTGCCGAAGGCCTGGTCGTGCGCTACGGAGAAGGCGCCGCTAAGCTGGAAGGCGCAGCCCTGGCCCGCTTCATGACAACGTTAAAGGAGTACCTGGACTTCTTCGACAAGGTAGACAAGCGCATTCGTGACGAGCGGGTCACCAACGTTTTGCCCAAGCTCGACCTCTCCAAGCGCGCCGACTTCGAGGGCGACAAGAAGACCCCGTCTAAGAAGATTGAAAAGCTGGAGAAAGAACTGAAGAAGTTGCAGAAAGAATGCGGTTTCAAGAACGTCGAGATGCGTTTCGACGAGGAGCACAACCTGTGGGAAGTCGCCTTCGTCAACTCGCAAGGCGCCGAACACTGCATCAACTGGGAACTGGCCTCCACTGCCGAGTATCGCCAGATGACCTCGAAGTTCAAGCAAATCGAGGCCAACATGGAGCCGCCCTTCGTCGTGGAAACAGTGATCAAGGCCGCCGCACCAAGCAACGGCAACGAAGAAGAGTTGAGCGACGCTGAGCGCGAGGAACTGGAGAAGACCGCCAAGAAAACGACCAAGCCGCCCAAGGTGAAGGCCAAAGAGCCGGAGGTCGTGGAAAAGAAGAGCGCCCGCGAGTTGTTCGACTACGTCCTCTCCGAAGGCAAGAAAGATTTCAGTGTGCAGCGCTACAAAGGTCTGGGCGAGATGACCGCCGAGCAGCTCTGGGAGACCACTATGGATCCCGAGCGCCGCACTCTGCTGTCAGTAAAGCTCGAAGACATTGCCGAAACCGAAAACATCTTCACCACGCTGATGGGCGAAGACGTCGAGGCCCGCCGGAAATTCATCGAAGACAACGCGCTCGACGTGAAGAACCTGGACATTTAATCAGCTCGTGTGGAGGCGGGTCTCCGACCCGCCCTCGCCATCCCTCTGCAGCATCTTCGCGTTTTAAGATTCCTCGTTTTTCTAATTCCGACCACCCAACAGATTTGTCATTCCGAGCCCATTACAGCCTCGTCATTCCGGGCGAAGCGAGGAATCTGCTTTTCCGATTTCGACGTGCGAAGCAATCGACTTTTCCCGGCCCCCCAGTCGCGAAGCCGCCGAATAATATAGCCCGGGCGGAAGCGCGAGGCACTCCCGAGAGAAATGTCCCGAGTCGGGCCAGGGACGACACAAACAACTTGCAAGTTCCTTCCTCCCGTCCGTTCTCCTCAACGAAGGAGAACGTTATGCCCGCGATTGCGGAATCGCTGAAAACCAACTGGTTCTGGGTTGCCCTATCTGGGTTTGCGCTTTTTTTCGCTGCGGCAATCAGCAGGCCACATGTCATGAAAGCCAAATTCCCGCCTGCACAAACAGCACCTGAGCACGGGTTCCAGACTTATCTGGGAAACGCCGACTCCCATGCCTTGTCACTACCTACGCCGGCGATAACTTTAGACAGACAAGAGCTCAAACCGACCAATAGCCCTGCCCAATCCGCCACTGCTGACCGTAAGATCGTCCGCACCGGTTCCCTAGAGGCCGTGGTCAAGAGCCCGGCCGAAGCTGCCGAGAAGATTCGCGCAATCGCAGAAGGCGTGGGCGGCTATGTGGAGAGTGCCCAAATCTCAGGCGCAAAGGAATCACCCTCCGCATCAATCACTATCCGGGTTCCCGCTGCCCGTTTTGAGCAAGCCAAGGCGGATATTGGCAAACTGGCGGCACGGATTGAAACAGAGAAGAGCGAC
Source organism: Terriglobales bacterium (assembly GCA_035631655.1). Lineage (GTDB taxonomy): Bacteria > Acidobacteriota > Terriglobia > Terriglobales > Acidobacteriaceae > Gp1-AA122. The sequence goes on from DASQIH010000114.1 coordinate 27,445, forward strand.
GCAACCGACGTTACCAAGGAATACATCGACCGGCAAGCCCGCATCCGTAACTTACGCGCCCAGGAAGCGCAGTATCTCACGATCATGAAGAGCGCTGCCAAGGTAAAGGACATGCTGGAGGTAAGCGAAAAGCTCTCTGAAGTGCGTGGCGAGATCGAACAGGAGGAAGCTGAATTCGAAACTCTGTCTAAACAAGTCGAGACAGTCGCAATCAGCATTTTGCTCCGGACCGAGGCTCCGGCCCGGGTTTTCGGCCTGCACTGGCGTCCGCTGTACGAGATCAAAATGGCCGCGCAGGACGCCCTCGACGGCCTTGCCAACTACGCCACTACCATGTTCGCGATCATTCTTTACATCCCGGTCGTCCTGTTGTGGACAGCAACCATAATTCTAGGCGGCCTCGGCAGCTGGAAGCTCCTGCGCCGGCTGGTACGGGTGTTCTTTGCCTATCCCAAACCGGTCATAGCCGCTGAACCAGCCAAGTGATCTGATGGGCGGATTGATCATCCGCCACAGTCACTTTGCTGTCATATACCGTGTCTTGTCATTCCGAGTCTCCTTCGCCTTGTCATTCCGAGGAAGCGACGGATCTGTTTTTCCGGTCCAGAGAAGCCAATCTTGGCCGGTCGTTCGCGTTACCCGCATTACTTCCGTGCCCCTGCGCTTCTCTATCACCCTGCAAGTCTTCTCCACTCCCGCGTTCTACTCACAGGACCGGAAACCCGCCTCCTCCTTCCCGTCCAGACCGAACCAAAGGGAACCGATATGAAGAAGCTCTTGCTGGCCGTACTGTTTTTGTGTAGCTCTGTCGCCGCGGAGGAGACCCCAGCTCAGCCCTCCCTCACCATCTACAACCAGAACTTCGTGGTCGTGCGCGAACGTCTACCGCTGGACCTGAAGCCTGGTATGAACCATGTCGAATTTAACGGCATCACTGCGCACCTCGAGCCCGACTCGGTCCTGCTGCGCGATCCAGCCGGCCGGGCGTTACAAATTTTGGAGCAGAACTACCGCAACGATCCCATTTCGCAAGAGCTCTTGCTTTCACGCTACGTGGGCAAGACCATCGACTTTATCGTGCAGCAAAACGGCTCGAAAATCGAAACCATTAAAGGGAAGATTATCCGCAGCGGCTACATCCCCAGTTCCGCCTACAACCAGGGCTATCAGACACCGGGCATGGGCCAGCCCATCATCGAAGTGGACGGCATCCTGCGCTTCGGACTCCCCGGCCAGCCGCTCTTTCCCGCGCTCGACAGCGACTCGATCCTGAAGCCCACGCTCAACTGGCTGCTGCAGACCAACCAGCCCGGCGCCTTCGACGCCGAGATTTCCTACGTCAGCGGCGGCATGAGCTGGCAGGCCGACTACAATCTGGTCATTGCCGACAAGAATGAAGGCAGAAGCAATTTCAATTTAGTTGATCTCGTGGGCTGGGTCACAATGCACAATCAAAGTGGGAAAACGTTTGAGAACGCCCGCATCAAGTTGATGGCCGGCGACGTCAACAAGATTGCCAATCAGCTCGCACTGCCTGCCTCCCGCGCGGCTATGAAGATGGCAGATGAGGCGGCCATGGCCCCGGTCGTCCGCGAGAAGTCTTTCGACGAGTTCCATCTCTACACCCTAGAGCGCTCCACCACACTGCGTGATGAAGAGACCAAGCAAGTGGAGTTCGTGCGCGCAACCAGTGTGCGCTCGCAACGGCTGTACGTCTATGACGGAGCGAACTTCGGTCCGTATTCTTATTACAGTTCCGAGCAGATCCTGCAGGACCCCGGTTACGGCACACAGTCCAATCCAAAAGTCTGGGTTATGCAGGAATTCAAGAACTCCGAGGGCAACCACCTTGGGATACCATTGCCTAAAGGCCGCCTGCGCTTTTATCGTCGCGACACGGATGGCCACCTGGAATTCATCGGTGAGAACACGATCGACCACACGCCCAAGGACGAAACGATCCGTGTTTACACCGGCAACGCCTTCGACGTGACCGGCGAGCGCAAGCGCACCAACTTCCGGACCGACTCGCACCAGCACTGGATGGATGAGGCCTTCGAAATCCGCGTGCGTAATCACAAGAAGGAGCCGGTGCAAGTGCGCGTCGTCGAGCATTTGTATCGCTGGACGAATTGGAAGATTGTTGAGAACTCCGACGATTACCGCAAAAAAGACGCCCAGACTGTCGAATTCCCGGTGACCCTCGCACCCGACGGCGAGCAGGTGGTCACGTACACTGTACATTACAGCTGGTGACAATCAGAACTCGGCACGCTTTTCTCATTAGATTATAATGATCATTATTATGGAGGTTGAATGAAGCTGAAACTGCGTGCCGTGGGCACATCCACCGGCCTGGTTTTGCCCAAGGAGATGCTAGCTCGTATGAAGGTCAGGAAGGACGACTCGCTGTTTGCCGTCGAGACTCCTGAAGGGTACCTGCTTACGCCTTACGACCCCGAAGTCGAACGCCAGTTGAAACAGGGCCGGACGTTCATGACTAAGTATCGCGAGACCTTCCGCGCCCTCGCGAAGTGAAGCGGCCACGCTGGATTGACGCTCGCGTCCTCCTGCTTCTCCACGCCGAGACCCTGGCTGAGCACGGCGGCCTCAGCGGAGTACGCGACGTGGCCGCTTTGGAATCGGCCCTGGCCCGCCCGCAGAACCTGTATGCCTACGAAAAGGCCGATCTGGCGCGGCTTGCAGCCGCTTATGCATTGGGAATCATCCGCAATCACCCATTTACCGACGGTAATAATCGTGCTGGATTCCTGGCTGCGGGCCTGTTCCTCGCCTTGAATGGTTTTGACTTGGTCAGTGATCAGGTGGAGGCGGTGCAGAGCATCATGCGAGTCGCGGCCCGTGACATGAGTGAAAAAATCCTGGCCGAGTGGATTCGCGCTCACAGCGTGAGCCTCAAATGATTTCAGACGGGGTATCTTACTTCCGGATACATCCGGTTGAACGCCACCCAGAGCAAGGCGATCAGCGCAAAGACAAAGACGCTGCCTTCCGGGCCTACCGTGCCGCCGGTCAGCCAGCGCGGCCCCTGAAAGGACGAGCTAAGCAGATGTCCCGGGGCCGTAGTCCCGCTATTCGGTACCGAATAGAGGAAGGTTTCACCCCAATCAAACGAAAAGTGAAAACCCACCGCAAACCACAAGTGTCCGGTCCGGCGCAGGGTCAGGCAAAAGAAGAAACCGATCAATCCTGCGCTGATGGCCCCTACCCAAGCCTCGCCAGGATTGCCCAAATGAATGAACCCGAACACCAATGACAGGGCAGTTGCCGCCGGCCAAAAGCCAATCGCCGACGCCAGTGTGAACTGCGTATATCCGCGTAGAAGAAACTCTTCAAAGAAACCGACCAGCAGGAAAAATAGTCCCCAGAAAAAAGCAAATTTCAGGATGCGTATACCGTGCAGCGTCAGGTGCCCGAAGGAGAAGACGTGCACGCCGCGCATTGCTCCCAGTAACACTGTGATAGCCAGGATCCCCCAGATTGTGCCCACCCAGAAAAGCTTTCCAAAGGCGTCCTGCGCCGGCAGTCCGTAATCAGCCGGGGATCGCTTTTCGATTCGTCCCATGACTACTGCTGGAATCACTGCGGCGAGGAATAAGCTGAATTCGGCGGCGAGTTCTCGCCATAGCCGCGCGGCGCCCTGCGGATGCCACCCTTGCAACACAAAACCCAACGCAACCGCCACCACCGCCGCCATAATCAGATACAAGGCGAGTCGCCACCCGGCTCGGATTCCACCAGGGCCGACAAAAATGCGTCGAATCGTGGACGGTGGTTCGGGCAGCGGGGTCTGCGGCGGCGGATGCAGCTCCGGCACCGGCGAGGGCTTCCAGTCATTCATTGCAGAACTTCCCCAGAACCACGACCAGACATGGTAAAACAGCGCTTCGCCTCATGAGTACCTTTTTCACCCGGGAGCGTTTTGGCAAGCCGCAATTTATCGCAGCTCTCCTCCTGCTGGTGTTTCTCGGGCAGTGCGTGTGGCTGGCGTCGCGTGCCATGCGCGATGCAAATGCTGATCCTAGCGAGGTCGTCCGCATCGCACGTGGACTTAGCCTCTGGCATGGCGGAACTGCAGGCGTCACTGCTGCAGGTCCGCACCAAGCATTGCCAGAGACCAGGTTCGAGGCCCAGATGAGTGGCGAACCCGGCCCGCATCATTCTCGCTTGTATTACCTGATCGCCTCCGCGCCGTTATTGCTATGGCCGGGACCATTCGCGGAAAATTCGAGGCTGTACTGGTTCTGGTTGGCGCGTGTCCCATACCTTTGCTTCGGTGTTCTGCTCGGTGCTTCTCTCTGGTATGTTGCCCGCCGGCTTTACGGCAATGCTGGCGGCTACGTTGCCCTGACGCTCTACTGCTTTTCTCCGGGGATGATCCGCAGCAGCGCCGTTTGGCTGGCGCACCCCGAAATCGGAGCGGTTTGGGGCGCATTCGGCGCTGTATTCACCGCCATTGCTGTCGCTCATACGCTCTATGCTCCGCGCGAAGTCGTGCTCTGGAACTGGCGCCGCATCGTGTTGCTGGGAATTTTCCTCGTCTTGGCGATCGGCTCTCAGTTTTCTCTCGCGATTTTGGTCCCCATCGTGCTCGCCTTCTTACTCTACCTGGCGCCTGCGCGAAGGGCAGCCGCAATCGTAATCTGGGCCGCGGCCTGCGCCATCGCTTTCCTCCTGCTGTTCGCGTCTTACTCCTTTCATCTCCAGGCCTTTTGGCAAGCCATGGCCCACGCGCGTTTTCTTGGAGGGACCTGGCAGGCCCTTGCGATGACCGGCGCCTATCGGCAACTGGTTGAGCAACTCGGACAGATCTGTCCAGCGCTGGTGATAGCCTTTCCAGTAGCGCTGATCGCCTATTTCGCCTGGCCGCGCACCCGTTATTTTGGCAACACGGCCCCGCTGCTTATCGGGGTGCTTTTTCTGATTCTTGGATTGGCCTCGCCCCACTATCCCGGGCTGGGTTTTCGCCTGGCGGCCCTGCCCTTCCTGTTCTTGTTTGTTTCTGGCCTGGTCGCCGACCTGTTGGAAACCCGTCAGCGATCGCTGGTGTTGGCCTGCGTTTCCGGGCTACTTGCTGCTTACTCAATCTTTAGCCTGATGGAGCTGGCCAGGGTGGCGTAAGGAATGTGTGGGCCCCGCATCGGCTACCCGGACCAGGTCAGATGGGTGTGGGCCCGGGTCTTTGACCCGGGTAGGGCGGGTCACAGACCCGTCTCCACACAGCCTTAGACACGGTCAAATAACGTGCTCACCCACTCTCCCCAAAGCCGTCTGTAAACAGGAAGGAGCTGCCCATGAACTCGAAATCCCGCCTTGCCCTGCTCATCTCGCTTGCCCTCATGCTCGCCACAGCAGCCTATGCCCAGGACCAGGGCCGCGAGTTCCACTGGTCTGGCAAGCTCGCCCCCGACAAGGTTGTTGAGATCAAGAACGTAAATGGCAGTATCGAGGCAGAAGCCGCTAGCGGTGACGAAATCCAGATTACCGCAGAAAAAATCGGGCCGCGAGCCGACGAAGTGAAAATCGAAGTCGTTCCCAGCTCCGAAGGGGTGACCATCTGTACGATCTATCCTGACGGAGCCCTTGGCGGATCTTCCGGCACCTGCGAACCCGGCAAACACTGGCACACCCACAATGTCCACGGCGACCGCGTCCAGGTCCGTTTTCACGCTCGTATCCCCAAGAACTTGCGCTTCACCGGCATCAGCGTGAACGGCAACGTCTCCGCCGAAGACATGAGCCGCTTCGTGTATGCCGAGAGCGTCAATGGCTCGATCCACGTTTCCACCACCTCCTGGGCCGAAATGCAGACGGTAAATGGCTCGATCAAGGGCAGAATGGGGAACGCCGCCTGGACCGGAACCCTGAAGGTGGAAAGTGTGAACGGCTCGATCGACCTGGAAATGCCCGACGACCTCAGCGCCAACGTAGATTTCAAATCGGTGAACGGAAGAATTACGTCTGACTTCCCCGTGACAGTCAGCGGCGGTTTCGTCGGCCATAGCGCTCACGGTCAGATCGGCAGCGGTGGCCGCGACTTGGAGATTAAAACGGTAAACGGAAGCGTAACACTGAAGAAAGCCGGCGGAATCTAAGGGTTCCCAGGAGCGCGCCTGCCTAACGAAACGGCCGAACTCAAACCCATTGGAGCTGATTGTTATCGCGTGCCGCGGTTGGCTTGGACCAGGTTGTTGCTCACGCAGGCGGCCTCGACCCCGATGGCCAGGTTCTCAAAGATGTGCTCCATCTTGTGGTGGCCGGTGCGGTGGAACAAATATGAGGTCCCGATTCCGAATGCATAGCCGAGGGAAGAGGCGGCGAGCTGTCCCGCAATGCCATGTGTGACAAATGACCGAGCCAGCGGATTCACCTCTCTGCCGCCATCCTTCAAAACGTGTTGCGTGGTGACGCTGTCCGCTGCGATCAGGCCGGCCAGAATGGAGAACCGAATTCTGGCCGGGCGATCCAGAAAAACCCGGTGCGCCTCGGGTACAGTTTGCACGTCAGCAGTGTTCGCCACGACCGGAAGAACCGGCTGCACCCAGGAAGCGCTTGGGGCCTCGGGCAGGGCCACTTCAACACTTGCACGGTTCAGTTCGGCAGCCCCAACTTCCGCGATCTGGGCGACTGCGGGAAGTACCATGACCAAACCTGTCAGTAAACCGACGGCGCAGAAGCGTTTCATGAATGCGTCCTCGCCCGCCGCCTCTCCTACATTCTCGAACCAGTGAGCGGGCATCGATTGCAGCTCTGGGGGGCGCATATCTGCAGCAGGAACCGAATCGATCTACTGCCATCAGAGTAGGACCGGGGTTACCAAAGGACAATGGGAGGAATGTCCTATGAGGTGGCAAAGCAGTAACCCGTGGAACAGGTTACTCGGGTGATTGGCGGAATAGCCCGGACGTACCATGCCATTGTGTTCGGGGAGAGTCGTAAGTCCGCTCAGGACAGCGCCAATGAGCGTTATGGATTCCATGACAAAAGACCTCAGCTTGGAAGTGGTCCATCCCGACGCGGCAGGCATTGATATCAGCAACGAATCCCACGATGTAGCCGTGCCGCCGACACGGGACAGCCAACCCGTACGTCGCTTCGGATGTACTACGTCGGAACTGAAGGGGATGGCGGTCTGGCTGAAGCAATGTGCGATTCGAACCATAGCCCTGCAATCGACTGGGGTGTATTGGATCGCGGTCTAGACACTCTCGAAGAAGCCGGTTTCGAAGTGTATCTGGTGAATGCCCGGGAGACGAAGAACTTACCTGGACGCAAAAGCGATGTGCAGGAGAGTCAATGGCTGATGAAGCTGCACACCTATGGTCTGTTGCGGAACTCGTTTCGGCCCTCTCAGGAAATCCGCACGATGCGGAGCTATTGGCGGCAGCGCAATGATCTGGTGCGCGCAGCAGGGCGGCATATTCAGCGAATGCCAACCGGCGACGGCGCGATCTAGTGGAGTTGATGGATCGACTGAATCCGACCATCACGGAACTGACGTTTCTTCGTCTACTGGATTGGGCACCGTTTGCGGACGGGCTGTTCCAAGGGTATCCGGTTCTGATAACTGTCGAAATCAGGCCATCACCACCAATCGGGGGCGCTGATATTAGGGCCTCAGCCGTCGTGCTGCGCGGGTTGCCGGTCCTCTCAACGTCGGCCGACCGTTCTGTAGAGATGCGGTTTGCCGCGTCTCTCTGCCACATAACATACTTCCTGATCAGGGCCTTGCAACTTGCCATTCAGGAGTTACGACCGCTACGCCCGACCCGCGACTTTCGATCCTTTCACGGGTTTATACCATCTAAGAGATTAGGCAGTGGTCCGCCTACGAATCGAGGCGCCGCATGTCTTCCGAAACGCGCTATCATTCCCTTGTGAGTCGCTGGTTTCCAGCCTCGTTGGCGCTTTTGGCGTTACTGCTGGCTCCCGCACTCCAAGCGCAGATCAAAACTGGCGGCTTACCGCCGTCGGTAACCTCCATCGGTTTTAGTCCGAACCCGGTTGCCCCCAGTATTCCGCCCAGCGTGACGTCGCTAGGCTTCGGTGAGCAAGCGCCGCTTTTCGGCTGCTGTATCAACCCGCTGTTCCCGATCTCAAACCGCCCATTCTTTCATGGGCATGGTCACCATCATTTTCCCCGCTACGGCGGTTTGCCGATCTACTCCATGCCTTATGACTATCCGCCAGTAATTCTGGAGCCGATCGACGACACCATGGAGCAGGACTACGGCCCGGGTCCGACGATCTTTGACCGCCGAGCTTCGAATCGCAGTAGCGCTGCGGTCGAACAGCAATTCGACCAACGCCTGGACCGCCTCGAGCGCCTCATTGACGAAGCCGAAGCCAAGACTCAGCCTGCCACTCCTGAGCCTGCGGAAGAGCCCAAGCGCGCCGCTGCCGATCAGCCGGAAACCATTTTGGTCTTTCAGGATGGCCACACTGTGGAAGTGAAGAACTACGCCATTGTGGGCGATGTGCTCTACGATTTCTCGACGGAGCGCCGTCACAAGATTGCCTTAACGGACTTGGATCTGACCGCCACGCAGAAGCAGAATGAAGATCGTGGTATAGACTTCCGCCTGCCTGGCCGTCCCGGAAACTGAGTCATGCACAAACGCGCCTGCCTGTCGCTAATGGTCTCGGCGCTTCTCCTGCCACTGCAGCTGGTGGCACAGGGGCGAGCCCCAATCGGCATAAGTCCGCCCATGCACGGCCGCTCGTTCCCCTTCGGTGCGCAACCGCATAATCCGTTTTTCCACCACAGCATTTTCCTGGCTGGACCCGCTTTCTACCCGGACTATCCGTACGAACCACCGCCTGTCCCTCCGCCGCAGGTGGTGATCGTGCAGGCTCCCGCACCAGCGGCGCAAACGAAAGAAGAGCCCAAGCGTGTTCAGCCTTTGCTGATCGAATGGCAGGGAGACCGCTTTGTGCGCATTGCCAGCGCGGAGGAGAGCCTGAGCACCCGCAGCCGTGTGCCGCCGGACTACGTAGCTGAACTCAATGCCAACGCAAGGGGCAACTCAGCGATACCGCACCGCGAACTCCCGCCTGCGCTGCTGGTCTTTCGCGATGGCCACCAGGAGGAGAGCGCGAATTACGCTATCGTGGACGGCGTCCTCTACGCCTATGCTGATTACTGGATGGGCGGCTCCTGGACAAAAAGAATTCTCATTGCTGATCTCGACCTACCTGCGACTCTCAAGCAGAACCAGGAACGTGGCGTGAAATTTACTCTGCCCGCCGGACCCAACCAGGTAGTTACACGTCCGTAATTCACGACCGCTGGAGCGCCACCCCTACAGCACATTCGCCGCCGAACTAGGGCATTCTCCCGATGCCTGCAGCAAACAATTATGCGAACAATAGTTCGGCGAAGTCCTAGCTCCGATTATTGAGGTAGCGAAAATGGCAGACCAGAGTCTCGAAGGAATGCGTGTCGCCATCCTGGCGACCGATGATTTTGAACAGGTGGAACTCACCGAACCGCGCAAGGCCCTCGACCAAGCGGGTGCCCGCACCACGCTCATCGCGCCCAAGTCCGGGAAGATCCAGGGGATGAACCACGATGAAAAAGCCGACCAGTTCGACGTTGACATGACCCTGGACCACGCTAACCCTGAGGAATTCGACGCCGTGCTGCTCCCCGGCGGCGCCCTTAACGCGGACGCTTTGCGCGTCGACAACAATGCGCAAGAGTTCGTCCGCTACATGGACGACAGCGGCAAGCCGATCGCAGTCATCTGCCACGGTCCGTGGCTGCTGGTTTCAGCCGGCCTGGTCGACGGCCGCACGCTCACCAGCTATCACACCATCCAGGACGACATCCGCAACGCCGGGGGCCAGTGGCTGGACAAGGAAGTTATCCGCGATCAGAACTGGGTCAGCAGCCGCCAGCCAAGCGACATTCCCGCCTTCAAGCGTGAGATGATCAAGCTTTTCCTCGAACACAGAACGAAAACCGGTGTGCCCTCGACGCAGAAAGCCGCATAAGCAAGTCTTGACTGAGATTAGTGTGTGGGCCCGGGTCTTTGACCCGGGGCGGGCGGGTGGGAGCCCCCC
>DASQIH010000115.1:0-2956 GCA_035631655.1 Terriglobales bacterium
AGGTCTGGCTGGACAGTTTCAGGGCCAGTTTGCCGAGATGCGACAGATCTTCCAGGTGCCGACGGCGAGCGCGACCCTCGCAACTCCGCAGCAGTTGGAGCAAAGCCTGCTCTCGCGCAACCCGGGCGCCGTGCCCCAAATCAGCAACAACTACGTAGCCCTCTACGGCACGGTTATGCCTTCCACGGACGCTCCGCAGTCTGTGCGGGATCTGGTGGACATGACCGATGCCGAGGCGCAGGCGGCGATGAAAAAGGCAGTCGAGATCGACGCCCTGGCTGACCTTGAGCTCCAAGCCGCCGAGCAAATCAATCAACAGTTGCAGACTGCAGCTCCGGGTAGCGCCTCAATCCTTGAGGCGCAAACGTCGGCATGGCTGGTGCGGGCCAACGCATACACCCAATCGGCGATGGCGGAATTAGTGCGCGTGCGCTCGATTGAGCTGGCCAACAACGGAGCGCAGATTAAGTTCTCGGCTGCGCACGCCAGCAATCTTCACAACGCAGGCAGCCGGCTTCTCCAGGGAGCGCATTGAGCCGTGTTTTATTTCGAGCAACTGCTGAATACGGCACTGGGGGGAATCGACGCGACGAACGTGATCCCGACCGTGAGCAACATGGCCTTCGCCATACTGCTGATCGGATTCCTGGTCGGCCTGTATCAGGCGATTCTGCGTGGCGGCGACCTTCAAGCGCTTGCCGTGACCGCAATCAAGTACCTGGTTGTGGCCATGATTGTCGCGAACTGGTCGACAGTCTTTCGGGACGTGAACGGGTCGTTTAATGCCGTCGCGAGCTTCATCGGTAACAGTTCGAGCGCCGGCGACATGTTCATCAACTGGATGTCGCAGCTTCAGCAACAAGCCCAGAGCAATCCCGGCCTCACGTTTTGGGACATGATCACGGGCGATTCCGCCGGCACGACGACGGTTCTAATGCTCCTCGTCGCATATGTCATTTACGCGCTGGCGATCATCGTCTTCTGCTTTTTCTATACGCTGTTCGGTTGTGTGCTCTACGTTCTCGGGCCTTTGGTGCTGGCGCTGACCCCGATTTCCGGCATCGGTCAACTGGGAAAGACCTATGCGATCAACGTGATGATCTGGAATGCGTGGGGCATTCTCTATGCAGTGTTCGGTGCCCTCATCACCGCCATTCACTTCAATCAGGTCAACGATGTTCTCGGCAACGGGTTCCTAGGCTTTCTTCGGGGTGTGCCGGACTCGGTGATCCTCGGACTTGTAAGCATCGCCTATGCACTGGCCATCGCTCTGGTTCCTTTTATTGCCAGGAAAGTGATTTCAGGTGACGTGGGATCGACGGCGTTCGCTTTTGTGCGCGCTGGCGCCATGTCAGCCGGCGCCCCGCTGGCTGGCGTGAGCGGATTCGCCATTGGGTCAAGCAGCGCGGCCGCCGGATCTGGCAGCAGCACTGCCGGGGCCGGTGTCAGCGCCGTATCGGGTTCCAGTGCGATTGCCTCCTCGACACCGCCGCCCGTGCCCACAATGCCAGAGTTCCTTCGTTCTGGAGTTCGAAGCGCGATGAAGAGCAATGCCAGCCCGCCCGCGGCCTCTCCCACCAACGGTCAGAACAGCAGTCGCGCGGCTGCCGTGGTTGCCGGCAGTAGTGGTCCGGGCATCAGCTACCGTCCCCGCGGTGTAGTACAGGTGATCAGCTTCAACGCTGGAAAGGCCTTGGGCCGCGTGGCGGGCAGCAGGCGTGATGACGATAGCAATGAATGAAACACGAGGTATTTTCGTCATGTGGAGACAAGGTTCCATTTGGGAGCCAAAGGACTCTCGCTTTCGCCCTTACAGCATCACCACCCTGATCTTCTTCTATCTCGGGAAGGTCTTTGGACGGTTGTTCCGAAAGCGTGCATAACGGCACTTCAGCGGGAGTGATCATCATGTGGTCGAAAAACGGAAAAGACGAGAAGGCAACAAACCAAGTCACGGCGCCGGACAAACTGCGCTACAGCCGTTACTACGAGCACGACGGCGCACTGCGGGCATACGCGAATCGCGCGATGATCCTGGCATTCCTGTGCGTGCCAACTACCCTCCTGGCGTTGGCATTCGCCGCCTATGTTCGCCTCCAACCTCCGACTGTCATCCGCGTGGACGAGAACGGCCAGGCCACGGTGGTCGGCAAGACCAAACCTGTCACTTCAGTGACCCAAGGTCCTGGCTCGGAGCCAACGGAGTTCGAGAAGCGGGCTTTCGTGCGGCTGTTCCTCGAACGCTATTTGAACTTCTCTCCCACGAACGTAAGCCGTAACTGGGCTGACAGCCTGAACATGATGAGCGCTAACCTGCGGCGCACGGCATTCTCCGGCATGCAGAAGGACAACCTGATCGGAAAGATTGAGGATGACCAGACCAGCTCCGAGTTCCAGTTGCGCTCGCTCGAAGTCTCGAGGGAGGACCCGCTGACTTACACGGCATTCGGTGTGAAAGAGGTCCACCACATCCACGAGCACGGCGAGACCATCGACAAAGTCGTCAGCGAATTCCATGTCCGGCTCGCGGTTGAAAAGAGATCTGAGCAGAACCCGAGTGGATTGTTGATAGGCGAGTACTGGGAGCGCCCGATCGAGGGCGAAAAGCGCGATTGGGTTCTGCAGCAGGCAGGCTTAAGCAGTTTTTGACTGGAGACTTGAAATGGACCCAAAAACATCGAGCAGTACGCTACCAGCAGCCTCGAGCACCAGCCCGCGTCGCAAGCGTCGGAGTGGCGGCGATGCAGGTGTTCGGTATTTCCTTCCCAAGCCCGGCTCGTCACAAGCCACTCCGGAGTTGGGCCAGGAGGTAGCGAGTGAAGGCGAGGCGCTCATTCAGGCTTTTCGGAGTGGTCAGCCGTTTTACACATTAACTGCCTGGAAGGCAGTGCCGGAGGTGAATGGCGGAGGCAGCCCTGTGATCGTGAAGCAGGCGGTTGCCCCCAAGCTTGCTCAG
>DASQIH010000116.1:0-6688 GCA_035631655.1 Terriglobales bacterium
CCCCCCTTGCCTCGCGCTCCCATCCCCCCGCTCTGAAAAGCGGAACTTTCTACTTTGCCAAGAAGCGGAACTTTCTAAATTGCGTTGACAGCCGCGCAGGGGGCTCGGGGGGCTCGGGATGTCAAGCTGCTTGTGTAAATAGGTTGAGGGTGCGGGTTTTCCATTCCAGGTTGAATCGCTGGAAGATGGAGTAGACGATGCGGTCCACGCTCTCGATATTCACAAAGCACACCGTCGGTCGGGTGCGCGGTCGCCGGGAGAGCACGACCGGGGACCAACAATTGCCACCTGAGCCCAGCGCACGGAAGAAGTAGTGGCTGGGCTCAGAACCTTTCTTCCGCTGGATGGCAATGCCTTGAACCATGATTGGCTTCGATCCGACGTTGGTCACGCGGACAGTGAGCACAGGCGGCAAGTGAGGCTGTGTGCTGTCCACTCGATACATCGCCTGCACCTTCAGACGTCCCTTCAAACGAACGGCGCGAAAGATATTCCAGCCGAGAGCGATCGTTCCAACGATCGCGCCCCACCAAGCCGCGACATCGCTTTCGCGAAACATCGGGGATCGAAGATGTCAGCTTTCCAAGCCAAGCCGGAATATTAGCTGGTGCCACCTTAGGCCTCTGTGGCGGCCCGCTGCTTGTTTGTGGTGCACCTTCAATTAGTCAGAGCTCACCGCTTAAGCACATCTGGTTGAAGTATCTGAGTGAACTCCATAACCTGTGCGCGTAGGTGCCTGGAAAACGCCTCCAGGAGCCGGTCTTTTTTCTCGGGAGAGTCGGCTCCAGCCAGCAACCTTGGAAGGATTGCTTCCATATGCTGAGCAAGTACCAACGCTAATCCGCTACCTTTAAAGTCCTGCTCTTCGAGCACGGCCTCGATTGCTTCCTGAATCTGCCGCTGCGTCTCGGGCGTGGCATAAAGCGCAGTGGCTTCTTGCTGAAACGCGTTCCAGTGCCGCTCAAATAAGGTCCGTAGTTTTTCCTGCATTTCTTTGTCCACGGCCCTTAACCTCAGGCTGGATAGCTATTCCATAGCGCCGCGAATTATACGCCCGCGCCGACTCAATGAGTCCCACAAAAACCCGAGCAAACAGTGACGGCCCACGGAGCTTTAGCCCGCTTTCACCATCGCCGGGATCACGGAAAGCGCACGTTGGGAGCCACTGCCTGTCAGAAATTTGTAATAGAGATTTTAGTTGATTGTCATAACGCTGGCGTTATGATGTGCCAGCGCAAGTCTGGCCGAGCCTCCTGTCCGGCATGTGTTTTCTCTGGGGGAGGGCCAACACATTCCGTCTCATCGCCCACAGTTACCAAGAAACTGCCTATTGGAGTTTTTAGCTATTGCCTGTCTTTTCCTCCCGGCGCAGAATCGCACAAAAGTCGAGCGAGTCAGGAACCCGGCACGATGACCGCTACGTCGGGAGAACGATCCCACGAAACTGCTGGCCCTCTGCACCCAGGCCCGCCGAGCGGTTCAGGACAGGGATATTGAACTGGCGCGCTTCGGAGGAAATCACGACCTCGAGCGCGCCAATCTCGCCGACGCTCTCCGCACCATCTGTACAATTGAACAGGGCAGCGCGAATAATTCTTAGCGAAAACCTGCCACCCCTCCCCCTGAGAGTCCGAAGGAGTTGTGAATGATTCCGGCTGATCACATTGATTCTTTACTGGTCGCGGCGAAAGCCTGGTTCAGACGTTTCCCCCGGAAGCAGCTTAAGGTGCCACCCCTGTCTCACTGCACCGGCGTCACGGGGCTTCTCGGCATTTGTTCCACCAACGGCCTTTGGGCCACCTGCGCTCAATACTCGAACGACATCTCTGAAGGTGTTTATGCACAGTCAATCGCTAGCGAGGTCATGGAAAACTTCTTTCAAAATCGCCCCCTTACAGAAAGCGGGCAGGTCGTGAAAAGCTTCTTAGAGCTGCAGATGGGGAGGAAAGGAGCGGAAGTCGGAGATGTTTACATAACGTCCTTTTGCGAATCGAGCGATCTGTTGAGCCAGTGGCGCGCTTACGGCAAGACAGCCGGTTTCGAGATCAGATTCGACTCTCTGACGAAGCCCCAGTCCCCTTTCCAAAGCGAGGCGGCTCAGTGAGAACTTCGTCCGCACTGGTGCGGAGATCGGCGTGCTTTTGCTGCTATTTATGTTGGGGCTGGAGTACACCGGGGACGAGTTAAAGAGAAGCCTGCGACTCGGAATTGCGGCGGGTGTTATAGATTTTGCGTTGAACTTCACGCCCGGTTTCGCCGCAGGGCTACTACTCCGATGGCGACCGCTCCCTGCCGTCTTGCTGGGCGGCGTCACCTATATTTCCTCCTCCGGCGTGATCGCAAAAGTGCTGGCTGAACTCTGGCGTATGGAGAAACCAGAAACGCCGTTAGTCCTCTCGGTGTTGGTGCAGGAGGACTTGGCAATGGCTGTTTACCTTCTGCTCGTCGGCGTGTTGCTCAGTGGCGGTGGGGGAGCAAAAATTGCTCTCTCGGTTTTCGTCGCGATTGCGGTTGTTTCGCTTGCACTTTTGGTGGCACTGCGATACGGGCATCAGCTAAGCCAACTCGTCGCCCATGAATCCGACGAAATCATTCTGCTAACGATCTTCGGCGCCGTGCTGCTGGTGGCTGGTGTGGCACAGCCATTCCAAGTTTCAGCGGCAATCGGAGCATTTCTGGTCGGCATTGCACTGTCAGGTTCCGTTGTCGAGCAGTCACAGCGCCTGGTTAGCCCGCTAAGAGACCTTTTTGCGGCGATGTTCTTTTTCTTCTTTGGGTTAGAAATTGATCCGGCAAGCCTCGTCCCGGCGTTGCCGTTTGCTGTTGGACTGGAAGCGGTCACGACTCTCACGAAGGTGCTGACAAGATATTGGGCGGCTCGTCGTGCAGGCATTGACCAACGAGGGTGTCTCCGAGCGGGCATGGAACTCGTTGCACGCGGCGAGTTCTCAATTGTTATTGCAGGATTCGGTGTAGCGATAGAGCCGCGGCTTGGGCCGCTCTGGGCTGCCTACGTGCTCATCATGGCGATGTTGGGGCCTCTTCTGGCGAGGCTCGGCAGATAAGGACGGCTGGGTTCCAACGAATTCCTCCACGACGATCAGAGTAAGTACCACGGTGCCACTCTTCTACGCCGCCTCTGCGCCCACGCTGCAATGTGCTCCTTCTGAATCTACAAACTGAGCCAGCACTCCCCCGAAATCCTGCTTCTTGGGTGACATGCTGAACAGCACGCCCTTGGCGCTCATGTCCCGGTAGAAAGCCTCGACATCGGCAACAGTCGTCATCCAGTGTCGAGCTCCCGGTGAAATCCTACGGATGTGTGCGCCACCCAGCATGCGTTTCGCGAGACTCGCACTGCGCTCGGCGAGTTCGCGTTTGCTTATGCTGCGTGGAGGGCTGCAGTAGGTTGGAGACTCTGGCGCGTCCCAGGAGCATCCGAGTAGTATGCTCCAGTGCGCATATCAAGGAGTCAGTCGGATGTTCGACGCTGTTCAATGGGTTGAACAGATTCGCTCGGATCTCAGGCCCCTCGAGAAGCAGATTTTGGGTCATAGCTACCTTAAAGCACTCGAAGAGGGCCGCCTCCAACGCGACCAGCTAAAGGTCTTCGCCTTGCAGCAGCACCAGATCATCAGCAGCGATCTGCGCAGCATCGCGCTGATCGTCTCCCGCCAAGGGATGCTGCCTAGTCGTCGTTTCCTGATGAACGTGTTGCAAGGAGAAGCGGCCGCTCTGGATGCACTGCATGAGTTCGCCGATGCTCTGGGCCTGGACGTCAGCGATCTGGAGGTTCTTGAGCCCTTGCCGCGGGCGCAAGCTTATTGTGGTTTCGTCGCCTGGCTGGCGCTGTACGGCTCCGATGCGGAGCTTGCTGGCGGGTTCCTGATCAACTTCCCTGCTTGGGGAGCCAACTGCGGACGGATGCGCAGGGCACTCCATGAGAAGTACGATGTTGCCTCAGCAGCGCTCGCCTTCTTCGACCTTTTCGCCAACATGCCCTCTTTCGAACAGGAAGCTCTCGGCATCATTCAAAATGCCCTCAATCGGGGTGTGCCCGCACGACTCATTCACCAGGCGGCGCGCATGCTACAAAGCTATGAGCTGATGTTTTGGGACGCCATGGCTGATGCCGCGGGTGTTCCCCTGGACCGAGGAGCATGAAGCGATGTCGGAGCGATTGACCGAGCACCTGCGCCAGAAAGTGGCCGGAATTTGGGAGGCGCAACACCAACACCCATTTGTGCGAGGTATTGGTGACGGAACGCTAGGTTTGGAAAAATTCGAGTTTTGGCTGCGACAAGATTACGTATTCCTCATCGAATATGCACGTCTTCTAGCCCTTGCCGCCGCACGCAGCCCAGACTTGGAGACGATGGTCCGCTTCGCCAGCCTTGTCAACGAAACGCTGGAAACTGAGATGAGCCTCCACCGAGCCTACGCAGCCGAGTTCGGAATTGGGTGTGAAGAACTGGAGCACGAATCTTCCGCACCCACCACCCGAGCTTACACCGATTTTCTGTTGCGAGTAGCCGCGTTGGGCAATTTCGCTGAGTTGATCGCGGCCTTGCTGCCTTGCATGTGGTGCTTCAGCGAAATTGGCCAGCGCTTGGCCACGCAGCCCGCCCCCAGCGAAAAACGTTACGCCAAGTGGGTCGCTATGTACAGCTCAAGCGAATTTGCCGAATTGGCGCAGTGGTGTCGCGATCTGCTCGATAGTCTCGCCGCAGGTATGCCCGAGCGTGACCTACAGAAACTGGAAGCAGCGTTTTCCACAAGCAGCCGCTATGAATGGCAGTTCTGGGAGATGGCTTGGAAAACGGAGCGCTGGCAGGTATGACTGGTGCGCGAGCGTTTGACTATCTTTGTGACGGGAGAGCACCGGACTTGTGAACATTCCTCGCGTCTTAATCATCGCGGGCTCCGATTCAGGCGGCGGGGCAGGGATTCAGGCGGACCTGAAAACGGTTTCGGCGTTGGGTGCCTTTGGCATGACTGCAATTACTGCTCTCACTGCACAAAATACGACTGGGGTATACGCGATCGTAGAGATCGAGCCGAAGTTTGTGGCCCGGCAGATCGAAGCATGCGCTAGCGACATCGGCTGCGACGCGGTGAAGACAGGAATGCTCGCTAACGCCGAGATCATCGACGCGGTGGCAGCAGCAATCTCCAACCACAGGCTAGGCCCTCTGGTCATGGATCCGGTAATGATCGCCAAGAGTGGCGCACGTCTGCTGAAGTCCGACGCGATCGAAGCTCTCAAGACCAAACTGCTGCCGCTGGCGACCGTGGTCACACCCAACCTGCATGAAGCGGGAGCGCTCACGGGATGCGAGATCACGACGCTTGAACAGATGAAAGAGGCGGCCCGCGTGATCCGCGGGATGGGACCGGAAAACGTGGTCGTGAAGGGCGGCCACCTCGAGAGCATAGCCGCTGACGTTCTTTACGACGGACGTGATCTCACCGAGTTCCGAGCCGAGCGCATCAACACCAAGAACACGCACGGTAGCGGTTGTATCTTCGCCTCGGCCATAGCAGCCAGTTTGGCGCACAAGAAAACGGTTCGAGAAAGCGTGACTGCAGCTAAGGATTTCATCACAGCGGCCATCCGTGGCAGCCTGGCCATTGGGAAAGGTTACGGGCCCGCCAATCCGATGGCCTTGCTATGCCAGAAGGCGGGCTTGGACCGGTGAAGCGTGTTCACCCTGGCCGGAACGGGCGAGCGGCGGTGAAAGGTTACCAGTATCGCTAGCACAGCAATCGTCGTCAGTGGTGGTACAACTCTTCGGAACTCAGCTGCTCAGGAGATCCTCGTGATGGCACCAAATTCGAATTAGGATGCTGACCGGGGGCGCTTCTCCCGGCTCCATCTCTTGAGCGCCGCCCTTCTCATAAACTCCGACCGCTCCTCCGGTGACATATCTTTCCATCTCGCCTTGCCACCTTTGCGGCCGCCGTTGCTCGCCAGAAACTTCAGCACAGATTTGATCTCGTGCTTTGAGGGCTTCCTGTGCTTGCGCGTCACGGTGAGCCAGTCTAAGGCTGGAATCGGGTCCTGTAAAGTGACCATCTGGACGCAATTTTTGTACAATTCCATGGTTGACTACATGCTAGAGCGGGAATAGCATACTCTTACACACGATGATTAGGGCCTAACCCAAGAGAGCTGCTGTATGGGGTCAGCAGAGTTGTCCGTTCTGAAGACGGAAATTTTGAATACGATCCGGGCGGCAGAATCTGTGGAAACAGCGGAGCAAGCCCGGAAAGTTTACGAAAGCTATCGGGCGTCTCTACAGCGGGCACGTGCCCTTGGTTTTAGGATCTCTGCCATAAGTTTTGGTAGTGGGCACGAACCGGTTGATGTGAGATTTGAGCGCATTCCCATTATGCACGGGGCTGCTTAACCAAGCCTTCATCGTCTGTTCCCGCACGTGAACCGGGAAACAGTTTCACAAAAGCTACTCGATGAACCCAAGCACTTGACAGTTGGGGCACAGGGCAAGGTGTATGACGAGTCAGTGGGTTCAATCGTCCGGGAACCAGTTATTCAGGGCGCCAAATCCACAATTGTAGGTGGCTACAATGCCCGTGTTTGGGGAGCCCAAAACGGAAGTCCTGGTTGAAAGCTCGGTTTCGCGTCAGAGCACAGCGCATGAGCTGGTTACAGAACAAATTCGAAAAA
>DASQIH010000117.1:0-4918 GCA_035631655.1 Terriglobales bacterium
GTTTTTGGAACGACGGACAGCACGTACAACGGTCCCATTTCGAGAGTCTCGCGTCCCACCATCTGAAACTGGACCGCCGTAGCCCTCTGCAATCTTGAAGAACGCACAGTTTGGAACTCGCGTCATTAGCGGCAAGCCGATCACTTCCTCGTAGAACTTCTGCATGGTGTCCAGATTGTTGACGCGGAGGGCGATCTCGCCAAGGCCACGTACCGTCGTGCCGCTCTCAGGTGTTTTCGTTCTCGCCATGATCGCCCCGTGGAGAAGGTCTGTGTTGCTCAAGAAGCGCAAGTCCCGATGATGTCATCCTAACGACACAGCGTCCGTTCACTTCCTGCTGCGTGACTAGTCCGCGATCATTCGCGTCCTCCCAAACTGGAAGTTTGGGGCATGATGTGCGCCACGCATCCATGACTTCTTCATAGCTCCTGTCGGCTGTAGCCAACCACTCAAGCAGGTCGAGGATCAGGGCTTCAACTACTGAGTCCGCCATGCCATTTCCTCTACGTCTAAGCTCCGACCGCCACAGTTCGTTCAGTAGATTGCTTGGTCGGAGCCAGCGCTAACAGGGCTACGCCGATCACAACGAAGGTAGCCACTCCGAGCAGTTCGCGGCGAGCGATGAAACCAAGGTATGCTTGCGCTGCCATGATACTGGCGTGCGCGAAGCTCGACCACGCCGCGAAGGCGATCAGGCTGCGGTGCGCGGAGGGGTTGCCGGATGCAAGCAGCAGGAAGACGCCGAGTGTGACGTAAAGGCTCATCATCATCGCCAGCGCAGGGTCTTGCTTCGCCATCAATATCAAGGGATAAACGGCAGCACAAAAGAGCAGTCCCACCAACACAAGCACGACCTTTAGCGCCCCTTCTCGACGCATGATGACCTCCTATCGGGTTGCGATCACGCAATGATAGCGCGAGTGGCTATTGGCAGCTTCGCGTACCTCGGCTTTCGCGTGCGTCAGGATACGCTTGGCAGCGACAGTTGTTAGGCTCTCATCGAAGTGAAATCCGGCTGGACTTCGGCTTGGGCTTTGATTTGACACGCGACATGCTCGCCTTCGACGTCAGCACGTCAGAGAATTCGTAGGCTTCTCGAAGCCAGTCAGTAATGGGTGCTTCCACTTCATCCCGGTGCCTAATGTGAATGATGTGAAAGACCTTGGACTTCGACGCCCGGTCTGCACGTCGCACTTGAGGAGCCTTTAGCGTGCGACCGAGGAACACGCAGAGTTCGAGAAAGTTCCTTTTCGGGCGTACGAAGAAGTAGCACGACTTGCGCGAGAACATGATCGCCTTGTGCGAGGCGTAAATGCGCTGATCCCCGAAGGAGACCGCTGTCTCGCGCAGCCGCTCCCAAGCATCCAGCAGATCGTCCGAGAGTTCCTGCGTCAGAGCGGCTTCGGTGGTCGTCCAACAGTCGTGCTCTTCACCCTCCTCGATCCACTTCTTGCAGTGATAGCACTCTCGATCTGCCATACAGCAAATTGTAATATCGATTGTCCGTCTGGATTATGGAACAGGGATTGCCCCACGGCTTGAACAGCCAGCGCGACACTAAGCCGCTCTTGCCTCACCAAAAAACTGTTGAGCCATCGCCTTACGGAATGCTTCTTCCCCTAGCTGCAAGCGCACTGCATAAATCTCTTTGGCATCTCCACCAGCAATGTAGCGCAGTTGCTCTTTTCCGTCTGTGGAAGCTTCGTACACTACCTCAGCGATCTGTTCGGGAGACGAGTATGTAGCCATCTGCTTGGGGTCAGTGATCTTTCCCATGAATCTATTCACTAGCGGGTCATAGGCAGGATGCCGACCAGTGTCAAAAGAGCGAGTGAAGAAATCCGTTCTGATCCCACCCGGCTCTATGGTCTTGATGCCGATCCCGAATTGATTCAACTCGAAAGCCATGCTCTCACTCCAGCCCTCAACTGCCCATTTCGTTGCGTGATAGATGGAGTTGAATGGAAATGCCACCAACCCGCCAAGCGAAGTCGTGTTGATGAACAGTCCTGCCCGTTTCTCTCTGAAGTGTGGGATGAAGGCTTTTGTTGTGCGAATCGTTCCTAACAAGTTGGTGTTCACCAAGCGGAGAATCTGTTCGTCCGTCAGTCCTTCAAGCGCACCGCCGAGACCATAGCCAGCGTTGTTGAAGACAACATCGACCCCGCCCGATGCCACTACTTGTTCCGCCACGCTCTCAATTTCATGAGGGTCAGTGACATCCAGCGCAATCAATGTAATCCCAGAAATGTCACCCAATTCCTTCTCCCTCTTTGGATCGCGCATCGAGGCAATGACCTTCCATCCCCTCGAGGCAAACCACTCCGCTCCGATTGAAGAGATCCTTTCTGGCGGTCCTCCCAAGGATGGCATACCTGCACTGAACAAGCCCAAGTTCGTTTCAGCGTCCGATGGGGACAAGTTTCTGAAAAAGCACGACAAAGTCCTGGCCGTCGAGTACAACAGGGTAGCCAAAGCCTACCCCATCAGAATTCTGAACTGGCACGAAGTTGTGAATGACGACTTCAACGGAAAACCTGTAGTTGTTACTTGGTGTCCGCTCTGCCTGTCGGGCATTGTTTATGACCCAGAAAACGGAGGCAGCCGACTGACCGTTGGGGTTTCCGGAAAAATATACAAATCCAATCTCCTGATGTACGACCACGAAACCGGAAGCCTGTGGTCGCAGATGCTGCAGCGATCTAAGCGCGGAAGAACTTGCGGCGATCAAGCAGCACCCCATAATCGCAGCGGAAATACTTGGGCCGATCCGGGGGGCCAAGGAAGTTGCGGAGATCGTGCTTGCCCATCACGAGTGTCCCGATGGGTCGGGATGCCGTCGGGGATCGAAGGGTGAAGAAAATCCGGTCGAAGCGGGGATCGTCCGGGTAGCGGATGTCTTCTCGTCGCTGATCGAGGAACGCCCGTACAAGCCCGCTATGGAAGTGACGCGAGCCATGGAAATAGTCAAGGAATTAGCAGGGACCAAATTGGATGTGGATGGCGTCCGAGTTCTTCAGCAGTTAGTTGATGAGGGCGCAACCGTGCTGTAGATTGGATCCCCATCGTTTTGCATTTTGCTGCATTGGAAGGGAGGAATTGATGTCTGCTAACGCAAACATCCAAGTGCCTGAGTCAGACTTGAGGAGACAGGGAGCGCGAGGGCGCTCCCCTGGCCAGCCTTCGGCCAGCTCGCGGCAGAACGAGAATGCGCGATTGCCATGGGCCGGTGGCATTACAAAAGTTACACCGCGATTTCCTGTCGAGTTTCTACTACCGGGTTTGGAAAGGTGTTTTCGCAATTGTCTTGTGGCCGTACTACCTGGGTGTCGCCTGTCGCGCGCTGGTGCACTGAGCGCCTGACGTGTACCTGCCTTTGACGGACTGCTGTTTTTCCTTCCCTCAATCTCTTTTAACTAATTCGTACTCGCCCTCTTTTGCATATCCCCTTTTGAACACGTCAGCTGATACACGGTATGGGCGCATTCCGTCTTTTCTGAACTCCATGACTGCCGGGCAGGGAGGTCCGCAGCGCAGAAGATAAATACCCTCAGTTGTCCGGCTGAGTTGAATGCCGCGTGACGTAGCTACGAAGTGTACTTTCCCGCACGCCTCGCACATGACACCCATATGGATCGGCATGCCTGCAGATTATGGCACGATCAACCCCGGACGTTTATCGGGTCAACTGCCCAAGATTGATGCAGTGGCGAGCGGCGGTGACACCTGCCTTTTGGGCCACGCCTATCGCTCCTATTAATAAGGAAGGGGGACCTGGCTTTTGGCGGCAAAGAAAAAGCCTTCGGCGAGAGGGCCGGGGGCTTTGGTTCTTGCTGTGTCCTTACTTGCGGAGGGCGGCTTTGGGCCTCGATTTTTTAGTGAGGATTGGGTCACGGATTCTGTGCAGGTGTTGGGAAAAAGGCGCGCGGGAGTGCGTGTTTTTGTGTTTTTTGGTGCCGCAGGTCCGCGTGCGCCGCACTGCTGTGGTTCCGCGCGAAGCAGAAAAACAGAAAAGAAGAAAAACAGAAAAGAGGTGAGCCGGGTGGAAATATCCAGAATGACGATATCGGGTTTCAGTTGGCTGGCCTTCGCGACAGCCTCGCGTCCATCGGCCGCTTCCCCACATACCTCCCATCCCGCATGAGACCCTAGAATTTCGCAAAGCCCTCTCCGGACGATTTCGTGGTCATCTGCAAGCAGAATACGCAGCGCGCTCATCAACCACCTCCGCAATGATAGTTTCGCTCCTACCCCACGAGCGGCCTGAGGTGCTTCCAAGCTGATGCTTCAAAGTCCTGCGTCCAAGGAACGAGTAGTTTCCGTCGAACCCGGCTTAGAAGCAAAAACGGACTTTGCGGAGCTAGGAGAGAGTCACAATGAAACCGCGCATTCAGGCGATTGCGTTCGATGCTTACGGCACGTTGTTTGACGTGCACTCGGTGATTGCACTGTGCAACCGTAAGTTCCCCGGCCAAGGCGCTGAACTGAGCAAGCTGTGGCGCGCCAAGCAGCTGAAGTACACCTGGCTGGGCAGTCTCATGGGGCGGTACGAAGACTTTTGGATGGTGACCGAGTCGGCGCTGGTATTTGCCTGCCGCAGTCTGGGCCTCGCTTGCCCCACCGAGACCCGTAGCGAGTTGATGGAATCTTATCTGCACCTCGATACCTTTGCCGAGGTGAAGTCGGCATTGGGTAAGCTAGCGCAACATAAGTTGGCCATCTTGTCGAATGGCTCGCCGAAGATGCTCGCTGCCGTGGTGGAGAACGCCGGTCTGAAAGGCGTATTCGCCGACGTGATCAGCGTTGACGAAGTGAAGATCTACAAGTCGAGCCCGCGCGTGTACGGACTAGCTTCGAAGCACCTGGCCGTACCCGACAATGCGATCGCGTTCGTATCGTCGAATTTCTGGGACATCGT
>DASQIH010000118.1:0-4048 GCA_035631655.1 Terriglobales bacterium
CGTCGGCCGTGCGCTTTAATGCACGGTCGCCTTCGAAATGGCCGAAAGTATCGTTAATCTGCTTCAAGCGGTCCACATCCATCACAAAGAGCAACATTCCTCGGCCGGATCGGCGCCCAACTTTCAGTTGGCGTTCTGCCAGGGCCATAAAACCGCGACGGTTATACAAACCTGTGAGTTCGTCGGTGAGCGCAAGATTGCCCAGTTCTGCTTGCAACATGTACTGTTTCGCGGCGCAGCGGACCGCGCGCAGCAGAAGCTCGCTGCCCGACTGACCCCTAGTGTCACCGGACGACGTGACGTGAGAATGCGTGCGTACATCTCGCAACAACCTGGCGAGTTCTTGATTTGCTCCTGAAAGGAAGGCTTGGAAGACGTCATCAATCCGTTCGTTTTCTCCGCGAGGTAACAACCGAGGGACACCGCGCCGAAACAATGATTGGGAATCAACTGCCATGCTCAGGATCGCGCCATCAGATGGATTGTTTACGGATTTGAAGCCTGCCTGTCGTTTCCGCGAGCAGTTAGTGAACTTGTTTGAGCTTATTGGCATTTGTGCGCATCCTCGATCTGCGGACTATCCTCCACTGCGATTTTGCTCTCTTTCGACAAAGTCTCCCGCACGGACGGGGTTGTGGCGGGCCGAATTCTCAGCTCCGCTAGCAGAAGCCGTTCGTCTCCCAAGAATGAGAAGCGACGCGCAATATTCCCGAGTTCGTCGAGATCGTTTAGAAATCCTTGCCGCAACAGGACTTTCCAAAGAGTGGTAGAAACTGGCAGCGGAGCCCGTCCCTGCTTCATTGCGAGCAGGATGACCCAGTCACCGAGCAACGGTGCGATCGTATTCCGCCATTCGAACTGATCTTTACGAGCGTCACGAAACATCATTCGCTTTCCTTGCCTTGCACGCCAAAGTGCTCCGGACAGTGATTTAGTGGACTGCCTGCATCTGATGCGCCGCGAGCGTGCAAATCTGCTGCAATTCCTCGTAGGTGAAGTACGTCTCTTCTTCGTTGCCAGCGCGCTCTACGAGGCCCAATCCCAATTCCTTCGAGATATGGCCGAGCTCCTCTTCCGGTATGCCGAGCAGGAAGGAAGCTCTTGCCTGCGTGACATATTTCGGGACTTGATTGTTCATAGCCTCCTCCTTTGCCGCCACGATGGCCATGGCGTCTGCTTCCACAGCCCGGATCATCGTTTTGTAAATGTCGGTATTGAACGCTCCGTCCATTTACATGAACCTCCACTAACATGAGTTCGGTCCGCCTCCGTGTCAGAACAGTTCGGTGGTTGGGGTGATTTAGGTGGGGTCCCTGATCACGGAGGCGGCCCGCTCCTCTCGTAGCAACATAGCTGGTTGCCAAAGGATTTCAATCCGGTGAATCACCCATTTCGACTGAGTGAAATGACTGAGATCCGACTGCGGGCAAGCCTTTTCGAGGTAGCGTCAGGGCTGGATCAAACCGCGACTGATGGCATAGCGAACCAAACTTGCTGTTTCATGTATATCGAGCTTCTTCATGAGTCTTGCCCTGTGCGATTCAGCAGTTTTTACACTGATTCCCAAATGCGTAGCGACGTCTTTCGTGGACTTCCCTTCACTCACTAATTGAAGAACCTGGCGCTCCCGGCCTGAAAGAGGATCGGTTGGCACACTCGTCTTAGATAAATAAGCATCAACAACAGCGCGCGAAATGTTTGGGCTAAGATATACAGACCCGCGACAGACTTCGTGTATCGCGTGTACAAGGTCGTCGGCCGCCTGGCTCTTCAGCACGTATCCGTTGACTCCGACGCGCAAAGCCTCCGTGACATACTGATCCTCGTCGTGTTGCGTAAGAAGTATCACCTTGGTATTCGGAGAGGATTTCTTTAGTTCGCGAGCGGCGTCGACACCGTTCAAAACGGGCATGCTGATGTCGATGATGGCGACGTCAGGTCTCGTCTTTTCTATCGAGCGCAGTATTTCTTGTCCGTCAGAGGCCTCACCGACAACTTGAAATTCTTGTTTTTCCAGTAATGCCTTCAGTCCCTGACGGATGAGGGCATGATCATCGGCAAGAAGAATGCGTGTGGGCATCGTATCGCGGGCAGATTAAGGAATTCAAGCGCTCCCAGGCAATCGGGTGGTTGCCTATATTTTTCTGAGGTAAAGCCCTGAGCGGTTGGAGAACTGATGCCGAAGGGGATCTCGTAGCAATTCCTCATCTCACTGAAATCGCAGAACTTGCAAGGAGCTTGCGAGAGGAAAGTCAACGGCTTCCGTCAAGGCCTATAACCCGATGAGAGAATGGTCACGCAAATGAGAGGTAGAATCGCGACGGTGAACTGACTGAGCCTGTCTGTTTTGCTCGGTTAAGGCAAGCATAGATGATCCTCCTCGTCGCAGATCTGGCAGCCGGCGACGGTCAGAACCTAGGAGCCTTCGAGCACCAATGAAACCTGAACGTCGTTCTACCCATAGAAAGAGGCCGGAAGAACTCTCCTACATCCAATTCGAGCCGGAAGGCGGCGGAATCGTCGTGAATGCTTCCGAGCAAGGTCTCGCTTTCCATGTCGCAGCTGCCCTGCGACAGCCGGGGCCAATTCAAGTTTGCGTTTCGCCCAATCCCATGCAGCAGATCAGACTCACCGGTGAGATCGCATGGATGGATGAAGCGAAGAAGTCTGGGGGCTTACAATTCACGGAACTTACGGCAGATGCCAGGATTCAAATTCGTCAATGGCTGACACAAACCAGGGAATCGGAACCTCCGGGTAGAAAGTTCGTGGCTGCATCCTGCACACCAAGAGAAGAAACCCACCCTTGCTCACACGCGCGGAACGAAACACGGGGCCTACTACCGCCAACTCCGGCCCTGGACAATGCTATGCCAACTCGTGCAGCCGCTGCGACAATAGCGGTCGCTCGATTCTGTGGTATCCCAACAACAGAACCCCTGCCGGCGCCATTTTCACAAGGAAAGCGGATCTCTATTTCCCGACCACGGCTGCTGCACGGCGTCGCAGCTGGGTTTGTAATATTCATTCTCGCGTTCATGCCAATCTTCTCACAAAACTTCCGTCGCGAAATCGGCAATTCACTTATCCGCATTGGGCAGAAACTCAAAGGCAATCGTGATTCCCAGCCTGATGCCTCTTCTTCGATATCTGTTATGATCTCTAATTCGAGCTCGGGTAACACACCATCTATCCCCATCCCAATTCCAGAGGCTCCCGCAAAGGAGACTCGAGATCAGTCTTATCCCGCTGCATCCACTCAAACAACCCGGGGGACAGTGAATGCCACGGACTCTCGCCTTGTGGATCGCCAGAACGCGCAACAACACTTTGCGGATACACATTCTAAGAGAGGACGCAGCGCTCTTGCACGACAGCTCTGGTCCGAGGTAGGGGCTGGCGATAGTTCCGCAGAGGTTGCACTTGCACAGCTTTACTTGACGGGCGACGGCGTCACGAGGAATTGTGAGCAGGCGCGGGTTCTTTTAAGGGCAGCATCGAAAAACGGCAATATCGCAGCTCTACAGCAGCTACGGAAGCTCAATAATAGCGCCTGCCGATAATATGCCCCAGGAAACATCGAAGAATGGAGCTCGAATGGTTCAGGGAAGCAGTTGGAAACTCGCGGTAGGCAAACGCCGGCAGGTGCTCCTATTTAGGGCTGCACCAAACCTCGGCGAACCGCGTAGCGCACGAGACTCGCCGTCTCGTGAATGTCCAGCTTCTGCATGAGGTTCATGCGGTGAGATTCGGCCGTTTTGACGCTGATTCCCAGTAGGGAAGCAGCATCCTTCGTGGATTTTCCTTCAGCAATTAGCTGCAGCAACTGCCGCTCGCGCACGGTCAAGGGGTCTGCGGGCCTATCCGACTTGGACCGGTACGCTTCCATCACTGCACGTGATATTCCCGGACTTAGATAAAACTCTCCTCGAGAAACCTGCTGAATTGCACGAATAAGGTCGTTTGCGACCTGATTCTTCAAAACGTATCCTTTCACTCCGGCTTCGAGCGCTTCATGGATGTACTGCTCTTCTTCATGCTGTGTTAG
>DASQIH010000119.1:0-20347 GCA_035631655.1 Terriglobales bacterium
GCGTCAAACCAGAGCGGACCAGCGATTCCAATTGTTCCGCCTGGCCGGGCGTAACAGCCAACGCAGCAGCACGAGCAAACATACTGCCTAGTAAAGCACAACCTTTGTGATTGTCAATAATTATCTAAGACAGGACACTAGTATTTTTTGACGATTGCCCTAAGTCTGGGCGATGGTTAATTTGCACCATCATCGTCCTCATGCAGCGCATCGCAACCGCCGCCTGACGGACCCCACGACGCGAGAGTACACTGCCGGAAGCAGCCCGGTGGCAGACAGCCAAAAGCTGATCTGGGGCTGCAACCGGCAGTGAGTTGCATTCAGGCTCGCCCATCGCAATCCCTTTGCCCCAAACTGCACCTTTTTTGTTTTGCATTGCCGCTCCACTTTGCGCTAACATCTGCGTCATATCTTTACCGTTAGCAATTGCTCTCCGCAGAATTAACCAGCGAGGCAAGTGCGGGGCTGGGGTGATGGCATTCGAGGCACGCTATGACTGACCGGGGTCTTAGCCGCTGGCGCGAACTCTATACCGCCGCGTACCTGGAGAGGAATCCAACTAGGTTGATGGAGTGTATCGACCAGGCCGAAAGGGCGATCATGCAATGTCAGCAGGAAATCACTGCCCGCCCTGCGAAAAATCAGGTTGATAGGCGAACGCTTGAGATGTGCCTGCAGGACTTGCGTGTGCTTCGGCAAAGAGAAGGCGCCGCCCCGGCAGAGTACCAAGTCGATAGATTGCCCAGTTCGGGAAAATAGTGAGGCCGAAGCCCCTGGAGTAGCTGGGGCCTTCGGTGGGGGTTCCCCCGAGGCGAATGGGGTACCCTGTCATCATCCGTAAGCAGCTGTCATTATCCGTGACACCGGCCCTCACTTTCAAGGGAGGGCATCGGGTAGAAAAGAAAGCAAAAGGGCCGGATGGCCACTCCTAAGTTTCTTATGCTCGCATAGGCACGGGTCACTCGGACCGCGAGGCGCGAGTCGAAGACCTGCCTCCCCACCGTCGTAGTACTTTTCCACTATTGTTGCCAGCCTGGTTCGCCACTAGATTCCTCCCCATCTTTCGGCTCGATGCTCGGTTCGGGATGGCACGAGCCAATCGGCTCCTTTCGCAAATCAGTCTTCTGTGGGGTGGGATTTGAAACAGTTACTCCTGCTGTTTCTTCTGTCTTTCGGGTTCTCGGCTTTCGCTCAGAGTAACTACGCAGTGCTCAGCGGCAGTGTCAGTGATCCACAGCAGCGACCCGTCAGTGGGGCCTCGGTCCAATTGAAAGCGGTAAACACTGGAACGATTCGGCACGTTGCCACGAATGACCATGGGCTCTTTGAAGTTCCGGGACTTCTGCCCGGAGACTATCAGCTCAGCACGCAAGCCCAAGGCTTTGCGCCGGCTAAAGAATCGCTCACCCTGGAAGTTGGACAGCAGTTGACCATCAGCGTCCGGCTGAAGCTTGGGTTGGTCAACGAGACGGTGGAAGTGGGCGCCCCGGTGGAAGTTTTGCGTACCAAGGATGCCAGTATAGGCGAGGTCATCGAGCCGCAATCGATCCGTGAGCTTCCGCTCAATGGCCGCATGTTGATTGACCTAGTGCTGACGGTACCGGGTGCGCATGTGAGTCACGGGGCGCAGACCGGGGATATGAATCCTCTGTATTGGCGTCCCGGACAACGCTCGGCGGTGAGCGTCGCGGGCAGCCGCCCGAATGGCAATTACTTTCTGCTCGATGGGGCCAGCAATACCGATCCTACCTTCAACACCATCAACCTGAGTCCTTCGCCGGATGCTGTCCAGGAATTCAAGGTTCAGACGGGCAGCTATTCCGCGGAAATGGGCGGCGCCGGCGGGGGCCAGATCAACATCGTTACGCGTTCGGGTTCCAACCAATTTCACGGGACGGCGTACGAATTTCTGCGCAATGGCGCGCTGGACGCCACGTCCTTTGCTGCCATGGGCAACAATCATCTCGTCCAGAACAATTTCGGCGCGTCGTTTGGCGGGCCGATCATTCACAACAAGACTTTCTTTTTTGTGAACTATGAGGGGTTTCGCCACGCCATGGCGGACACCATGATTAACACTGTCCCCTCGGGAATGGAAGCGATGGGCGACTTCAGCATGAGCGGGACGAACATCTATAACCCGTTCAGCGCGCATGTGAACCCGAATTTCAATCCCAGCAAGCCGGTCAGCCCTACGAATCCGCAGATCATTCGCGACCCCTTTTCCGGAAACGTTATCCCGCAGAACATGATCAACCCCGCCGCGCAACTGTTCTTGCAGAAGTATGTGCCTCAGCCCAATGCGGGCACCGGGATGGCAATGGGCGCCATCGGCTGCGGCATGACTATGATGGGTTCGCCCACCGTGGTCGGTGCGGGTACGGACTGCAATAACTATCTCGATGATCGCAACGAACTTCATATCAGCGATCAGGGCACGGTGCGAGTTGACCACACGTTTGCCAATGGCGACAGTCTTATCGGTCGCTACTCTCTGAGCAGCGAGAGTGGTTTCTCACCCGAGAACCTGCCGGGCTTCGGTTCTTTGCACGACAATTTTTCCCAGCACGGCGGTATCGCCTGGACACGCGTAGTCAGCCCGCGCATGGTCAATATCGTCAGCGTTACAGCGTCACGTTTGGTAATGCGCCGTAACGAGCAGAATGCGAACCTTAACGACATCGTCGGCCAGCTTGGCATTCAGGGCATTGGCTTCGGAGGTGCGGGAGCGTGGGGTGCGCCCTGGTTCAATGTGCAGGGTTACTCCGGGATGGGAGACACCTTCGCTGCTACCCCCATGCATGCATGGGACACAGTCCTGGAGGGTCGTGATCAGTTAAGCTGGCAACACGGTCGTCATAGCCTGAAATTCGGCGGCAGTTATCGCCGGTACATCTGGCCCATGTGGGGCTTCTTCCAGAACCGCGGCTACTACCAGTTCACCAACGGGTTCACCACGCAAACCGGTACGGCCGACGGTACCGGCTCGGCGCTGGCCAGTTTTCTTCTCGGCTTGCCTGCCGTGAAACAGCGGCAGGCCGGTATACCCCAGATGCAGCTGCGGCAGTGGTATGCCGATGGCTTCGTTCAGGATAGTTTCCAGCTGACTCATACCACCACTCTGGAAATGGGTGTTCGTTATGACTACATGAATCCGCTGGTGGACATCAGTTACACCAACTCCAATCTTATTTTTCAAGATGGCGTGCCATCGGTATTCATTGGTGGACAAAATGGGTACCCCAAAGGTTTGAAATACCCGAACACTCACAACATCGCTCCGCGCCTTGGAATCTCGCAGGCAATCCCGAAATACGGGCTGGTGCTCCACAGCGCATTCGGCATCTTCTACACGCCGGTCGACATGAACACCTGGTGCAACCAGCGCCACAATGTACCGTACGTTTTCCCCGAGACGCAGCAGAGCGACAACTTCATTCCGTCCACCTCGCTAATCGCGTCCGGCTTCAACTTTGGGCAGCCGGTGCTGGGGAAAACAACCGTCAGCTTTACCGCCATGGATCCGCATGCACCCTCGCAGTACATCGAGCAGTGGAGTCTTTCAGTGGAGAAGAGCCTGGATCGGGCGACCATGCTCGAGGTCGGATATCTCGGTTCGCATGGCGTACATCTGCAGCGGGCGCACTTGATAAACAACGCCTCTCCGGGTCCGGGTGCGATAGGCCCGCGTCGCCCGTTCAAGACAATCAGCTTCGTGCCGAATACGGTTCTGCCGCCTACCTTGAACGTGGTAAGCACGACCTTCCCGGTCAGCACCATCAACCTGCTTGAGAACACGGCGCAGAGCTGGTACGACGCGGGCTACGTCAACATTCGGCGCCGGTACGCGCATGGTTTGACTTTCCTGGCCAATTACACCTGGTCAAAGAATCTCAGCAATGCACCTGATTTCCGGTCGCCCATGTTTGAGTCGTCCATTCCTCAGAACAACAGCGACCTGGCGGCGGAAAAAGGTCCGGCCTGCGATGTCCGCCACCGCTTTGCACTCAGTGCTGTCTATGCACTGCCGGCGCTACCCTACGCAGGTGCGCTGCGAACTATCACAAAGGATTGGAGCATTTCCAGCGTCTATCAGATCCAGACCGGCTTCCCGTTTACGATCTCGGTTTTCGGAGACACGGCCAATTCCGGAACTGTTTTGGGCGAGAACCCTATTCGCGCCAATGCGACCGGGCAGCCCATCTTTTCGTCGGGTACGCAGACAGCGAATCGGTGGATCAATACTGCCGCGTTTGCGGCGCCAGCTGCTTTCACCTTCGGCGATGTCGGGCGCAACTCGGTTTACGGCCCCGGGATGCAAACGCTCGATCTTGCTTTAGTGCGCGATTTCGGACTGACCGAGCGCATGAAATTCCAATTCCGTGGCGAGTTCTTCAATATGCTCAACCACACCAATCTGGGCACACCCGACCGCTTCGTGAACACGCCACAATTCGGCACGATCACCCAAGCCACAACTCCGGGACGAGAAATGCAGTTGAGCGCCCGGCTGTCATTCTAGGGGGCGGGGTGCTGGGCGCAGGGGATGTCGTCATTCTGAGCAGCCTGCCGGGCTGCGAAGAATCTCGCGTGCATAACTTGTGAAACTGTGCGCGCGAGATCCTTCGCGGACTTGCGTCCGCTCAGGATGATGACATAATTGCAGGTCCCCGTGTCATTGCAGGTCCCCCGGCATCGGGCCTCAGGTATCAGGTCTCAGGACCGGAGCACGCCTGCGACCTGACACCTGACACCTGAGACCTGGCTTTCGATTACACTGAATCCAGGTGTCCCTGAACATTCCCCGCCTACGTCGTTGGTTTGCCACAGGCGCGATCGCTATTGCCGTGATCGTCGCAGGAGCGTACTTTCTTGCGCGCTGGCGTTTTAGTCAGTCTGGGCGACAAGTTCCGAAGAAGATTGATGTTCAGGTCCAACAAACAGCAGAGGGATTCACGATCTCGAAATCGGAGGAAGGGCGGACCGTATTTACTATCCGGGCGGGGAACGCGGTCCAATATAAGGAAGGCGGGCACGCCGAACTGCATAACGTCAGCATCACTGTTTATGGGCACGACTCCCGGCGCTTCGACCAGATCTACGGTTCGGATTTCGACTACAACCCGCAGTCGGGACTCGTGACCGCCAAGGGAGAGGTGCAAATTGATCTGCAGTCCAACCCAGCAGGGGTGGCACAGCCAGATCAGACGGCCCCCAAAGAACTTAAGAATCCCGTGCACCTGAAAACCAGCAGCCTGGTCTTTAATCAGAAGACTGGGGATGCGTACACCGCGGAAAAAGTTGAATTTCGTGTAGCTCAGGCCGCTGGTTCTGCTGTCGGTGCTGCCTACACCGCCAAAGACGGCGTGCTGGACATGCGCTCAGACGTCAACCTTGTGCTTACCGGTCCGACTCCCGGGACGGTGACTGCGAGGCACGGAACAATTCGCAAAGAGCCCCGCCAAATCTATCTGGACCAGGCCCACCTGGTGCATGGCCCCGAGCAGGTTGAGTCGGACCACGCTACTTTCTTTCTGCGTGATGACAGTACCGTGGACCACGCGCTCGGTACCGGAAATGTACGGATTCGCGTTGCCGGAAAATCTCCTCTGGACGTGCACTGCGAACGCGCTGAACTTTTCATGACCGAGCAGCAGGGCAACCTGCGGACGGCTGTGCTGTCGGGCAATGTGCAAATGGAAAGCTTGGGTGCCCAGCCTGCGCATGGGAGCGCGGGACGCGTAACGCTGAATTTCGCGGGCAAGAACCTGTTGACCACGGCGCGCGCCCAAGAAAACGTCAAGCTGGCACAGGAGCACAGCTCCGCGAAACGGACTCCGGATAGTAGTTCCACTGAGGCCGCTAATGAACAGGATATTGAAATCACCGCACCGGCCCTTGACTTCGTAGTGCACCAAGGGCGGCGCCTTAAGAGTGCCGTCACCTCGGGCGCCGCTCAGATCGCCATCCTTCCCGCAGACTCAGCGACTGGTCAACGCACGTTCGTTACCGCGGGCAGATTTAACGCAAAATTCGATGAGCGCAACCGTTTGAATTCTGTGCATGGCGAGCCGGATGCCAAGATCGTGAACCGCGCTCCCGGCCAGGCCGATAAAGTGAGCACCAGTCGGATGCTGGATGCGACTTTCCGGCCAATGGGCGGCATTGAGTTGTTGGTGCAGCAGGGAAGCGTCGCTTATGTTGACGCCAACCTCAAAGCTGGGGGGGATCGAGCGCGCTACACGCCTTCGGACCAGATGTTGTACCTGACCGGCTCACCACGCGTGGTGGAAGGCGGCATGACCACGACCGCTCGCAGTATGCGCATGAACCGGGCGACCGGAGACGCCTTCGCGGATGGCGATGTCAAGAGCACCTACAGCGAGCTGAAGCCACAACCTAACGGCGCGCTGCTGGCGTCCTCGAGTCCCATTCACGTCACTGCGCGCAGCATGGTCGCACATCAAAATCCCGCTGTGGCCACCTACACCGGCAACGCGCGGCTCTGGCAGGATGCCAACGTGGTCGAGGCTCCCCACATCGAATTTGATCGGGAGCAGCGAACCGTGGTCGCGCATGGAAGTGGCGCGACTCCAGTATCAACCGCCCTGGTCCAATCCGGCAAGAACGGTAAGCAAACACCCGTAGCCATAACTTCTAAGAGCCTGGTATACACCGACAATGATCGGAAGGCGCATTTCGAAGGAGAGGTTATCGCGAAAAGTGCCGACGCGACCCTGAATGCCAATCAAGCGGATGTATATCTTCAGCCGCGCGGGGACACTGAGGGCGCTGGAAATTCGGGGCAGCCGCCCGCGGGCGCTAGCCAGATCGAGAAAATCATCGCGGATGGTCAGGTCGTGATTGTCCAACCCAACCGCCGGGCGAAGGGCAACCACCTTGTTTATACGGCGGACGACGATAAATTTGTGCTGACGGGTGGTCCGCCTAGCATTTTTGATGCCGAACACGGCAAAGTTACCGGCGATTCGTTGACTTTCTTTAGGCGCGATGATAGGGTGCTCGTGGAAGGCGGAGCGAAGTCCCCCACGGTCACGCAAACGCGAGTGGCAAGATAAATGCGCACGTTGGCAACCGACGGAATTGGCAAGGCTTATCGTGGGCGCCGGGTCGTAAATGGGGTCAGCCTTCAGGTTCTGCAGGGTGAAGTTGTTGGCCTGCTTGGTCCTAATGGCGCAGGTAAAACCACCTCATTTTACGCCATAGTCGGCCTGATACCTCCCGACACAGGCCGGGTGCTAATCGACGATGAAGACATTACGGATGTGCCCATGTATCTGCGGGCACGGGACTATGGGATCAGCTATCTGCCGCAGGAGCCGTCGGTTTTTCGCAAGCTGACGGTGGAAGAGAACATCCTAGCTGTGTTGGAAGCACAGCCCATCTCCTGGCACGAGCGCCGGGAGAAGATGGAGAAGCTGATCGAACAACTGGGTTTGCAGCACATTCGCAAGAACCGCGGCTGGGCGTTGTCCGGAGGTGAGCGACGGCGGGTGGAAATTGCCCGCTGCCTGTGCATCAACCCAAAGTTTATTTTGCTGGACGAGCCGTTCTCGGGGATCGACCCGATTGCCGTCCTCGATCTGCAGAAGATAATTTCCGATCTAAAGGCGAGCGGGATCGGGGTGTTGGTCACTGATCACAACGTGAGAGAAACGCTTTCCGTTACGGACCGGGCGTACATCATTAACGAAGGGCGGATCTTCCGAGCAGGAACGCCGGAGGAACTGGGCAGCGATCCGGAAGTCCGGCGGGTCTACTTGGGAGAGAGTTTTTCGCTGGTGTAGCAAGAGCGATGACCGAAGTCACGTACGGCGGCTCGTTGTACGAGAGATAATTAAGACGACATGGTTTTACTGCAACACAGATTGAGCCTGAAGGTCTCGCAGAGACAGATCCTGACCCCAGGCCTCGTGCAGATGGTCAGCGTGCTTGCGCTCAACAAGTTGGAGCTCAAGGACATGATCAACTCCGAGATGGTGGAAAACCCAGTTCTGGAGGAACTCGAAGACAGCGTCCCGCTGGTGGACGATGTCAGCCGCCGCGAAGAAGAACGCGAGCATCCCGCTGCGGCCGAAGAAAATCCCATTACCGCCGTAGAAAAGAAGGATCCGTTCGAAGAGATCGATTTCGGCTCTTTCTTCCAAGACTATCTCGATCCGGGCTATCGCAGTCCCGGCGAGATGGAAGAAATTGAGCGTCCGTCGTTCGAGAACTTCCTTTCCAAGCCCAGCAACCTGACCGACCACCTGATGTGGCAGTTAGGCTCCATTCCTACGCGCGCTGATGTGCGGGAGGCGGCTGAACAGGTCATCGGTAATCTGAACGAGGACGGTTACCTGATTGCGACTGATGAGGAACTGCTGGGAGTGGCTCCTGCTGCTTCTCCGGAAGATGATGCCGCCAAGGCGGGCAGTGTGGTGGCAGAAGCAGCTGCACTGGGTCTCGGAGATGCTGGAGAAATATCCGCGGCTCCCGCGCATGCTGATCTCTCCGAACCAGCAGGTTCAAGCGATTGGAGCGTGTCGGCAGAGACCGCTACGGCTTCGGCGACGGCGGTTGCAACCGCTCCCGTGGCTACGGAGGCGGCGACTATGGAACCGCCTGCCCAGCCAGCGCCCCGAACGCCAATTAAATCTAATTTCGATATGG
Source organism: Terriglobales bacterium (assembly GCA_035631655.1). Taxonomy (GTDB): domain Bacteria; phylum Acidobacteriota; class Terriglobia; order Terriglobales; family Acidobacteriaceae; genus Gp1-AA122. The sequence goes on from DASQIH010000119.1 coordinate 8,674, forward strand.
CTGCCCTGCATGAAGCCATCGAGATCGTTCGCCAGATGGATCCGCCGGGGGTCGCCTGCCGCGATCTTCGCGAATGCCTGCTCTATCAATTGCGGTTCCATCAGCGGAATCTGGAGCAGCACAAGAACGGTTTGCACAACGGGAACACCGCACAAGTTATCGCTGATGCGATCGCGATGGTTGACCAGCACCTTCGGGCGCTGCAACTGAAGCAATACAAGGAAATTGGCAAGGCCCTTGCACGTCCGATTGAAGCGGTCTCCGCTGCGCTGGAATTCATCAAGACCCTCGATCCGCGACCCGGTCTCCGCTACAACAAGGTTCAGCCACGGCTCATTGAGCCCGATGTTGCCTTCGTTAAGCACGGGGACGAGTGGCTGGTTGTGATGAACGATGAAGATTTACCCACGCTGCGCCTCAATCCAGCATATCGGCGACTGCTCACCAAAGACGTCAACGACAAAGATACACGCAACTACGTCAAGGAGCGCTACAAGAGCGCCATCCAGCTCATCAAGAACATCGAGCAGAGGAAGCAGACCATCATGAAAGTCTGCTATGCCATTGTGGGCCGGCAACAGGATTTCCTCGAAAGAGGTATTGATCAGTTAAAACCCATGATGATCAAGGAGGTGGCCGAAGAGATCGGCGTGCATCCGTCCACCGTCAGCCGTGCGGTGGCTAACAAGTACGCTCACACTCCACAGGGCGTATTTGAATTGCGTTACTTCTTCAGCGAGAGCGTGAACGGGCCGGAAGGCGGCGCGACTTCGTTGCTGATCCTGAAGCGGCGCGTCAAGAAGCTCATCGAGGAAGAAGATCCCACCCGGCCGTTAACCGACGAGCAGATCACCCGCATCCTCCAGTCGCAGGGTATCCAGGTCACTCGCCGAACGGTTGCGAAGTACCGGGAAGACATGCGCATCCCGAGCACCCACCAGCGCAGAGTGAAGAAATAAGGAAGCTCGGCTCGCGCTTTTATTGTCTGGTTCGGTTCGCTCACCAGACGCGCGGTGCTTCGCTCAGATCCTTCGGCCACCAGGAGCGAGTGGCCTCAGGATGACAATTCCTGCGTTGTGCCCAGCAGTAGACCGTACATTTGGAGGGGCGCAGATGAATGTGGAATACACCGGCAGACAGTATGAAATCACTCCTGGCATCCGCAAAGAAGTTGAAACCGGCCTTACTAAAATCAAGAAAATCCTGGGCGACAAATTTGATACCAAGGTCATTCTTGCCGTGGAGAAGCATCGCCATAAGGCGGAAATCACCGTCAGTCCGCGGAACGGGCCGATCGTCGGCTTGGCCCAGGCCAGCGACATGTTGTCGGCAGTCAACGAGGCGCTTGAGCACCTAGAAAAACAGGCGGTGAAATACAAGACGCGCTGGAGAACCAAGAAGCGCCAACCGCGAAAAGGCTGGGATGGCGCGGGGAAAGAGGTGGCGCTCCAGGCGGCAGTCGGCATGACGGAAAAGACCGCCGTTCCCGTCGTGGTGCATAAATTCCCGCAGGTCTCGCGGACGACCGAGGCGCACCTGGTGCGCTCCAGCGATTCGGTCGCGCTCCGTCCCTTGACCTTAGAGGAAGCGATCAAGGAAGCGCAGTTCCGCGATCGGGACGTCTTCGTCTTCCGCGACCCGAAAGGCAGAGTACTGGTTCTGCACCGCACCGGCGATGGCAAGATGGAACTGATCGAAGCACCTTAAGGACTAATAAGAACAAAACCAGGGGGCACGACAGGTGCCCCCTTTTTATTCGAGCTTTATCGGATTTCAGCTGGGGACATTGCTGGTGCAAAGGCCCGCTGCCAACGAAGTCTTCTTCGTTTCTTCCTTCTGCAAAGCCTTACCAAAGTAACTTTGTGGCACCGAAGGTGAGAGGCCAGTGTCCGGACGGTGGCACCAGTAACAACACACAGCTCACTTTGGTTACCTTGTTCGCGCCAGGAACGGGCCATATGCTTTTTCCGACGAGATAAAGAGCCAACGGGGAGAGCCGAGTTACACAAAGGCTAGTAATTGAAGGTACATTTGCCACTATGCGAACGCCAGTGAGCGTGGGCCTAGGGAAAGGATTTCCGTTGCCAGACCAACCGCGAGTGCCGGAGCAACGAGGGTTTTCTCTCCTCGAAATTATGGCTGTACTTGCCATTGCGATGATCGTGACGGCGATGAGCGGAATGATGATGATGAATCTTCGGAATCAGTACCGGCTGCGCACCTCGACCGTCGATTTGAGCACATTATTGCAACGCGCCCGCATGCGGGCTGTCCGAGATAACCGAAACTACCAGGTGGTAATTGACCCCCTGGCGCAGCCGTTGCGGGTCTTTGTCGATCTCAACAAAGACGGAATCTGGACCCAGGGGGCCCCTGGGGTCACCGAGGATCCAGTCATCCAGATGCAGACCGGCGTGACGGTGCAGTTGGGCACCAGCGGCGCGGGCAATCCGACCGTGCCGAATTCAACTTTGGGTTTTACTCCCCAGGCGGCTGGTGCTGTGGTCGGGTTCACTGCGCGTGGGACACCCTGTTATGTCAATGGTGGTGGAGTTTGCAGCAGCTGGGATTTGACACCGAAGCCAGTGGGCTTCGTCTATTACGTCCAATCCACCTCTGGCGCAGCGACTATTTTGGCAGCGATTTCCATCGCTCCATCGGGCCGCTTCCAGGTATGGACCTATGACCGCCATACCAGCACATGGGGCCACTAGAGATCGGGTTTGTACGGGGACCTTGCGATACACGGCGATTATATGAGTTCCAAGTTCACTAGCGATACGCGGCACGAAAAACGGACAGAGGTCGGATTTTCGCTCATTGAGCTGTTAATTGCCCTCGCGGTGCTGGCCATCGGCATGGCTGGTTTGGCAGTCCTGTTTGGCGTAGCCATCGCGAACAATAACCGCTCTAAAACAGATACTTCCGGCACAGCACTGGCCCAAACGGTTTTGGAAAGCATTGCTGCCGAACCCGCAAACAATACCACCGCTCTGACCTTGACCGACTGCAATCCCGCTGGTGCCACAACTTGGACGATCGACACCGCCGTGGGTGGGGCTAGGCTTAATGCCGATGGCACAATTGATTTCAGCCAAAGCCCGCCTCCAGCCAATTACAACATGCGATTTGTGGCCTGCGGCAACAACGGACGGCAAGCCACTTACGATGTGCGCTGGAACATTCTGACGGCAGGTAGTGATCCGACGGGGGCAACAGAATCTCGTTTGATCACAGTTTCGGCCCGGCCGCTCGGCGAGGTTCTAGCTGCTGGTACCAATACCAAGCCGCTGTTATATGCCCAACCCATCACCTTGCGAACCGTGGGAGGGCTGTGATGAGAAAGAACATGGCTACGCCGGAGTTTCGCGGCCGAGAAACCGGCTTCACCCTAATGGAAACTATGATGGCGCTGGCTGTATTGGTCAGCATCCTGGCGGTCGTGTTCGCCCACATAGCAAACCTGCAGAGAGTTTACAAGGCGGAAGAAACCAAGGTGGACGCCACTCAGGAAGTGCGTACCTTCTTTGATTCGCTGGAGCGGGAAGTGCACCAGGCCGGCTATCCGGGCAAAAACACATTCGCTCCGGGCGTTCTGAATGCAACCCCGGATAATGATGCCCGGGAAGCGTCTGGCCTTGTAAGTTTGACAAAATGGGATTTGTGGTTTGAAGGCGACGTCGATGGCGACGGCAACGGCAACGTGGAAAGCGTCCGCTATACTTTGCTCGACAGTGCCGGGAATGTGGCGGGAGCGGCCAGCACTTGTCCTTGTACGCTGCAGCGGACCGTAATCGCAAAGGGAAATGGAGTTCCTAATACCCAAATCAGCGCGGCGGACATTACTGCGAAGGGCGTCGCGGTATTAAACAACGTAGTCAACAGCGGCGATGGAGCGGGAAATGCGCTTGCGCTGACTGGAAGCTTCCGCGCCGGTCTTTCCTACAACACTTTCTATTCCGCGTACAAGAGCGCGCCGATATTCCAGGCTTTTGACGGGGTCAACAATCAGGTCCCTCTTCCCGCTACCGCGGCTGCCCTCCCGACTATTCGTAGAATCGTTGTCACCGCCAATGTACTGACCACATATACCGATACTCGGACGGGCACGAGAACTCCCCTCACGATGACCACGACCATAAAGCTGAATAACTTCTAGGAACACAGAATATGGGAAAGATTACACAGCGACCGAGATTCAAAAAGCAGCCAATCGCCGGCCTGGGTCAGGTCCTAGGCGCATTGAGCGTGTTGCTTCTCTTGACCGCCGCGACGGCACCGGCTCAGGAGCAATCAAGTCAGGATCACGCCATCGTCAACGCTGCGCGGGGGAAGGCGACGCACAAAGCGAAAATCGTGGTCACCGATGATGATATGCCCAGCCACCCTCAGCCCGTCGAGACCCAGGCTTCCACGGGCAACACTGATAACCATGATCAGGGCGATGGGACGCAGAAGCAATCCGAGCCAGACGCAAATGCGCCCAGGCAAGTCGTTGCGCCCAAGAATCTAACTCCCGAACAAGGACAAGCGTTATTGGACAAGCTGAAGGCACAAGAGCAGTCCCTGAATCGGCAGTACGACGAAATTCAGGACAAGTTAGACAACACAACCGACGAACTCCTGCGCAAAGTCTATTCCAACCTGCTTTCCAATCGGGATGATGTGCTGGCCCAGAAGAGAAAAGAAATTGAGTCAGCCGAGCGGGGCCTGCAAGCAGCCAACGAAGCTCGCAAGTCCCAAGGAGAAACACGCGATGCGGCGAAATGAACGTGGTATTGCACTGTTAACTTGCCTTATGGCGTTGCTGTTGCTAACCGGAATTGCGTTCGGACTGATGTACATGTCGGATGCCGACACCTGGGTTAACAGCAACTATCGTTCGTCGCAGCAGGCTTATTATGCCGCTCTTGGGGGGCTGCAGAACGTCCGCCAGCGCATGACGCCTGGATTGGCGGCTGCCCCGCCGAGGATTGATCCGCCCACGACAATACCGAGCTCGGGCACCGCAGGTTCCGTAATGTATATCCTGAATCCCTACGATGCGACCGAGGTGGCCAGCCTTGCAACACCCTGGATGCCCGGGAGTACATTTTATGATAGTGAGTTGCCGTTGGAAGCGAGCGCACAAAGCACAACTATACCCGGCACAAGTTATACAACTCAGTTCGAGTATTCCCCCCCCACCTACCCCTTGGCACCAAACGTGAACCACTTGCGTTACAAGTGGGTGCGGATCACAGCGAAGATGAACTGGGCCACCTCGCCTTATCGGACCAATCCTGCCGACGCGATTAACCTCCCCGTTTGCTGGAATGGCAGCCGGGAAGTGACAGTTGCGAACATCAGCGTCTGTCTACCGGCAGGAGGCGTTCCTCCCAGTCAAAATCCGGTGTATCAGTTGACCGCTTTGGCGGTTACCGACACTGGCGCGCAGCGCATGGCGCAAATGGAAGTCGCAAATGATCCCCCGATTACCACGCCCGGTGCCGTTGATTCTCAGGACCACGTGAACCTGAATGGCAATCTGACCGTCGATGCCTATGACGGCTGTAGTTGCCAGTGCACCCAGTACAACAAACAGGGAGTGTGCACGGGTTCTCATATTAGCCGTGCCGGGAAGACATGTGATGCGAGCAAGTACTCTATTTACGCCAACGGCACGGTTGACCCGCCGAACGGTTCGGAAACATTCCTATCGGGGCGAACGCCTGCCATTGCGCAAAACCAGCCTTGGCCGTATGACGTAAATGCCCTAGTTAGTCAATTCCAAAACCTGGCCACACCGGTTACCGGGCCTCCATACAACTGGACTTGCACGCCACAGTCAGGACCTGATCCTCTTAACTGCGGGACCCAATCCGCCAGCGGCAGCAAGGGATCTTTCGGGAATCCGCCTTCAAGTCCGCCCCTGGCGCAAGTTCAGAGCACGGATACGGGATATCAGATCACTTATGTTCCGGGCGACGTTCAGTTGACCGGCGGGTGGCAAGGATTCGGCGTGCTCGTCGTCAACGGTAATTTGGACATACACGGCGGGCTCAATTTCGATGGCCTGATTATCGTGAAAGGTGTCATCTCCTTCACCGGCGGCGGCTCATATAAGGTCAACATGAATGGTGCGATCATTGCCGGACAGCAGTCGCTGATTGATAATACGTTAGGCGGAAGTGCTAACATTCAGTTCAACGCCTGTGCTTTGCCGGGATCGAACAAGAATGCGCCCCCAAGAATGCTCGCGGTGCGGGAGTTGAACTTCTGAGTTGCGCGAGGCAATCCTTTTGGCAACGATGACGCAAATTCAAACTGAGTCAGCCTAGGAGATTGGCGCTTTCCTTGAGGGCTGCTTCGCCGGGGTAATCAGAACGGTCTGGAAAACTGGGGCACGTGAAAGCGTGCCCCGATCTTTTTCTTGTCACAAGTTGAATACCCAACGCGCGAAGGACAAAACGGCCCGGTCCCGGCCCGTCGGACAGAGAGCTGAGAAGCAGTGGTCAGGAATGCTCTTTAGACAGATCTTTCACCCGCTGGATCAATTCAGCCGGCGGGCACGGCTTCTGCAGGAAACTCACGTTCAGTCCCACATACTCCTCTTCCGCTTCGGGCAAACCGGTAACCACCAGCACGGGAATGTGTGAATGGAACTCGCGTAGCCGACGAACAAAAGCCGCTCCACTGTCGCCAGGCATGATGTGGTCGGTCACAATCACGCTAAAACGAGTGGCGGCTCCGGGCGGTCGCAACTGGGCGAGCGCCTCCTCGGCGGTGCTGGCGCTGGCCACGGAAAAACCAACATCGCGCAGCACGGCTTCGCGCACGCGCAATTGCGTCGGGTTATCGTCGATAAGTAGGATTTCGAGCATGCGGAGTTTCTTTCCGGCTGAGGCACAAGGTGGCCTGCTTTACCGCCCCGGCTCCGACAGCTCTATCTTATGCGCTTTGCTGGTAGCGGGCGAGAACTTCGCGCTCGGCGCGCAGCCAATCGTCGTGCTGATTGCCCGGCGTGCGGCCCCGCGCTTCGTAAATCTCGTAAGCGCGGCGACGGATCTCGTCTTCCAGGTTGATGGGAACGATGTTCTTCTTTACTTCGGCTGCGACTTGTAGCTCGGCAGCGTTGCCGTTCTTCTTCGGGGTGGTGCGGGGTGTCTTCGGTCTGGCCATAATCAATTACTCCTCACAAATATTTATTTTCTTCAAACAGATGCGCCCATGAATTAGCCACATGCACGTCCGTATGGCTGGAGCTGAGTTGTGGCGGATGATTACCTTACTATAACGCCTTCGGCTGTGAATGTGTCAGGGTACAAAGAAAAAAATGTTTATAGAAGGTATAACTTTTCTGCATGTGGTCCGAGCGGACGTAACGGGGAACTCTGCTGCTTGCGTCAGTGAAAGTCGTGGGAGGTGGTTTGCGCCCGGGTAATGTCCAAAGGCAGGATGCGGTCAGCTTTTACCGAGATCACATTGTCCTGATTCTGCAGGATACCCTCAACCATTACGAATTTCTCGCTGACTAGTAGCAGGCGGTTTTTCTGGAACATACTGGGTGTGATGATGGCATTGGCGATGCCGGTCTCGTCTTCCAGGCTGAGGAACACGAATCCCTTCGCTGTACCCGGACGTTGGCGAACGATGACACAGCCTGCAATCCGCAAGCGCTGCCCATGAGGAATCCGACAGAGCTCGCTCGCCCGTCGAATGCCCAATCTTTCCATCTGTAGGCGACGGTAAGCCATAGGATGTGGTCCGACGGTCAGGCCTGTGCCGTGAAAGTCAGCAACCAGTCGCTCTTCTTCATTCATAGGCGGGAGCGGCGATTTCGAGTCGGGCTCGGGCAATTCTTCCAGCAGAGGGCCGGAATGGCGCACGGCGCGCTCGACCTGCCAGAGAGCGTCCCGGCGATGAAGTCTGCCGACAGAAGAATTGTTGATTTTTGATTGTGGATTGTTGATTAAATCCGTGTTCATTCGTGCGAATCCGTGGCCGGCTTTTTGTCTTTTGTTCTCCGTGTCTCCCCGACTCCGTGGTGGATTTCCTATGGAGTTCAGCGCGCCGATTTCTGCCAGGGTGCTGAGTTCGTCTTTGCGCAATTCCGGAACACGGTGGCTGAGATCGTGGATGGAGGAGAATGGAGCAACGTCGCGCGCGCGCACCAGGGCCTGGCCAGCTTCCTCGCGCAATCCGCGAACATAACGCAAGCCGAGGCGAAGTGCCAGTTTTGAGCGGTCGGCAGGGGAAAGCAGGTCCCTCGTCTCGCTCGGGATGACAAGATTATTGTTGGTGGAATCAATGGAAACCTGAAACTCGAAACTCGAAACGGGTTCCAGGGTGCAGAGCCAGTCCGATTTCGTGATATCGATGGGCAGCACCTTCAGTCCGTGCCGCTGCGCATCTTTGACAATCGTGGCCGGATGATAGAAGCCCATTGGCTGGTTATTCAACAGAGCTGCAGTGAAGGCGGCGAGGTAATGGCATTTCAAATATGCGCTGGCATAAGCGAGCAGGGCGAAGCTGGCGGCGTGCGACTCGGGGAATCCGTAAAGCGCGAAGGATGTAATCGAAAGGATGATCTGCTCCTGCGCTTCGTGTGAAATTCCGTTTCTGGTCATGCCGGCGCGCAGCTTGGCTTCGATTTCTTTCATTCGCGCCTGCGAGCGCTTGAAGCCCATGGCACGGCGCAATTCTTCGGCTTCGCCGCCGGTAAATCCGGCGGCAATCATGGCTATCCGTAAAAGCTGTTCTTGAAATAACGGTACACCCAAAGTCCGCGCCAGGACTGGTTCGAGCGAAGGATGCGGATAGCTGACTGCTTCGCGCCCTTGGCGGCGCTGTAAAAACGGATTGACCATCTGCCCGACGATTGGCCCCGGGCGGATGATTGCCACCTGCACCACGATGTCGTAAAAACGCCGCGGGCGAAGACGCGGCAGGCACGACATCTGCGCGCGACTCTCGATCTGAAACATGCCGATGGTATCGGCTTTTTGCAGCGTGGAATAAACTGCAGGATCGTCGGGCGGCAGGTGCGCGAGATCCACTTCCTCGTCGTAGTCTTTGCGGATGATTTCAATCGAATCTTCCAGCACCGCCATCATTCCCAGGCCGAGCAGATCGACTTTGATGATGTGCATGTCGGCGCAATCATCCTTATCCCACTGCACGACAACCCGGCCGGGCATGGAGGCGGGCTCAAGGGGAACCACCGAATCGAGTTGTCCCTGGCAAATGACCATGCCGCCGGAATGCTGGCCTAGATGACGAGGCAAATCCTGAACGGCCTCGCACAGCTCGAAATACTTGCGCAGCCGGGGATGGCGCAGGTCCAAGCCGGCATCGTGGAAGCGGCGATCCAGCGTATCGTTTTCATCGCGGTACTCCCAGGCGCCCACAATGGCCGACAGTCGATCCAGGGTTTCCGCTTCAAAGCCCAAAGCTTTGCCCATCTCGCGGGCTGCGAGGCGGCCACGATAAGTAATGACATTGGCGGTCATGGCGGCGCCACGCTCGCCATATTGCTGATAGACGTGCTGGATGACGCGCTCGCGCTGGTCGCCGCTGGGAAGGTCGAGGTCGATATCAGGCCACTCGCCACGTTCTTCCGAGAGGAATCGCTCGAACAGCAGGTCCATGCCAATGGGATCAACGGCGGTAATGCCAAGTGAATAGCAGACAGCGCTGTTGGCAGCCGAGCCGCGACCTTGTACCAGGATTTTCTGTTCGCAGCAGAAGCGCACGATGTCCCACACAATGAGGAAGTAGCCCGGCAGGTCGAGCTTTCCGATTAAATGCAGTTCGCGATCGATCTGCCGCTTGGCCCGGTGGCGAAGATCGGAAGTGGCACGGCCATAACGCTGTTGAAAGCCTTCCAATGTGCGTTGCCGCAGGAAGGACATCATGGTCTCGCTTTGGGGCACTGGGTACTTAGGAAATTCATAGCCAAGATCGCTAAGCTTGAACTTGAGGCGTGAGGAAAGTTCGACCGTGTTGGCGAGGGCTTCCGGCAGGTCGGCGAAGAGTTGCTGCATCTCCTCAGGCGACTTCACGTTGCGTTCGGAATTGCGGGCGAGCGACCGGCCGGCCGTGGCCAGGGTGCGATGATGGCGCAGGGCAGTGAAGATGTCACAGAGTTCGCGCTGCTGTGCAGTCGCGTAGCACACCCCGTTCGTCGCGAGCAGAGGAAGCTGAAGCGACCGGGCGATCTCGATGGCGGCCCGGTTGCGAGCTTCTTCCTCGCGCTGGAAATGCCGCTGCAGTTCGACGTAGACATTTTCGTGACCGAAAATCCCGATCAATCGTTCGAGACAGCAGCGTGCTTCCTCCGTTCCACCGTAGGTGAGAGCAGCAGCCAATAGACCGTCATCGCCGCCTGTCAAACAAATCAGACCGGCGGCATGCTCCTGCAATTCTGGTTCGCGGACTGCGCCCTCGCCTTTCTTAGCACGCAATTTCATCTTCGTGATGAGGCGGCAGAGGTTCTGATAGCCAATGCGAGAAGAGACGAGGAGAGGGAGGCGGAACGAATTGCCAACTTGGCAATTGGAAATCGGCAATTTTTCGCACATCATCTCAGCTCCAATGTGAGCCTTGATCCCTGCTTTTTCGGCGGCCAGGTGGAAGCGCGGCGAGCCGTAAACGCCGTCGCGATCGAGTAACGCCATCGCCGGAAGATTGAGGGCGACACCAGCTCCAACCAGGTCTTCGGGCAGGGAAGCACCTTCAAGAAAACTGAAGGCGGAACGGGCGTGGAGCTCGACGTAGGTCGGCGAGGAAGATGATTTTCGAATTGCCGGATTTACGGATTTACGAATTTTGGGAACAGAGCTGTAGCAGCCCATAAAAGCAGTTCTCAGTTACTAGTTCGCAGCTAAAACCCACAACGGAGACACGGAGGCACTCCTAGTCGTAAGTACCTTCCACAAACCAGCGGCCCGCGAGCAAATCGCGAACCAGGCGATAGAGCGCAACTCCGGCGTGGGTCTGCAAAGCGATGTCCCATTCGTCCCGCGCCCAGGCGTTTTGTTGCCACCAGTCACCGGAAGAGCGCCACGGGCCTGCCTGCCAGATCACCTCTCCTTGCACTTCTTTTTTCTTGGGACAGGAGATGAGGGCAGGTTTGCCGTCGCGCAGGGTGACCGTCGCACTCAGACGCGGACGAAACATGCGCAGCGCGGTAACAGCGGCATTCCTGTCGAGTTCACCATTAGTTTTGGATTTTTTCTGTTCCGGTGCTGCAGGAGTGAAATGCTGTATGCGGAAACCCTCGGGCCGATGCGTATCCAGCAATTCCACCGAGCCCACTTTGCCTTCGCCTACGATTCCGGAGATTCGGGCCAGCGTGAGTTCGAGTTTTTCCGGTTCGGGAGAGGGCGGGAGAAAAAGTCCACCTTGGGCGGCCCGCGCCTTCGCCGGTTCCGCGGAAAGCCAAATCTTCTTTGTAGGTGCTCCGGGAGGATTGGCTTGCAAATCGAGTTGCAGCAGCTTGAGAAAGACCTTGGCATCCAGCATGGGAACGGGCAGTCGGAGAGTTCGAGTAAAGGTCTGAGCCGGGCGGGCGAGGACGCCCGTCCCTCCACTTTCTTCTTCCTGGCCTAACGCCAGTTTCAGACGCAATTCCTGAGTTGCCAAGGCGCGGGCTGACAAGCGTGTGCAGATCTGCTCCAGTAATCGGTTCAGC
>DASQIH010000120.1:0-59117 GCA_035631655.1 Terriglobales bacterium
CTTAATCAGCGGGACAAACAGATCCGTCTCGTAATTCGAGATCTTCCCCTGCAGAACGGCGGCCAGTCGCTCCAGCCCAGCCCCCGTATCAATCGACGGCTTGGGCAGCGGATTCAGCTTGCCCGAGGCGTCGCGGTCGAATTGCATGAACACCAGGTTCCAGATCTCGACGTAGTGGCCGCAATCGCAGCCAAAGGCACAATCCGTGTGTCCCTGGTCGGATGCGATCGCGCCCATGTCGTAATGAATCTCGCTGCAGGGGCCGCAGGGGCCGGTGTCGCCCATCTGCCAGAAGTTGTCTTTGGTGCCGAATTCGAAGATCCGCTCCTTGGGGACACCCTGGCCGAGCCAGAGGTCGTACGCTTCCTCGTCGCGCGGCACGCCACCTTCGCCCTTAAAGATCGTCACGAAGAGCTTGTCTTTCGGAATGCCGAACCACTGGGGCGAGGTGATCAGTTCCCAGGCGAATGCAATGGCGTCTCTTTTGAAGTAATCGCCAAACGAGAAGTTCCCCAGCATCTCGAAGAACGTGTGGTGACGATTGGTGAACCCCACGTTCTCTAGGTCATTGTGCTTGCCGCCTGCCCGGACGCATTTCTGCGAGGTTGTTGCCCGCGAGTAGTCGCGCTTTTCCAGGCCCAGGAACACGTCTTTGAACTGGTTCATTCCGGCATTGGTGAACAGCAGCGTGGGATCGTTCGCCGGAACGAGCGAGGAGGAGTGGACTTCCTTGTGCCCGTGCTGGACAAAATAATCGAGGAATTTACGGCGAATCTGGGAGCCGGAAAGCATGATGATGCGCAAACCTTCTATCTACAAAAGCCAATTTTGTGGAGATTACAAACGTTTATTTTAGCATCGTGGACAGAAGCAGACCGATATGGGAATGGCACGGGAATAGAGGTTCAACCATCACAATGGTGTTGCACCTTCATCTTATCTAATTAAGTTTGGGAATGCTCGCAAGCTAGTCCCGGGGGGACGATTGATAGTAGCCCGCCACTTCAGTGGCGGGTGGGCTACGTAATAGAAGCGCGTCCGGTAGGGACGCCTGAAATCAAATGCCGCACACCTACCTTTCGAGCCTTCCCACGAAGGGGCGTCGCAAGCTCATCGCTTCCGAAATTCAGTCTCAGCTATGGGCGTTTATGGATGGGGTAGCCAGGAACAACGGATTCAAAGCCCTCGTCGTCGGTGGAACCGCAGACCACTGTCACGTTCTTCTTTCACTGCCCGCAACCATCCCGCTGGCCAAGGCGGTGCAACTCCTGAAGAGTACCTCGTCAAAATGGATGAACGAAAAACACACAAAGGGTTTCGCGTGGCAGGAGGGATACGGGCATTTACAGTCGGTGTTTTGCAAAAGCCGAACACCATCGCCTATATTCAATCGCAGGCGGAACATCATCGGACGCACAGCTTCGAGGAAGAATTCACTGCCTTTCTACGAAAACATGGAATTGAATACGATCCCAAATATGTTTGGGGATGAATTTCAGACGTCCCTCCGGGACTTGAACATGGTTGGATTCCCCACCCGCCACTGAAGTGGCGGGCTACTATCAACGGTCCCTACGGGACCGCAGGCACAAGGGCGAGGACTGAATTCCTATGGCGTCTCACTCTCTAACGCGCTCAGCGTGTCTTCGTCCACATCCCATTTTTTCAAAATGGTGAGAATCGTCCTGGTCCCAAACCCAGCCCGCGCCAGGTTGCGAAAAATTCGGGCGGCTTCTTTCTGGTTCTTGGGTCTTTGCAGACGCTTCCGACCCAGGTAAGCGCGAGCCTGTCGTTCTTCATTCACTTCGTCGTACACGGATGAGACCGCCTTGTCGATGATCTCGCCGTGCACCCCCTTGGCCTTCAGATCGGTGATGACGCGCATGCGGCCAAACTTCTCGTTATCCCGGCGCAACGACGAGTACATAGCGGCGTATTGCGAATCGTTGAGGTAGCCTTGGTCTTTCAGTCGCCGTGTGACAAGCTCCACGAGCGTTTGGCCGAGTTCGGTTTCCTTTTCCACGCGCTGCCGCAGAAGCCGCTTGAGTTCGGCTACCGTGCGCATGCGCCGGGCGAGAGCCCCGACCGCGTATTCGTAAAGCTCGTCCTCGTTATAGGTTTTGCGCGGCCGTCCAAAAGCCATGAGGAAACGTTACTGCTTCGGGTAATGAAAATCCACCACGGACAGGGAGGCACGGGGGAAAATAGAAAATTTCGCTCTCTGTCTCCGTGCGTCCGTGGTTAGCAGCAACAAAAAGGGCGCGCTCGCGCGCGCCCAGTATTCAGGAGACGAAACTAGCGGCTGTAGCCGGACGACTGCATGGCCTGCCGCGAAATATCGGCGGTAGAAGCGATGCCCTGCATACGCAGCTTGAAGTCGTCGGCGTTGGAGGCGTTTTCGAGCGCAGTCTCGTAGCCGATCAGGCCGGCCTGGAACAAATCCCAGAGCGACTGATCGAAAGTCTGCATGCCGTATTGCGAGGTGCCCGCCGCAATCGCGTCGCGAACGGAGCGCGTTTTTTCCGGAACCAGAATACATTCTCGGATGAACGCGGTATTGATCATGACCTCAACCGCGGGCACTCGGCCCTCAGCATCGGCACGCTTAACCAGACGTTGGCTGATGATGGCCCGCAGCACTGCCGCCAGCTGCAATCGAATCTGCTTCTGCTCGGGTGGCGGGAAGACCGCGATAATACGGTTGATCGTTTCTACGGCATCCAAGGTGTGCAACGTGGAGAACACCATGTGGCCGGTTTCAGCCGCATGGATAGCCGTGGCGATGGTTTCCAGGTCACGCATTTCGCCCACCAGGATCACGTCCGGATCCTGACGGAGCGAGGCGCGTAGTGCGGCTGAAAAGTTCGGCGTATCCACTTCGACTTCGCGCTGGTTGACGTAGCCTTTCTTGTCGCGGTGCAGGAATTCGATGGGGTCCTCGATGGTGATGATGTGCTCGGCGCGCATAGAATTAATGCGATCCACCATGGCAGCTAGAGTGGTGGATTTGCCGGAACCCGTGACGCCGGTGACCAGCACCATTCCCCGCGGCATGTCGCAAATCTGCTCCACGACCTTGGGCAAGTAAAGTTCATCGAGAGCCCGAATCTTGGTGGGAATGACGCGCAGTACCAGTCCCACATTGCCGCGCTGCTGGAAGACGTTCACACGGAACCGTCCCAGGCCAGCTACGCCGTAAGCCATATCAATTTCAGTCGTCTCTTTGAACTTCTGCTTCTGCCGGGCCGACATCATGCTAAAGGCCATGGTGAGCATGTCCTCGGCGCTGACGCGCGGTTGGTCAGTAAGCGGGGCCAGTTCGCCATCTATCCGCAGGTGAGGATAATTGCCGACCTTGAGGTGCAAGTCGGAGGCGCGCCGCTCCATCGCGATACGAAGCAGATCATCAATGTTCATTGCACACTTCCCCTTGGGATCAATCCGTATCATGGCGCGAAACGTCACTTCTCCCAAGATGACCTAAGTAATGGCGGGAAATGGCCGGTTGGACCCAAAGCCCTGGGGCCGGTTTCAGGTCGCGGGTGACAGGTCACAGGCAATAAAAGGCCGCCCATGAGGGCGGCGGTTGTTTGTGTTTAGAAGTTGGCTTAGGCAGCGCTACTCTGCGGCTGGAAAGGTTCGTCGTAGCTGCCGCCATAGATGGACGGCACCTTGGCGCCCATGGGACGGAGGTAGGTGGCCAGCGCCCCACGATGATGGATGCAATGGTTGTTGAGGAATCCCAGATAGAACGCAGTCGGCAGGTTAAAGACGCCAAAGAAATTCACGGGAGTAAGCAGTTGCTGGGTGGTCAGAGCGCGCACTCTGCTCATGCCGCGAGTGACATTGTTTTCGTACCAGGCGACCAGTTCGGCCACAGTGCTGGGCTTGTCCTTCTTTTCTACGGGTTCCATACTGAATTTCAGGTCCGCAATGCCATCTAGAAAATCGACATCGCTTTCGGCTAGGTGCCAGGCCAATTCCCAGGCCGTGCGCGCATGGGGGTCAGGACGATAATCGCGTTTGGCATCAGGAATCGCGGCGAGCACTTTCTTGGTCACTTGCACTTCGTTGGCGAAACTCTGGAGTATCATCTCGCGATACGAAAGAACGAACTCGGGAGTCGGACCCAAGTGCGGTGTTGCCATAAGTCCTCCTTAGGTTATGGGGCTGGTAGGTGAACCTGTGATTGAGAAAGCCAAAGGGGCGTCTCTCCATGCCCCTTGGGTTGTAGCGAGTACTTAGACGCTTACCGGCTGCTTGCTGGGGACCGGCACCGGAGTCAGCCAATTGAATCGGTCGGTCTTTTCGCCGGTGACGATGCCGTAGAACTCTTTCTGGATCTTCTTGGTGATTGGCCCAATCGTGCCTTTGCCGATCTTAATCTTGTCCACCGAGCGAATGGGCGTGATCTCTGCCGCCGTGCCTGTGAAGAAGACTTCGTCCGCCAGGTAGAGCATCTCGCGCGGAATACCTTGTTCCACCACCGGAGTTTCAAGATCACGGGCGATGGTCAACACCGAGTCGCGCGTGATACCGGGCAGCACGGAATTTCCTAACGGTGCGGTCTGCAGCACTCCGTTGCGCACCACGAACACGTTTTCGCCCGAGCCCTCGCTGACGTAGCCGTTCACATCGAGGGCAATGCCTTCCGCGTAGCCATCGATGATGGCTTCCATTTTGATCAGCTGCGAGTTCATGTAATTGGCGCCGGACTTCGACATGGCGGGCAGTGTGTTCGGCGCTATGCGCGTCCAGCTGGAAACGCAGACGTCGACCCCTTGCTCGGCGTCCGAACCCAGATACTTGCCCCACGGATAATTGCAGATGTAGACCTCAGTCGGCGAGTTGAACGGATTGACGCCCGCCTCGCCGTAACCCCGCAGAACAATGGGACGGATATAGCAGGGCCATACCCCATTCTTGCCCACTACTTCGAGCATGCCGGCAACCAGTTCATCGCGCGTGAAGTCCACGTCAATGCGGTAAATCTTGGCCGAATCGATCAATCTCTGGATATGTTCTTTGGCACGGAAAATAGCCGGCCCGTTCGGAAGCGCGTAGCAGCGAATGCCCTCAAACACCGACGATCCATAATTGACCACGTGCGACATAACGTGGATGCAGGCGTCGTCCCAGGCAATAAGCTTGCCGTTGTGCCAAATTTTTCCGGTCTTCTGAATGGCCATGAGCGCTCCTTAGTTTCGGTCCTGCAGCCGCCGGGCGGACCGGTCAGCCGAGGTGCAATGCGGGCGGTACAGCTCAAAGAGGGTGGGCGAAAAGCTATTACGCCTCATTATACCCGACGTCATCTGATGCAAATTGCGCTTTTCAGGATGGAAAAGTCAGCCCGGGGGCACAGATCACGGCAAGGGAGCGCTCACTGGCGTGACATGGGCGCCCACTGGCTTGTCGGGAGCCGCTGCCGTCCGACTAGGCAACTCGTCTCCGCGAAACAGCTTGGCGGTGCGCATGGCTGGCATGGCATCGTAGGGCCTGCTGTAGTTGTTGTTAGCATTCCAGAAGAGGAACCCAATTCCACCCTTCTCCTTGGCTACACTGACCTGCACCTCGATGTACTTCGGCGAGTAGGTCTTGGTGCGCCACGCGAACGCCTGGAGCCAGGGCCGCAGCACCACGCCAGTATCTTTCGTGATCAGCTGAAAACGGTCCATGGATTCGCCGATGAAATGCTCAGGCGCATCGCCCGGGCGCGCGTACCCGTCCATGCCGAAGAAATGCGACGGGTAAATCATGGGCGAGAGCACGTCACAATACCTGGCCATTCCGGGGATGTCCTGCCCGGTATGAGCCAGGTCCACGGGGCGCTGCCACGCCATGACCCCAAACACATCCAGCGAAAACAGCACGCCTTCCGGGTGCAACTCGCTATAGGCATGCTTCAGGAAATCGGTAATGACGTCGGTACGATGCCAGTCCGGGTGCTCTTTCTGATAAGCGAAAACGGCATCCTTTTGGTCGCCTTCGGCAGGGAAGCGCACGTAGTCAAACTGCACCTCGTCAACTCCCGACCTGCCCACGTACCGAGCTAAGGCAATGTTGTAATCCTGAACTTTGGGGTTTGAGGGGTCAGTCCAAACCAGTTTTCCGTTCTCGCGCCAAGCCTGACCGGTCCGACGCGAACGCACCGCCAACTCAGGATGGGTTGCCACGACGTGCTCGTCCCGGAAGATGGCGATCCGCGCGATAGCGTGCATACCCTGCGAATGCAGGAAGCGGGCGAATTTCGGAAGATCGGGAATGGGGTGGTTCCGCCTGTCGGTTCCTAGCGGATAGTCAAAGGGGACATTCAGAATGCCGTCGCTATCCTTAACGTCAAAAACGACGGAATTGCCGCCCAATTCACGCCAGCGCCGGATAATGCGCAATCCGTGCTCGCTGCCTGCCATCACGCCGGTCAGATATACCGCCCGAACTTCGAAGTCGCGGTCAACGGGAATCGGCTTCTCGGCGATTGGACTGTCCAGTATTCCGGGGATAAAAAGTGTGTCACCGGCTTTGACCGCGTTGCCGGCCTTGCCATTCCCCTTGCGAATGGCTTCCGACAGTTCTGCCGAAGTGAGGTACGACGTTTTGGATAAGAAATGCCTGGCGATAAGCGGAATGCTTTCGCCCCGCTGAGTCACGTACGCAACGCTTCCCGGAGGAGCAGGTTGCGGATTCGGGCTGCTGCCCGGAGTGGCGGTCGGAGGCGCCGGCTGGCGGTTCTGTGCGGACGCCGAAGGAGTGGCCTTTCCCAGCCACCAGAGTCCGCAAACCAGCAACAGGGTGGCAACGATTACGCTCGAAATGATCCCAAGGCGACGCAAGTTTTCTCCAGTCAGCAAGTACATTGGATGGATACTAGCCCGCGCGCGTTGCGGTTGCCAGTTACTTCCGACCAAGCCCGCGGAGCAAATCCTATACATGCCAACCGGCAGCTTCACTTCATTCGACGGCCAAAAAACTTCCCGGATACAGCAAATTATTTCTCTTTTATGGGTTTCCACCCGACTGGTTGGATGTAGCCTGGGCATCCTGAGGAGCATCTAAGCAGGTATAAATGAAGGAATGGGCAGCAAATCCGGGGATGGCTAGCCATTTGCAGTACAACGTGATGCCGGTAGTGACAAAATTTGTCGCTCGACCTATGCGTTGACGGCAAGTCTTCCAGGCAGGAAAGATGGCCCAGGAAAGGGAAAGGGCCCAGACCCAATGAAAACAGGACTAAGCACTGCGCTCGATCCAAGCCGTCGTAGCAGTGACGCCCGCGACTTTGAAACGGCCATCCGCCGCAAGATCGTCGGGCAGGACCAGGCTGTGGAGAAGGTGGCAGAGATCTACCAGATGTTTCTGGCGGGCCTGAATCCTCCGGGGCGTCCGGTCGGAAATCTACTGTTTCTTGGCCCTACCGGCTCAGGGAAAACCCGAGTTGTAGAGGCTATGGCTGAGTCGCTCTTCGGCGACGCCCGCGCGTGCATCAAGATTGATTGCGCCGAGTTCCAGCATTCTCACGAGATCGCCAAGCTGATCGGTTCGCCCCCGGGCTACCTCGGGCACCGCGAGACCCACCCCTTGCTTACCCAGGAAGCCCTGAATCAGTGGCATACCGAGAAGCTAAAGCTCTCGATCCTGCTCTTCGACGAAATCGAGAAGGCTTCCGACTCGCTCTGGCAGTTGCTGCTCGGCATCCTCGACAAGGCTACCCTCACCTTGGGTGACAACCGCCGTGTGGACCTGTCGCAGTGCATCATCATCATGACTTCGAACCTGGGCGCCACCGAGATGAATGGCCTGGTGGATGGCGGCATCGGCTTCTCGCGGGTGCAAGCCATGCTGGACGCCAAGCTGGACGACAAGATCAGCCGTACCGCGATTGAAGCCGCCCGCCGCAAGTTCACCCCGGAATTCATGAACCGCATTGACAAGGTGGTGGTTTTCAAGACCCTGCGTTCCGAGCACCTGCAGCAGATTCTGGAAATCGAACTCGGCATGGTGCAGCAGCGGATTCTGATGGCGGCGGGCGCAAACCAGTTCGTGTTCACCTGTACGCCCAAGGTGAAAGCGCTCCTGCTACACGAGGGCACCGACCCGAAGTATGGAGCGCGTCATCTGAAGCGCGCCATCGAGAAGAACCTGGTATTCCCGCTGGCCAATCTGGTGGCGACCGGCCAGGTCAAGCTCGGTGACTTCGTGCGGGTCGATCTGACGGCCGAAGGCAAGATGACGTTCATCAAGGAAGCGGAAGGCGCAATGGTGCCCGTCCTGCTGGAGCGTTACGGGGCAGCCGCCGTACCCGCTGTCTCGGCCCGCGCCTCGCGGACAGTGGCTGGAAGGCGCGAGTTCGGTGCCACGCCGCAGGAAAATAAGTAACGAGGCGTCAATCGTCTGTCCTAAAGGTGTCGCAATGTTGCGGCGCCTTATTTCTTACCCGTGGTCATCCTGAGCGGAGCTGGTCTTCCGCTTGCGGAAGACCAGCGGAGTCAAAGGACCCCCTACCTTCTCGACCACAAACGAACGTGTCAGGGAATTTCCTCCAGAGGCCCAGCCCCCTCGAAATCGGTCGTCCACACTCTGACCCCGCATCTAATTTAGTATCTCTGAAGGGAGTTGACGCTTTCATGGGCGTGACCCGTCGGTTCGCGTCCAGGAGGAGCTATGAGGCAACCGTCATTCTTCGCGCGGTGGTTAGCCATCTTGCTGATCGGGGGCATCGCCGCACCGCCGTTTATTTCAGCCCGAGTTGAGCCTTCCCACGGTTTCGACATGTTCTCCTCCCGGGAGGAAGTCCAAGCCGGACAACAGGCTTCGGAGCAGGTCCACAAGCAGCTTCCCGTTTTGCCGGATTCCAGTCCTGTCACCCAGTACGTGCAAAATCTCGGGGCGCAATTAGCGGCGCACGCTCCCGGAGAGAAATGGCCGTACAGCTTCCATGTCGTGAACCAGAAAGAAATCAACGCCTTCGCGCTTCCCGGCGGGCCGGTTTACGTGAACCTGGGAACAATCCAGGCAGCCGACAATGAAGCCGAGTTAGCGGGCGTTATGGCGCACGAGATTTCCCACATCGTACAACGCCACGGGACACGAGCTGCCAGCAAGCAGATGATGGCGCAATTGCCGCTCGCCCTTCTTGGCGGATTGATGGGACGCGGAGCCCTGTCCCAGATGGCTGAGCTGGGGATTTCTTTCGGCGTGGGTTCTTATTTCCTGAAGAACTCCCGCCAGGCCGAGTCGGAAGCCGACCTGCTCGGTACCGACATCATGTATGACACGGGGTTTAACCCCCACGCGATGGCCGATTTCTTTGAAAAAATCGAAAAGGAAGGTGGCGCCAGCGGTCCGCAGTTCCTCAGTGACCACCCGAATCCTGGAAACCGCCGCGAAGCTGTCACCAAGGAAGTGAACACGTTGCCACGCAAGAGTTCTTATCGCTCGGACAGCCCCGAATTCCTGAGCGTCAAGCAGATGGTCGGCAGCATGCACCCACTCACGGCACAAGAAATTGCCGCTCAGCAAAAGCAGGGAACAGCGGCAACCGAAGGCGGCGGGCTCTCGCCTGATATCATGCCCAGCAGGTCCAGCAAAACGCTGAAGCATAGCCTTTTTCAGATTAACTACCCCGACAACTGGCAGGTTTTTGGCGACCAGTCCTCGGCGGTAACCATCGCTCCGCGTAGCGGCGTTTCGCAGGACGCGATCGCCTACGGACTGATGATCAACGGTTATCAGCCGGAAGGGAATGCCAACCTGGACACGGCCACGCACCAACTGATTGCGTCCCTGCGCCAGTCGAATCCGGATCTGCGTGAGATTGGTCACGACGAAGATATCCGCGTGAATGGCATGCCCGGCAAGTCGGTGGACCTGATCGGCACCTCGCCGGTCCAGGTACAAGGCGGACGCGCGGTTTCGGAGCGCGATTGGCTGGTCACGTTCCAGCGCTCCGACGGCAATCTGCTCTACCTGGTTTTCATCTCTCCCGACCAGGACTTTGGCAAGCTGCGGCCTACCTTTGAGGAGATGCTGAAGTCAGTGCATGTGAAGTAAGGCGATGACAGTCGGCATTTATCTCACGGCGGGACGGCTCAGGGGATGGTTGGTGTAATCGGGATTTGTCCAAATCGCCGTATCGACAATGCTCCGCCCCAACTTCCTCGCTTCGCTCTACCCTTCTATCTGCGGAGCACTGTCGATACAGCACTAGGGATTTCACAACAATTGACCGGGCCTGACTGCATACGTCCATTACTGGGAACGACTGTTGTCCTGCTGGTGATTGTGCAGCTACTGTAGAATCCTGTTCCACACCACGTCCTGCACATTGTTGGCGTAGAAAAGATCATTGTGGCCGTAATCTAAGGCGTACTGATCCGGTGGATAGAAGCTCACGATGTAATTCTGAACGTCCTTGCTGCCCAGCAACGTTTGCTGGTAGAACGCTTCACTTTAGCAAAAGTTCGCCCGAGCCTTCGGGTCGTTGGTAACAAAAGGATTGTCCACGGGGATGTACGCCTTGACTTGGCGCTGCGCGCACGTCAGTGAGTTGTGACGCCAAAAGGCCATGAAGCACCCAGCGTTCATGACCACATCCCCGGGCCCGGTTACCGAATCACCGCGTTGCTGAGACCAGAGCCCCCAACTCAAAGTGGAAAGGAGGCTCTAACTCATGCTGCTCTAGGGGCAGCTCGGGAATTTTATCTGCCCCGCAATCCGCGTGTTCCAAGCGAACGAGCTGGTCGCTGGGTAGTATTCGGTCGTGTACCAGAACGAGCACAGGTCGGCGCCGTCGAGCGTCATGCCACTGTAGTCACCCCACCGGCTCCCCGTATCGGTTTGTGAGCCGGAGCCCTTGAAGATCAGAGTCTCGGAGTCAGTGGTGCCTGCGGCCTCACCCGCGGTCTGGCCTGAGAGGTACAGCGACGGGTAGTCTCCTGCAGCCGCACTGGAACGGCTGTATCCGAGGGCAATGTCTCCATATTTATCCCTTGCGACTGAGCCCATCCAACGGTACTCGCTGTCGTCCGGGGTATTCCCCGATTGATATAACGCCAAAGCGGTCGGCGAGGTGTCCGCGGCCCGGAACTCGTACCATCTTGCAGCCACCCCAGTGGTGTTGTTCACGCTGTGGGTCACCAGAAAGTGTTGCGTAGTGCCATCATCGAAGTGAGCCAAGCGGTACATCAGTCGATCACCCAGCGTGTCCAGTAAGGCGGGCACGCCCGGCTGCGGGACGCAGGCCGTGGTAAGAGAGCCGCCCGGGCTGCAGAGCGCCAAATTGAACGCGGGAACGCTGATGGGCATGCTCCCGTTCACACCGGCCAGGGTTGCCGACCCTTTGCCCTCGAAGCTCACCGTGAATACGTACTCGTAAACGTGAGTGTCGCCAGGGAGAAAGTTGTCGATGCTTCCCAATAAGACCTCCGGAGGGTCGGTGGTCGAACTGGCAGCGTAGTCGTTATCAGCAGGCAGCATGCTGTCGTCAAACAAGGTGCCATTGGAGTTGTCCAGGACGCAGACTTGCTTTGCCTTGGTGCCTGCCCGCATGGCGGCGCCGTCATAAGCGCAGACGTTTACACCCTTGTAGCCTCTTCCGGCGGGACCGAAGTCGTTTTGGGTTTGGTAATAGACGTTGGGCGTGAGGCCCCACTTCGGGTAGTCCGGGAAGCCAGGCTGTCGGAAGGCGTAGCGGTTGTAGGTGCCGGTCGCGTCAGCAGTCTTGGAAACCGCGATGCAGGTCCCGTACGGACCGGTGAAGTTCCGTGCGAAAAAGCTCCGTGTCCCGAAAAAGTTCTGGGACGCAACCCAAACGTGATTCGCCTTGTCCCACTGGATGATAATATCGCCGTCGTTGGTAGTCGCGCACATCTCGGTAAAACCCGCCCAAAAGTGGTTGCCGGGGAAGGGTCCGGCGATGAGCGCACCCGTTACCTTGTCAAACACAGCAAAGCAAACGTTCACCCACTGCACGAACTGGGTATCACCGACCGCCCCGTTGGTATCAGGAGGGGCAAGCGTGATGCCTGCAACCTTTGGACAGTTGTTGGTTGTGTTTTCCCCGACCCCGTCGAAATTCAGCCCAATAGTGGCATCGATAAGGGGGCTGGGCGACGCCGGGAATGCCCCGCTCGCCACGGGTGTGCCCAGCTGGACAGCCGCCTTCAGCTTATCCAGCTTGGGCCGCACAGGCCGGTGGATCAGTTGGACGCCCCCGGAAGTCAGTCCGGCAGGCATATCCCGTAGCGGCAGCGAAGTGTCAAATGCAATCGGTTGTTCAACTACCGCATTGCTGAGCACTTGAGGCCGAGTCGGGCCCACCTGCGCCCCCGCCGCCAGGGCGCTGATCACCGCTAGGCCAAGCAAAAACGACGTACCCGCTACAATACCCGAAATCCTCTTCTTCTCTCTCATCATGATCTTATCCTCCGTTTCCCAGATGTTTTAGTGTCCGCAGGACTGTGACGGAGCCGATGGGGACTGAGATTCAGGAACAATCACCTAAGAGAACTCAGGATCAAGAGGGCGCCGAAGGGACCGGGAAACTTCGGGCGGAACGCTATCAACACCGGCTCTGTGTGTCAAGAGCAAAAAAGGCTCGAAACCCGCTCCCAGCGGGCATCTTCAGGCCGGGGAGGACGATAGTTGGCGAGAACAGGCCAATACGCTCAGAACCCGGATGGTAAGCCTAAAAGCGACACGGTTGGCCCAGCCTGACGCCATAGCGCCATGGGTGGATCAGTTATTCGCCTTTGGCAGGCGCAGGTCGACGCCGAGCTGTTCGTTGGTTTTGTCGGTCGCTTCCGTATCGATTTGGGCGAGTGGTATTTTGCGGGCGCGGTCTTCGGTGAATACCCAGAGCGTGTGTCCTACGATGGCATAGTTCTGGATCTCTTCCTTGTGCCCGTCGCGGAAGACAAGGGTGGCCGCAGGTTCCGGCTGTGATGATGATGTCGTTTGCGCCCCCGCAGGACGGACGGTCCGATCCAACAGCGCATCCAGCCGTTCCTCAATCCGGTCCAGTCTCTGCTCTATCCGCGCCTGCTCACCAGAGCTTGCGGCGCCGACATCAGAGGCATAGTACGGCGTGGAATAGGAATAATCAGCGAACCACGGATAGCCATAATATCCGTAACCCCACGCGGGATATCCGTAATACCCGTAAGCCCACGCGACTCCGAAAAAGTGATGATGGTGATGAAAGCGTCCGCCAAAGAATGGCCGTCCAAATCCGCCACCGAATCCGGGGCGAAAATTCACTGAGCCACCTCTGACACGGCCTGCTGGAATACCCGTTATTGGCCCGTGAGATCCAAAGGAAGGCCGACCGCTCGTCCCGCGTCCTCCGATCGAACGCATCTGGGCTGATGCTGGGAGGAGCAGCAGGCTTAACGTCGCGATGAGAACTATGCGACGCATGTAGACATTATAGGTCCGAGCTTGGGAGCTGATGTAAAAATAAGGTCAAGAAGAGGAAATCAAGTGGTTCTCAGTTCTCAGTTCAAACAAGATTCAAGGCTGAGAACTGTGAACGATGACAAGCGCTGAACCCCTCAGATAAACCCCGGGCTGTTTCGATGAAGGTCAGTTGGAGGTCTCGTTAATCTACCCGCCCTGCTTCAATTCAATCAGCACCTGCCGTGCGATCTCCTTGAGCGTTTCGAACACACCGATCCCCTGGAAGGCAATTGATTCAATCACCGGCTCGTTCTTCCTCTGCAGCTCATTCTTCAGCTTGTCGACTGGCAGGACGTTGGGCAGATCACGCTTATTCAACTGCAGCACATAGGGAATCTTTTCGAAGTTGTACCCATGTTCCTGCAGGTTGGTCATCAGGTTGTCCATGGCCTCAAGGTTGGCATCCATGCGTTCTTCCTGCGAATCGGCGACGAATACAATGCCGTCCACCCCGCGCAGGATGAGCTTGCGGCTGGCATCATAGAAAACCTGACCGGGAACCGTGTACAGGTGCATGCGGGTCTTGAAGCCGCGCACCGAACCCAGGTCAAGGGGCAGGAAATCGAAGAACAGCGTGCGTTCGGTCTCGGTAGCCAGCGAGATCATCTTGCCTTTTTGCTGCTCGGCGGTCTTTTGATAGATGTACTGCAGGTTGGTGGTCTTGCCGCCAAGCCCGGCGCCGTAATAGACGATCTTGCAGTTGATCTCGCGGGCTGCGAAGTTAATGAAGCTCAAACGTTCCCTCAGACGCTTCCGCCGGGATTCCGACACACCAGGAACGCCCGACATCGGTTTTGCGACGGATGATAACTGATTGGTTTTATATCACATGCGACTGCAATACCGGGATACTCCGGCGGTTACTAATGGGAGCCTGAGGCCCGGAAGGGAGCTCAAGGGTTTACGCCCGCGCCTTCGCGCGACGGCGGCAACGGGTAGTACCCGGCCCGAGCTCGTACTTCGAGATCGGGCACGTCCACTCGGACTTCGATATCGCGATACGCACTCGAAGGCACCGCCTTGGTCTGGTAGCCGAGGGTGTACTGATTGCGCGCGTCGCCCGTGGCTTTGCCATAAGCGACCTCGATCGCAGGGCGGGAGAACTCGGGGAACACCTCACCGCCGG
Organism: Terriglobales bacterium; assembly: GCA_035631655.1. Lineage (GTDB taxonomy): Bacteria > Acidobacteriota > Terriglobia > Terriglobales > Acidobacteriaceae > Gp1-AA122. Next base: position 14,579 of record DASQIH010000120.1, read on the forward strand.
TAGCGGCAGCGTATTTGGGCAGGAGATTGTCGTAGCCTTGGCGCGGCAAATGGAGTTTGGAAAGCTGCTTGTAGGCAGGTAGTGACGAGGAATCAGTCGCGACCCCATAGACAGAGATCTGGTTCGTAAGCAGGACCTTCAAAGTGTCAGCATAGCTGGCCGTGCTGCCGAGTTCCCGTCCGTCACTTATGACGAAGATAATTTTGCGCCGGGTGCGGTCCTGCTTCGCCAGATCCAAAGCTGCGCGCAAGATGGCGTCGTTCAGAACGTGCGATTCCTTAGGAGGTGTGCTGACCGGTACCGGCCCGCCTCCGACCGGCATGCCATTGATGACGGGACCTGAAGCCAGCGGTCCTGAAACTACCGGTACTCCGTTGTTTCTTCCGCGATCCGTCTTCAACTCGTTCAGAACCTGCGTCAATCTCTGGTTTGCTTGCGTAAAATCGGTCAGGCGGGACGCTGTGCTGCTGTAGGTGTAGATCGAAACCTGATCGTATTGGCTGAAAGCGCCTTGCAGGGCGGTGAAAGTCTGATTCACTTTCTGCACCGATGCGTCCGACATCCCCAGGTCGAAGATGACTGCAGCGGAGAGGAAAAAAGGGTCGCTGGTAAAGTAAGTCAGCTTCTGCTTTACCCCATCCTCGTAGACAGAAAAGTCTCTCGGAAGCAGCCCATCCACCAGTTTGCCGGTGTTCTTGTCCTTGACCGTGACCGGAACCACGACGAAGTTAACCCGGGTCTGCAGGGTGTACAGTTCGTCGCGTGTATTAGTGCCGGCGGACGTGGCCTGCCCCTCGGGGACGGTCTTGATGTTCGGTTTGGGCGCAGGCTCGGTGGCTTGGTCAGCGGGGGCGGGGGGATTTTCCGGCGCGGGCTCGACCGGGGCTGTTGGGGGTGGAAAGGGTTGTGGCGGACGAGTCGCCGAGGGCGCATCCGGAATGTCCTGAGGTTTCTGCTGCTGTTGCTGCGCCGCACCCAAGACCGAAGTGAGGCACAGGAGGCCGGCCGCTAGCCAGGATGCCCATTGCCATTTCCGGACCACGTCTCTACCCATCCCTTCCCTTATCTCGGGCCCGTCAAAATCCGCTACTTCAGATGCCCGAACCAGCTTGGTTGGCGCATCTAAGAGTACAGTAATAGACTAACAAAAAGGTCGGAAGAATCTCCTCATGTCAAAAGTTCATGCTGTACGGGTACTCCTTATGGCTGGCTTCCTGTCATTCGGCGCCGCCATGACAGGGTTGTGCTGGGCGCAGTCTTCCTCCCAGCAGAATGATCAGGACCAGTCTGTCGAGACCTTGAAGGTCAACGTCAACGTTGTGCAGCTTTTTTTCAACGTGAAGGACAAACACGGGCTGCTGATTTCCGACCAGACAAAAGATGACTTCGAGATCCTCGAAGACGGCAAGCCGCAAACCATCAAATATTTCACCGCGGAATCGAACCTGCCGTTGACCCTGGGCATCCTGATCGATAGCAGCGGCAGCCAGGAACGTGTTCTGGAGATGGAAAAAGAAGTGGGCGGTGCTTTCCTGAATCAAATCCTTCGCGACAAGGACTTGGCCTTCGTTATCAGCTTCGACGTGAACGTGGACCTGCTGCAGGACTTCACTAATTCCACGCGCCGGCTGCGCACGGCCCTGAACAGCGCCCGGATCAACACCGGGGGTGGAGGGGGCTGCGGAGGAGTGCCGGGTCTGGGCGGCGGTCCCGTGCCCTGTTCCGGAACGCCAAAAGGCACGCTGCTTTACGATGCTATCTATCTCGCATCCCATGACGAGTTGTCCCACGAAGTTGGCCGCAAGGCCATGATCATTCTGACCGACGGCGAGGACCAGGGCAGCCAGTTGAGAATCAAAGACGCCATCGAAGCCGCGCAGAAATCCGATTCGATCGTGTACGTGCTACTGATTGCCGATCGCGGTTTCTATGGTTTGGGGGGATACTCCGGAGACAGCGCGATGAAGAAGTTGGCCGGCGAAACCGGCGGCCGCGTCATCGAAGTCGGCAACAAAACCGAAAAATTGAAACAAGCTTTCGACCAGATCGCCCAGGAGTTGCGCAGCCAGTACAACATCGGCTACACGCCTACCAACTCCAAGCTTGACGGGACTTTCAGAAAAATCGAGATCCGCTCGAAGAAGGGCTACAAGATCCAGGCCCGCACCGGGTATTACGCCATAGCTCCACGTTAGACAGTCAGCGCTGCACGCCAGATCCCTTCGACACGCCTTGCCTCGCTCATCTCGCTCAGGGCAGGTTCTTTGCGGACTTACGTCCGCTCAGGATGACGACATGGGAGCTTGATTGGCGAGGCTCTCGCGCGCAGTTGTGAGATTTCGGTTCAACGAACTCGAGTCCGATCCTTCACCGGAATCACAAACTTGAGCCCGGACCACACCTCACTCACCGCGCATACTTTGATGTCCACCAGTCCCGCCGACAATCCGGCCTGCCGCACTTTGTTCTCATCGAGGTCGCTGACGACGCCAGAACTCTTCTTAGGCCAGGCCACCCACAACATCCCTGCTGGTTCAAGCCTCCTGGCCCAGTGAGGAAAAGTTTTCCTCAGCTCGGCCTGGGTTTTCACGAAGAGCAAAACAAAATCGAGGCGGGCGCGGTCCTCGCTAGCGAGTTCACATCCGGCAATTGCTGCTTTCAACTCGGCTCTTACGTCGGAAGGAATGTCAGGCAGCGCAATCCGGGCGCGCTCTTTAATACCGAGCTTCTTGGGAAGGGGAGTGCCCGAGTATCCGGTCATGCGTCTGCCTATTGAGCGGGGGCGTAATAACCACGGCGAGAGCGGACATGAAAGCTCTTCTGATCCGCCGTGATCTGAATGGTCCGGAAACGGCCGTCGGAGCGGAAATCATCGGGTATGTAGGCCAGCGCGTACTGACTGCGCAACTCGTTCTGAATTTCAGCGAAATCGTTGGAGACGTCGCGCAATTGAAAGGGAAAGAAAGCGCGGCCGCCGGTGGCATCGGCGATGCGCTCCAGGATCTTGTCGCCCTGCCTCTTAGCGCCCGAGACGTTGGTGCTGATGGTATACACGATCACTTCCGCACGCTGGGCCATTTCGATGGCTTCTTCCCGGGTTACCCGGCTCTGGTTGTCCTCGCCATCGCTCAATAAGATGATGGCACGGCGCACCGGACCTTTGCGCGGAGCGTTCTTCAATTTGTCGCGGCAGGCGAAGTAAAGCGCGTCGTACATGGCGGTGCCTCCGCCGGCACGCAGGGCCCTGACTCCACGGGAGAGCAACTCGGTGTTATCGGTGAAGTCCTGGGTCACTTCCGGGGTGGTGTCAAATCCAATGACAAACGCCTTGTCGTAACCGGGCCGGATGATCTGGTTGAGGAACTCGATCGCTGCTTCCTGCTCGAATTTAAAGCGGTCGCGTACGGAGTTGCTCGCGTCCACTAGAAGGCCTACCTGCAAGGGCAAATCCGTTTCGTTGCGGAAACTGCGGATTTCCTTGGCCGGCTTGTTATCGTCAAGAACCCGGAAGTCGTCCTTCTTGAGATCCTTCACGTAATGGCCGTGCTTGTCGGTAACCACGAAGACGACGTTTACCTCATTGACCGTCTTTCTGATGGTAAGAGCGCTATCAGCGTCACTGGAATCGGCTGAATCGCTGGGAGCAGACGGCTTTGTATCAAGGGGCGGCGGTGTGGCGGACGGAGTCGCCTGCTCTTCAGGAGCAGGGTTTGCTGGCTTCGATTCCGGCGGCGGCGCGGGCGGCGGTGGAGCAGGTTCCTGCCCGATCGGTTTCAGTTCCTGGATGCTCGAAGACTGGGATGCCGGCGATCGAGCTGTAGCAGGCGCTGACCTGGACGGCTGTTTTTGCTGCTCTTGCACCGCCGAAGGGGCGGACGGCAGGTCCTGCTGGTCAGTATTTTGAGCCACCGCACTGGTCAGCACCGCCAGAGCGCCACACCACGAAATCCAAATTAGTTTCATGTGAACATCTTCATTATAGCCAACCCGGAGTTACCCTTGCTCCAGCCGTTCCAGGAATTGTTGGAGTTCCGAGGGCAGCGGTCGCGAGAACGACAGAGTCTCGCCAGAACGGGGATGCACGACCTCCAGGCTAGTGGCATGGAGAAAATTGCGGGGAAGCGAGAGGTGCGTCCCGGCATTCTCGAGGGGAGCTTGACCCCGGCGTCGCTGGATTTCCCGAGGCGCTCCGTAGACTGTGTCGCCCACCACGGGATGTCCAAGGGATGCCAGGTGTACCCGGATCTGATGAGTACGCCCGGTGTCAATCTTCAATTGCAGTAGAGTGAATTTGCCAAAGGGCGTGTCCAGCTTCCTGCGGACCTGGTAATGGGTGACGGCTTCCCGTCCGTCGGGCCGCCGAGTCGTCATTCGACTCCGGCGAATCCGATCCCGGCTGATATTGCTCTGGATCGTCCCGCGATCTTGTTTTAACCATCCATGCGCCAATGCGATGTAAGACTTCTTCGCTTGTCGCTGGGCAAACTGTGCAGCTAGGTTTCGGTGGGCGTCGTCATTTTTTGCCACCACAATCAAGCCACTGGTAGCCTTGTCGAGGCGATGCACGATACCCGGTCGCAGTTCTCCGCCCAATTTAGATAGATTGCCGAATCGGTGCGCCAACGCATTGACCAGTGTGCCTTGATTGCGCGCATCCTCAGTAGCGCCGGCACCGGCGTGAACCATCATGCCGGCCGGCTTGTTGATGACCGCCAGGTCTTCGTCTTCGTACACGATGTCGAGCGGAATATCTTCCGGGATCGCGCGTAAAGGCGCAGCATGTGCCGGCCCTAGCACTCCAATGCGCTCTCCTCCGCGCAGCTTGAGAGAAGCCTTGGCATGCTGATCGTTAACCAGTACCTTGCCTTGTTCGATCAATTGCTGCACCCGTGCGCGGCTCACGTTTGTCAGCTGTGTGACCAAATACTGGTCCAGGCGCTTGCCCGCGTCTTCCGCAGCCGGAATTAGCGAGATTGGAAATTGGTCGAGCATGGTGCTTAGCGCATGACCGCTGTGGGCTCGGGTTTCTGACCCGCCTCCACACACTGCGTTCTGAGCACAAGGATAACGTGGACGAGCCGAGAGCGGTTTTTGCTAGCGAGTGGCAGTAGCCGGAGCCGCTTTGGGAGCGCGCCGCAGCCATAGGATGCCGCCGGCAATGACCAGCAAGATCGCGATCAATTGCGTACCGGTCATCATTCCGCCGAAGACTTCGCCCCGTCCCGGATCGTCGCGCAGAAATTCGAGGAAGTACCGGGCGAAGCCATAGAGGAATAGATAAGCACCCAGCACCTGGCCATCAAATTTCTTCCGCTTCAATAGCCACATGAGGATGAAGAAATTCGCCAGCTCGACGGCTGCTTCGAAGAGCTGGGTAGGTTCGAGGGCCTGTCCCAAAGGAGTTCCGACCCACTGCTGCGCCAGCGGATTCGTGAAAGTGACACCCCAGAAGTGATGGGTAGGTTTTCCCCAACAGCAACCGGCAGAGAAACATCCCAGGCGGCCGATGGCGTGTCCCATCGCCAGCCCGGGCGCAAACGCGTCGCAGGTAGCGAGCGTGGGCATCTGGTGTTTCCTGATGTACCAGGCCGCCGCAATCAGGGCTGCAATGAGTCCGCCGGAGAAAACGCCTCCTGCCTGCAAGGTACCAAGGGTAAAGATATCGCCAGGATGGCTCGCGTAATAGCTGAAGTCGACAAGAATGTAGAGGATCTTCGCGCCCAAAATCCCGCACAACACGACGAGAATGCCGAGATTCCAGGCCTTCTCGGGATCAATACCCTCGCGCTGCGAGTTCCGTACGCTGATCCAGAGTCCAATCAGCACGCCCAAAGAAACGAGCAAACCATAAGTGGGCAGGCTGAAATGGCCGATATGAAAAAGTCGCGGAAACACTGATTAGTTAGATGCGTGAGAAGGGAAATTGATACTTGTCCAGTTTAGCAGAAGCCGAAGTGGAAGATGGGAACTGGCGGACGCGGGAGCCGTCAGTCCACGGACAAGCATGGTCTTCTCGGTGACTCTTTGCCTGCGAGGCCAGAAACAAAAATCAAGCCGACCCGCGGGAGCCGTGTGGCAGGCCGAGAATGAACCCGTCATAGACGGTGGGAACCCGCCGCGACCCTTTAGGCATCTCCGCGTGGCGGAGCATCGCACACCGGATCGTTGTTTCGAGTCGAGTCCCCGTTCATTCAGTGTTGGTTCAAAAATCGGTTACCACCATCACCAACCCTACAGGCCGGCTTTCAATTTCGATGCTAGGGAAACCTGCGGCGATTCGCAAGAGGCAGGAGGTAAAAAGATGGCAGTCAGCGTGCTGGCTCGGCACGGCCAACGATTAAAGACCAAAGACCAACGATTACTCAAGCCCGGCGGTCTTCGTTCAGCACTTCATCCAGCGCATTCGCCAAGCGATGGGCCCGTTTAGTGTAATCCGTGGAACCGTTATCCTGCTGGCGCTTGAGAATGTGGTATTCGTCGGCAATATTGAGTGCAGCCAACACCGCCAGCCGCAACGAATCGACCGTAGAAGTGGCCTCGGCTACCGCGCGCATCTTGCCGTCCACATACTCCGCCAACTTCAGGATGTACTCAGGATCTGATCCGCGCAGGTTATAGGCTTGATCGAAGATTTCCACTCGCACGCTGGTGTTCTGCGAGTCGCGGACAGGCTGCTCTTTGGGTACCGATGCCATTCTGTTCAGGCTCCTTTGCGCGCGCAGCGCAGCTTTGCGCTCTAGCCGGCGACAGCTTCTTCGCTGATGGCTTCGATCTGGCGCAGCATCTTCTCCACACGGCCGCGCACTTCTTCCCGCTCCTTGCGCAGGGCGATCACTTCCTTACGCAAGCCTTCCAGTTCCTCTTCGCGCTCCTCGATCTGCTCGCGCAAGCGCTGTACGTCGCGTTCCGCGGCGGCGCGGCCTTCCCGCGCAGTCTTGTACAGCTCAATGGTGCGATAAACTTTCTCTTCCAACGCCTGAAAATCGTCAGCTGGAACCTGCGTAGATACCTCTTCAACCGCCTTCACCGACATGAGTTCACTTTGTTTCCTGTGAGATTTTGAACCTCGTGGGCGCAGTATACTCCAGAAAGCTGTGGAAGCGACCTCATTCGGAAGGGCATTTACCACCAGCCGAGCCGTTGCAGTAGAACCGCCAGACTGGACATCGCCAAAACCGGCCCGCCCCAGATCGACAGGGTCGAGGTCCAGGCCAGTGTGCCAATTACCTCGCGTTGACTACGGGTAGAAATGAAAAAGGGTTCGCTGCCTTTTCGCAGTACAACCAGAGGATTGACTTCAAACTCGGAGGTGACAGCCGTGCGGGCCTGCCGATAATCAGGCAAGGCTTCGTTCATCGCGTCCAGCACCGAACGGCGCTGCAGGTCGGCCGCCGCCTCGCTCAGGAAACCATCAGGTACGGTTCCAGCAGGTTGAGATTCGGAAAGGTTCGTGGACTGGGGATTCTCGCTCACTGTGCCAAGCACGAACAGCGTGTCGCCCGGCTTGATGCAATATTCTTCCAACTTGGCGTCGCACCATGCGGACATTCCGCGGCGGGCTGCGAAACGACGCACGCTTTCCGGCATGGCGTCCAGTGGGCCGGCTTCGTCGAAATCTTTGGGGACATCGATCTCGGCGCCTCGAGGGTCTACCAGCATGCGCCCGGTTGCGTCCTCGACAAAGAATGGTGTGCACAAAGTTTCCTGCCCCGCGTTCTTCCACCGCCGGCGCTCCCCGGAACCCTCCGACTGCCATGCGCGTGCTTCGTAAAAGTAACAGTCCAGCAGCGAGAGGGGAGAGATCAACGTGTAAGGGCCAACTATTTTTCCGCACAGCTCCACTTGGCCCATGGCCGCTCCGCGAACGGTGGAAGTCGGAGTGTTCTCAATCAGGCGCTTCCGGCGCAGCGCTCCACAGCTGCTGAAAAACATTTCAACCCCGACGATTAGTCCGAGTACCGCGAGAAGAACGATTCCGAGCCGGGTGGCGATCACAGTTTCAGAACGCGTGCGGGAATGGGTGTGCAAGGAACTGACTAGCGCGAAGGCCCAGACAATCAAGGTCAAACTGACTATAGAATGACGAATCCTCTCCATAGTTTGCCAGTACGAGAGACGACCACCTCAGATCAGCCGCGAGCCTTTCCATGCAGCTTGCGCAGTCGCCGCGCCGCTTCGTCGAGCGTCTGATCGCGCTTGCAGAAGGCAAAGCGGACTTGTTGAGCACCATCACGAGGATCATCGTAAAAGCTGGAACCCGGCACCGCCGCCACGCCGATTTCTTTTACAAGGTATTGAGTGAACGCGACGTCATCGGGAAAACTGAAGGCGCTGATATCTGTCATTACGTAGTACGCTCCTCGTGGCCGGAAGCAGCGGAATCCGGCCTCGACCAGAGCGGGCATCAAGTGATCGCGGCGGGTGCGGTAATTTTCTGCCAATCGATGGTAATAGATCGTCGGCAGCTCGAGTGCGACAGCTCCCGCCTCCTGCAGCGGAGCTGGAGCACCCACTGTCAGAAAATCGTGAACCTTGCGAATGGCATTGGTAATTGATGGCGGTGCTACCGCCCAGCCCACCCGCCAGCCTGTCACGCTGTAACTTTTTGAGAGTCCATTAATCGTGACCGTCCGCTCGCGCATGCCCTCCAGGCGAGCGATCGAAATATGCTGAGCATCCTCATACAGGATGTGCTCATAGATTTCGTCCGTGATCGCCAACACATTGAATTCGACGCATAGGTCGCGAATAAGTTCGAGTTCAGCCCGGCTAAAAACCTTGCCTGTCGGGTTGTTCGGCGTGTTAAGGATTATGGCCTTGGTGTGGTTGTGAAAAGCGGCGCGCAACTCCCGCTCATCAAAGGTCCATTCACCATCTTTCGACTCGGGCGGGCGCAGCTTCACAAAGCGTGGCTTGGCACCAGAGAGTACGGAGTCGGGTCCATAGTTTTCATAAAACGGCTCGAAGATGACGACCTCATCGCCGGCGTTGCAGACCGCCAGGAGAGTGGAAATCATAGCTTCCGTCGACCCACAACATACGGTCACTTCCTTTTCGGGATCGACCGAAATGCCTTGCCACTCCTGCATCTTGCGGGCAATAGCCTGGCGCAGGCTCTTAGCACCCCAGGTGATCGCGTATTGATTGATGTCCGCCGCGACCGCCTCCTGCGCCGCCTGCTTTATCTCGGCTGGAGCAGGGAAGTCGGGAAAACCCTGCGCCAGGTTGATAGCGCCATGGAGCATCGCCTGGCGCGTCATCTCGCGAATAACCGACTCCGTGAAGTGCTCAACTTTTCCGCTGAGGAAATGCTTTTGCTGGGCTGCCACGTCGGCCATGGTTGGTCAGACTAGCACAGGAAATTGCTGATTGTTGATTTTTGATTGTTGATTAACAAACCCGGAGGGCGTCTCAGGTCCTCAGTGATCCCCCGAGCCCTTCGAGCGCTTGGATTATCTGTGCCGACCAGCGCGCGACCTCATCTTCGCGAAGCGTACGCTCTCCGGATTGGAAGATGGCCCGCAGCAGCACGGAATACTTTCCCGCCGGGATGGCTCCCCCGCGGAAGATTTCTACCGGCACAAAGCTGTACAGTCCCTGGATATTGAGTGTGGCTACCGCCACCTGGATTTTTTCGAACATAACCGTGTCCGCAAACACAAACGAGAAATCACGTTCCACCGCGGGGTACCGGGGCGGCGCCTCGTATTTCGCTTCGCGAAGTTCATGGTTATATAAACGGTCCAGGTACAGCTCGCCTACGAACACATCCTGACGGAGCTTCCGTTCAGCCGCTACATCGGGATGAATCTGTCCCAACTGAGCCACCGTCACACCGTTCATGACCGCGCGCGCCGAGCGCCCGGGATGGTAGTACCGTGCTGTTTGTGCGTCGAAGTTAAGCGATTCGTGCTCAAACGCTCGCAGCAGGGGCTCTATATCGCCCTTGAGATCGAAGAACGAGTAGGGCCGCGCCGGTTGGTTGACGCTGGGCACAACCGCGCTGCCCGTCGCTCCGAGCGAGACTTGCTTCGTCTCCAGGGGCAACGTCCCAAGGTATTGATAAACCTTGCCCGCCTCGAACAGGCGCACGTTCGCAATGCCGCGATTCAGATTGTAGGCCAGCATGTTCAGCATGCCTGGGAGCATCGAAGTTCGCATGACCGACGCTTCTTCGCTCAGCGGGTTGGCCACCTCGATCGTCGAGGCAGATGAGAACTTCCTGGCATCTTCATGCGAAATGAACGTGAGCGAGACCGCTTCGTTATATCCCAGTCCCAGAAGGGAAGAGCGCAATTTTGTATCCTTCTTGGCGTCCGGGAGTTCAATGACCGAGCCCGAGTAGGCAGGCAGCGTATTGGGGAATTTGTCGTACCCATAAAGCCGCGCGATCTCTTCAATCAGATCGATCTCGCGTTCCACGTCCAGGCGCCACGCAGGAATTTGGACGGTGAACTCGGACGCGTCCATCTTTTCCGGAGTGATGTCGAACCCGAGCCGCTTGAAAATACGAACAACGTCATCGGCCGTCACACGGCAGCCCAGGATGCGATGCACTTCGGACATGCGCAGAGCAACGGGTGCCTGATCAATCCGGCGCGCTATGTGGTCGATAATGTCCCCCGCGACTTGACCGCCTCCGGCTTGAATGATCAGTTCGGCAACGCGATCACAGGAGAGGATGGTGGATTCGAAATCTGCGCCCCGCTCGAAACGATGCGAGGCGTCGGTGTGCAAGCCGTGGCGTTTTGATGTCCTGCGGATGGTAATCGGATCCCACCAGGCCGACTCGATGAGAACGTTGCGCGTTTTGTCGGTAATCATCGTGTCATAGCCGCCCATGACGCCCGCCAGAGCGACCGGTTTCCGAGCATCAGCCACGACCAGGTCTTCGCTAGTTAGCTTGCGCTCTACACCATCGAGAGTTTTAAGCGTCTCGCCGTCCGCGGCGCGGCGCACCACAATCTTTCCACCCTCGAGCAGATCGAGGTCGAAAGCATGGGTCGGCTTGCCCATCTCCCAAAGCGTGTAGTTGGTGGCGTCGACAGCAAGATTGATGGGACGCTGATCGAGCAATGCCAGCCGTTGCGCGACCTTGGCTGGGGAGGGGCCTATTTTTATCCCCCGAACAATGCGGGCGGTGAAGCGCGCGCAACCCTCCGCATCATGGATTTCAATGGGAAAGCTTGGGCCTGAGGTCGGCTTTGGCAGCTTAGACGCCATCGGCTTGAGTGGTACGTCGTAGATCGCCGCCGCTTCCCGCGCCGCGCCGTAGTGGTTCATCTCGTCAGGGCGGTTCGTCGTGATCTCTGCTTCGAAAACGGTAGTGTCACCTTCGCCGCTGATTCCTTCCACACCAATGCCCACAGAAGTGAGGTCTTCTGCAAGCTGACGGTTGTCAACTTTCAGATCAACAAAATCACGCACCCAGTTGGCGGAAAGTTTCATGTTTGATTCTCAGCGATAGCGCCGACATCTTGCCGGATGTGCGGAGGGCATCCTGCCCTCCGCAGCGTGGGCGAGGCACCCACGCGACAGCCCCCGGGACGGCGGCGCTACACTACACGAACTGCTCCAAAAATCTGACGTCTCCCTGGAAAAATAGCTGAAGGTCATCCACGCCGTACTTCAGCAGTGCGATACGGTCCGCGCCCATTCCGAAGGCAAAGCCGCTGACCTTCTTCGGATCGTACCCGTTGTGCTTCACGAACTCGAACACGTTGGGATCCACCATGCCGCAGCCCAGGATTTCGATCCAGCCGGTCTGCTTGCAGGGACGGCAAGGCTCCGTTCCGCGCCTTCCGCTTCCTCCACAGATGAAGCAACTCACCAGCATTTCTGCGCTGGGCTCGGTGAAGGGAAAGAATGATGGGCGGAAAGCCGTCTTGACGCTCGAGCCGAACATTGCCTTCATCGCGTGATCCAGTGTTCCCTTCAGATCGCCGAAAGTAATATTCGTGTCCACTGCCAGACCCTCGATCTGGTGAAACATCGGTGAGTGGCTGGCGTCGGGCGGGTCGTTGCGGTACACCTTTCCGGGAATCACGATGCGGATCGGCGGCTTCAGCCTTTCCATGGTCCGAATTTGCACCGGCGAAGTGTGCGTGCGCAAAAGCAACCGGTCGCGCAGCGATTTCGATTCTTGCCCCGAGATGAACAGTGTGTCCTGCGTATCGCGCGCCGGATGATCGGGCGGGAAGTTCAAGGACTCGAAGTTGTAGTAGTCCGTCTCGACTTCCGGGCCTTCCTCGACCGAATAGCCCAGGTTACGAAAGATGGCCACCATCTCGTTGGAAGTCTTGATTACCGGGTGCTCGGCGCCAAGCGGCCGGCGAATACCGGGAAGCGTGATGTCGACCGCCTCAGTGGCGAGCCGCCCGGCAGAAGCGCCGCCTTTTAGCTGTTCCAGCGTCTTCTCGACGACTTCCTCAACTTGCTTCTTGAGTTCATTGACCCGCTGTCCGACGTCACGCTTCGCTTCCTTCGGGGCTGGCTTCAACCAGAGGTCGTTGACTTGGGTGAGCGCGCCGGTCTTGCGGGCCATCCAGCGATCACGGAAAGCTTTCCAGTCGGGCTCGCTGGCAACGGCCTTCGATTCCTGATCGAGAGCAAGAAGCAGCTCACGCGCCGCCTTGTCCAAAGCTGCCGCCGAGTAGTCCGTCAATTTGGGAACGCTATAGGGCACGTCTCAATAGTGTCTCATCCAGAGCGAAGCAAGGGATCTGCATTTCCTGGTTGCATGGGCAGTAACCCACGATGTCCAGCTAAGAGCTAATAGCTAATCGCTAAAGGGTGGTTTTCTTACGCGGCCCCGCCGAGAGCACCTCTCGCCTGCTCGGCGAGGCTCTTAAAGGCGCCGGGATCGTTCACCGCCAGGTCGGCCAGGATCTTGCGGTCCAGTTCGACTCCGCTCTTCTTCAGCCCATGGATGAACTGGTTATAGCTCATCCCGTTGAGCTTGGCGGCGGCGCCGATGCGCACGATCCACAGCGAGCGGTACTGGCGCTTCTTCTGGCGGCGTCCGGAGTAGGCAAACTTCAGTCCACGCTCGACCGCCTCCTTGGCAGACCGGTACAGTTTGGATTTGGTAAGGAAATATCCGCTGGCGCGATCTAGTATCTTCTTGCGCTTGGCGCGCCGCTTGGTTCCACGCTTGACCCGAGGCATGATGTGCTCCTTTTGATTTCAAGTTACCGGCGGCTGGAGGCAGGAGACCGAAGTCTATCAACCTCTTCACACGCCTAACTCGCGGCTGAGGCCGCGATTGCGGGTCGCGGGCAAGAATGCCCGCGCCACACTAGTACGGGATCATCCGCTTGATTTTCGGCTGATCCGCGGGATCCACCAGAACGGCGGTCCCCAACTTGCGTTTGCGCTTCTTCTCTTTTGACGTCAAGATGTGGCGCAAATGGGAATGTCCGCGCTTCACCTTGCCGCTTGCAGTCTTCTTGAAGCGCTTGGCTGCGCCACTATGTGTTTTCAACTTTGGCATAAACCCTCTTTGCAGCGAAATACCGAGATCCTTCGCTGCGCTCAGGATGACAATGGGATGAAAGGTTACAGGCTGTGCTACGCCTGGCTGACCCGCGGCTGTGCAGACGCTTTTTCGGCTTTCTTCGGAGCCAGAATAGCGTGCAAGGTGTTGCCTTCCTGGCGCGGCCGGAATTCGACAATACCCTTTTCAGCCACGTCCTTGATCAACCGCTCCAATATCTCGCGTCCCAACCCGGTTCGCGTCATTTCCCGGCCACGGAAAAAGATCGTCGCTTTGACCTTGTCGCCTTCATCCAGGAAGCGCAGAACGTGATTCTTCTTGGTCTCGTAGTCGTGATCGTCCACGTTGATGCGGAACTTCACTTCCTTGACCGTAATCGTCTTCTGGTGCTTCTTGGCCTCGCGCTCTTTCTTCTCCTGCTGGTAGAGATACTTCCCGTAATCCATGATGCGGCATACAGGGGGATTGGCGGTGGGTGAAATCTCAACCAGATCCAAGTTTCGTTCGCGGGCCATTTTGAGCGCTTCGAACGGTGGCAAAACGCCAATTTGCTTGCCTTCATCGTCAATCACGCGAATTTCGCGTGCCCGGATGCGCTCGTTGGTGCGGATAAAACGCTTGTCGATACAGTCCTCCTGCTTGCTACACAGGGCGATTTCAGTCAAAAAATTATAGCATGCACGCTTAAATTGCAGCGCAGCCGACTAGCGAACCGCTGGAGACCTGCCGCACTTGCACATCAATCCAATGATTCGGTTCGAACTTCCCCGCCACCCGCAGTTTCAGGTAATTGTCCGTCAAAGTCTCCGTGTACACGCCGTCAAATACGTTCAGCGTGATTGCCTGGACGGTTTGTGCGATAAACGATTTCATGAAGCGCAGCTTCTTTTGCGAGGCCAATTCACGCAGGATTCGATTTCGTTCTCGCGCAAGCTGCACTGGGACTTGCTTCGGCATCTGGGCTGCCGGTGTTCCCGGACGCGACGAGTACGTGAATACGTGCAAGTAAGTGAAGGGCAGTTCCTCGATCATCCGCCGCGTCTCTTCAAAATCGGAGTCCGTTTCTCCCGGAAAGCCAACCATCACGTCGGCCCCAATGGCCGCCGTTGGCATGGCGGCACGGATCTTATGAATCTTTTCGCGATAGTGCCAGGGCCTATATTTCCTGTGCATAGCACGCAGCACACGGTCGCTGCCCGACTGCATAGGTGCATGGGCATGCTTCGCGATGCGGGGCGATTCAGCCACCAGAGAAATCAGCCTATCGCTCCAGTCCATCGGCTCAACTGAGCTGATGCGCAGCTTTTCCAGGGGCGTGCGTTCAAGAATCGCCGAGACTAGGTCCTCGAAACGCATTGGCCGCTCAAAGTCGCGTCCCCAGCGCCCCAGGTTAATGCCGGAAACCACGACTTCCCGATATCCCGACGCCACCAGCGTGTTCACCTCGCGAATCACTTCGGCGAGCTGCAACGAGCGGCTCTGCCCGCGCACGTACGGAATGATGCAGAACGAGCACCGGTTATCGCATCCGTCCTGCACTTTCAGATTGGGACGCGTGCGCTCGTTGGGAGCATCAAAAACCGGCGCGGCGAGCAACTCGGTGTGCGCAAAGATGTCGGAAACGAAAACCCGGTTCTCGCTTCCCAGGTCTCGGTTCTCGCTTGACAGGGCATGGAGAGGTACAAAACCCGAGTAATCCTGCGAGAGCTTCGTATCAGGAAGCGCCTTCAGGCGCGCAGAAGCGGGCGCGAAAGAAGAACCGGCTTTAGCCGTAGGGGATAGCGCCACCTCGGCGACGTTCTGTTTATGCGAGTTGCCGACCACCCACTGCACACCCGGAAGGGCCGCAATTTCCTGCGCTGCGCGCTGCGCGTAACAGCCGGTGACCAGGATCTGGCAGCCGGGATTTTCGCGATGAATGCGCCGGATTGCAGCGCGCGCGTCCTGGTCGGCCGAAGACGTCACCGTGCACGTGTTCAGGACGACGATTCCGGCGTCTGCTGGTGTCGCCGCCCTCTCCAGCCCCCGCTCGGTAAACTGCCGCTCCATGGCCGCGCCATCGGCCTGGGTCGCTCGGCACCCAAAATTCTGTACATAAAAACTGGCCACGCTAATATAGTAGTAGAAGAAAGTGCTTTGTGCGTGGGGTGAACTAGTTCGCGGAGTCTTGGATGTTCCGGAGGCTTTCGCAAGTTCGCAAGCTTTCGATTTTCGGTGAAAGAGGTATTCCAATGAAGCGGCGCATCCTCCTGGTTGATGATGACGTTGCCGTTCAGCTCACGCTGAAAGCCGTGCTCGAAATGCACGGTTTCGAGGTTCACACCGCCAACTCCGTCGCCGACGCGGTCGACAAGCTCAAAGCGGGCACTTATCAGATGGTCATTACCGACATGCGCATGGAAACGGAGAACGCCGGCTGGCAGGTAGTGCGTGCCGCCAAGGACCAGGAGTACCGGCCGGCGACGGCAATCCTCACCGCTTACCCACCGATCGAAGGGGACTGGAGGGAACGAGGCGCACAATCGCTGTTGGTGAAGCCGGTAGGCACCAACGATTTGCTTCGCCAGATCGAAGCCTTGCTGGTAAACCACGAAGATGAGAAGCAGCGCAAGCAGGCCACGCCCAATGGGTCCTTGGCTGCTGCCGATATTTCAGCCGACCGAAAGGGAACCAGGAAGGCAGGCTGAGACCCCCTCCGTGAATTACGTCGTTAATTAGGGCCAGAGAACGACCTGATCTTGAGCAAGTTCAGGCGCTGACCGCCGCCGTTCTCCGCTGCTGGAAACACTCCCGGCAAAAGACCGGTCGTCCCTGAGTCGGTTTGAAGGGTACGGTTGTTTCCTTGCCACATTGTGAACAGGTGGTGCGAGTTTCCACTTTGGTATAACCCTGTCCGCCACCTGTGGGAGCTGCCCCCAGCACAGCTACCCGCTTTGCCTTGCAGGCCTTGCACCGCTTGGGTTCGTTCTTAAATTGCTTGTCGTGGAAAAACAGCTGTTCCCCGGCAGTGAAAACAAAATCGGCCCCGCAATCGACGCACTTGAGTACCTTGTCCTGGAATTCCATTGAGAGATGCTCCCTTCACCCCATTCCCTGCTCACCCACTCGCTGAAGAAGAGCGTGCCTCCTTCCAGCGCTTGCAAGCAGGGTCCATCCCACAACACCCCTCGATTGTTCCCTGGGTTCGGCCCGCCATGCACCTTGTGTGCATGGATAAATCCCGTTTATATAAAAACTCAAAAACCTGTCGACTGCGCGAGCATTCTTGGGGGCCTGACGAAGACTAGCTAGAAAAGCGGAGGGGTCGCCACCCAGAGGGCAGCGACCCTTTGCAACAAACTTAGTCTTGTTCCTTGCGCGCCTTTTTGCGGCTGCGCTTGCGAGCCAATGCTTCTTTCACACGCTTCTTCTCGCCCGGTTTCAGGTAGAAGGAATGACGCTTGACTTCCTTAATGATGTCTTCCTGCTGCACCTTGCGTTTGAATCGGCGCAATGCGTTCTCAAGGGACTCGCCCTCTTGAATTCTGACTTCTGCCAAACCTTATACACCCCCAAACCGGTCCCGTTTGGACCATGTAGTTATGGCAAGGTTCTCCCGGCAAGTCAAGAGGTATATGACTCTTGGACAGGAAAAGTGCGGCTTTCGGTAAAACCGCGACTACGCTGCGGCAGTTTCCCGGCCCCTGTCTCCTCAAAAGATCAGTTTGAGAGCGAACTGGATCTGTCTTGGGGCATAGGCATTGGTGGCTGCCAGAAAGTTAGCCGGCCGTTGATAGGAAGCCGGGAAGTAGTTGACGCCAATCAGCTTACCTCCCTGGACGAACAACTGTCACGCCGTGTTCAAGAAACCTTGGTCACTGATTGTGACTCGCTGGTTGTCGCGGTTAAACAGATTGAAACTTTCCATGATGAACTCTGCTTTGAGACCCGGCAAGCGGTATAGGCGGCGTGCCACACGCAAGTCGGTAGTGGCGTAATCGGGTCCGAGGAACGCGTTGCGGCCGTGCCCCGGTAGCCGATCATTCATGTCATTGTTATCGCGGTTGGGATCGCCGAAAACGCGCCTCAACGGGTCGACCGCTACCCAGGGTGGATACGCCGGAGAGCCGCCAGTCGTTGAAGAATTTTCCCAGCAATTTTATCCTGCGCCCGAGCCGAGCTTATCAGCAGCAGCAAAACAATTGTTATTGCGAGAAAAGTTTTCCAGCAGACATCGAGGAGGTCAAACGAAGCGCGCGCCATAGGCTTGTCCCTGCGTCCAGAATGGAACGAAGCGCAGGAACGAACCCAAGGCGTAGCCAAGGGTAGAATTCACGTATAGCACTGCAAGCCTATTAAAAGCTGTGTTCAATGACCTTCAATTGAGGCTTCTTTCCCATGTTGGGAAGTGGCTCTAGGGAATCCCCCTTGGCCATCCTGAGTGGCCTACACGCCACGAGGATTCTGCCTGGACCGCCACCACGCCGCTTGGGCCTAACCATCGCGGCATGTTATTTTCATTATCTTTGGCCACCTGTGCTGAAGCAGCATGATCCGCTCCTACAAAGGCATGACCCCCAAAGTCCCGGAAAGCTGCTACGTCGACCAGTCCGCCCAACTCATCGGCGATGTCGAACTGGGGGAGCATGCGAGCATATGGATGAACGCTGTACTGCGAGGCGATGTTTATGCCATTCGCGTCGGACACTACTCGAATATTCAGGATTGCAGCATCCTGCATGGCATGAAAGAGAAGTACGGGGTCTATGTGGGCGACTACGTGACAGTCGGGCATTCCGTGACCCTGCACGGCTGCACAGTGGAAGACCGTTGTCTGATTGGCATGGGAGCTGTGATTCTGAATGGCGTGCGCATCGGCTCTGGCTCGATCATCGCTGCGGGAACTCTGATTCCGGAGGGAGCCGTTGTCGAGCCAAACTCCCTCTGGATGGGCTTCCCGGGAAAATTTCGTCGCCAACTCGAAGAGAAAGACCAGGAAATGATCCTGCTGCACGCGCAGAATTATCTCGGTTACAAAGAAACGTACTTGCGGGAGATGAAGTAAGTTAGTTGTCAGTTCCCAGTTCTCGGTTCTCGATGAGGCGGGACTTGAAATGAGAGCCGTATCAAATCTGAGAACCGAGAACTGAGAACCGAGAACCGAGAACTGATGATCAAAGCCGTCCGTGGAACTCGTGACCTGCTCCCGCCTGACACAGCGCTGTGGAATTTCGTTGAAGCCGCCGCCCGCGATGTTTTTCGCGCTTACAACTTCCAGGAAATCCGCACACCCATTTTCGAAGAAACGCAATTGTTCGCACGCTCAGTTGGAGAAGAGACCGATATCGTCTCGAAGGAGATGTTCACCTGGGAGGACCGTGGGCGGGGGCAGAGCGAGAAGGGCCAGTCTTTAACTCTGCGACCGGAGAACACAGCCGGTGTCGTGCGTGCCTATATTGAGCACAAGCTGTGGGAACGTGGGCTGAACAAGATCTACTACATCGGGCCGCAGTTCCGCCGCGAGCGCCCGCAGAAAGGCCGCTACCGCCAGTTCTATCAGATTGGGGCCGAGGTGATTGGTCCGCCCGCCGCGGGCAGCGAGTCCCCGGCACGGGACGCTGAGGTCATCGAGCTGCTAGCCACGTTCCTTGACCGCCTGGGCATAAGCGGCTGGAGCCTGCAATTGAACTCGGTGGGCTGCCCGAATGACCGCGCCGCCTTTAACGAGGCCCTGCGCAAAGCGCTTGCGCCGGTAGTTTCGAAAATGTGTGCCGACTGCCAGCGCCGTGCTGTGACCAATCCCCTTCGAATCTTTGACTGCAAAGTGCCGGAAGATCAGCCGATCATCGAGAAGCTGCCGCGCATCAGCCAGTTTCTTGATGACCCTTGCCGCAAGCACTTTGAAGAAGTGAAGGAAATTCTGAAGGCGGTAGGCGTGCCGTTCACCATCAACGATCGTTTAGTCCGTGGCCTGGATTACTACACACGCACGGCCTTCGAGTTCACTCATGGCGCACTGGGTGCGCAGAATGCCATTCTGGGCGGCGGCCGTTACGATGGCTTATCGGAATCGCTAGGCGGACCCAGCGCTCCTGGGATTGGTTTTGCCATCGGCGAGGACCGGCTGGTGATGTCGTTGAAAGAATCGGCCGATGCGGTCGTGCGCAAGCCTGATGTTTACATCGCGTCGCTTGGTCCCGGCACGAATCGCGAAGCTGCCCGCCTGGCGCGGGAACTGCGCCACCACGACCTAGTCGTAGAACTTGGGGACGAGACCTTTCGTCTTAAGAAGTCCCTTGAGACGGCCAGCAAACTGGGTGCGACGTTCACCTTGATTGTGGGCGAGAATGAGGTGAAGGCCAACGTTTTCGCTGTCAAGAATCTCGCAACCGGGCACCAGGCCTCGGTTCCACGCCAGGACTTGGCGAAGTGGATACAATCAAATCGGTAACGAGAAGTATCTATGCATTGTGTGGGGACGGGTCTTTGACCCATCCAGGCGGGTCGGAGACCCGCCTCCACATGATTGAAGAACCTGGCCATGCGGAGGGGTTATGACGAACCGCTTATGCTGTCTTGTGTTATCGATTGTCGCCGTTGCACTACCGGCGTTTGCTCGAAAAGGTGTTCCCGAGGCTTTCCAGAATCAATCGAAGCCGCAATCGGCTCTTGAGCAGACGTTGATCAGCGCTGAGAAGAATTTGATGGAGGCCATGGAACGCAACGATGTCGCGTACGTGCGGAACGCCGTCAGCGACGATTTTTATGCGATCGGCACGAACGGCGACAGCCATAGCAAAGGCGATTTGCTTGAAGACATGCACGAGGATGGCGGCAAGGGGAAAGGGAAGCCCATCCTGTACTTCTTCCAGGTAATCCCGTTGAACGACGGTGCGGCGGTCGTGACCTATGACATGGTTAAGCCGGGCGAGCGTCCTCGCTATCAGCACATAAGCAATACCTGGGTCAAACAGGGCGATCAATGGAAGTTGAAGTTTCAGCAGTCCACGCCCAATCTTTGGAGTGCCAACGATCTGTAAGGCCGTCGCTGGTCGATGGTCCTTGGTCGTTAGCGCACTAGATTAGCGACCGATGTAGCCTTTTTGAGGGCCAGCCAACGACCAAAAACCAATGCCCAATTTATAATTCCTGATTCGGCTCCGAGCCGTATTCCCACTAGACAAGGAAGACTCTTGCTCGACTTTTTAGGCGACTTGCGACGTACGCATACTTGTGGCGCCCTCCGGGTCTCCGACGCCGGCCAAAAGGCTGTGCTCATGGGCTGGGTGAACCGCCGACGCGACCTTGGCAACCTCATCTTTATTGATGTTCGCGATCGCACCGGCATCACCCAGGTCGTCTTCGACCGTGAGCGGAATCCGGGCCTGCACGATAAGGCTGAGGTGCTGCGCAACGAGTACGTCGTCGCCGCAATGGGTACTGTGAAGAAGCGCGATCCGAATACCGTCAACAAGAGCATTCCTACGGGGGAAGTTGAACTGGTGGCGGAAGAACTGCGGATCCTCAACGAAGCCAAGCAGCCGCCATTCCTGCCCGGCGAGACGGTTTTGCCTAACGAGGAGATGCGCCTAAAGTACCGCTACATCGACCTGCGCCGCGACGCCATGCAGTTCAATGTCGAACTGCGCCACAAAGTCGCCATGGCAATCCGCAGCTATCTGTCGGGCAAGGGCTTTTTCGAGATCGAGACGCCTTTCATGACCCGCTCCACTCCAGAGGGTGCGCGCGATTACCTGGTCCCCAGCCGAGTCCAGCCGGGTTGTTTCTACGCCCTGCCGCAATCTCCGCAGTTGTTCAAGCAGATCCTGATGATCTCAGGCTTCGACAAGTACTTTCAGATCGTTCGCTGCTTCCGCGACGAAGACCTGCGCGCCGACCGCCAGCCGGAGTTCACCCAAATCGACTTGGAAATGTCCTATCCGCAGCCCGACCGCGTGTATGAGGTGGTGGAAGGCTTTCTGACGGCTGCCTTCAAAGCTGGCGGATATGAGATCAAGACACCCTTTCCGCGCATGACCTACGACGAGGCTATTCGCCTCTACGGCAGCGATAAGCCTGACATGCGGTTGCCAGCGATGACGGACGTGCGCGAAGCTTTCGCGCAGGAGAACCTGGCGACTCTCAGCGTGAGCGGGAGCTTGCCGATCGTCGCCATACGCATTCCGAAAGTCGGGGAGCTCTCGCGCAAAGAGCGCGACGAAATCAAGCCGCTTTTCAACGGCAGGGGGAATGCCAAGCTGTTCGAAGATTTCAAGCGCCTGGAAAAGTCTTTTCCCGAGACCGCTACCAAGATCCGCGAGAAAAGCAGTGCGCAACCCGACGACCTGATTGTGATCGTCGCCGGCGACAGCAAGCCCGGCACTCATCCCTCGGAAGGCGGCGTGAAGCCCGAGGTTAAGCAGCACGATCAAGCCGTCTACACGGCTGCTGGCCTGCTACGTGTGGCGCTGGCGCAAAAATATGCCGCGAAACATGGCGCCTTTGTGCGCGGAGACTTCCGCTTCTTATGGGTGACCGATTTTCCGATGTTCGAGTGGGACGAGGAAGGTAAGCGCTGGGCCGCCGCCCATCATCCCTTTACCTCGCCGCATGAGCGGGACATGGACAAGCTCCAATCCGACCCAGCCGCAGTCCGCGCGCTGGCCTATGACGTCGTGCTTAATGGAACGGAGTTGGGCTCGGGTTCGATTCGTATCCACCGCCAGGATATCCAACGAAAAATCTTCCATGCTCTCGGCATGACGGAGCAGGAAGCCCGCAACCGCTTTGGCTTCTTCCTGGAGGCGCTAGAGTATGGCACCCCTCCCCACGGCGGGATTGCGCTTGGACTGGATCGCATTGTCATGATCCTGGCCGGGGCCGAAAGTTTGCGCGAAGTGATTCCATTCCCAAAGACTGCCCGAGCGGTGGATCTGATGGTCGACGCACCAACTCCGGTCAGTGAAGCGCAATTGAAAGAGCTCGGCATCCAGGTCAAGAAAAACTAGCCGCGGAGTTTCACGGATAGCTAGGGTTGATCTCTTCTGATCCGTGCCAATCGGTGGCGGCCTTTGCCTTCCTTGTCTTCATCTGCGAAACTGGCCACTAGCCACTAATAACTGGCCACTATTCATGGCGCGTATCCACGTTCTTTCCGAAGCCGTCGCCAACAAGATTGCCGCCGGTGAGGTTGTCGAGCGCCCCGCGTCCGTGGTGAAAGAACTCCTGGAGAATGCGCTGGATGCCGGTTCCACTCGCATAAAAGTCCAAGTCGAAGCGGGCGGCAAAAAACTCATCCAGGTCACCGACAATGGTTGCGGCATGGTGCGCGACGACGCTCTGCTTGCCTTCGAGCGCCATGCCACCTCGAAGATCAAGAATGTCGAAGACCTGCTGAGTGTGGCCACTCTTGGGTTCCGCGGAGAAGCACTGCCTTCCATCGCCTCAGTGTCGCGGCTTCGCCTGGAAACCCGTGCTGCAGAGGATCCCGCTGGAACCGTGGTCGAGATCAACGGCGGCAAGATCTTCAAAGTCGAAGAAGCCGGCTTGCCTCTGGGTACCTCGATCACAGTCCGTGACCTATTCTTCAATACGCCGGCGCGGAAAAAGTTTTTGAAAGCGGAATCCACCGAGCTTTCGCACATTGCCTCCCTGGTCACGCATTATGCCCTGGCTCATCCTGACAAGCACTTTGAGCTGCACTCTGCGACCAATGCAATGCTGATTGCCGCGCCGGTCGCCAGTCACAGTGAGCGTGTGTACCAAGTCTTTGGCGAGGACACGCTGGATCAGCTTTTGCCAGTCACCGCTGCAATTCCGCTGGAGCACATCGGCCTGCCGCAGCCGCCCTGGAGGCGGCAGGAGGTCGAAGACGAGGAACGAGCTGAACCCGGGGAACTCCGCGTGCACGGATTTGCCTCCAAACCCGAGATCCAGAAGCTGAATCGCAACTCGATTTTTGTATTTGTGAACGGCCGCCTTATTCGCGATCGCCTTATCCAGCACGCGCTCACCGAGGCCTACCGCAACATCCTTCCGCCCACGGTTTTTCCGGTGGTGCTGCTGTTTCTCGAAATGCCGAGTGCGGAAGTCGACGTCAACGTGCATCCATCCAAGACCGAAGTCCGGTTCCGGCAGCAGACGGTGATTCACGATTTTGTGCGCGACTCGGTTCGGGCCACGCTTATGAAGGCTCGTCCAGTTCCACAGTTCACGGCCGAGATTACTGCACACCCCACAGCCGGCCCCGGGTTGAGCCCAGGATCGCGGGCTGCCGAGCCCATGCAGCCCTGGCGCGCCTTGTATGAACCCATGCCCGCCGAGGGATTCGCGCTGACTGCCCCCTTCCCACAGCCAACCAACGAACAGTTTCGTTTCGAAGGAGGAAGTGCGGTCGAAGCCAATGCCGCTGTTTCGTTCGCCCGAGCTCCGCAAGTAATTCCTGACGACGGTTGCGTTCCACTGACCCCCGACGAGCCCGAAGAAAGTTCTCTGGCACCTTCGCTCGGATCACTCAAGCCACTGGGACAGATTCGAAATTCTTTCATTCTAGCCGTCAACGGCGATGGCCTCTGGATCGTGGATCAGCATGTCGCTCACGAACGCGTGTTGTTCGAAAAAGTCTTAAAGCAGCGCTCTGCCCAGAAAGCTGAGAGCCAGCGCCTGCTGATGCCCTTGCTGATCGAACTCACACCTGCGCAGCAAGCCGTCTTCACCGAGATCTGCGACGAGTTACAGCTCAATGGCTTTGAGGCCGAGCCCTTCGGGACGCGAACCGTGGCTGTAAAGATCGCGCCTGCCGGCTTGGAAGCGTCACAGATCGAGCATATGCTCCACGAACTGCTTGATCAATTCTCCCGCGAAGAGCAGAACCTGAACATGGAGATGGTTCGCACTCGCATCGCGGCCTCCATCGCCTGCCACGCCGCCATCAAGGTCAACATGCCTCTAGAGCAGAACAAAATGGAATGGTTGCTGGGGGAGCTGGCCAAAACCGAATGTCCCATGACCTGTCCCCACGGCAGGCCGGTGCTTCTGCGTTACTCGATGAAAGACATTCAGCGGGCGTTCAAGAGGATTTGAAAGCATTTAGCACTTCGCACTTCGCATTTGGTACTTAGCTCCTGACCTTTCTTATTAGCGCAATCACAAACCGCTGCTGACCAAATGCTAATTGCTAAATGCCAAGTGCTGAATTCTCTCTTGTGTTCTAATCATCTGCATGACCGACTCCGAACTCCAGCAGGCACGGGCCCATAAATGGCATCTCGACGGCTGCCCCGTCCGCACCCTGCAGGAGGCGCGCGAGTTCATCGAGTCGGTGGGCTTCTGCCTGATGTACCCGCTGCGGCCACCGGTGCTGGTGCCTACTTTTATTGGTGCTTGGGTTGGAGCAGATGATCACCTGCCCACGTGGCAGCATGCCTTCGAGGACCTCCGAGCCCAAGAGGCAACCGAGTTGATGGTGAGACTGCTGCGCGACAAGGCCGCCTACGAGGCCAACCTGTTCGGCGAAAACAACAACTTCCTGGTCGCCGGCTCCGTGTTTCCGTATTTCTATGCTCTGGTTGGAGAGCGCAATCCCAAGCAGCCGCCCAAGCCGGGCCCACGCTCGGAGTATTCACAGCTGGCTGCTGATACCTTTGAGATCATCCGCCGCGAAGGGCCAATCTCGAAAGCCCGGCTACGCGAGAAGTTAGGTGGTGACCTGTCCCTGGCTGCACTTGACCGCGCGCTGGGGGAGTTGTGGTCGAAGTTGCGTATTACGCGCGTGGACTACAACCCGAATGAGGGCTCCTACTGGGACGTACTCTACCGCTGGTCGCCGGATACGGTGCGTGAAGGCATAAGCCTTTCGGTTGCGGAAGCCCTTTCCGCGCTGGTAACGAAATACCTGGATTGCGTAATCGCGGCTGAACCGGCCGAAGTTGAAACCTTCTTGTCTCACGTTGTCCCGCGGTCCCGCGTGAAAGAGGCGATCAATGCGTTGCTGGCCGCACGGGAGCTGACCTTCGTGCACGTGGGGAACCGCTCACTGATCCAAATCACCCCACCCAAATCTCCTAGTCCGCGTGACAACCGCAGCACACTCCCGGCACGGTCCAGATAACAGTGGAACCACCCGTGTGACGGGCCTTTTCCCGGCCCGCGTGTAGAATCAGTTCAGTTCGAATGACCGATCCCCGAGCACGCAAGCTGATCATTGCCATTGACGGTCCGGCGGGCGCCGGCAAAAGCACCATTGCTTCCCGTCTCGCACGCAAGCTCGGCTATGTAAACCTGGAAAGCGGTGCCATGTATCGCGCGCTGGCGCTGAAAGCGATCGAATGGGATGTCTCGTTCGACGATGAAGCCGCGCTGCTGAAGTTGGCAGAAAACTCCCGCATCCGCCTGGAGCCGAGCGTTGGCGGAAATCGCGTGCTGATGGATCAACGCGATGTCTCGTCGCGTGTGCGCGAGCGCGATGTAACGGAAGCTGCCTCACGAGTCTCGGTGCACCCAAAGGTGCGCGAGTGGATGGTGGCTCGTCAACGCGAGATGGGCATTCGCGGCGGCATAGTAATGGAAGGGCGCGACATCGGCACGAAGGTGTTTCCCGACGCGGACCTCAAGATTTTTCTCGACGCCGATCCAGTGGTCCGCGAGCAGCGTCGCCTAGAGCAGCAGAGGATCAAGGGCCCATCGGCCCAGAGTATCGCCGCCGAACTCCGGGAGCGCGATAAACGCGATCGCACCCGCGCTAATTCCCCCCTCGTTCCCGCGAACGACGCTGTGATTCTGGATTCCACCAACCTGTCAGAAGACGAGGTCTTGGGAAAAGTAGAAGAGTTGGCCAAGAAGAAGTTGGGAACGCAATCGGCGGCGCAGTGAGCGTCGCGTTTCCCTGATACACGATTGTCATCCTGAGCGAAGCGAAGGATCCCCACCCTGCGTGCATCATCAGAGGTGGTTGAGGTGTTCTCGTCAAACTTCTTTGGTAGAAATGCCTCTCGGCGACACTCGTGGTGTGTATATCGAAAGGGATCCTTCGACTCCTCTGGTCCCCCGTGCAGGGGACCAGCTTCGCTGACAACATGTTTAGTTTTCCGTTGGCGTTAACGGCTTCTCCCTTGCAGGAGGAAGCGCCTTAGGCGCCTTGGGCACTGCGGGCGGAGGGGGGACGACCGCTTCGATTGCTCCCTTGTGAATCTCAATGGTACCGTGCTCATTGTTCAACCGCACCGAGACATTCCCACTGCCCACCGTGCCGGCAGCGGTCGCTTGGTCGTGCGCGTTCTCGACTTTCAACTCGCCGAAATCGGATTGAATTTCGCCGTTGCGGGCGCGCGCGTCCATCCGGAAGGCAGCCTGCGGGGGCAGCGACAGTTGAATGTCGCCATTGCGGTTGTCTATCTGCAGATTGCCTATTTTCCGAACCAGCACTTCCACCACGCCATTGCTGTCTTCAAGCCGCAGGTCGCCCGAGACTCCGTCGAGATGGATGTCTTTGGACCGCGTAACCAGACGCCCTGGGCCGCTCGCAGAAGTGGCGCGCAAATCACCAGAATCGAGGTCGAGATTCCCTTCAAGCTTCGCGAACTCCAGATCAGTTCGAGAGGACTTGAAAGTCACGGCTTTGCCAATTTGTGACAGGTGGACGCTCTCCATGAATTCGCCTGTCAAGCGAGCCGTTCCCTTTATGTTCGAAACCGTGATGTCGTTGACTCGGCCATCCACCGAGACATCGCCCGACACGTTGGAAACCTTGGCTGAACTATGTTGCAGGTTCAGACTGACGTTCCCATTGATGTCCTCCGCTGTAACGTCGCCGCGCTGGCTGGAAATGTCCAGATTCCCATCACGCCCGGTCACACTGATATCGCCGTGACGGGTCGAGATGACCACCGGGACCTTTCGCGGAATGGAAATCGTCATGTCGGCGGCCACTCCGTGCTCGCCCGCACCCTGCGTGTTGGCGTTCACCGTCACGACCTTGTCGCTTACCGTAATCTGCGGTTTCGTCCCGGCGTTGTATTTGTCGGCATCCTGCTGGTTCTCGGCGTGAACCTTCTTGGCGATGTCGACTTTGATCTGACTTCCTTCAGACACTACAACGTTGACCGCACCACGGTCGGAAACAACGTGCAAGCTCCCGCCCGCAGGAAATGCCTGGCTGATCTGATCGGTGTAGCTGTAAGTATTGCCAAACAGGTTGCCGAAATCGTTGTCGTCCCAGCCGATTTCATCGTGCAGTCCGGACCAGTTCACACGCGAGGCTTGGGTCGCGATCAGTCCGGCAACGATCAAGCAGCAGAGCAGGAAAACGCCGCCCACACCGATTCCAGAAGCGCGCGTTCCTTCACTTTGCGCCTGTTGGTGCTCAATCAGTTTCACGACGCCCCAGAGAATGATCAGCAAGGGCCAATAGTGGGCAAACAGGCGTCCCAACATGTACCAGTGCAGCACTCCCATGGTCCCCATCAGGAACACAACGCCCATGACGATGAGTACCACCGGGCCAGCCAGCGAACGCCGTCTCGTACGCGCAACCGGACCGGGAGCAGGACTAGACATTTTTCACCTCATTAGCGGGCGGCTGCGGAGCCTGATCGGTGGCTTCGATAGTCGGAGGTCCCGGCGGAGTGGCGCCGCCTGGCGGAATATGGCCCGAGCCTGAAGCGTTGCTTTGCAGCAGTTTCACGACTCCGATCACCAGGATGATCAGCGGCCAGGTGCGTTCAAACGGGACCCTACCCAAGTTATCGAGCAGGAACACTACTCCCACCGTTACCAGGATGGCGGGGCCCATCAGGCTTCGAGTTCGGCAGCGGTCGCAATAGCAACAGATGCGCGATGATCTAACCAGTCCCCATCTTTGTGCAAACAACC
Organism: Terriglobales bacterium; assembly: GCA_035631655.1. Taxonomy (GTDB): domain Bacteria; phylum Acidobacteriota; class Terriglobia; order Terriglobales; family Acidobacteriaceae; genus Gp1-AA122. Next base: position 42,921 of record DASQIH010000120.1, read on the forward strand.
AGCCACCCAAAGCAATCAGCAAGATGGGCCAGATCCGGTCGAAGTCGAACTCGAACAGGCCCGTGGTCCGGAGCAGGAAGAGGACGCCGAGCGCGATCAGCACAATCGCGCCGATCGGGATCCGGGCCGTGTCGATTTTTTCGCCCGCACCGAGGGCTTGACCCAGGCCGAACGGATCGGGGGCTGGCTGTCCTGTCTGTAGAGCCTTGGCAGAGCGAACAGCATCGATAATCTGGTACACGTAGAAGAAGGCGAAGGTAATGCCGAAGATAAAGTCCCAATGTCCGCCGTGGTTCATACCCCAGATCAAGCCGGCAAAAATCAGCAAATGGGCCAGCCCCTTGGCATATTGCGAGGTGTAAACGGCTCCTACGCCGAAGGGAAAGAAGCCGGCCAAAATTCCCGCCACTGCTGGATTGGGCCCGCTGCTGGGCGCGATTGGTGGGTAGACAGCCGACGGCGTCACCGGAGGCTGTGTCCCCTCCACGCGTGCCGCCAGGCAGTTCTCGCAATAGATCACTCCACGCACGTCGCGCGTGCAGCTTGCGCACAATGCTTTCCCGCATGTGCGGCAGTAGGCCACCGCCGATCTATCGGCATGATTGGCGCAGTTCATACAAACCTCCTGGTCGCGGTCACCGGCGCGACAGGCGGTACATCCGGAGTTGAGGCCAGCACTGGCTGGTTTTCTCCCTGGCTGTAGTTACGCTCCTGCCTTTGTTCAGGTTGTCCGCTGGTATTGCTGTTGTCCTTGCGGTGCTGGTCCTTCTGAGGAGCAGGCTCCGCCGGCGTAGTTGCGCGCTTGATTTCTCTTACCTTCGATTCAATCTGGTACACGAAGCGGATGTTCTCGTAATACTTCACCACTTTGCCCGTGGTCATGTGATAGCCGCGCACGATCGCGCTGGGATGCAGGTCAACATGCCGCAGATCGCTGACCTTCACTCCCGCCAGGTTCAACACCATGGAGACGGAGAAGAAGGCCATGCCAAACGACATGGCGAAGCGGGGCTGCCGGACCACGGCAAACACCGGCGTTACAGCCGGAGCCATCCAGGCGCGCACCCGATCCAGCCATGACACTTGAGGCCCAGCCATGGGAGCGTGCATGCGGGCAGTATCCAGCCCTGAGGTGGCCGCCAGGATGTTGTGCACGAGGTGGGATGGAGGCTCTGCATCGGTAATGGATTTCAGTAACCGACGTCCGGCATCAATCTCGGCAAAAAGAGGCCCGCAAGCCGAGCACACCTGAGCATGGGCCTGGAACCTTTCCAGCCTTTCCCCGCCCAGAGTGCCGTCCAGAGCCTCTGTGAGCAGCGCATCGAACTCTGCGCATTGCATACCGTCTTTTGCTTCGCCTGGCATCACATCACCTGCCTATATGTACGTTGTAGCAGGCGCGCAAGTTCCGCACGCCCGCGGTTAATCCTGGATTTGACGGTCCCTTCCGGAACCCTCAAAACCGTAGCAATTTCCTTGTAATCCATGTCTTGCAAATCCCGCAGAATGACCGCCTCCCGGAGCTCTGGAGATAGCTTCTGGAGCGCCAAATGGACAGCCTCCCCCGCCTCCCGGGTCTGCACCCGGGCATCCGGCGGCAGGCTTTTATCCTGGATCCGGTCGCTCAGCGGCATGGCGTCTTCGTGCTCGGAGGGCGCTGCGTCCAGCGAGTCCGTTACCCGATCGTGCTTGCTTTTCCTGAAATGATCCACCAGCAGGTTGCGGGTGATCGTTGTAACCCATGTCATGAACGCCCCACGTCCCACGTCGTAGGTATCCAACGTTTTATACATCTTGATGAACACATCCTGGGTAAGATCTTGCGCGTCGTCGGTCGACCCGGCGAACCGGTAACAGATGTTGTAGATGCGCCGATGATAGCGCTGGACAATCTCCTCCCAGGCAGCTGCGTCGCCGGCCATGCAGCGACGGAGTAGGGCAGCTACGACCTGGGTGTCTTCCAACCCGCACTCCCCAGAACTCCTGGTTTCTTCAGGTTAGGGACGGCTGTTCTGGCAGGCACGCCCCCGCGCCTATTACACAAAAGGTAAGTTTTTGTGCTCCCAAAAGTTCTTTATTGCTATGAAGAAAGGATTGTAGCAGGGGCGCAAAGATTGGGGCGAATGAATAGCGAATATGAATAGCGAATATGGGCTTGTTTTTTCAGAGACCAGGAGACCGCTGGGAAGACTCACTTAAGTGATGCCTTGGGCTTAAGCAGGCGCCGGAGGGTCTTCAACAAGGCGGAAGCCTCTTGCCGAAGCTGGGAAAAGCTATACTGCGCCACCTGCTGCAATATCTTGTCTCCCGCCCTGGTCACCGAGAGCAAAACGGCCCGCCGGTCCTGCGGCGAACGCTGCCGCCGCACTAGTCCTCGTTTCTCGAGGCGGCCGGCGAGTTCCACCGCGCTGTGATGCTGCAGCAGTAACTGGTCGGCGATCTGCTTGATGTTCGGTTGCACCCGTTTCGGGAGGCCCTTGAGCGCCAGCAGGAATTCGTACTGCTGTGCTTCCAGCCCGACGCCTTCCGCGGCTTTTCGCCGTCGCCGCAGAAAGACAGACAGTTGATGACGAAACTCGGAAAGCGTCTGGTATTGGGATGGGGAAATTTCTGCTTTTCGACGCGAGTTCCTCGAAGGCTGAGCCATGCTTCTGAGGTCTGAGATCCTATTCCGAAGTGAAGTAGTCCACTGTCACCGGATTCTCGAACAAGGAATAATCACGGGTCACCACCGTGATGCCAGTCTCGGTCACGAAATAGCGCTGCCGATCAGCCTCGGTGTCGTATCCGATCGTGGTGCCTTCGGGCACGTGCACATCGCGGTCGAGAATTGCCTTCCGGATCCGGCAGTGCCGTCCCACGTTCACATGCGAGAACATGATGCTGGCATCCACTTCGCTGTAAGAATTCACACGCACATCGGGCGAGAGCACGCTGTTGCGCACCATGCTTCCGGAAACGATGCAACCGGAGGAAACAATGGAATCCAGGGCAGTGCCGGTGCGTCCCGCTTCGGCGAACACGAACTTGGCGGGCGGGTACTGCCGTTGATGGGTGCGGATTGGCCAATCTTCGTCGTACAAGTTGAAGACCGGCGACACCGAGACGATGTCCATGTTAGCTTCGTAGTAAGCTTCTAACGTTCCCACATCGCGCCAGTACAGTGCTTCTTTCTTATTCTCATCGATAAAGTTGAAGGCGAACACGCGATAATCGTCGACCATGTGGGGCAGGATGTCATGCCCGAAATCGTGGCTCGAGGTGTTGTCTTCAGCATCCTTGAGCAGGACGGGGATCAGCACGTCGGTGTTGAACAGGTAAATGCCCATGGAAGCAGACACCATCCGCGGGTTGTAAGGCGAGCGGAGATCGGTCTGCTTAGGTTTCTCTTGAAAGCCGACGACGCGGCTTTCCCGGTCCAGGTCAACCACCCCGAAGCGATAGGTTTCCGAAGGTTCGATCAGAATAGTGGCGAGAGTGACGTCGGCGCCCGAGTCGGCATGCTGCCGCAACATACGCCCGTAATTCATCTTGTAGATATGGTCACCCGCCAGGACGAGCACGTGTTTAGGCTGCTCGGAGCCGATGGAATAAATGTTCTGGTACACGGCGTCGGCCGTGCCCATGTACCAGTTTTCGCTGACCCGCTTCATGGGCGGGAGAATCTCGATAAATTCCCCCATTTCGCGGCCAACAATATTCCAGCCCTCGCGGATATGCCGATTCAGGGAAAGAGCTTTGTACTGAGTAAGAATGAAGACGCGCCGCAGATCGGAGTTGACGCAATTGGAAAGGGTGATGTCGATGATGCGGTAGATCCCACCGAAGGTGACCGCAGGCTTGGCCCGATCGCGGGTGAGAGGGTAGAGTCGCTCGCCCGCGCCTCCGGCCAATAGGACTCCCAGCGTATCTTTCATCGCTCTCCCGGTTTTCTATTATGCTTTGTGTCCTTGGGTCCACTTTGGAGCGCTAGCTCACCACAACACGCAAACTCGGCGACGTGAAACTTGAGATACTAGCACAGGGAAAAGAGGTAAGAGCCACCGGATGGCTGCAGCGACCCGGGCGATTGGTATCAGGCCACGTCGTCGATCTTGATGCGTAGTGACTTCAGGAACTTCACATCCTGGTCGCTGACCTTCAGTTCAGGCTTGCTGCTCAGGGTCGTAACCAGAGAAGCCTTCTCCGCCGCCTTCTCTCCCTGTTTGCTGAAACCAATGGTAGCCTCCAACACCAGAAAGATGTCGTAGCCGCCGTCCTTGATCCGGGAGACAACCTCGGCGATCTGCTCGGAGTCAGCTAGCGATTCGTTGATCGCTTCGCCCAGTTCCTTCATCAATTTCTTGAGTTCCTGATCCACAGTGCCCCCTCTGAAATTCTACCCCAGCAGCAAGGTCCAGTACCGCCCTGTTACGTTAGATGGTGTGCGCGGTCACCGGGTTTCGTGACCGGGCTCCTTGGCGCGCTATTGTACCCCCGTACACTGCTAAAATCACCGGGTAATGAAAGTATCGACTGCCCAGAAATTGGGAATAGCTGCCCGGGTCGCCACCCGCATGGCGGGTGCGCGTGCGAGCAAGAGTAGACTCTTAGGGGCAACCTGGCGTGGAATACGGGTGACAGCGACCCACGTCGGCCGGGTACTCGGAATTTTGTGGCTGGAGGTTACGGGCTTTGTTTTCTTGTGCCTGGCCGGAATCGGCGGTTTGGCCTTTACGCGTGAGTATGCCAAGTATCAGGCTGGCAAAATCGGCTCTGGCCGGGTGATCTTGGCCGTGTGCTTTACTGTCACTTTCGCCTGGTTCGGTGTGAGTTCTTTCTGGCGGTCCCGCCGGAAATCGTGAGTGGATGAGCGACAGAGTCAAGTCCGAGGTGGAGAGCGAGACCACTACGCTGAAAGGCAAGTCTGCCGACTCGCATGAGGAGCAGCAAACTTCGTCCCACATTTCAGTCCGGCCGCTGTACACGGCTGCTGATCTCGAGGGCTGGAACTACGACGAGCAGGTCGGCTATCCCGGGGAGTTCCCGTTCACGCGTGGAGTGCAGGCCACCATGTACCGCGGCCGCCTCTGGACCATGCGGCAGTACGCTGGCATGGGCGACGCCGAGGAATCCAACAAACGTTACAAGTACCTGCTGGCGAATGGGACTACAGGGCTTTCAGTCGCGTTTGATTTGCCAACGCAGATCGGAATGGATTCTGACCACCCGATGGCAGTGGGCGAAGTTGGCAAAGTAGGTGTCGCCATCGATTCCATCGAAGACATGGAATGCCTTTTCCATGGCATCGATCTGACAAAGATTTCCACTTCGATGACCATCAACGCCACGGCATCCATCCTGCTGGCGCTGTATGTTGCCGTTGCCAAACGCCAGGGCGCCGACATTCGCAAGCTCTCCGGGACAGTGCAAAACGATGTACTGAAGGAGTACATCGCGCGCGGGACTTACATCTATCCGCCGGAACAGGCGATGCGCATCATCACCGACCTGTTCGCCTGGACCAACGAAAACGTCCCCGACTGGAATACGATCTCTATCTCCGGCTACCACATGCGGGAGGCCGGTTCCACCGCGGTCCAGGAAGTCGCGTTCACGCTCGGCAATGGTATGGCCTACGTGCAAGCGGCGATCAATGCCGGACTCGACGTGGATCGCTTCGCGCCGCGACTATCATTCTTTTTCAACGCGCACAGCAATTTTCTGGAAGAGGTCGCCAAATTCCGCGCCGCGCGCCGCATGTGGGCGCACCTCATGCGCGATCATTTCAAGGCCAGGAACCCACGCTCATGGATGCTGCGCTTCCACACGCAAACCGCAGGTTCGACGCTCACCGCGCAGCAGCCGGAAAACAACATCGTGCGTACTGCCCTGCAAGCCTTGTCCGCCGTTTTGGGCGGAACCCAATCGCTTCACACCAATTCCTTTGATGAAGCCCTTGCGTTGCCCACCGAAGAGGCAGCCCGCATCGCCCTGCGAACACAGCAGATCATCGCCTTTGAATCAGGCGTGCCGCAGACGATCGACGCTTTGGCCGGCTCGTATTACCTGGAGTCCCTGACCAACGAAATCGAAAAGCGCGCCACGGAATACCTCGACAAGATCGCCGCTTTAGGCGGCATGTTGAAGGCCATTGAACGCGGTTACGTACAACAGGAGATCCAGAACGCGGCTTACGAGTACCAACAACGCGTGGACCGGACGGCAGCGGTGGTGGTGGGGGTGAACCGATTTACCGTCGAAGAGGAAAGAGCGGTTCCGATCCTGCGCATTGACCCCGCGCTGGAACCCCGGCAGGTGGAACGCCTTCGTGCCCTGCGCCTCCGCCGTGATAAGAAAGCCTGGGAGGCATCTCTCAAGCGGATCGAAGACGCCGCCCGCTCCGGAGACAACCTCATGCCGCGAATTATTGGTGCAGTAGAGGCTTATGCCACCGTGGGCGAAATCTCCGACACGATGCGCAAGGTCTTCGGCGAGTACAGGGAAGCAGTGGTGATCTAAGAATGGTTTGGTAGTCCATGAGGTAGGTGCTCCGGGAGAAACGAGGAACCAAAGATTACCGCTGGTCTTCGGTCTTGTAGTCGCAGGCTTCGCGACAGGCTGGACAATAGTAGAGGCCGTCCTGGCAGAGTCGGATGTCGACCTGCCCCTGGCAAAAGCAGCAGTATTTCTCGCACTCGCAGTGCTGCTCGCTCATCTCGCACTGTGCGCAAATGAACTTTGTCTTGGTTGCCATGAGCGCACTGTAGCGCACTGCGTGGGAAGGACAAAGTGCCCTTGGTAACCGGAAAGCCAAGATTCCTCAGCGGCTAAGAGCTGCCTCGGAATGACAAGAATTCTGAACGCCGTGCCGCGCGCCGCGCCGTGCCATTCCTATTGTGGGAAAGGCTGCGACTGGGCGGCGGGACATTATTGAAGCCCCTGCCGGGTGCGTGTTACGGTATTGAGTCCCAATATCCCGGCAGCCCAGCTACTGCCCTTGAGGTTCGTCCGTGTCCGCTGTCGAGGCGACTACGCCCACCGTTCGCAAGACTGCACTGAATCCCGTACACCGCCAGATGGGCGCCAAAATGGTCGAATTCAACGGCTGGGACATGCCGGTTGAGTATCCTCCGACCGGCGGCATCATTGCCGAGCACAATGCCGTGCGTAACGGCGTCGGCATCTTCGATGTCAGCCATATGGGCGATATCCGCCTGCACGGCCCCGAAGCCCTCTTTGCGGTACAGCACATCACCATGAATGACGCCTCTAAACTGGCCATTGGGCAGGCTCAGTATTCGGCCATGCTGCATCCGCAGGGCACTTTCGTAGACGACGTCATCGTGCATCGGCTCGCTGAGACCGATTACCTGCTGGTGATTAACGCCGGAACTCGCGAAAAAGACTTCAACTGGGTTCGCGACAACACCCACGAGTTTGATTGCTACGTCGAGAACCTAAGCGACGATTTTACCCAGATCGCGATCCAGGGTCCCAAAGGCGTGAAGCTGCTCCAGAAGCTGACCGACACCGATCTGAGTGCTGTGAAGTTCTACTGGCTTACGCGCGGGACGATTTGCGGACTGCCGAACACGCTGATCGCGCGTACTGGCTACACCGGCGAAGACGGTTTCGAAATTTACGTTCCCGCGGATGCGCCCACCAGCGCCATGGTTTGGAAGAAAGTTCTCGAAGCCGGCAAGGAGTTCGGAGTTGTTGCTTGCGGTCTGGGCGCACGCAATACCCTGCGGCTGGAATCCAAGCTCGCGCTTTATGGACACGAAATATCCGACAGCATCAATGTCTGGGAAGCCGGACTCGACCGTTTCTGCAAGATGGAGAAGCTCAATTTCATGGGACGGGGTGCATTGGAAGAAGCCAAGGCAGAAGGGCTCAAGCGCACGCTGGTCGGGCTGGAAATGGTGGAACGTGGAATTGCGCGCGACGGATACAAGGTGCTCGACGATTCCGGCCGCGAGATCGGCTATGTCACCAGCGGATCCTACGCGCCCTTCCTCAAGAAGAACATTGCGCTCGCCTACGTGCCCCCGGAGTTTTCAAGACTAGGTGGCACGGTCAAGGTCGAAATTCGCGGGCAAGGCGTAAAGGCGCAGGTAGTCCCCACGCCGTTCTATAAGCGGCCCAAAAAGGTTTAGTCGTGACACGAGACAGAGCTTTTGGCAGTTGTTGCTAAGAGCTAAGAGCTAACAGCTAGGAGCTAACAGCTACCATGGCCTACCCATCCGATTTCCAATACACCAAAGAGCACGAGTGGATTAAAGCCGACGGCAAGACCGGCACGGTGGGAATCACGAACTACGCTCAGGAATCACTCGGCGACATCGTTTTTGTCGACTTGCCCAAAGTCGGTACAGAGATCACTGCGGGCAAGGCCTTCGGTAGTGTAGAGTCCGTCAAGGCTGTGTCAGATCTGTTCGCCCCGGCCTCCGGCACCGTGACCGAGGTCAACACCGAGTTGGCCACCGCGCCCGAAAAGATTAATAAAGATGCTCACGCCGCGTGGATGCTGAAGATCACGTTGAAAAACCCGGCTGAGCTGAACGCACTGCTCTCTGCGCCTGACTACGAGAAGTTCGTGGCGGAGGAAGCGGGGCACTGATGGCAATAATCAAACGAATTCGCATCAACATCGAATAAGGTCTCTATGCGCTATCTACCAAAATCTCCCGCCGACCGCGAGGCCATGTTGAAAGCCATTGGCGCGCGATCGATCAACGATCTGTTCGCGCCCATTCCGGACCAATATCGCCTAAGACACGATCTCAAGGTACCCCGACAGATGGCGGAATCGGAAATCATGGACTGGTTCGACCAGTGCTCGCACGAAAATGGCGATGAATACTCCATCTTTCTCGGTGCCGGCACCTACTACCATTACCGGCCGGTGATCATCGACTCGCTGATCTCCCGCGGCGAGTTCCTGACCGCGTATACCCCGTATCAGCCGGAAGTTTCGCAGGGCACGCTGCAGTCTATTTTTGAATTCCAGACGATGATTTGCGAGCTGACCGGAATGGAGGTGGCGAACGCCTCCATGTACGATGGTTCGACGGCCTCGACCGAAGCCGTGCTGATGGCGGTGCGACTCACGGGCCGCCGGTCGGTCACGGTGGCGCGTAGCATCCATCCGGAATATCGGGAGGTTCTGGAGACCTATGCGTTAAATCAAGGCATACCGCTGACCACCGTCTCCTTTGGAGAGAACGGACGGATCAGTCTCAAGGACCTTGAGAAGTCGTTCACTCCAGATACGGGCTGCGTGCTGGTCCAGTCGCCGAATTTCTTTGGCACGATAGAAGACGTAGCTGCCATCGCTGACATTGCTCATAAGCATGGAGCGTTGCTGGTGGTGGCGATCTCCGAAGCAGTGTCGCTGGGAATTGTGGAGCCGCCACGGCAGGCTGACATCATCGCAATGGAGGCACAATCTTTCGGTGTGCCGCTCGGTTTCGGCGGACCGTACTGCGGCCTGATCGCGACCCGCGAGCAAAATGTGCGCCAGATGCCGGGCCGCCTGGTCGGTCAGACAGTCGACCGAAAGGGCAAACGCGGTTTCGTGCTCACTCTGGCTACCCGCGAACAGCATATCCGCCGGGAGAAGGCGACCTCCAATATCTGCACCAATCAGGCGCTGGTCGCCTTAATGGCGAACATCTTTATGACCGTGTATGGCAAAGTCGGACTGAAGGAGTTGGCCAAGCAGAATCTGGCCAAGACTGCCTACGCTGCGAGTAAGTTCGGCAAACATGCCAAGGTCCTTTTCCCGAACGCTCCGCGATTCAATGAATTTGTGGTGCAGACCAAGGAAGATCCTTACGTCATCAACAATCGCTTGTTAGGGCACAAGATCGTGGGAGGCTTCCCGCTGAAGAAGTTTCTCCCGGAACTAGGCAATGCAGCCCTGTGGTGTTGTACGGAGATGACTGGCAGAACTGCAATTGATACTGCCGCCGGCGTACTCGCAGAGAGCGAGGCAACGGAGCCGGTGCGCGAGGCTGCGGAGGTGGCGCAATGACACCCATGACGCGCAAGGCCACCCGCCACATCAGCCAGAACGAAGGACTGATTTTCGAGAAGTCGTCGCCTGGCAAAGCAGCCTTCAAGCTGGCGCCGCTCGACGTGCCGGAGGTGGATACCGCCAAGCTTCTCGGCTCCTCAGAACGTAAAGACCTGGGCAATATGCCGGAGGTGAGCGAGATCGAGATCATCCGCCACTTCACGCGGCTGTCCACCTGGAACTACGCCATCGATCTGGGCATGTATCCGCTCGGCTCCTGCACGATGAAATACAACCCCCGGGTCAACGAGGCGGTCACTCGGCTGCCCGGGCTGGCTAACGGACATCCCTATCAGCCGGAGAAGATTTCGCAAGGTGCTCTGCGCATCATCAAGACTTTGAGCGAGTGCCTGACCGAAATCACCGGCATGGATGCCATCACATTGCAGCCCGCCGCAGGTGCTCACGGCGAGTTAACCGGCCTGCTGTTAGTGCGTGGCTACCTGCAATCAAAAGGGAATCCGCGCAAGAAGATTCTGATTCCGGACTCGGCGCACGGGACAAATCCGGCGACCGCGGCCACGGTCGGTTACGCAGTTGAGAATCTGAAGTCCAATTCGGCAGGCATGGTGGACATCCCGTCGTTAGCAGCACAGATGAATGAGGACGTTGCCGCGCTCATGCTTACCAATCCCAATACCCTGGGAGTTTTCGAGCAGGAGATTCACAAGATCGCCGAGCTCATGCACGCCAAAGGCGGTCTGCTTTACATGGATGGCGCGAACATGAATGCGCTGGTCGGGAAAGCGCGACCCGGGGATTTCGGTGTAGACGTCATGCACCTGAACCTGCACAAGACCTTCTCAACGCCGCACGGTGGCGGAGGTCCTGGATCAGGTCCCGTTGCAGTGAAGAAATTCCTCGAACCGTTCCTGCCCAAGCCGGTGATCGTTACGAAAGCGGACGGAACCCTGGGTTTCGACTACAACCGCCCGCTGTCGGTCGGTAGGGTGCGGGCCTTCTATGGCAATTTCGGAATGTTTACTCGTGCGCTCGCCTACATCCTGGCGAACGGCCCAGACGGCCTGCGTCAGACCACCGAAGATGCCGTGCTCAATGCCAACTATATCCGCAAAGCGTTGGAGGGAGTCTACGATCTGCCGTATTCCACCCCCAGCATGCACGAGGTCGTATTCAGCGACAAATTGCAGGCCAAACAGGGAGTGAAAACCGGCGATATCGCCAAGCGCCTGATTGACTATGGCTTTCACCCGTACACGGTTTCTTTCCCGCTAATCGTGCACGGGGCGCTGATGATCGAGCCGACGGAGAGCGAATCGAAAGAAGAACTCGACTTATTCATCGAGGCGATGCGCTCGATTGCGCAAGAGGTGCAGGAAGAACCGCAAACCGTGCTCGAGGCCCCGCACAACACGCGCGTCTCGCGCCTCGATGAGGTGGCGGCTGCCCGCAAGCCAGTACTGCGCTGGAAGCCGGCAGCGCAATAAGAAATTTTCAATGTCCGATCGCCAATTGCCGATGGAAAGGCGCTCCATTGGAAATTGGCAATCGAAAATACTCCTAGCTCTTCTTCGAGGTAACCGCGAAGAACGCGGCTGCTTCCTGCTCCACGTTCTTGCTCCCGCAGTGCGGGCACCTTACTTCCTGGTGGTCGTGTTCATTGAGGGTGAGAACGGTTTCAAAGCTCTTGTGGCAATCGTTGCAGACGTAATCGTAAACGGGCATGGGCACCTCCCGCTCCAGCCTGGGGATGTTCTCCAAGAAATTGTAGCCCTTTCCCCAGTGCAAATTGCTGATTTCTGACTTTTGATTGCTGATTGGGAAAAGGGTTCACCAGTTCGGCTTTCAAATTACAAATCAGCAATTCTCATTTCTTCTCTGCAAACTGCACGGTCGCCCGTGTGTTCTCCCATTCAAGTCGCATGGTGCACGCGCCACCCATCTGGTCGAAATCGATGGTGAAGTTTTCAACCGGAGCCGGAGTCTTTGAGACCTGCATATCCACGCGGGCCAGTTCGTCGGCTTCGTACTTGTACGGGATGCCCCATTCACCGGTCTTTTTGTTGATGATCAGGGTCCATTTGTCCTGATTCGGAATCGTAAAAATGGTATAGCTTCCCGCAGGAACTTCCTTGCCGCCGATCGTCAGGTCAGTGTCCGTGATGAAAGTCGTGGCTTCGTTGGCACCCGTGCGCCAGACTTCTCCGTAGGGAACCAGGCCTCCAAAGATCTTGCGGCTCTTCGCACGGGGGCTGGAGTAGTCCACCTTGATGGTCTGGCCGTCAGGAAATTTGCACTGTGCGCTCGCCGGCGGACTGGGACGTTTGGTTTTGTCCTGCTGGGCAACGGCGATGAGGGTGAAGGTTAGGAGGAAAACAACGAGAATCGCGAAATTCTTCTTCATGGTTGCTCCTGTGAAAAGCACTTAGCATTTAGCAACTAGCATCTGGTCCCTCAGCGGCGCTGCGGGTCCTTTCCGGAGGTGCCACAACCGCTGCTGGGCCAAATGCTAAGTGTTAAATGCTAAGTGCTTTTGACGTAAAAACAAAGCGCGGGATAGCACGTTTCTAGCTGTCGCAAGCTCTTCTTACGCCAGCACGTACTTTCCAGCTTCGAGGACTCTTTGCGCGATCTTCTGCCGCGCTGCAATCGTATTGAATGGCTCGTACTTGGCCAAGCGCCGCAGGATTGCCATTTGTGTACGCATCATGTCGCCATCGGCTACAGCGGCGATGACCTTCCTCGCCGCCGCCTCGATCTTCTCCATCGCCTGCGACAGATACACCTGGGTCATAGCAATGGGCAGCTCTGAAGCAGCTTCGCCGTTGCTTTCGATCAGCTTCTGGGCGCGCAGGACCGCGGTTTCCATCGCGTAGGTTTCAATCACCATGTCGGCGATGGCGCCCATGACCTCCTGCTGGTCCTGGATCGCTTGCATGTATTTCTGGGTAGCTGCGCCCGCGGCAAAGAGCCCAAGCTTCTTAGCATTAGCAACCAGCTTGCGTTCGTCGGCCAGCGGACCTTCCATTTCTTCGCCCCTACTAGGTCCGGCGAGAACCTCGTCCATCAACTTCTTGATTGCCGGCATAAGCGGCAGTTGTCCGCTCATGGCACGCTTCAAAAGGAAGCCGGTAATGATGAGCCGGTTGATTTCGTTCGTACCTTCGAAAATGCGATTGATGCGGGCGTCACGGTAGGCTCGCTCGGCCGGATACTCCTCGACGAAGCCGTAGCCGCCATAAATCTGGACTGTCTCGTCGACAACGTAATCAATCATCTCCGAGCCCCACACCTTGATGATCGAGCATTCGACCGCGTACTCCTCGATCGCCTTGCGAATCTGCTGCATGGCATCGGAGGCGGACTTGTCGACTTCCGACAGCGCTACGTCCATCATCCCGACCGTGCGGTAGACGAGGGACTCGCCGGTATAAACATCGACCGCCATATTGGCGATCTTTTCGCGAACCAGGCCGAAATCGGCAATGACTTTGCCAAAAGCTTTACGCTGCTTGGCATACGCGATGGCGTTTTCCATGGAGACGCGAGCTCCACCCACGCACATGGCGCCTAGTTTGAAGCGGCCTACGTTGAGGATGTTGAAAGCGATCACATGTCCCTTACCCGCTTCACCGAGCAGGTTCTCTACCGGTACTTGGCAATCATTCAGAATGATGGGACAGGTGGATGATCCGCGGATTCCCATCTTGTGTTCCTCAGCGCCAATGGAAAATCCGGGGAAGTTTTTCTCCACCAGGAAGGCCGTGAACTTTTCCCCATTGATTTTTGCGAACACCGTGAACAAGTCAGCGAACCCGGCGTTGGTGATCCACATCTTTTCGCCGTTGAGGATGTAATGTTTGCCGTCCTTGGAGAGTTCGGCACGTGCCCGGCAATTCAGGGCGTCGGAACCGGAAGATGCTTCGGAAAGGGCATAGGCTCCGACCATTTCGCCGGTTCCTAATTTGGGCAGGTATTTTTTCTTCTGTTCCTCGGTCCCGAAGTAGACGATCGGCAGCGTGCCAATGCCGGTATGGCCACCCCAGCTGGTAGCAAACCCTGCATACTTGGCAACGTGGTCGGCGATAATGGCCGAGGTGACTTTATCCATCTCCATTCCGCCATAGGCCTCCGGGATATCTACCGAGCTGAGGCCCAGTTCGCCTGCTTTCTTCAGCAGGTCGCGAGTGACGGAAAAATCCTTATGCTCGATTTTGTCCGCGTTGGGAAGGATTTCGTTCACGGCAAAATCTTCCGCGGTCTGGGCTATGAGTTGATGCTGTTCGGAGAAGTCCTCCGGTGTGAAAATCTCGCCAGGCTTCCGTTCTTCCAGCAAAAAGCTGCCGCCGGAAACCTTGGTCCTGGGAATTGCAGAAGTAGTCGCCATGTGAATTGACCCCCTTAGCCCAAAATAGACACAAGTGCAAACGTTTAAATTGGCCGTGATTGGCAAATGCTGGATAGCGATTTTCAGGTAAACCACAATAAAGTTTACAGCCAGCGCAGCGTTTTGTCAGTGACGTATGAAGGCGGGTCCGTGGCCCGCCCTGCGGTGGACTCTTGCCCATCAGCGACTTACGGCGGTGGTTCGCATCTAAATATGCTAGGCTTCTAAAATAAGGTCGGGGTGTGTGCCCCACCTGAGGGAACGCGGATTTGATTAACACCTTACTAGGCAAGGTCTTCGGAACCAAGAACGAGCGGGAAATCAAGCGTCTGATGCCCAATGTCGCGGCCATCAACGCGCTTGAGCCGCAGATGAAGGCGCTCAGCGACGAGCAGCTTCGCACAAAGACGGACGAATTGCGCCAGCGCGTCCAGGAACGGCTGAGCAAGGTTCAGGACGAACCGGATGCCGACCTGGACCGCGCCAAGCAAATCGAAGAAGAGCGCAATCAAGCTCTGAAAGAAGTTCTGGACGAGATCCTTGTGGAAGCCTTCGCGGTGGTGCGCGAGGCCGGCCGCCGCGTCCTGAATATGCGCCATTTTGACGTGCAGTTGATCGGCGGCATGGTCCTGCACGACGGCAAGATTGCCGAAATGAAGACCGGCGAAGGTAAAACCCTGGTCGCAACGCTTCCCGTGTATCTCAATGCCTTAAGCGGACGAGGCGTGCATGTGGTCACCGTGAACGATTACCTGGCCAAGCGCGACTCGGAGTGGATGGGCAAGCTCTATCGCTTCCTTGGGCTTTCCGTGGGCGTAATTGTTCACGACCTCGACGACGAGGAGCGCCGCGAAGCCTACGCTGCAGATGTAACCTACGGCACGAACAACGAATTCGGCTTCGATTACCTGCGCGACAACATGAAGTTCGACCTGAAGGATTGCGTTCAGCGAGGCTTCAACTACGCCATCGTCGACGAAGTCGACTCCATCCTGATTGACGAAGCGCGCACCCCGCTCATCATCAGCGGATCGAGCGAAGAATCCACCGACAAATACGAACGCGTTAACCGCATCATCCCCAAGCTGGAGAAAGGCGAGGAACTCGATACCGCCCCCGGCGAGCCCAAGCAACTCACTGGCGACTTCGTGGTAGACGAGAAGCACAAGACCATTACGGTCACCGATGAAGGCTGGGAAAAAGTCGAAAAGCTGCTTGGCATTGGCAACATCGCCGATCCCGAGAACTGGGACCTGAAACACCATGTCGAAACGGCCATCAAGGCGCACTCTCTCTATCGCCGAGACGTGGAGTATGTGGTCAAGCCAAAAGAAGAGAATCCGCGAGAGAAGGAAGTGCTTATCGTCGACGAGTTCACCGGCCGCCTCATGCCGGGTCGGCGCTGGTCCGATGGTCTGCACCAGGCAGTCGAAGCCAAAGAAGGCGTAAAGATCGAGCGCGAGAACCAGACGCTGGCGACCATCACTTTCCAGAATTACTTCCGCATGTTCAAGAAGCTGGCCGGCATGACCGGAACCGCGGAGACCGAGGCCGCTGAGTTCGACAAGATCTACAAGCTGGCGGTCACGGTGATTCCCACCAACCGCCAGCTGCTGCGCGTCGAGAACCCGGACGTCGTCTATCGCACCGAGAAAGAAAAATACTTCGCGGTCTCCGATGAAGTGCAGAAGATCAGTGCCGAAGGCCGCCCGATCCTGGTGGGCACAACCTCCATCGAAAAGTCTGAGCGCCTTTCCGACCTGCTGAAGAGAAAAGGTGTGAAACACGT
>DASQIH010000121.1:0-7986 GCA_035631655.1 Terriglobales bacterium
TGCCGGGCAGGGCGGCCAAGTCCCTCAGTTCGACCGCTGCTTCAAGGCGATCCAGCTTCAGCTGGGCAGCACGCTCAAATCCAGAGAATGCCTTAACCCGTTTACCGGATGCGAAGTCTCTTGTCCGCTTGTCCCGGTAGCTGACGATCACGTCTAAAAAATAGCAAGCCGTTACGCGTTACGTCAAGCATAAAATCCAAGCCCAGTCTGTCACAAGAGGGCAAATCCCCGAATGGACGAATTACGGCCGAGTAGTCAAACAATTGGGTTCTTGGCCAGTCTTTGTGGCCTCTGGTTCTAACTCGATGCTGCTGCAGATACACCTCGATCCTGACTTACGCGACCCCGACTGTGACGGCCAGGTTTCGCATGCGCACCAAGAAAAGCAGTAAGAATGCCAGCAGTTGTTTCATTGGATTTTCTTCCTAGAAAGCTGAGAAGCGATAGGTCAGACCCACCGTCCAGATGTTGTGATTCTCCCCGGTCGCGACGTTGCGTCCGTAGGAAGCATTGAAGCGCACGCCGTTGTACAGGGAGTAGGTCCAGCCCAGAGTGGCGCGGCTGGTGTTGCGGTCGGGCAGATCGTCAATCAAGGCCTGACTGATGGTCGGCACTCGGTACTGCTTACCACAAATGCGGGTGCCGATACCTGCACGACACTCGAGCCGCCTGAAATCTGAGCGCCATAGTTCCAACCGGGACTGCGGAGGACGTTCGAGGGAGCGTTGTCGAGGTCCTGCGCAGACATCAGGGCAGAGAATCCGAAGAAGAGACAGAAAAAGTTCCTGACCGTCCTTCGTACCTTTCTGGGGGGAGGTACACACGCCTCGCTTCGGATGGCTCCCCGAGGTTTGAATTGCGGGTAGTGAGCACGCCTCCATCCTGTTTCCGAGTTCTAGAAATTCCATGCCACACCGAGGCGAGCCGTGCGCGGCGTTTCCACCGCAAGTGGCACGCGCAAGAGGAACGCCGGGGCCGTGAGATCGGCTTCGCGAGTGTTGCTGTTCAGATTCAGAAGGTTGAACACATCGAGGCAGCCGGAGAGGGTTCCGCGCCGCAGTCGGAAGTTACGGGCGAGACGCACGTCGAGAGTCGAGTTGAGTTGCGTCTGAAAGCCGCCTGGATGTCCCACCGGTGTAGCCCTCACAAAGAACGGGCCCTGGTTGAATCCGTTCACGAACAGGAGTCGCCCGAAGGGTACACCGTCGAAGTAGGTGGCGACTGCCGCGAGGTAGAAACCGTGAGGGGCGGCGTAGTAGGCCGTGATCTTGCCCATATAGCCGCGATCAAAGTACGTTCTGCCTTCCGACATCACCAGAGTGTTGGGATCAGTGCCGAGTGAGCCTGCGAATCCGGTGTCGTTTTGCAAAGGAGAATTGCCCGGGCTGGTGCGCGCCCGTGTCTGTCCGGCGGAGAAGCTCGCAGAGAACGCCCATGAACTCCGCACCTGTGCCATCACTAGGGCTTCGAAACCCTTGTAGCTGGCATGGAGCGCAGGATTCGTCAGCACCAGGAAATCATGCCCTAGCCCGAGTTTACCAGCCTCGAAGCAAAAATATGCTGCGGAGCCGCTATTGGTGCGGGTGCAAGGGAGTGTGGAGGGTATGACCTAACTGCTGTGATCGCGCTCGAGGCCCAGGGCGGCAACGATCTTTTGCTGTCTGGGGTTCAGCTTCGACAGCACGGTTCGCGCCAAGGGTTGTTGGCCGCGTTGCGGCGCCGGATAGAGCACGGTTACTTCCTGAATATTCGTGAGCTGCTTCATCATTTCCACAATGCTGAGCGTGATCCCGGAGTGGGCTAGTTTGCGGCGCAGTAGATTGAGGATCATGAGCGCCAAGACGCAGTAGAAGGCGTGCACCCGCAATTTCTGGTCTGTCCAGTGGAAGGTCGGGCGGAAGCTGAGGTAGAGAGGATTCTTTAACTGGCGAAAATCGTCTTCCACATGATGCTGGGCACGGTACCCCAGCACAATCTGTTCATCCGACCGATCCTCACTATGATCGGTGAACAAAATCGTCTTGCCCAACAACGTGGAACGTAACTTTTGGTACGCCGCTTTGCGGAACTGGAACTGCAAGCGGGGCAAACCTTGACGGGTCTTATGGATCTGAGTGCGAAATAGGTCGGCCATATGCCGGCCGCGAAGAATCTCCTTAACCTTGTTCTTCACCCCGGCCACGGTCGGCTTTTTCCCACGATCGTCCGCACGACGACGGCGAAGACGGTTTTGTAGTTTCTCCAGTTTGCGTTCTCGCTTGTGAATTTCTCGAGAAAGCGTCTTGGTTTGCGCCCGAAATAGCTTTTGGTTAAAGGTGACCAGCACCGTACGGTTCACCCCGAAAACGACTTTGTGCGTGCGATAAGCCCATACGGCAGGCAGCTGGGATCGATCGAGACGACGCATGGCTTCACGCCGGATGGCCAGCAGATCGGGATGCTGTGTGGGAACCAGCGACCCGATGAAGTGCACCCCGCTTTGGCCCACCAGCTTGAGGTTGTCTTCCGAGTTGTTGCCCTTGTCAAAGACCAGGGTGATCTCGCGAACCTCCTGCGACAAAGACCGACAGCGTGCAAACAATTGCTCGGCCACGCTCTGGAAGGTAACGGAATCGTGCTGATTGCCGGCGTAGGTGTGATGCAGCAGCGGAACCTCGCCGTCGGTGGTGATGAGCAGGGCCAAGCCCAGAAGTCGAAGGTGGTCCCGCCCCGCTTTGCTATGGCCACGTTGCGGCAGCTTGGCCCGTAAGTTGAAGCTGTCCAGGAAAGTAAAAAAGTTGGTGGCGTCAAAGACCAGGCAGCGGAGATCCAAGCCGAACCGAGAGACGGCAGTATGAGCCAGATCCGGTTCGATGGCGGCAATTTGGGCGGCACTGACCCGTTCCATGTTGTCCCAAAAACGTTGACTGCTCAGCTGCTTGGGTGGGAACGGCAAGAGCCGGCGCAGCGCGGTTTTGCTGTACCAGTGTGCGATACCGGACTTGCTGGTGGGTGCCAGACAACGGTTCAGGGCAGCGAGCAGAAGATACTGGCCGACGGAAGGACCTTGACTACCGCGTTTGGGGACATGGCGATCGATGGTCGCCACCACATCCAAATCCTGAGCCATGGAGAAAGTGGCAGCGGAACCGCCAAACTCATGCACCGCGACTTCGGCGGGCTGGGGGCAGAGGAGGCGATCGCGGATGCTTTCCGCAGAGCCCAAATAGATGGTGGAGACGATTTTGGGCTTGCCGTTTACGCGCTGAGACTCGCGCAAGTAGTAATAGGGCCTACCGCGCACGATCTTTTTGGTAAGGCTAGGCATTGCGTTAGGTCATACAATGACACAATATATCGGGGTAGCAAGTATCAAATCGGATTCCCCTGTCCGGTTACAGCCCTCGTCAGTTGAGCCACTACAAGCAAATCCAGGCAGGAATCTACAACCGACAACAGTTCCTTACTGTTAGGTCATACAAACGAGACCGTACCGGCGTTGGATTCCTAAATGGTGAAGCCCGCTACACATGCGGGATGCAGAGGATCCTAAGATAGATGAAACCCTGGTTCAACAGCGCGGGGCTGGTAAAGTCGGGCTAGGGCTGATGGCCGCTCGTTGTAAAGCTTCAACTGTTGGTCGTCGGGCGTGCCGTAGATGCCGTCATTGCCTGGATCGGTTATCTGCACTGGTATGTATTCGAAAAAGGGGATGCCAAGATTTTCCAGTCCTATCAGGCGATGATCGTCGCGCCGGAAGAAGCGGATAGAGGCAGTTAGGTGGTTGGTGACACTCTGCCGCAGCCCAAAGCTAATCTCGTCGGTGAAGGGACGAGCGATGTGGGGATCGATGGACGAATACGCTCCGCCGGACACACGCAGCAGTGGACCCAACTCGGATGGCTCGGCAGCTCCATCCCCGTTGGAGTCCTGCCAGCGAAACACCTGTGCTCCCAAGGCGGCGGGGTCTCCGAAGTCAAAGTAGCGTCCCTGCAAGAAGTGTCCGTACCGCGACCAACTGCCTTGCAGGGCCAGTCCAGAGGGCCAGAGCGGGACCAGGAAGCCGGTGCGCGGCTGCAATGTTGACCAACGGATGCTGTTGGCGGCGCCGTTGGCTTGCCCGGTCGAGGTATCGATGCGCAGGCCAATCGGCAGAGTCAGCCACCTGGTCGGCCGCCAGGAGTCTTGTAGGTACTCAGCGATATTTTGTACGTGCTGCTCGGCGTGCGCAGGGGTATTCCAACGTATCAGTTCGCTGGCCAGGCTATTCACCAACACTTGTTGGGCATCGCCTATGGCATACCAGCGATTCGTCATGTCGCTGCGGCTCCAATCGAAGCCGAGGCTCAGGCTATGGCTTCCCAGGGGGCTGTACAGGATGGATTGCAAGATGCCCCGGGTCTCGTATCGGGTCCGCAAGCCCGAGGTTGCCAGCGGAGCCGGGCCGGTGAATCGCAGTAGCGGCAGGTCGATGCGGCTGATGCCCTGCACACCATTTTGGAAGCCGGAGGAGACAATCGCGTTAACCACGCCGAAGGTGACGCTGAACAATGTTGCCGGGCGTAGCGGCTGGTTCCACAGCGCGTGGAATTGATTGAAGTTGTTATTGCCGCGGGTGGTGGAACTGGGCGCAACCGTCGGCATCGCTCCTTGCCTGGAATTAAAGACGTGCTGTCCGCTATACAACAAATTGAGGCGGTGCGATCCGCGTAACCAGGGTGTGAACTCTGTCAGGACACGGTTGACGCCGGTATCGATGGGAGCGGCGAAGCCTCCGAGATCCTGCGAGACCTGTTGTGTAGAGAGAGAAAGGAAGAAGGGTAGCGACGCCAGTGTTGCCGGCAGCTTGCCGCCGAGCCGCGTGCTGGCCTCAATCAGGGAGTTGAGCCGCTCCGGACCGGCAAAATCGAGATCCCGCAGGCGAGCATTCATGTTATCGCTCTGCAGCGTTCTGCCCGAGCCAAAGAACCTAGCCCCGCCATGCAAAGCACCACCGGGTTCCGGCGTTGCCAGCGCGAGGTTCTCGCCCGAAGCCTGCGACCCCGCAGGTTTCGATGCCGTGACGGCCTGGAATTCCGAAAGCACATCGATGCCGGGGTTAATGAGAGGCAGCCCGGGAAGATAGGGATCAGTTACATCTAGGCCGTTGAACTGGTACTGATTCTCGGTCCACGAAGCACCGAGAGCGGCGAACAGGGCGGGGACCGCAGCTTCCAGCCCGCCGATCTCAAGCCGGTTCGTGACCGTGGAAGCCTCCTGACCTTGCAGCAGCGACCATATGTTGCGCCCATTAGGAAGCTGCTGCATTGCGAAATCGCTAAACTGGTCGCCGAACCAGACATCCTCGTCAAGTACCTGGATAGGAGTCGGAGCTTGATCGCTAGCCAGTGGCGACAGCGTGGTGCGCACGTACAGCGTGCTGTCAGAGCGAATCTCGATGAGGATCCGCCTGTTTTGCCTGCCGTCCGCCGCAAGATAGAGGCTGTAGGAGCCTGAAGTAAGCCCGGCAAATCGGAAGCGCCCGCTTGCGTCAGTCACCGTTTCGGCAACGGGTTGGGAAGCATCTTCGCACGACAGACGAACGCGCACATCCGCAAGCGCTCGGCCAGAGCCTTTGACGACGCCGTAAAGGTCCCCTGAGCGCGACTGCGCCAGACCGGCGGCCGACAGCACGACCAGCAGGATCGCGCTCCAGCAAGCACTGCAACGCGCGCCTGGGGGGATTTGCGCCAAGATCTTGCTTGGCTCTTGTGCGTCCTGCAACACAGCTACTCACAAAGAGAGGCCGATCATTACTGCCAGTCTATTCCTGTCCCCTTCTGATTCGAGATTGTTTTGGCAAGCGATCCTTTGTTGTGGAAGTTGTGGACCACATTCTGTTCGACAGCCCGGAAGAACCAATCAGGATCGCTAAAGACGATCTGCAGGACGCAGCAACCGATCCTTGAACATATAGCCACGCTGTAGTCCTTCCAGCACGCGGTCGTCCGCCTCATCGGTTTCCACCATGTCAACCGCCCGATGAATGTGCGGGTCGAATCGCTCTCCCTATGCGTGAATGGGATGGACTCCAAACTTAACCATGGCATCCGGCAGTTGCCTGTAGATCAATTCCATACCATTCCGAAAATCCGTGTACTGATTTGAAGAGGTGCGTAGGGCGCGCTCAAAACTGTCAAGCACTGGCAACAGGGTTTTGACAGCGTCGAATACCGCATATTCCCGAAACTCCTGCTGTTCTTTCAGCGCACGTTTGCTGAACTTATCTGACTGGAAGCTTGTTGATGCGGATCAGCCAACCGGAGCGCAGGGAAATTCTGAAGACGCATGGAGTAACCCGGCGGCACTCACGCCCAAGGAAAATGTGGAGCGCAGCTCTCTTGACGTGGGTCCGTTATCGCATTCTCGACTTCAGCTTGATCATCTCGCTATCCACAGCGAATCTGCCGTATCCGTGATGGTGAATGCCTTCGGATCCGTCAGCGCCGATTGGTTCATGGGCACTCCGTATATCGAAAGTATCCACGCACCACCGCCTACAGCCACTTGCCTGGTTCGGGAATGGGTTCGTGCTACCAATGACTCCTGCGAAATACAAACCGGACATCCCAACCCGCTATTCGAAGCGCAAAGCTTCGATGGGGTCGAGATACGCAGCCTTTCGGGCCGGATAATAGCCAAAGCTGATCCCGACCAAGGCAGAAAAGAACACCGCCATCAAAACGGCTGCCGGTCCGACGACCGTGTTCCAATGCGCCAGGCGCGAAATGATGAATGACGCGGCGACACCCAGGGCAATTCCAACCAGCCCCCCGGCAATCGACAGGGTCACGGCCTCAACTAAGAACTGGGCAAGAATGTCCCGGGTCTTGGCACCTACTGCCTGTCGAAGTCCGATCTCACGGGTCCGCTCTCGGACCGAGACAAGCATGATATTCAATCCTCTTGTAGTCGAAGGATCTCTTCAGCAGTTCCATCACGCCCGCGGTCTGTTCCTCTCTGTACGCGAGGATCGAGGCCGCGTACGCGCCGATCGAGGCCGCCGTTCCGGGCCAGACCCACATGAGCGAACTCACGGGGAGACCCGGTAATAGCTGCAGCCTGGTCAGGGCACCGACTAGCCCAAACGGAACAGAGAGACCGAACACCAACAAGAACAGCTTCAGAGGTGACCTGCTCCGCAACGCGATGGTATTCGGGAAATCCTCGGCAACTGAGTGCGGGAATGGTTGTATCTGCGGCTCCTTTCGTGCGTCATCCGCCGTCATCCGAACGCGTGTTTCCACAACTACAGAGCAGCCAGAAATTCCTTCCAAGGAGTGGCCACCAAGGTTTCGGTAATCGAATGTCCGTGGCTGCGGATGATCATCGCAGCTCTTTCAATGTCCTTGGGATCGTCCGCTTCAACAATATCCACCACGTCGAAGCGGCCTAACGTGGCGAAGCTTTGTTTCCAGGTAATGCCCGTGCATTCCTTCTTGATTTTTGAGGATACCTCGTCTGCCAATTTTCGGAAGTCCTTCGGCTCGCGAAATGCCTCCGGAGAAAAGCGACTGAGAATCACGTAAGTGGTCATTTATAACCTCCTACAAGACAGAGTTGACTTCCGTTATTATGCTTCCTGCATCACAGCAGCATAGGGATTTCTGACCATGAGAGCACGCACGCTGAATCGAATACAGGAGCCGTGTAGTGACAGTGTCTTTGGGTGTGTGCATGATAGACAAGAAACTGATTTCTGAAATCACTTTGCCGATTTCTCTGCTTTGCTCTTTTTCGCTTCCTCGTCGCTCTCGGAAACATCGAAGCGTTACGAGCTCGCCATGGCCGTCACCAATCGCACGCTTCTGAGAAACGATCTTCAGCCTGTGGGCAACTATGTCACTCTGCACGAAAATCCAGGGACTTTGCGGCTCGGATGTACTTCTTGCGGAGCACAGGAGGTGATTCTGAACATTTTGACGAAGATGTTGCCACGGAAGCTAAGGATGAAATGGGCACCGACTT
>DASQIH010000122.1:0-14024 GCA_035631655.1 Terriglobales bacterium
TCGGGGAAGCCTGGAAACTGCTGCAGCGCGCCATGAACGAAGACGGGGACGAAGCGGCGGCGCCCCTTCCGCCCGTCCCACCCGGACCGTTGCGGGCCACCCTCCCCTACCTGACCGAACCTTGGTACTGTTGATCCGAACCCACCAGCGGGCAGTTGGCCTGCTTCTAGTCCCCCGGGAGAACACGCCGGATGGCCAGGACCAGGAGATCATCGCGCAGCAGACGGAGCAGTTCTTCTTTGGTGGGGGCGCAGCGCTTCCGCCCAACTTCGTACCCCAAAAGAGCAAGAGTTAACCTAAGCTCGGCCGGGTACATGATCAGGGGATAAAGTCCCTAGTTCCTCAGGATCGATGCAGGGCTAACGCCCTGTTCCGCCCACAAAAACGAGGTCTCGGTTACGCCCTACACCACTGGAAGGCTGGACGAGATTACGAAGCGCAGCTTGCGGTGAGCTTCCCGGAGAGCACTGTCGACGTATTGCGGCGAGTCGCCACGCGCGAATATAAACCCCAGATAACTTGATCCTTCCGGCAGTGGCACCAGTTTCTGCCGCAGCTTCGCGGTGATCTCGATTGCTTCGATTCCCGGCACCTGCGCGGCTTGCGCCGACTGCTCAACTCCTTTGTAGATCCCTTCCTGCGGGATGGGAATCATCATTACGCCGGAGCTGGCCTCCTCGCGTGCTAAGTGCGTGACCGGCTCATCGAGTGCGTGCCGAATAATCAATTCCTCCAGTGAGATTCCGTTCCCGAAGCGCAGACTTCGCGCACAGAGCCCACCTATCGGACGCGCCGCGATCTCCAGAATCCAGTTGCACTTGCCTTTCAGCCGCAACTCGGCGTGGAGCGGGCCATGAAACAGGCCGAGCGCGTCGACCGCCCGTTGCAGCGTCCGAGCGACTTCGGCCTGTATGGAAGGCTCCAGTCGCGATGGAGTGACGTAGATTGACTCTTCAAAAAATGGCCCGACCAGCGGGTCCGGCTTATCGAAAATCGCCAGCACTTTCAACTTGCCTCGGTCGACCAGGCCTTCGACCGCGATCTCCAGCCCGTCGATGTAGTTCTCCACCTGGATAAACTCGCTCGTCTCCTCACGCAAAACACCGACCTCCGGGCTGCGCAAAAGCTTCCGAATACGTTCGAACGCCTGCACAAATTCCTCGGGCGTATCGGCGCGAATCACACCACGGCTGCCGGAGAGCGCCAGTGGTTTGAGCACGCAGGGAAAGGTGATTTCCCCAGCGATAATGAGCTGGAGCGGGTTCGAGTGTAAGGGAGATCTCTTGAAGGCCGGAACATTCAGCCCGGCATCCCGCAACCGCTGCCGCGAGCGGTATTTATCGCGGCAGATGTCGGTGGCTCCTGGAGGATGCCCCCGCAAGCCGAGTTTATGGCAGGCGCGAGCGCCGGTTGAGGTGGGCCGATCGCCGATGGAGACGATCGCGTCAAGAGGATTGGACGCGGCGAAATCGCAGATCTTCTGCGCCGAGGCTTCGGGATCTTCAAAGCGCAGGGGAACAGCGCCATCCTGCCACGGGTCATCGAGCACGTGGCACCGGTCCGTTCCGAAGGTGATGGACAGCCCCAACTTCTTTGCGGCCTCGATAAAGGCGCACGTCTGGTATCCCGTGGTCGTGCACAACACGAGAAGTCTTTTTGGTTGGGAGGTGCCGATCATGGCTGGGCCCAATCACTGCAATCACTTTAGCAGCCGACCGCAACCACTCGCCAGATGCACATCGCCAATGCGTCTCAGCCCAGCACACCCACAATGGTGCGAGCAACCCGTTTGCCTAGGACATAGGCAAGGAGAAAATGTCCCACTTGAAAAGAAATGAAGCCGTGCGCATGTGCTGCACATGCAGAAGGCGCTTGACCAAATGAACCTCCAGATTCACCGTGTCCTGAACGACATCACCGGACTGAGTGGCCTCCGGATACTGGACGCAATCCTCGCGGGCGAACAAGACCCCGTGACCTTAGCTCGGCTCTGTCATGGTGGCGTAAAGAGCAGTGAGGACACGATCGCGAAATCGCTTGAGGGTGACTATCGCCCAGAGCACTTGTTCGCGCTCCGACAGTCGCTGGCTTTCCACTACTACCAACAGCTGGTCGTCGAAGTGGATCAGAAGATCAACGTCAACTCGGCAGTCTGGAGACAGCGACAACCGCGGAACCAACAATACCCAAACGAACCAAGGCTTCCGCATATCAACTGCGCCGCTACGAGCCGAAGACGTTCGACCTCCGCGGTGAGCTGTATCGAATCTTCGGAGTCGATCTCACCGATGTGCCTGGCATCAGCGCGATTACAGCCCAAACCATCCTCTGCGAGATCGGCACAGATGTGTCCCGGTTTCGCAATGCTTCCGCCTTTGCATCCTGGTTGGGACTTTGTTCTCAGAACAAGATCAGTGCTGGCAAGCCCACTGCGCTACGCATGGCGGCCAACTCGCTGCATCATGCAAAAGATTATCTCGGTGAGTTTTTTCGGCGCATCACTCGGAAACTCGGCAAACCCCAAGCAATCACTGCCACAGCTCACAAACTCGCTCGGATTGTTCACCATCTGCTCAGCACTAAAGAAGCCTACAACGAGAATGTCTTTCACCGCTGCGACGAAGACGCCATAAAGCGCGCCCTATACCGACTCTGGAAACAAGCCGCACAACTCGGGTTTCAGGTCATTCCCGTACATATCGCGCACCCGATTCGTTGCGAGGGGATCATTCCAAGAAGTATTCTTTAGCAGACGAAGGTGAATTGTGTTTGGCTTGAGTGCGGACTGGACCCCGGACTGGGGAGATGTGATCCTGCTTTTCATGCTGGGGATGTTTGCGTTGTATATAGTGAGCAACTGGTGGGATCGGTGGACGCGTCGCGAACATCGAGCGTCACTTGATTGGTGGTATCGCCGGTCGAAGCAAAAACCATCATCGCTCTACAGGGATCGAACCATGCGACGGTACTAGACGATAGAAGTATTCTCGGTTCAATTCCAAGCGGACAACAAAAAAGCGGCCAGCCCACCTGGAAGGCCAGGCGCCCTCGCCGAACAGCGGTTTCACTTTCGCGGGTCTGCGATCTCGCAGCAACAGTCTCTACATCGACGGTGTCGAGAACAATGATGAGTTCACGGGCTCAGCACGCACGGAACTATCGCCTGAGACCGTGCAAGAGTTTCAGGTAGTCAATAAACGGCCTGTCCGCAGAGTCCGAGGGAGGTGCGAGTGGCCCCATCAACGTCATTACCAAGAGTGGCGTGAATACGCTCCACGGTGACGCCTTCGTGTTTGTCCAGAACGGTGCTTTGAATGCCCGAGAGCCCCTAACGAATGAAACGGAGGCTCCTGACTTGAATCGGTTTCGGGCGGCCTGTCGGCTGGAGGCCCGATTGTTCGCGGTCGCACCTTTTACTATTTCCTGGCGAGCAGGAGGGCGCACACGGGAACGATAGCTCGCTGATCTCACCCTCAGTCGCGAGCGCAATCAATGAAGTGCTCCGCTCTGGTGTATTCCAGAGAATCACCACTCGCGCCATCAATCCTGAATTGTTCCGAGTGGCACGCGCCGACACCGAGGTCTCGGGCACTATGGTCCTCCACTGATCTTCGGTCGATGGGCGGTGGTCGACGGTCATTCAGTATTTACAGTATTTAACGAGCTTTGAGGATATCTCCGGAAGAAGCACAAGGAAAGCAAGAAGCCAACTACATCGACCGCCGTGAAACCTGTCACAGCGGTCAGAATTGTACTCCCGACGCGCAGGGGATATTTCTCACAGCTTGGCTGCTGGTCGCGTATCATCAACATGACAACTCTCTGAGTTGTTTGGGCTGCATGACTGACTGGCAACAGGAAAGTCGCGGGCTATTTGTTTCGCTGTGGAGCTTTCGGAAAATTCGACGGCGGAGACTTCAAGGGTGGGTTAAAGGCAAACAACCGGCATGAAGAGATCGTCGTACCTTGCTACTTGCCGCGGCGGATGTGGCTGATGCCGGCCCTTTGCTCACGCAACGGTTCGGATCAATTCCGCTTCCGTGGTCTTACAACGGCGAGGATAGAAGTAGTCAGCTGCTTGTTCCGCGCAGAGCCTCGCTTCCATGGCAAGACGGCGCTGAAGAGATTCCACTTGTCTATTGACGACATTACGAAACTGGTTGATGCAGGCAAGGAAAAGGGCTATCTCACCTACAACGAGGTGAATGACCTGATTCCGCACGACGTCCATTCCCCAGAGGATCTGGACGACCTGCTCACCACCATCGGCACGCGGGGGATTGATGTGCTTGAGGGGCATCCCAAGCTTCATGTCTCGACCTTCGCAAAAAACCTCGATAAGGAAGTGGAGGGCGGCAGCGAAGTCGAACTCGATCCCACTGGTGGCGCCCTTGAAAAGACCAACGATCCAGTGCGGATATACCTGCGCGAGATGGGCGCGGTGCCTCTGCTCACCCGAGAAGGGGAAGTGGATATCGCCAAGCGCATCGAGCGCGGAGAGATGCGCACATTGAAGGCGCTCTCCCGCTCGCCTATTGTGATCCGGCAGGTCCTGACCATTGGTGAGGATTTGAGGCGCGGCGTGCGCTCGATCAAGGAAACTGTCGTCTTCGATGAGGAAGAGATCACCGAGGAGATCCTGCAGAACCGCGTCGAAGAAGTCACGCGCCGCATCGACGAGCTGCAAAAGCATTACAAGAGAGCCAGGTACCTGGCCGAACAGCTGCAGACTATCCCGGCAAGAAAAAAAGCACGCGAACACACTCGCTGCCGCTGCAAGCTGGGCCGCGAGATTGTGCGGATGTCGCTCATGATTTGCAGCTGCGGTTTCACAAACTCCGAGTGCCAACACCTGATCGATCGAGTGAACAAAACCATTGAGGTAATGCGATCGCTCGACCGCCACATCAGCAATCTGGATAAGAAGGTTGAGAGCACGCGCAGCGAGGAACTGAAGAAGGCTTACCGCAAGACTCGGCGACAGCGTCAGGCCGACCTGGAAGGGCTGGAAAGCGCTGCCGGCGTGGGGTTCCAGGAGCTGCAGCGCACGCAGCGTGAAATCATCCGGGGCGAGATGGACGCGGAGCGAGCCAAGCACGAGCTCATTGAAGCCAACCTACTCCTCGTGGTGTCCATCGCCAAAAAGTATGGTAACCGCGGACTGCAGTTCCTCGATCTGATCCAGGAGGGAAACGTCGGCCTGATGAAGGCGGTGGACAAGTTCGAGTATCGCCGAGGTTACAAATTTTCCACCTATGCTACGTGGTGGATTCGCCAGGCAGTCACCCGAGCCATTGCCGATCAGGCGCGCACCATCCGACTCCCAGTGCACATGATTGAGATCGTCAACAAGCTGATTCGCGTCTCACGGCAACTAGTCCAGGAGTTGGGCCGCGAACCTACTTCGTCAGAGATTGCCAAACGCATGGACATTCCCGCGGCCAAGGTGCGCAAAGTGCGCAAGATCATGCAGGTACCGGTCTCGCTGGAGACGCCAATTGGTGAGGAGGGGGATGCCCATCTCGGTGACTTCATTAAAGACAGCGCTGTGCTCGCGCCGGACGAGGCTGCCATTAACGTGAACCTGAAGGAACAGACCGGGCAGGTGCTGCGCACTTTGACTCCGCGCGAGGAGAAGATCATGAAGATGCGCTTTGGTCTGGAGGACGGTTCGGAGCGCACTCTGGAGGAGGTTGGTCGGGCGTTCGCCGTCACCCGCGAGCGCATTCGCCAGATCGAAG
The DNA here is from genome assembly GCA_035631655.1 of Terriglobales bacterium. Taxonomy (GTDB): domain Bacteria; phylum Acidobacteriota; class Terriglobia; order Terriglobales; family Acidobacteriaceae; genus Gp1-AA122. The sequence goes on from DASQIH010000122.1 coordinate 5,742, forward strand.
CTAAGGCCCTGCGCAAGCTGCGGCACCCTTCGCGCTCCCGCGAACTAAAGACATTCTCGACGACATGAATGAATGACGATGTTCAGACCCAGGCAACCATTTATTCACCCGAAAACAGATATACAGTAGTACACAATTCTTAGTTCCTGAGCATTCCACGAGCACCACCTTAGGGAAGGCAAGCTGATTTGCGGCGGGTGCCAGCACGCACTGCGGATCGGTGATCAGAACGAACGGATGACGACGGATGAAGGGCGTGTCGCGCTTCCAATTCTTTTTTCCGTTGAAAACAACACGGTCGTAGTGCGGGCCCAGGCAGTCACTCCGGGGATCCAGACCAGGTGAGAACGCCAGAGCAATGGCCTGGGCGGCTTCGAGGAAGTTGGGCCACACAGACATGCAACCCATGGGGTTGCTTTCTTGGGCGCAGGCCGCGCCGCGATACCTTAGAAACCTCGGACCTCTGAAATCCGCAGTCGCGAACTCCCTCCTCAACTCCCAGTACGTGGAATGCTGGAGCCGCCATACGGTCTCGGCGCTATAATCGCAATTCTTAGCGTGCGCTATGGCCAAGAAGCGGCTGCAACAATTTGGAGAAAGGCTGGAAATCCGCCACAAGGAGTTGCGTCGGAGCGTCATCCAGAAACAGCAGTCTGCACGCACCATCGACGATGCCCTGGCTCCTGACGTTATCGACCGCGCTGCAAGCACGTATACGAAGGATTTCTTGTTTCGGCAGAGCACAAACGAAAGGCATCTGCTTGAGATGGTGGAGGAGTCGCTTAGGCGGGTCCGTGACGGCAGCTTTGGCCTCTGCCTCTCTTGCGGAAATGAGATCAATTCCAAGCGACTGGAAGCCGTGCCGTGGACGCGATATTGCATCGCCTGTCAGGAGAGAATCGAACGAGCCAGTTAAGGGTGTATGGGAACGTCAATGAACCCGCTGGTAAATATCGCAAAGGCCCTCGGAATGACGCCGTCGTCGATAGGAGCTTCGCGCGCTCCAGAGGCACAATCGGTGGACTCTTAGATGCGAGCCTCATCATCGACTCATTAGCTCTATTTCTCCAGGAGCCAGGCAAGTGCCGCTGTGCTGTCCCTACACTTTCTCGGGGGACTTACTGATGCGCGAAAATATGTCCACTGGCACAGGGAAAACCAAGGTAGTGTTCTTCTCCACTCCGATTTCGGTCAATGTCTGGAGGTAGCGGAGCTGGATGCTGACCGGTTGCTCGGCCAGCAAGCGGGCTGCGTCCACCAATCGCTGTGCCGCCGAGAACTCGCCCTCAGCATGGATGATCTTTGACCGCTTTTCGCGCTCCGCTTCCGCTTGCTTGGCCATCGCGCGCAGCATGGACTCCGGCAAGTCCACCTGCTTAACTTCCACATTCACCACTTTTACACCCCACGGGGCCGTGTGGGTATCGAGAATGCTCTGCAGGCGCATGTTGATCTTTTCCCGCCGGGCCAGCAATTCGTCCAACTCCGCCTCGCCGAGGACTGAGCGCAGCGTGGTCTGGGCAAATTGAGAGGTCTGGTTGAGGTAGTCAGAGACCTCGACTACCGCCTGCCGCGGATTTATCACACGCAGAAAGATAACGGCGTTCACCTTCAATGTGACGTTATCGCGAGTGATGATATCCTGCGGTTTTACTTCTAGCGCTTCCTGGCGCAGCGAAATCCGTACCATGCGGTCGACCGGGGCAAACACCAAGATGATTCCCGGTCCCTTGGCATAGGGTAGTAGCCGCCCCAAGCGGAAGATCACGCCCCGCTCGTACTCACGCAGGATCTTGATCGAGCTGAGAACGTACAAAACGACGATGATGGCAACAACAGCAGGAATGGGAATCATTGGCGACCTCCGGCAAACGCAATTGAAGGGCTCCTGTCGCCGGCTGCAGCGTCAGAGATCGCAGAACTCACACGGACCGCTATAGCAGTGCGCAAAACACAAGGCCTTCAATCGTCAAAGGTGCCACGCTCCGAGCGACTCCACATCCGGTAGTCCCGAAAACTTCAGGACTGTCGGCCTGACGAACCGTTCAAAATCTGGGTAGGAGACGTGAAGCAACTCGTTGTGGGAGCCAGCATTGAATGCAATGTCTTTGTCCTTCGTAAGGCTCTCGTCAACATAGACAGCCATCCCGTAAAGATTCCCAAAGGGCGGCATGGCACCGATCTCACACTCCGGGAACCGGTCTTTGAATTCTGATTCTTTGGCAAGACTCACGCTTCTCGCTCCGGTTGCAGTTCGCAAAGAGGAAAGATCAACTTCGTAGGGAGCGGGAAGGACAGCCATAGCCAACTCGCTGTCGATCTTTACAATTAACGTTTTCGCCAACTCTTTGTTTGAGATGTGTGTAAGCGCTGCGATTTCCTTAGCGGTATATGCAACCGCGTGAGAGATGGCCACGTAGGGAATACCTTGACCGTCGAGAAATTCTCGTAATTTCTTTGTTGGCATAGTGACCTCCATGCTGCAAGCCGCGGGGGGGCAGGTAGTGGCCCGCGGGGTCTTGCTCAAGGTTTCTTGGGTGTGGCCCTGCGAGCACCTCAATCTCCTCCTCTTCCAGAACGTCCGTCGCGACTATCTCTGCGAAAAAATGGAGCGCCACAGAAGTCGGTTGGGACCTGTCAAGTTGCTTACGCGCTCTGCCTAGCGGTGAGGGGGTAGAACCATCTCTGCTCCACTTCCTCGCCGCCACAAGCACGGACAGACAACGTTGCCTTCCTGGTGTTCGGTGGAGCCTGCATCTTTGAGAAGGGTCTATTGCACGTGTGGCAGAAGAACACCTACGCGGGCCCTGCGAAGGCTGGTGGCGTGTCTCAGGTGGCTTCAGCGGCAAATCGACCAGTACACAAGCCGGACGAAGAACCATTCGGCTTTCCGCCCGGCGATATCGAGGTTCTTTTGACCGATCATTGTGACTTGCCCGCGCCAAGGCCCGTGGCATAGAAAGTGTCGGGCACGCCATTGCGGCCATCACCCCACGTTGCTAGAACTCTGTTGCCGCCAAAGGTGGCTCCGATGTAGTCCCCAAAATTGGGCCGGACGTTGCTCGCGGCAGTACACCAGTTCGACGTGGCCGTGGTCATCTGTATAGGCGCGCCGAATGTGCTACCGCCGTCTACAGACTGCGCCCAGAACGTGTTCACCAGCGAGTTCGCTGTCCCTCTGCGGCGGATCCCGCCTCCGACGTTGATGGTGCATACCGCATTGGAAGCGGTTGTGGTTTCCTGGCTTTCATAATAGACGACATCTATCGTCCCGCCGGGCTCGACGTTCACCACTGGCCACCAGCGCTTCACACCCGTTGAGCCAGAAGCGAGCAATCCGCCGACCGCAACCGGTGTGCTCCAGGTGCCTCCCAGGTCGTCTGAGAACGTCACGAATACATTCGACGATGTCAGCCGTTGGGCGCGGCAGAACGTCTTGGCGGGAATGGGCGGCGAAGGACATGAGGTCGTGCCAGCCGCTGAGATCGCTCCAGCCGTCACCGGATCGACCGCGCTGTAAAAGGTGACGTAAACCCGTCCCTTGAAAAACCCGGGGGTAGCCACCGCGACGCGCGGGTGGTCATTGATGCGGTCCCGGTTGTAACCCACCGGTGGATCATTGCGCATGGTGTTGATGCTCGCCACTACTACGGGCGTGTTGAAGGTTACGCCGCCGTCCAGAGAACGCGCCACCACAATCTGAGCAGTGGTTCCCGTAGGACCCAGATGAGGGCCAAGCTGCCAGGCCACGTAAACTTCGCCCTTGGGCCCAATCGCCGGCGCCGAGCTTTGCTGTAGCACACCCCCCGCGCCACACGCCGGATTGTTCGGATCCGTAATGTCCGTTTTATCGGCGCTCACGATCACCGGCCCCGACCAAGTAGCTCCGGCATCATGCGTGCGCCACACCTCGATCTGACCGAAGCCAGCCTGTGGAACGTTACAAACCTTTATGAAGTTGGTGAGCGAGACATAGCCGGCTCCGCTGAGATCCTTGTCCGTGGCAATTGCTTCCTTGTCGTAGAAGTCGTCCGGAGCGTTGGGCGCGTTAAAGACGCGTACATCTTCCCAGGCGAAGCTGCTTCCACTGAAGTGTCCGCGATGGACACTTACGCCCAAGTCGGCCCCAGTCGTGGCGTCCACTGAGAGGTTGGCGAAATAGAAGGTGAGGTTATCAAATCCTCCCCGATCCAGCCACGGGTCACCGCGAGTGAAAACGTTGCTGAAAAGCGCCGGGTCAGGAGCTCCTCCGTCCGTAAAAGTGAGGCCACCGTCGGTAGCGAAGGCGAAGCCGGAAAGTCCGGGCGGAGACTGCGGCGTGCAAGCGACGCCGAATGGCGACCCGCAGAAACCTTGCGCATCATTAAAACCCACAATGATGGATTGTCCATCCGATGTTGAGGTCACAGTGGTCTCACTGCGTCCCAGCAGACCGTTGGGGAAAGCTTGTTGGGCTGCGTTTGCACGAATGTTTGGGCCCACGCGAGGGGGGCGTTTGGTACCGGTTGGACTTGTTGAACCTGCGGCTGAAGCGCCGAGATCGCCGATCGAAACGCTCTTTATATCTGTGTCGGGAACGTCGTCTTGCGCGAAGGCAATGGCCGACATTCCCCAAAAGAAGGTGAACAGCAGAAGGGTCGAAATGCGCCGATTTGTTCGAGTCATAAAGGTACCTCCAGTAGGACTAAAGCAGAATCTCCTTTTTGACTTCCCCCAAAGCGGCATGATCGTACACCCGTCCCCCCTGTTCCGCAACGTCGTGAAAAGACTTTCATCCGGAACGCCCCTGACGGTCTGCGATCCGCACCAAGACAGCGCAAATTGCCCCATGTTCTGCCCAACTCTGGCAACACCTCTCGTTACCCCAACTTGTGAATCGCGGGCACGGGAAGCCCTCTGGAGAACGATCAGCGCTCGCCGGTCGGCGCGAGTGGTAGCTTTTCATCAATCCACCAAACATAATCTGCGTTCATGTTGCTCACAATCTTGATCGTGAGTGGCCATCAATCGAAGCTCTTTGTCATCCATGTGTCGAGGTCCCGGTCCCGGGAAATCGTACAGATGCGTGCGTCACCCAGCACGCCTTTTCGCGAGACTCGCGCTGCGGTTAGCGAATCGCGTTTACTTTTGCTGCGTGGAGGGCTGCAGTAGCTTCGAGACTCTGGCGCGTCCCAGGAGCATCCGAGTAGTATGCTCCAATGGAAATGTAAGGAGTCAGTCGGATGTTCGACGCTCTTCAATGGGTTGAACAGATTCGCTTGGATCTCAGGCCCCTCGAGAAACAGATCTTGGGTCACAGCTACCTTAAAGCCCTCGAAGAGGGCCGCCTCCAACGCGACCAGCTAAAGGTCTTCGCCTTGCAGCAGCACCAGATCATCAGCTGCGATCTGCGCAGCATCGCGCTGATCGTCTCCCGCCAAGGGATGCTGCCCAGTCGTCGTTTCCTGATGAACGTGTTGCAAGGAGAAGCAGCCGCTCTGGATGCACTGCATGCGTTCGCCGATGCTCTCGGCCTGGACGTCAGCGATCTGGAGATTCTTGAGCCCTTGCCGGGGGCGCACGCTTATTGTGGTTTCGTCGCCTGGCTGGCGCTCTATGGCTCCGATGCGGAGCTCGCTGGCGGGTTCCTGATCAACTTCCCTGCTTGGGGAGCCAACTGCGGGCGGATGCGCAGGGCACTCCATGAGAAGTACGATGTTGCCTCAGCAGCGCTCGCCTTCTTCGACCTTTTCGCCAACATGCCTTCTTTCGAACAGGAAGCTCTGGGCATCATTCAAAATGCCCTCAATCGGGGGGTGCCTGCTCGACTCATTCACCAGGCGGCGCGCATGCTACAAAGCTATGAGCTGATGTTTTGGGACGCCATGGCTGATGCCGCGGGTGTTCCCCTGGGCCGAGGAGCATGAAGCGATGGCGGAGCGATTGACCGAGCACCTACGCCAGAAAGTCGCCGGAATTTGGGAGGCGCAACACCAGCACCCATTTGTGCGAGGTATTGGTGACGGAACGCTAGGTTTGGAAAGATTCGAGTTTTGGCTGCGACAAGATTACGTGTTCCTCATTGAGTATGCACGTCTTCTAGCTCTTGCCGCCGCACGCAGCCCAGACTTGGAGACGATGGTCCGCTTCGCCAGGCTTGTCAAGGAAACGCTGGAAACTGAGATGAGCCTCCACCGAGCCTACGCAGCCGAGTTCGGAATCGGGTGTGAAGAACTGGAGCAGGAATCTTCCGCACCCACCACCCAAGCTTACACCGATTTTCTGTTGCGAGTAGCCGCGATGGGCGATTTCGCTGAGTTGGTCGCGGCCTTGTTGCCTTGCATGTGGTCCTTCAGTGAAATCGGCCAGCGCTTGGCCAGGCAGCCCGCCCCCAGCGAGAAACGTTACGCCAAGTGGATCGCCATGTACAGCTCAAGCGAATTTGCCGAATTGGCGCAGTGGTGTCGCGACCTGCTCGACCGTCTCGCCGCAGGTCTGCCCGAGCGTGACCTACAGAAACTGGAAGCAGCGTTTTCCACCAGCAGCCGCTACGAATGGCAGTTCTGGGAGATGGCTTGGAAAACAGAGCGCTGGCAGGTATGACTGGTGCACAAGCGTTCGACAATTTTCGCGACGGGAGAGTACCGGACCTGTGAACATTCCTCGCGTCCTAATCATCGCGGGCTCCGATTCAGGCGGCGGGGCAGGGATTCAGGCCGACCTGAAAACGGTTTCGGCGTTGGGTGCTTTTGGCATGACCGCAATTACCGCTCTCACGGCACAAAGTACGACTGGGGTCTACGCGATCGTGGAGATCGAGCCGAAGTTTGTGGCCCGGCAGATCGAAGCATGCGCTAGCGACATCGGCTGCGACGCGGTGAAGACAGGAATGCTCGCTAACGCCGAGATCATCGACGCGGTTGCGGCCGCAATCTCCCACCAGAGGCTCGGCCCCCTGGTGATGGATCCGGTAATGATCGCCAAGAGTGGCGCACGTCTGCTGAAGCTCGACGCGATCGAAGCTCTCAAGACCAAACTGTTGCCGCTGGCGACCGTGGTCACCCCCAACCTGCATGAAGCGGGAGTGCTCACGGGATACGAAATCACGACGCTTGAACAGATGAAGGAGGCGGCCCAGGCGATCCGCGAGATGGGACCGGAAAACGTCGTGGTGAAGGGCGGCCACCTCGAGAGCATAGCCGCTGACGTTCTTTACGACGGACGTGATTTCACGGAGTTCCGGGCCGAGCGCATCAACACCAAGAACACGCACGGGAGCGGCTGCATCTTCGCCTCGGCCATTGCAGCCAGTTTGGCCCACAAGAAAACGGTTCGAGAAAGCGTGACTGCAGCTAAGGATTTCATCACAGCGGCCATCCGTGGCAGCCTAGCCATTGGGAAAGGTTACGGGCCCGCCAATCCGATGGCCTCGGTATACCAGAAGGCGGGCTTGGACCTCTGATGCGTTGTCCACCTTGGCCGGAACGGGCGCGCGTGGTGAAAGGTTACCAGTATCGCTAGCACAGCGATCGTTGTCGGTGGCGGTGCAACCCTTCGCACCTCGGCTGCTCAGGAGATCCTCGTGATGGCACCAAATTCGAATTAGGATGTTGACGGGGGGCGCTTCTCCCGGCTCCATCTCTTGAGCGCCGCCCTTCTCATAAACTCCGACCGCTCCTCCGGTGACATATCTTTCCATCTCGCCTTGCCACCTTTGCGGCCACCGTTGCTCGCCAGAAACTTCAGCACAGATTTGATCTCGTGCTTTGAGGGCTTCCTGTGCTTGCGCGTCACGGTGAGCCAGTTTAAGGCTGGAATCGGGTCCTGTAAAGTGACCATCGGGACGCGATTTTTGTGCAATTCCATGGTTGACTACATGCTAGAGCGGGAATAGCATACTCTTAACATACGATGATTAGGGCCTAACCCAAGAGAGCTGCTGTATGGGGTCGGCAGAGTTGTCTCTGAAGACGGAAATTTTGAATGCGATCCGGGCGGCAGAATCCGTGGAAACAGCGGAGCAAGCCCGGAAAGTTTACGAAAGATATCGGGCGTCTCTACAGCGGGCACGTGCCCTTGGTTTTAGGATCTCTGCCATAAGTTTTGGTAGTGGGCACGAACCGGTTGATGTGACGAGTCAATGGGTTCAATCGTCCGGGAACTAGTTATTCAGGGCGCCAAATCCACAATTGTAGGTGGCTACAATGCCCGTGTTTGGGGAGCCCAAAACGGAAGTCCTGGTTGAAAGCTCGGTTTCGCGTCAGAGCACAGCGCATGAGCTGGTTACAGAACAAATTCGAAAAA
>DASQIH010000123.1:0-72969 GCA_035631655.1 Terriglobales bacterium
ACTTTTCATGAGCGTGCTTTCACCTACCAGGTTGTGCTCAAGGTTGATCTCGGTGTTGAGGCGCTGGTTCTCCTGGCGCAGCCAATCCAGTTGGCGGGCGTTTTCCAGGGCCACGGCGGAGATGCCGGCAATCGCCGTAACAAGCTGCAGGTGGTCCTCATCGAAACGCAGCATGGGATTGGTCGAATCGAGGTAGATGCAACCGATCACCTTGTCAAAGACGATAAGGGGCACGCAGAGCAGGGAACGTACCTGGGAGGTGACCAGGCTTTCCACCCCACTGAAGTTCTCGCTGCCGATCACATCACTACCCAGGATCGAGAGACCCTGTTCCAGAACTTGCTTCGCCACGGTGCGGCTTACGCGCACAGTTCGCGGGTCGCCGGCGTGGCGGTTACGCGCGAATACGGAAGCAAAATCCTTGCCATGAGCGCCGTCCAGCAGGATGGCTCCCCGCTCTGCGGGAGAAACCTCGAAGGTGAGACTCAGAATTTCGTCCTGAAGCTCCTGCAGGTCGCGGATGGAGTGCACCACTCGGCTGATTTTCAGCAGCACGTTGAGGTTGCGTGCCAGACGGGAGGTCGCCGGCAATTCGCTCAGAATCTTATCGGGCTGGAGGTAAAGCACATCGGCCGGTCGCAGCCGAACGGTGGAGGCGGCGGGAGTGCCTTCTTCAAATTCCACCTGTCCGCGCAGGACTCCTTCGTCGGTTTCCTCGGTGAGAAAGACGAAAATCGAATCGCCAACGGAAATCTGGTCACCGTGCTTCAGATATTGCTCTTGCACGGCATTTCCGTTGACCAGGGTGCCGTTCCGGCTCGCAAGGTCGCGAACCTTGAAGCGCTCTGACTCCTGTATGACGATGCAATGCCGGCGGGAAACAGAAGGGTCGGAGATAGCCAACAAGTTGGAGGCGTCCCGCCCGACGGAAAGCTCCCCGGCAGGCAGGGCAAAGCTGGAGTCCTTCAACGGCCCGGCAATGGCTACCAATCTCGGGTTCACCCTTACCCCCGATGCAGAGTTAATAGTTCTTAGCACAGTTGGGCGCGGGATGCACGCTGGTAGGCGGCAGGTCTATCCGACTGGGCGCAGTGCTATCCGATTGGATAGTTCGAAACTGCCGCATGGCGCTTTCCAACAGCGACCATCCTCAGGGCGACATTGTATCTAAGCTCCACTAGATCAACTAATTAGGCGATCCTGGTCAGTGCACCCCCGCCCCCAATTTGATTGGCATGGTAACTGCAAAACCAGAATACGTCGGAGCTCAAAGAGCTCAATGCCAGCTGTTTCGAGACGTAGAAGATTTCGGGAGAGGGGAACGTCCTCGATGCAAGGCTTCACGCAAAAAGGAGGGTTTATGAAGAGACATTACTCGTTCCCCTTGCTCGCAGTGCTGACAATTCTGCTGGCGGCGGGATCGGTTTATGCGCAGACACGTCGCGTGGTGGCTAACGTCCCATTCGACTACATGATTGGCAACAAGGCTCTGCCGGCGGGTCAATATGACATCCAGCCGGCTGGTGATCTGGGAGTGCTGGCGATTGTCGGAACTGATCACGCGACGTTCGCGACATCGTACAGGGCCCAGGCGAGCAAACCGGCTGAGCAGAGCAAACTCGTGTTTCATCGCTATGGCAACAGGTACTTCCTGAGCCAGATCTGGATCCAGGGAAGCGAGGTTGGGAGAGAGCTGCCCAAGAGCCGTCTGGAAAAGGAAGAGATGATCAGGGCGGCTAATCGCGCTCCGGAGACCGTGGTGGTGGCCGCTTTGTACTAGGGTTTAAAAGGGCTATCCCGGCAAAAGCGACCTGGGGGAGGCGCTTTTCGGAAAGTTTTCGTCGGGAAGTCGCCGTCAGGGGCCTAAGTTGCTGGTCCCCTGACGGACTTTGTTAGAGATTCCCTAGCGATCAGGGAGAGGTTCATACGAGACTGGCCCGGCCAAAAGCGAGGGGAAGCGCTTTAGGATTTCAGGTCGGGCAGTAGCCGACGGGAACTCGAGAGACCCCTCATCGAGTTCCCGCTCGACTTAACTGAGGGAGATTGCAGTGGGCCGTAATTCTTATTTAACAAATCAACTGGATGTCTGCTCGTTCGCGACGGTAAGTGTTCGCTCTATGCGCGATTCCGAGCGAAATGAAGGACCGGCCGTGGCCTACGTTCCCTTCGACTTTGTGGTGGGAGAAATCCTGCTACCCGCAGGTGCTTATGAAGTTGAGCCGAGCGGGGTGTCGGGAATGCTGATGCTGCGCCGCGCGGGATGCGATTCACAACCGGTGCTGGTGCAAGCCATAAATCTCGATCAGCGCCGGAAAGTGATTCCGGAGAAGTTGCTCTTTTACTGTCAGCAGAACTTGTATTTTCTGGCCCAGGCGTTTACCGCCCCCAACTGAACTCCGAGGGGGCTAATCGCCTGCAGCTCGGTAAGCGTCCTCGTTGCGGATCGCCACTCCGTCGCGGAACATGACCGTCTTGCCGGAAATTGCCGGGATTCGTTCTCCCGGCACCAGGACTCCAACCAGGTTTAGCGGATCAGCCGCCGAAAGGGTCAATGTCTCTCCTGTGGGCTCCATCTTCCGGGTCGCACGCAACGACTCCACCGCCACCGGCAAAGCAAACTGCTCACCCAGGAAACCGTCCACAAAACGGCCGCCGCGAATCTCGCCGCGATCTTCCAGGCGCCGGAAAGCTATCTGCAACTCTCGCCACTTTGGCAGGATGGCTTCGCGGACAAGCAGATCGCGAAAGACCACGCCATAACGCTTGAGCAGCATCCAGCAGGTGGCCTCGACAGCCTTATTCCGGTCCGCGACTTCATCGGTGTAGAGCAACGACCAACGGCCCGAACTGTGCCGTGGGCGAGAGGTGCGACCGTGGCCTTGTCCGGCACGACGCTTGGGATCGATTAATGAGCGCAGGTTGTCGAAGCCGTCTGCCGTAACAATCCCGGCGGCGACCAGTTCCCACAGCGCCGTTTCAATCTCTGATTTGAGCTTCTCGGTTCCGCGCACGATGTCAGCGAAGAAAGATGCGCCACGGTGACGCAGGAAATCGAGTACCCGGCGGGCGCCGTGGCTCAGACCACGCGCTTCTTCCGGCAGCTCAGTGCCAGGATGGCGAGGCATCATCCAATCGGATTCTTCCCGCACAAAGAAGGTGACAGGAGCGACGCTGGTTGGGATGACGCGCCGTTTGCCTTCGGCCGTGTCCTCGAGCGTCGCAGGATGAGGCGACAGACGGCCCCAGCCCACTGCGCCCGTCAGGCAAAGCTGATCGAGGATTTTAGGGTCGTAATCGGCAATGCGGCGCGCCAGAATCTGGCGTTCCCAGGCATTGGCAGGAATTTCGAAACCCTGCAGCTGCCGCAGCACTTCCAGTGTGCCCCGTTCGCCCAGAACCTGTGTGCCTGGGGCAACATGCTGCCAACGAAGGAGCCAGCGCATGAATTGCGCTGCGGTGACCGGCTCGATCTGCTTGCGTAGTGTGCCTAGGGTGAGCCGGTGGATGCGGGCCAGCAGGCGGCGATCGCACCACTCCGTTTCCTGGATAGACGGATCGGTGAACTTACCGCGCAGGATGGCGCCTGTCGCTTCCAGCCGGAGCAGCGCCTTGTCGATTTCTGGCGTGGGAAGACCAAGGACGTCGCCCAACTGGACTGCTGTCGTGGGACCGACATGCGCCATCCAGCCGGTGACCAAAACCAGAAGAGCGTCGTCTGGTGAGGGTACTAGGGTTTCGACTGCCTTTAGTGGGACCTCCAGTCTTGCGTCTGGAAAAATGGCAGTGAAGGTCTTTGCTTTCTCGGCTGCGAGCCAGTAAGTCTTGCCTGCGCGAGTAGCACGGCCCGCGCGGCCTTCTGAGACCAGTTCGCCGAAGTACGCGGCCCATGTTTCACCCGTTGTGCACGCGGGATCCTTCGCGGACCGACGTCCGCTCAGGATGACGACATCATTGGGGATGGATTCAGGGATGGCAATGAGTGTTTGCAGAACGTCATGCAACTCATCACGGTCTCGAACATCCGGCCAGGCTTCTTCGCGGACTTGGGCGATGGCTGCAGGATCAAGTTTGCCAACTTCTTGCAGGACTGATTCCGGTAGAATGCGGCGCATTTCGACGGCCCGGGCACGGCGTTCTTCTAGTGGCGCATCATCGAGATAGGCATACGGATTCGCATTCAGGATTTCGTGCGAGAACTGCGAAGGAATAGGCGTGTCCACGGCAACGCAACGAATGCCCCCGTTGGAGATTCCGCGCAGCACGTTGCGTAATCCCTCGATATCCATGGCCTCGGTGAGCACGTCCTTCATGACTTCGCTAACCAGCGGGTGATCAGGTATCTGAATGTCACCAACAATGTTTTCCTGGCAAGCGGCCACGTCGGGGAAAACGGATGCCAGCAGATCGTCGGAACGCATACGCTGGATTTGGGGCGGAACTTTCTTGCCGCCCTGAAAACGCAAGAGGGCCAGCGCGCGGGTGGCATCCCAGCGCCAACGGGTGCCGAAGATTGGCGAGGCCAGCGCGGCCTGTTCCAGGATCGGCTGGACAGTTTCAGGCTGGAGGAACTGAAAGACATCAGCGAGCGGGAAGCTGTGCTGCTCGGCCAAAGCAATGTTTAATCCGTTGTCGGTGGCCGCCGCTTGCAGCTCGAAATTAAAGCTGCGGCAGAAACGCTTGCGCAAAGCTAATCCCCATGCCTTGTTGATGCGACCGCCAAAGGGGGCGTGGATGACCAATTGCATCCCACCACCTTCATCGAAGAAGCGCTCGGCAATGATTGTTTTCTGAGTAGGCACAGCGCCCAAGACGGCGCGGCCTTGCAGGATGTACTCGACAATCTGCTCAGCACCGGCATCGTCCAGACCGCACTCTTGTTTCAGCCACGAAATGGTCTCGGCCACGACCGGCTGCGTGGGCGAGAAGCCAACCGGCGAAACACCAGGGAGCCAATCGCTGATTTCCTGGCGCAAGTCGGCAACATGCGCTGAGAGCTCAGCTGTTCGCGCAGGCGCTTCGCCCAGCCAGAAGGGAACTCCCGGCGGCGCGCCGTGGGCATCTTCCACGATCACGCGCCCGGACTTTCCTTCAATGCGGCGGATCCTCCAGGAAGTGTTGCCTAGCAGCATGACATCGCCGGCGAGACTTTCCACTGCGAAGTCTTCATCCACCGTGCCGACCGTGACGCCTTCGGGTTCGGCGACCACGGTATACAGCGCAGTTTCAGGAATGGCTCCGCCGCTGGTGATAGCTGCCAGGCGGCTTCCGCGACGCGCCCGGAGGCGGCCATTCACCTGGTCGCGATATAGGTAAGCGCCGTACCGCCCACGGCGTGCGGCGATGCCGTCCGAAAGCATTGAGATCAGCGAATCGAACATTTCGCGAGGCAGGTTGCGGTAGGGATAAGCACGCCGAATCAAAGCAAACAAGTCATCCTCGCGCCATTCCTCCGCGGAGCAGGCGGCGACAATCTGCTGGGCCAGCACATCCAACGGAGATTCCGGAATCATGAGGCGATCGAGATCACCTTGCCGAATGGCGCGAACCAGGGCAGCACATTCCAGCAACTCGTCGCGCGTCATTGCGAAAATGCGGCCTTTGGGAACCGCGCCCCGCCAGTGACCAGACCGACCCACACGCTGTAACGCCACAGCAATGGCGCGCGTCGAGCTGAGCTGGCAAACGAGATCGACAGTCCCGACATCAATTCCGAGCTCGAGCGAGGCGGTCGCAACCAGCACCTTAATCTCGCCGTTCTTCAGCTTCTTTTCGGCAGCCAGGCGCAGCTTGCGAGACAAGCTTCCGTGATGAGCCGCCACGGCTTCCTCTCCCAATCGTTCGGCCAGATTGTGGGCAACGCGCTCCGCCAGCCGGCGGGTGTTGACGAAAACCAGAGTCGAGCGATGCTGGCGAACGAGTTCGGCGATGCGATCGTAAATCTCGTCCCACATCTCGTTGCTGGCGACAGGGCCGAGTTGACTAGCAGGGGTTTCTACTGCGAGATCGAGGTCGCGCTTATGGCCGATGTTGACGATGACCGGATCGGGACGCCCGCTTCCCGTGAGAAAGTGGGCCACTTCTTCTATGGGTTTCTGAGTTGCGGAAAGCCCGATGCGCGCCGGCAGCCGGTTCGTGAGCGATTCCAGCCTCTCCAGCGAGAGCGTCAGGTGTGCGCCGCGCTTGTCATCCGCGACCGCATGGATTTCATCGACGATTACGGTTTCGATATCGCGCAGAATCGCCCGGCTCTTCTCCGCCGTGAGCAGGATGTAGAGCGACTCCGGAGTAGTAACCAGGATGTGCGGCGGGCGTTTTAGCATCGCCCGGCGCTCATGCATGAGCGTGTCTCCGGTACGAACGGCGGTACGAATTTCGGGCATGAGCAGCCCGCGCTCGCCGGCCATCTGGAGAATTTCGCCTAAGGGGACTTCGAGGTTTTTCTGGATGTCATTGCCCAATGCCTTCAGAGGAGAAATGTAAAGAACCTCGGTGCGATCCAGAAGATCACCCGCTAATGCCTTCCGCACCAGGCGATCAATGCAGGCTAAGAAAGCCGCCAGAGTTTTTCCGGAACCCGTGGGGGCGGAAATCAGCGTGGTTCGTCCCGCCAAAATGTGCGGCCAGCCCTGCTCCTGCGGTTCGGTAGGCGTCGCAAAACGGCGCACAAACCATTCCTGAACCAGCAGGTGGGCCCATTCGAGACTGGCAGGAAGGGAGGACATTTCCAATATTCTACCCGGACTGATCAGTTTCGCAAAATGTTCGCCTTAGAGCTCTTAGCCTTTAGCCCTTTGCTATTAGCCAAAACTAATTGAGCTAACAGCTAAGGGCTAATAGCTAAGAGCTGGATGCTAAAATCCCGCCCATGTCGAAACCCCGGGCCAAGAAAATCAAGCTCCTCCTGTTTGACGTGGATGGCGTTCTGACCGACGGAAAAATCTGGATCTTTCCTGCGCCCGGCGGAGGCCAGTTGACGACCCAGGAGCACGCCGCCAAACATGGCGGGCAAGGTGGCTTTGGGCTAGTCAGCCAGACCTACGTGGAAGCCAAGGGCTTCAACGCCCATGATGGCACCGCCATCTCGCTAGCGCGTCTGGCCGGCATCAAGATGGGGCTGATCACCAAGCGCATCTCTGAAACGGTGGCCTTACGGGCGCGCGATCTGAAGCTGGAACACGTCCATCAGGGCATTCAGGACAAGCTGACGGTTTTTCAGGGAATTCTTCGCCAGGAGAAGTTGGACTCAGAGGAAGCTGCCTACATCGGAGATGATGTAATTGACTTGCCCGTAATGCGGCACTGCGGACTCGCGATAGCAGTCCCTAATGCGCGCGAAGAGGTCAAGGGCGAGGCTCATTTCATCACTGACCATGCCGGTGGCGACGGGGCGTTGCGCGATGCGGTGGAGTACATCTTGAAAGCGCAAGGGAAATGGGAGCGGGTCGTCGAGGAATATATCAGCGCGCGCAGTCCCACCAAGAGTGGCGCCTAGCTTTCTAAAGGATCCAAGGTGTATCGAACCGCGGCAGGGGAATTATCCCGGCTTGCGGCCGAGCAGGCTGCGGAAGGCATCAGCAATGAGCGTGTAGAGGAAAGCGAGGTGCACGTATGGTCCCGATACGTTTGCGAAAGAGAGTAAAGCGACCGATCGGGCGCGTTGGCCACGAGTCTCATTGAGCACCAGCAATTATTTGAATCCCGGTCAGGATAAAAAGCCAAGCCTCGAAAAGTTGAAGGGCTTGAAGCACAGATCTAAGCTGCTTTGGGCGGATGAGATTCCGGTACATCTGCAATCTCGGCGTCGCTGGTTGCAGGCGGCTCTTCGGGTTTAGACTCTACCGTGGGCTTAGACTCGACCGCCTCTGGTTGTCCGGTCTTGGCATTCGGGTCGAAGCGAGCGATCGGTTCGACCAAGGCAAAGTATTTTCTTTCTTCCGGCCTCATGTCTCGACCGTAGGCGCGTCGAAACCTAGTCTCCAGCGAGTCCAGCGAATCGCGAGTGCGCTCGGGGGGATCGAGTAGCGGTCCCGGATCGTGGCTAGGCATGGCCTCTCCTCGAGCCAGAGGGCTGTCCCAGCCACTCTCGTCAAAAAGCAGAGTACGTTCAATCGGGCAAACTCTGTACGCTGTCGGACAAATCTAGGGGTTCTTAGAAAGGCACTGGGACAGAGAAGACAAACCCACCGACTGCCTTGCTTGGGGCGTGCTCGGGTCGGCAAATCGGTGGGTACCGTTTCTCCTTACTCACCCTGTTGTTTTCAGGAGTATTTCTGCCACTTTAACCCAGCTGGCAGCTCGAAGTTTTGCTTTTTACAAAAATTTACTAAGCCTTGTACTTTATTCTGGAATGGCTGGCGGTTTGGCGGCCATCAGCTCGGCGAACCGGGGGTCTTTCCTCAGGGCGGAGAATTCAGCGTCCTTATACACCATCCGGATGTCTTTGTATCCGTCCTCCATGGCACGCCGCAGAAATTGCAGCGAGCGATCGGTTAAGCCGATCTTGGCATAGAGCTTAGCCATGGTGTAGTTATAGCGCGCTCGGTCCTCGGGGGACGGCAACTGTGCGGCCACTCCAGTGCGGGAGGTTCGCTCAAAAATGTCTGGGTCGAGCTGAATCGCGTGGGCATAGGCCAGAGTCGCCTTTTCGAACTCCTTTTTGGAAAAATAGGCAGCACCTAGATTGCTAAAGAAGGAGGCAGAGCTCTGGTCGATGTCGATCGCCTTGGTGTACAGCTTGATCGCCTTACCGTACTTTTTTTGCTCGTAGTAAACGACCGCCAGATTGTTATAAGCGTCAGCGAAATCACGCTTGAGCTTGATGGCGCGTTCGAAATTCTTCTTCGCCTCTTTCAAGTGCATGGTCTGCAGCTCAACAATCCCCATCTTGTTGTAAATCGTAGGGCTATCCGGATTCTTGACCAGGGCGGCGCGGAAATAATCCAGCGAATCGGGGTAGGCCTTTTCTCCCCGTAGTTCATCGGCGCGTTTTTCCAGTTCCCCCGCCGATGCTGTCGGAGATGGGGGCTCAACCCGGCGTACGGGAGGTCCTACTTGCACCTGGTTGGGTAGAGGAGCCTGTGCCAAAGCGCGGCAGTCGGTGAAGATGAGCAGGAAAGGTGCAAGGAGCAATAAAATAATTTGCCGGCGCATAACGGCACCTCCCGAGCACAACCGAGCAGATCCTCCCCGTTTAGCCCACGCCGCACCTAATGGGGATTGTTGTTGCCCGAGTCGCTCGGCTGGTTAGACGGAGCGGAGGACGACTTGTCGTCCTTAAAGATACCCGCAATCTTGCCGAACAATCCCTTTTTCTTTTTTGCCGGATCCTGCTGCCCGTCGGCTACCTGGCCGGTTTGTGCTCCCGGAGGAGCCGGGGGCAGCGGTTTGTCAGCCCCGGTGCCGAAGATTCGGGAGAAGAAGCCGCGGATTCCGCTTCCCTGATCGCAGGTGTCGCGCGGTTCCGTGCCAGCCACAAAAGCGGCGGTGTAAGTCTCCGGACAGGACGGAGTTGCCAAGCGGTTCGTAATCTTGTCGAGTTGCACATCGACCACTCCCGAAGGCTGGGAGAAGGACCTTACATCCGAGTATTGCGGGAGCGCGACGGCCTTCTTCATGAATTCGGCCCAGATGGGCGCGGCAGTCTGCGCACCGCTCAGGCGCAGGTCGCTGTAGTCGTCAAAGCCAACCCAGACAATGCAGAGCACGTTGCTGGTATAGCCCGCGAACCAGCCATCATGCGAACTGCCGGTCTTGCCCGCGGCCGGAGCCGTGAAGCCACGCGTGCGCACTGGGTACGCCGTGCCAAAGTTCAGCACGCCTTCCATCATGTTGGTCATCACATACGCGATTCGCGGATCGAGCACATCTTTCTTCTCGGGGCTGAAGTCCTCGATAACATCCCCGCGTGTATTACGCAGGGAATTAATCAGGATGGGGGAAAGGCGAATACCGCCATTGGCGAAGGTGGTGTAAGCAGCCGCCATCTCTATGGGCGTGGCGTCGTAAGCTCCTAGTGCCATGGCCGGCGTCGCCTTCACAGAAGTGATGCCGGCGGCCTTGGCCAGATCGGCCACTTTGTCGTAGCCGACTTCCTCGGCAAGCTTCACTGTCGCGTTATTCAGCGACAGTGCGAGCGCGAAGCGCGCGGTTACCTGGCCGTGGTACTCCTCTTTGTAATTTCGCGGCTCGTAGATCTGGTCGCCGTACGCAAAGGTGCTGGGCGAATCCTCCACCATGGAAGCAGGGGTGAGCACCATAGCCTGCCCGTCAGGCGCGGTCGTGGGGTTGAGCGCGGTATTCATCGCCGCCGCGTAGACGAACGGCTTAAAAATCGATCCGGTCGGGCGTTTGGCGACGGCATGATTCAATTGGCTCAAGCCGTAGTTGCGGCCTCCGACCAAGGCCAGGATCTGTCCGGTGTGCGGGTCCATCGCCACCAGCGCAACTTGGGCATCGGGCCCCGGTTTGACCTGAGTCTCGTACTTGCCCTTGCCTATTTTGACCCTGCGGGTGCGCATCTTCTTGACCTGCTCGTCCACCAGCTTGATGCCGGTTTCGACCGCCTGCGCGGCTGCTTTCTGCAAGTCAGGATCCAGCGTGGTGTAGATGCGATACGACTGCTCGTTCAGCTCGCGCTCGTTGTACTTGTTGATCAAGGTGTCGCGCACGAGGTCAACGAAATAGGGCGCGTCACTCGCCTCGACGTTCGGTGGGGCGAGCTTCAGTGGCGTAGCCTTGGCTTTTTCCGCCTCTGCTCGGGTAATGGCGTGCGTCTCGACCATACTGTCGAGCACAAGGTTGCGCCGGTCCAGCGCCCGCTCGGGATGGCGATAGGGAGATAGATAGCTGGGCGCCTGGATGAGCCCGGCTAACAGAGCCGCCTCAGGCAGTGTGATATCCTTCAGGTCCTTATTAAAATAAGCTCGCGAAGCCTCGGCGAACCCGCTGATGGTGAACGAGCCACGCTGTCCGAGATCGACTCGATTGGCATAGAACTCGAAAATCTGCTGCTTGCTGAATTTCTGCTCCAGTTCGATGGCAATCAGCATCTCCACCAGCTTCCGCTTCATAGTCTTTTCTGGAGTGAGGAAGAAAGCGCGGGAGAGCTGCATAGTGATAGTGGAGCCGCCCTGTTCGTGCTTCTGGTGGGTGAAATCAACCCAGGCGGCTTCCATCAGGCGAAGGTAATTCACGCCACCATGTTGAAAAAAGCGGCGGTCCTCAATGGATAGGACTGCATCCACCATAATCTTGGGAATGTCATCGTATTTGACCAACTGGCGCTTGGAGCGTTGTTCAGCGTCGAACAGGGAAGTCACCAGTTGCGGCTCGAGTTCGTAGGCAGCCAGATCCCCAGACCTGTCCTTGATGCTGTCGACTTGGCCTGCGCTGAAGCGGATCTGCGCGGGATCAGGGCTGTGATAAGACTCAGGCCCGGGGCTGATTTCGATCCCGCCCTTTACCAGGTGGTAGCTGCCCAGGGGGGATTGTCCCTCCCGCTCGGAATAGCCGGCACGCCGCAATAGCGTGGCGATCTCCTTGGCGTCGATCTTTTCCCCCACCTTCACCGTTTGTGGCAGGGCATAGATGCGGGCAGAACTGCTGAATACCGGCCCGCGGAAGCGCTTTTCAATGATCCGGTCGTACTTGACATACAAATAGGAGAAGGAGCCGACGAGCACCAGCGAAACGGTTACGAACACCAGGAAGGCAGCGCGCAGCACGGGGTCACGAGGCAGAAGTCGGCTGGTTCCGGTGGTCTGCCCCGTGCTTTTCGGGATCTTGAGTTTAATGGCCACAGTTAATGGGCGGAGTCGCTACTTTTTCAGACGATGAGACGGTCGTAAGAGTTATCCAGAGCCAGCTTTTTTCGTCGCTTTGCCTCTTGAACTGCCTGGATGGCGCAATTTTGCCCGTTCGGCCTACCGGCCCGTGCCCCATGATCTATTCTAAATCACCTCAGGATGACTTGCGGGGACTCAGTATAGGCCCTTATTTTTCGTGACCGCGTGGAAATTCAAGTCCAGCGGGTAGCCAGGCAAGGATACGTGCACCGTGTAGTTTGCCTCAATAAGAAGGCTCCCGGTCCCCTGAGTGCCGGTGCGATGCACGGTAATCTGCTCGGGGGTGATCGGGATATCCATGTCCTTGGCTCTCTTGTAGACAAGGCCACGGATGTCTTCTTCCGTCTTGGTGCTGTAAGTGGCGGCCAGTGCCTCGTTATTGAGTTCGTCTTCGAACTGGTAGTTGGTGAAATAGGGTGGGATGACCTGCACTCCGACGACAATGATGCCGACGATTAGAGTGATCCCGACAATCAATTTAAATGTACCCATACGTGTACCGCCAAGGGCGACACGCCTGGGCGCCTGCTCAGCGTGCCGGCCGCAATAGCTTTTCAAAATAGTCCGTTATTGCGGCGATGCTAGCATTCTGTATTTCGCGTGTCGAGCGATGAACCACCTCGACAGTACCTTCGGTAACCTTCTTGCCCACATTGACACGAAAGGGTATGCCCACTAGGTCAGCATCCTTGAACTTTACCCCTGGCCGTTCGTCCCTGTCGTCTAGTAACACTTCGAATCCGGCCGCTTCCAGCCGCCGTGCAATGTCTTCCGCCGTGGTGCGCAGCTTGTCGTCCCCTACATTGGTGGGAGTCACCACAATTTCGAACGGCGCGATCTGCGGCGGGAGCCAGAAGCCATGCTCGTCATTGCTCTGTTCGACGGCCGCGGTCAGGATGCGCTCAATGCCTATGCCATAGGAGCCCATGATGGGCGTGACTTCCTTGCCATTGCGATCGAGCACCCGCGCGCCCATCGACTCGGAGTACTTGTAGCCGAGCTTGAAAATATGGCCGATCTCGACCGCAGTATCGACGCGCAGAGCCTCGCCACAGTTGGGACAGTCCTCGCCCGCCGCCACGCTGCGCAGGTCGGCGTAGGCGGTCGGCTGGAAGTCTCTGCCCGGCGTGATGTTCTTCAGGTGGTAATCCTCCTTGTTGGCGCCGCCAATCAGGTTCTGCCGGCCTTTCAGGGCTTCATCAACCAGCAGAATTACACCATCGCTGAAGTCTCCATCCTTCGCGGTCGCGACATCCTTTAACCCAATGGGCCCGAGAAACCCGGCAGGTGAATGGAAGACTTGCTCGATCTCTTCCGCCTGCATGGTGCGAAACTCTTTTCCCCCAATCGCGGAAGAAAGCTTGGTCTCGTTGAGTTGATGATCGCCCCGCATGAACACAACTACGGGACGAGGTCTGGTCTTGCCGGTTTCCGGGTCGCGCTCATCGGCCATGTAGGCCAAAGTTTTCATCTTGTTTTTGGGCGACACCCCCAGGTAACGCGCGACGTCCTCGATCGTTTTCTGCCCCGGCGTGTGAACTTCGAGAGGCTTGCCGTTTCCTTCCGCGGGCAGATCGTCCACAGGGCGCAACCGGGAAGTGGCTTTTTCCATGTTCGCCGCGTAGCCGCACTTCTCGCAGCTCACTACCAGGTCCTCACCAGCGTCGGTGCGCACCATAAACTCGTGCGATTGCGAACCTCCCATGGCGCCCGAGTGGGCCTCGACGACCACATATTTCAGTCCGCAACGGTCGAAGATCCGGCAGTAAGCGTCGTAATGCTTCAAATAGGAGACGTCGAGAGCGGCGGCATCAATATCAAAAGAGTACGAATCCTTCATTACGAACTGCCGTACGCGCAGCAGGCCTGATTTGGGCCGGGCCTCGTCGCGGAACTTGCTCTGAATCTGGTACCAGATCTGGGGCAGCTGCTTGTAGCTGCGCAGTTCTTTGCGCGCGATCTCAGTCATGACCTCTTCTTCTGTCATGCCTAGGCAAAGGTCGGCGCCTTTGCGATCCTTCAGGCGAAACATGGTGTCGCCTATCGCGGCCCAGCGGCCACTGGCCTCCCACAACTCGCGCGGATGCAGCGCGGGCAAGTAAAACTCCTGGCCGATCTTGTCCATTTCCTGGCGCACGATGGCGATGATCTTGTTGAAGGAGCGCTGTCCCAGAAACAGGTAGGAGTAGATCCCGGCGGCCAGTTGGCGAATGTAGCCCGCCCGCACCAAGAACTTATGGCTGGCGACCTCGGCATCGGCCGGGGCTTGGCGCAGCGTGGGTATGAAGAGTTCAGACCAGCGACACATGGTTAGGATCCTAAACAAGTTGGAAATTCATCATTGTACTTTGCAGAACAGGAGTTTAGCCACGAATGGATGTTTAGCAATGGGCGACCTAGGAGAGTCGCCATCGTCCGACAAAGGTCTGCGAGTCATTGGAGACGAAACTTGGTGCCCGCGTGGCCTCCGTAAGCGGAGAGACTCGCTCACCCTTCTCGTAATTTATTTCTTCCTGCTCAGTGAGCCAGACCTTTGGAGCATTTTGGCAGACAGTCGTGCCGCAAACTGGGCCGCTCTGGGGATGACCAACCAGAAGGTGGGCCTTTTGCGAATAGACATTACCGTTTTTTCCATTTGGAGAGCCGCAATCACCGCAGCGCGCTAAAGCCAGAGGTTCCCTCTCAGATATTGATTAATGTATCATACATCACAACCAAGTATATAATAATTTACTTGATAGTACTATTTCATTGGTATAGCCTTGCTTCAGGATGAGTACATATGCCTCTGGCTTCAGGAACCCGCATTAGAGTCGCCGACGAGGTTTGGATTGTCGTAGCTCTGCTTCATCAGGAGTGTCCCAAACAGCCGGATTTCTCGATTGAAGAAATTATGGAGCGAGCGAACAAGGAATCCGGGAAGGAGCCCCTGCGACCTGGAGTCTACGTACACGTCATTCAGCACTGCGTCGCCAATCGGCCGCCTAGTCCCGGACGCTACCGAATGCTTTACGAAACGGCCCCGGGTCGCCGTCGCCTTTTTCGACCGGGCGACCCTTATCATCCCCAGCGGGAGGGCGGCAAGATGTTGCCCAAGCCAGAGGATCTGCCTGACAACCGGTTTAGAGGACTACTCGCGTGGTATGACAACTGGTGTCGGGAGGCCGCAAGTCGAGCGGAAGAAGACGACCCTTTATTAGCCCTCTACGGTTCGGGGAAGGAGTTGTGGGCGGATGAGCACGCGGACAAATATGTGCGGCGCTTGCGCGAGGGATGGGAATGAGCCGCATTTTCTGGGACACGAACCTGTTCATCTATTTCTTGGAGGGAAATGATGAACTATCACTGGCCACCAAACGGCTGCGCAAGAGCATGCTGGAGAGAGGCGATCAATTGCTTACCTCTGCCTTGACCCTCGGAGAAGTCTTGGTAAAACCTTTGGAACGCGCCGACATGGCGCTGTGCAGAAGATACGAAGATGCGATCACGAGGACGGCTTTGCTGCTTTCCTTCGATGCGGAAACCGCGCGGAGGTATGCCGCGATTCGCTGCGACCGGTCATTGCGTGCACCGGATGCGGTTCAGCTTTCCTGTGCAGCGAGCGCCAACACTGATTTGTTCGTCACCAATGATCGTCGCCTACAAGGAAAGAAAATCGAAGGCATCCAGTTCATCGTCGCCTTGGAACAAGTCCCGATCTAGCTAAATATCTGCTCACACCATCTCGGTTCCCCACAGATCGTGCAAGTGCACGATGCCTTGCAACGTCATGTTTCCGTCCACAACCACGAGCGACGTGATCTTCTTCTGTTCCATGACAGCTAAAGCCGTAATCGCGAATTCTCCGGGTGCGACGGTCTTGGGATCACGTGTCATGCATTCGCCGGCTTTCAGATCGAGCACCTCTTTCCCACGGCGTTCCAGGAGTCGCCGGAGGTCCCCGTCGCTGATGATTCCAACCAGTTTGTCTCCTTCGACTACTGTCGTCACTCCAAGCTTCTTGCGGGACATCTCGTAAATTACGTCTGACATTTTGGTCTGCGGCGTCACCCTCGGCACTGAATCGCCCGTGTGCATTAAGGTCTCAATTCGCGCCAGCCGTTTACCTAATTTCCCGCCTGGATGCAGATTGGCAAAATCTTCTTCTTTGAAGCCGCGCTTCTCGGAGATGGCGACGGCGAGCGCGTCACCCAGTGCCAGCATGGTGGTGGTGGAGGTGGTGGGGGCAAGGCCCAGCGAGCAGGCTTCTTTGTCAACCGAGCAATCCAGTGCGACGTCGGCTGCCGCAGCCAGAGTCGAGAGCTTGCTGCCGTTGTAAAGCTGATCGCAGGTCATGCTGATGAGCGGGACTTGCAAGCGCTTGATGGTAGCCAGCAGGGTCAGAATTTCTTCCGTTTCACCACTGGAAGACAGCGCGATCACGACATCTCCTGCCACCACCATACCCAAATCGCCATGCACGGCTTCGGCGGGATGCAGGAAGAGTGCGGGGGTTCCCGTCGAACTCAAGGTGGCGGCAATCTTGTGAGCCACAATCCCGCTTTTCCCCATGCCGGTAACCACGGCCCGCCCGCGGCAGGAGTGCAGCAGTTCGACTGCGCGGTTAAAAGCCTTGCCCATTGGACCAGCAATGCGGTCGGCGAGCGCCCGCAGCGCCTCGGCCTCGATGCGCACCACATTTTCGCCGATATGCTTCATGAGACGAGAGAATGTTAGCAGACTAGCGGCGGATGGGTGGCGGCGCTGCTTGCCGCGTCTGTGATTCTCTAGTGCGATTGCCGAAATGCAGCGGCTGAAGCCGCACATATTTTGAATGACTTGTGGCACACCTGAAGGCGTGCCCTGATACAAATCAAACGTTTTTCAGCGGCCCTGCTAGGCGATTGGTCCACGCACAATGGGGAAAAGCTTAAAAGTGCTCGTCAACGACGCGTACGGCGTCTTCGATGCCCTTTCTCTGAATCTGCTTGTCCCAGGGACCACCTTGCCAATTATCTTTTTTCCTCTCGCTGCGGATCCACGGCGGCAAGGTGATTATCAGGTTGCGCGCGATGCCCTCGACGTACGGCTCGTATAGCGAACGTAGTTTTGCCAGTTTTTGGTCGGCGGCTTCACCGGTTCGCAGTTTCAATCCGTTTTCTGCCAGAGTACTGCGCAGGTGCTCCAGGTCTTCGGGCGTGAGACGAGCATCTCCATTCGGATCGTAGCGAGCACTGACGACCTGGGCCAAATCCACGGCGGCATGCCTTGCCATGGCAAACGTTAGCCTGGCCTGCTCGGGGCGGATATTCTCGATTCCGGCAAGGACCAGGGAAGTCACGTCGAGCATCAGCGTCAGCGCACCCAGCCATGACTGGTTGCTATGCTGCGAGCGAAAGAAGCTGAGCACGGGATAGGAAAGATGGCTTTCCAAAACCTCTGCGGCCCAGCGTTCCCAATCGCGAAAAACCCGATCCAGTACCGACTGATCGGGACAGCATCCCAGGCGATTCAGCAGTTCCGCCGCGGTCGGCGGGGAGCCGGCGCGGGAATCGAGCAGAGAAATCTCCAGTTCGCGGTCGGAAAACGAGGAATACACTACGGGCAGATAGCCGATTACCACCCCGAGGAAAGCGAATCCCATGCCGGCCTCGCACACCGCCACTAGCCGTGCCGGCCATGAGGTTGGAACGATGTCGCCGTACCCCAGGGTGAAGAAGGTTTCTCCGCTGTGGTAGAGGAGAGCTCCGAAGGTGATCGGCTGATTTCCCAGCTGCAGGTGGCCGCCCAATCCGTACTGCAGCAGCGCAAACCCAAAAATGAGGCCGATCGCCCAGAACCCGAGCAGCAGGATCAGGGAAAGCGGCCCAAAGTAGCTCAAGAAGGCCTCCCTCCGGTTGGGGGATTGGATGAGCTGCGAGAGTTTCACCCAAGGCACCCAGGTATGGCGATAAAACCAGGAGGTGAGGCGAAAGGACCGTTGTACACGCCGCGGCAGCACCACGGTCTCAAACGCGTCCAGCAGGACGGCGAGAATGATGATGATTCCGAGAAAGATGACGAGTGCAATCACTTCAGCTCCCATCTGATGAGTCAGGGATGGTAACAGATTCAGCCCAAGTGGCGGGGGCTCGCTGGTATACTGCGGGCAACGGAAGTCAATTCAGCGTCGGACTAATTGGGATCGGTTTTGCTTTGCAGTCGGCGATTCGCGCCTTTTCTGGTCTTCCTTGCGCTTGCCTTGCCACGCCTGTCAGTCGCGCAAAATGCTGCAGTGCCGACGGCTTCGCTCTCGCCACTCCCATCCGGCACCAATCAATTTGGCCTGTGGGCTAACTACTCGCCCAACTCGTTTGTCTTTGACGGAACTACTCGTGGCCGCAAGCTGTTCCTGCTGAACCTGCAGTATGCGCGCGTTCTGCTGGCTCGCCCAATGGCAACGCTTAAGTACACTGTAGACGTGATTCCGGTAGCGTTGCAGAGCCAGCCCACCCAGGTTTTTCTCGTGAATCGAAATATCCTAAGAAATCCGGCAGGGACAATTTACGGGGCAGGTGCGAGCCCTATTGGGTTGCAGCTGAATTTCGGGTCTCGAAGGATACAGCCGTTCCTCAGCGGAAGCGTCGGTTTTGTTTATTTCGCACAACAAGTGCCGGTGCTGGAGTCCTCGCAATTCAACTACACCGCAAACATGGGCTTCGGCTTCGAGGTCTTCAGTCGCTCCGGGCGCTCCTTTACGGTTGGATACAAGTACCACCACCTCTCCAATGCCGACAGCGCGCCCCTGAATCCTGGGCTGGATTCGAACGTGTTCTACACCGGATTTTCGTTGTTCCGGAGAAAGTAAGCACGCCGGAAATCAGATAGCGCGAGCGGCCTCAACCAATCCCCTTTGCACAGCCAACAATTCTTTAAGGACCCCGCGCAACTTGGTTGATTCCAGGGCGTTCGGCCCGTCTGACTTGGCTTCTTTGGGATTGTCGTGAACTTCCATGAACACGCCATCCACACCTGCCGCCACCGCAGCCCGCGCCAGCACAGGGATGAACTCAGGTTGGCCTCCGCTCACGGCCGGTTGGTCATCATCGCCATGAGAGGCTGAAGGCAACTGCACAGAGTGGGTGGCGTCAAACACCACGGGAGCGAATTTCCGCATGATGGCCAGGGAGCGCATGTCCACCACCAGGTTGTTGTAGCCGAAGCTTGATCCACGCTCCGTGACAAAGACGCGAGTATTTCCCGCATCGCGGCACTTGTCGACCACGTGCTTCATGTCCCAGGGCGAAACGAACTGGCCTTTCTTGATGTTGACCACGCGTCCGCTCTTGGCGGCCGCGACGACCAGGTCGGTCTGCCGGCATAAGAATGCTGGAATCTGCAGCACATCGGCCACTTCTGCCACCTTAGGGACATCAATGGTCTCGTGCACATCGGTGAGGATTGGCACCTGTACCTGATCGCGAACCTTGCGCAAGACCTGCAATCCTTGGGATAAACCCGGGCCGCGGTAGCTCTTGATGGAGGTGCGGTTGGCTTTGTCGTAAGAGGCTTTGAAGATAAAGGGAAACCCGAGCGAGCGAGTTACACCCTTGATGATCTCAGCCATGCGGATAGCGTGATCTTCGCTTTCGATTACGCATGGACCGGCAATGAGGAAGAGATTGCCTCCTCCGATCACGGCGTTGCCCACTTGGAAACCTTCACCCATAGTTTCTAGTCTTTACTGTCTTCGGTCCGAGGGGCGCGCCATCGTCGCTTCTTTCCCGTTCGCGGATGTTATTGTGAGCTTCACGGTGCCCTTTTCAACATAGAAGATCGAGTCACTGCGGTCCGCCAGTGAAAAAATGATGTCCTTCGCGCGGAAGAAAAGCGCCTTCCATGCTACTGAGAAAGGGACCGAGATTGAATGCCGTGCGAAGCGTCGGGGCCCCCATGCAGCAAATATACGCTGAGAACAAGATAATACGTTGACAAGTCAACACGAGGGCCGTCGGTTGCAGCGGTCATTTCGTTTCGGGCTGCCGCTTAGGTGCCCTTGAGCAATTCCTTAAGAATCGCAGCCGGGGCCGCGAGGCGACCCACACTCTTTCCACAGCTTTTCCCAATTCCAGATCCGGTACGCGTTCGGCAACGGGAATCCGAGCTGATGCGCGAGCATACACACCTGCCCGCGATGGTGGGCTTCGTGAGAAAGCATGTAGCACAGCATTTCCAGGCCAACCGGCCAAGGCGGAGCCCAGCCGTCTCTGCGAAACTTCTCGACGCGGCCCCCACAACCACCGAGCGCTTCAGAGAGCATTTCCGCGCAGCGAGCGGCGCTCTCCGCCAATCCCGCGCGGGCCTGCTGCGGCGTGCAGTGCACGCGGTTGAGTTGTCGCGGAACCTTCAGGTGCGGAGCTGTAAGCCTGATCCACTTGCAGCGGACATTGTGCAGGTGCGTGAAGATCGCCGCAATGGTGCGGACCTTGCCAGGCGCTTTGGCTCTCCAGGCAGCAGGGTCAAGATGTTCGATAAGAATCTGGTTCATGCGATCATTGGCGGCAAAGATCTGGACTGCGGCTCGGCCGACTTGAGTGTGAACCTTGTGTTGACGCGTGGTCACGGCTCCCTACTCCTTGACCTATAATACTTCCGGGCCATCGGCAAACCGGAAGTTAAGAGAATAACCTCAGTAATGACAGCAAGTTAAGTCTAGAGTGGCTAAGACCACAAACTGCGGCTTGACCTAAGCGTTCAATCGAAATAGAGTGCGCGTGGGAGGAACTCCCCCATGACAAAGCCCTCCTGTGACAGGCACAAGAATCTGCAGATGGTCCCATTTTCATTCGCCTACTCAACGGGCACAATCAGTGGCCATGTTTGTCCGGTTCCCGGTTGCGGTCGTGTCCATGACGAGGAAGGTTATTTTGACGTGATCGAGGGGAAAATTCTACGGGCAGAAAGCACGAAGGAAAGGGGAACCTCGGTGACGGAGAAGATCCTCAAGGTAATCCGTGCAAGAGCGGGAATGTGAATGTACTACCGTGCGCCAGGAGAATGCGAATCCGGCCTGGATGGAAGAACTACTTCGGTCGGAATTGAAGAGAAGCCGCTTGCGCAAACGTCACGTCGTCTGGCTTCATGACCAATGCCGACTCGGAAGTGCACGCATAATCGGTAAAGGCCCCGCGGACCGTGCCGACCACATCGTCGCCGAGTTTGACTGCGTACGCCCCGGCCAACCGCTTCAACCTGACCGGCCACATCAGCGCCCAGTTATGCTCCGCTAACTCGCCCAGTGCCTGCTTTCTCTTTCCACTTCGCTACGTCCACGCCCTTCACAAGAAGCCAAAGGCAGAGTGATGCCTCCCCAACAAAGGCAGGAAGAAGAATGACGGGGAATAACCGATCTGCGAAGGCGGGGGCCAGAATCAGCGCGAAGCTATTCGTCAAATAGCACAAACCAGCGATCTCGATCAGAACGCCGATTGCCCTTGGAAGATAGCCCGACTTGAAGATCAGGTAGCCGATAACGACGCAGAAATAGCCGAAGAAGATCAGGCTCACGCCAAAGCCATAGCCATGCGACTTGAGCGTCAAGCTCGCCATGGCATAGAGCTGCTCCGGGGCGAATGCTTTGAGGTATCCAGCGTTCCCCAGCGGAAACAACGCCTGTATGAGATACATCGTCGTGGCGGCCTCGACTGCGATCGCCACCAGATTGAAGAATGCCGCCAGCAAAGCGAGTTCTCTGCTGACCGGTTTCAACAAGACAAAAAAGATCATGAGCAGGGCAACCGCGCAAATCAGCAAGAGCAGTTCGGCAGCGATATGGAAGCGCCACAGCGACTCCATCGACCTGATGTTGGCGGCTGTGGCCGCTGCGTCGCCCGGTACGATCAGCCTGTCCCGGACGAAGGCTTCGCCGAAGAGGCCCACGACAATGATGATCAGGTAGAGCGCGCCGCCGATTCTTGCGTAAAGTTGCGGCGATGTTTCAACAGTACGATCTGTCATTTCGTCTCCTTGTGAATGTGACATCCACGCCTAGCGACGTACTACTTGGACATCGCCGCACAAGCAGAGCTTGGGACGGGGCACCCGGCTACCCGTTGATGAGATCCCACGTTTCGAAAATCGCGAAATGTGGGGCACCCACGCTTGGACGGAGCACGCGACCATCCTCGTTTTGTGGTTTCTACCTCCCTGCGACTTCTACGCCATGCACTTCGGCATCAAGGGAGCGATGCCGTTCATCGAACCCTTTGATCATCAGCCACACCGCCAGAAGCACGTAGGCCGGAGCCAACGGCATGGCTAACCGCGTTTCTGGGGGATACCCGAAGAGTCCCCGCAATGTGACTCCTGTGATCTGAAGCATGCTCCCGACCAGCCCAAACGCAGCCAGTACGCGCGGAAGGAGCCGGAATCGGTACAGCAGACTGAAGAGCAGGAAGATCCAACTTCCTACCACAAGCAGGGACGAATAATGCGCCCACTTCCGTGCCGAGCCGACCACCAGGGCGAGCGCTTGGAAAACCTCGGCCTTTGTGGCGCCTGCCTTCGCGTACTCCTGGCTCAAAGACAACATGGACAGGAGGTGTGCGTTGTCGACAGCCTGCAGTGAAAAACCGGCCACAGCCAGCGCCAGCAGCCAGAACGCCATTGCGGAGCTGTACCGGCGAAAGACCGGCAATGCCACGATGGCGATGCCGATCGCAACCGCACTGCCCGCGAACAAGAGAATCACCGCCGCGCGTACTTGAACAGAATTCCCCGCCGCAGTTGCCAGGAAGCCAGGCGGCGCTATGAGTGGGTGCAGCAACATAAACGGCACCATAAGTCCGATGGCTAAATGTATGAGCAACAGCAGGCCGATAATTTGACCGACATGTGGCGGTTCTGCACCTTCCATCCTTACTGCGGTGCTCATAGTCATTTCTCCTTACGCGAAGGACTCACACAAGATCACGCGAATCAGATCGGTCCACGATAGCGACGTAGCCGTACCGCTGCCGCGAGGAATGCCGCGGTAACTGCCAGCCCGATCCACAGGTCCGGACTGCTTAGGAATCGCCCTGGAGTAAGATGTGTCATCGGATCCAGCGGAAACGTGCCCGGCATTGTCACTGCCTCCGTACCAGTACCGGTCAAGCGGTACTCCAGCATGCCTACGAAATGCGAAGTGTTGAACACAAGCTTCTCGATGACGGCGATTGCCAGCAGCGGCAGGACCGCCCATAGAAATGCCGCGCGCCGCGCCCAGCCTGAGACCAGCAGTAGATACCCGTAGAGGGGCGCGGGCGAGAGCGTATGCACAGTTATAAGGTGGTAGAGCAGCAGCAGCGCCATCTGGAAAAAAGACAGCTGTGTCCACAGCATCGCGACATTCTGGCCGCTGCCCAACAGCACTGCGCTGCTCAGGAGCAGCATGATCCACTGCATGGCAACGGTGATCGCAAAGGTGAGCAGTGGGAGAACGACGAGCGGGATGCTTGCCTTCGAGAGCACGGTCGTGAGATCGGAAACCGGCAGCGACTTCCAGAACAGGATGCTGCGATCGCGTCGCTCGCCGTGCAAGGCATCGAGACAATAGAGCGCCCCGACGAGCATAAGGGTAAGCATCAACACAGCCGCCCCGATATCGTACGGCATCGCGATCGCTTCGCGCTGGTGCGCTGGGTCGAGCCCCGACAGGGCACGCATCTTGGCCGGCAGACGGACCAAGCTGATCAGAAAACCGCATAGAAATACGGCGGCAACGGCCAGGGGTGCGATATAGATGGAACGGTTCTCCCACAATTCGCGTCGCATCGCCCAGTACAGGGGCCGGGTCGCGGACAGCGCGCCGGGTACGATGCTCTGCGCTTGAAACGACTCGGGCATCGCGTTGGACTGTGTATTCATCTAGCTGCTCCTTGTGCCTGGCCGGCCTGATTGCCCATGATGGCAACGAACAAATCGGCGATGCTGGGCTTGCGCACCTCGCCAAGTGCGGCGAGTTGCTGACGATCGACATGATCGAACAGCAGGATGCTTCGACCCAGCAACTGGCGTTCGTGAATCGGCTTGAGCGCCCGTGCAGGGGCCGCATTTTCGGGATTCACCATCACTTCCATATAGCGCGACTCGAATTCTTCCATGCTGCAGCCAAATACGATGCGGCCGCGATTGATGAACATCACATCAGTGAGGACGTCCTGGATCTCGTCCACCTGATGTGTGGTCACCATGATGGTGCGGCCGCGATCGAAGTAGTCGTTCAGCAGCGAATCGTAGAACTGCTTGCGAAAAAGGATGTCAAGCCCAAGCGTAGGCTCGTCCAGCACCAGCAATCGCGCGTCAATGGCCATGACCAGGACGAGGTGCAGCTGAGTCACCATGCCCTTCGACAATTCCCGGACCTTGCTGGTGTGCCGGATGGTGGTCTTGGCGAGAAAACCTTCCGCCTTCCCGCGATCGAATCGCGGATGCACGCCGGCCACGTAATCCAGCACCTGCGAAACTCGGATCCACCGCGGCAGCACCGCGACATCGGCAATGAAGGAAACGTCGCGCATGAGTTGATCGCGCTCGGTCCAGGGATCGCGTCCGAGCACCTTCAGCTCTCCCTGATACGGGATGAGGCCTAGAATCGCGTTGAGTGCGGTAGTCTTGCCTGCGCCATTGGGGCCGATCAGTCCGAGGATGCGGCCCTCCTCGACACGCAAATCGACACCGTCCAGCGCGACCGTTGTGCCGAACGCCTTGCGGAGTCCCCGTGCTTCTATGCATGCCATGAATTCAGCGCTCCTCCTGTTTGGCTTTCGACTTGGATTGACTGCTCGCGCCATTCAGCAGTTCTTCTGGTTTGAGTCCGAGACGCTGCATGGTGGCTTGGACCCTGGGCCATTCTTCCGCAAGAAATTTCTGGCGTTCACCCTTTAGCAACACGCTGCGTGCCCCGGCATTGATGAACATGCCGCGGCCTCGTTTGGTCTCGACCACTCCCTCGTCTACCAGTTCTTGATAGCCCTTCAGGACCGTGAGCGGGTTGACCCGATATTCGGCTGCGACATTACGCACCGATGGTAGCGGATCGCCTTCCTTGAGCACGCCGTCGAGTATCATCGCGACCACACGGTCGCGAAGCTGGCGGTAAATCGGCTGACTGTCGTTCCACTCACGGTCCATCAGGTTTCCCGGATAATGTCACTTGCCGGCGACAACGCTCCCGTCGTTTTTACGCTGCAGGTCGAAGTGCGCATGGACGGGCTTGTCCCCTGGCATCATATACGTCCAGTCTTCGGTGTGATGGTTGGCGTCAATCACGGTGAACACGGCGTGGTGCATGTGTCCGTATTGCGTGCCACCGGAAATATCGACAAAATCGAATTCCACCGTTTTGCCGTCCGGCGAGGTCCTGGCCACCATCCGCGGTCGATTCCCGGCGTCGCAGTAGTGAACCAAATTGAGGCGATCTCCGTCCAGGTACACGATGGTGACCGGCCGGTCGTACCGAGTCGGGTCGTCTGGCACTCCCACGGCATACATTTCGTGTACCAGCGCGTTTCCTCGGGAAGTCACGCGCATAGAGACCTCCGAAGGCAGCTTGTCGTCCATATCGGGCTGCGGCGGGTCGATCGTCAGCTTAGCTGTCCAGATACCGGCCAGCGTTTTCATCGTGTCGAAAGACTTCTGCGCGTCGGACTTCGGGGCGGGGGTGTCGGCCGCCTTGTGTGCGTGTGTGTCGGACTGCGCGACAGACTTTCCCGCGTCGGACTGGGCAAAAGCCATGGTGGAGAGCGCCATCAGGGCAACGGGCAGCATAATTCGAAGGGATTTCATGTTTCATTCTCCTTAATCCTTTTTTACTTCC
This sequence comes from Terriglobales bacterium, assembly GCA_035631655.1. Taxonomy (GTDB): domain Bacteria; phylum Acidobacteriota; class Terriglobia; order Terriglobales; family Acidobacteriaceae; genus Gp1-AA122. Next base: position 25,660 of record DASQIH010000123.1, read on the forward strand.
GGGTCAGGGTGCTTCCTCGCGTACTCAGGAGCAAGCGGTCCTCTAACTTTCTCTAGTGTTATAGTTAACTATAACACTAGGTCACATGCAAGCTTTTTTTTAACTCTCCAGCCCGCCCGTAGCCGTGTAGTGAGTTGGGCCGATAAATTGCCCCGACAGTCCCGGCGTTCTTGCTCGTGAGACGGCAAGCGGTGGCACCGGGCCCTTCCAGCTAAAGGTCACATTTGTTGGCAGGTAAGAAGGTTCGGACAAAGGGCGGTTAAGCGAACTGGCCCGTCGCGCCAACTGGCCGCGAGAATCCGCTTCTAAATCGGAGGGTGCGTAATTTATGAGCAACTTTGAGGCGGGTCGGGTGCATTAGGCCACCCAATCCTCATTCTCAAGTCGCCGCGCTAGCCAGGCACTCTCGAAGGTCCGGCAGTCGCTGTGGTGAAATCGCGAATGACTCACATCCTTCTCATCATCGTTTGACAGTACGACAGCGACGTTATCATCGGCTGCCAATTCGTTCAGTCGCGGAGCATGCTGGCGGCGAACTTCGCTGGGCACGGAGTGGGTTACATCCAGGGCGGCGTGGACGCTGCCGATCACCAAAACATTGTGGCCTTGGCTTTTCGCCGACAACCTCCTAAACTCACGCGCTGTGAAGCCGAGACCTCCTGCCAGCAGCAGGGTCGCGAACAATTCCACAACCAATGGCAAAGCGACAATTTTCACGTCAGCACCTTTGCTGGGCCGGAGAGCTTTCGTCGGCTCGGTGTCCATTACAAAAGGCGCCACATTGCCTGCTGCTTGATCTAGCTGAGGCGCCGGCATGGCTGGATCCAGTACCGCCCCGGCGTACGGAGGGTAGAGTGTGAGATAGAGGTACACGTCTGCCGCTTCGTTTTCACTCAAGTAGTAAAACACTGGCATCCTGCCTCTTCCCGGCAGTGGCGGCGTTCCCATCGCGATAGGTGCACCGCTCCTGACCTTTCGGACGAACTCGGGTAGGCTTGTGCGCGTGGTGAGGGTGCTAAGCGGCGGGATCGCCCCATTCAATAGCTGCTCGGAGTTGGGGTTCGCCCCGGCCGCATTGTGACAAATGTGACAGGTAGATTTCACGATGTGCTCGCCTATGCGGACGGGCGATTCTTCTACCGCTGCTTGTTCTCTTTCTGCGCCGGGGACGCCAGCCAGCTGGTTCAGGTACGCCACGATGGCTCGGACCTCTGGCCCGTTTAAGTGCGCGAAGGGCGGCATGTCGGCACCCCCATTGTGTACTCGTTGCAGCAAGGCGGTTCTAGACTGCTTCGCAAGCTCCGCCGCGTTGGCCCGGCTGATGTTCATCCCGAGCCTCCTCATTCGCTCCATAGTGACGGCGACGGATGTCGCCCGGGTTGGATTGATGACGGAGTTGATTTCAGGGGGCGCGCCCAGGCCCGATTCGCCGTGACATCCGCGGCAATTCAAACGGTACAGGTCCGAACCTTGGAGCGTTACGTTTTGGGTAGGGAAGTCGGCCGATAGTCCGCGTTGCCAGCCGGAGATGTCCCCTGCGCTGACAGGCACAGCCGGCCCTAATCGGCCCGTCTTGCCCATGCTGGTTTCTTCCAAAGTCCTATGCAGGTGGTTGAGCCAGCTTTCGCCGGCCACCAGTGTCACCCGAATATCTTTAGTATCGGCCACCTGACCCAGCAACGAGGTTGCCACTACGACAACTACCACTACGCTCTTCATGGACATGTACCTGAGAATGTGGGTGCGTTTCCCTTGCTAGGGCACGCGAGTCAGGAGGGCTTGAGTTCTGGGATCCTTGCGTGTTACGCCCATGTTCGCAGTAATGGGTTTTAAGCTCTTTGCTGGGCTGCAACTACGATGTTTGCTGGCTGTAAATTCCTTGCAACGTACTTGTAAAGTCATGGTGTTAATTCCTCATCGCCCCATTCCCAAGCACGAGGAAGGGACGGGGATGGGGTTTCAGCAAGCAAGGCGGTTCCTTTCGCCGAGTAAGTCCCAGCCTGAAATGGGCTGATCTGGCGGCCATTTCAGAGGTATCATCCTCTGCAAAAAAGGATGAACCTCGAACTCCAAGCCTTTGGGTAACAACAAACACTCTGATATGTTGGCGGTCTGTGGGAGGTGTTGGTCTGACAGATCAAGTTCTGGCGATGCTCCGCGGCCAAGTCGCTGACATCATTGCTGGATCGGTTTTCCTGTTCATTGGATTAGCGACCTGCTGCATTGCTGCGATTCGCCGACGGAGCAGCGTGCGCATCTTTGTCTGGCTGGGAATCTGGAGCGCGATGTACGGCGCCGAGCACCTGGGTCAATCGCCGGCTGTCGTAGCGGTGTCGCCGCGCTGGCTTCAGATCAGCACTCCGTACGCGAACACGGCAATGACGTACCTGGCCGTAGTTGTTGGTTCGCTCTCCTTTCTGGAACTGAGCTTCGGCAAAATGCGGTTCCTCAATCAGGCGGGTGCAGTCGTGGGGCTGGCGATTGCTCTCGCCGGCCTTGGCTTCTTTGTCTTTACGGGCTCAAACGACAAGTTGATGCTTTACAACAATCTGCTTGAGGCCTGCCTACTCCTTGTCCTGATGACTGTCGTTGCCGTGCCGAGATTATCTAGGAAGTACCTCGTTCTGCCCGACCGCGGCGTTCTGGCCATCGGCACGTTCGTTTTTGCCATTGAAGCCCTGTACGCCAACCTATCGCGCAACCTTGGTTTCGAGACCCCACGGATTCTTGACCACCTCGGTTTCGCGATTCTTCTATTCTCGTTTGGATATGTCGCTCTGCAACTGGTCTTTACGAACGAGCGCCGCTTGCTCTCCGTTGAAAAGGAACTCGCGATCGCCCGCGAGATACAGATCTCAATTCTTCCGAGTGACGTTCCCGAAATCAACAACCTTCGCATAAGCGCCGCTTACCGTCCTATGACCGCCGTCGCCGGCGATTTCTACGAGTTCATTCCTGTCGATCAGAAGCGGGTGGGCATCCTGGTGGCTGACGTTTCCGGACACGGCGTGCCGGCTGCGCTTATCGCGTCGATGATCAAGGTGGCCATGCAATCGGTGCTTCCTTGCGCACATGACCCACGAGCAGTGCTGAGCGGGTTGAACCGCGTCCTTTCCGGGCAACTGCGCGGTCAGTTTGTCTCCGCGGCCTACCTCTGGCTCGATGCCGAGAATCGCAAGGCGCTGTATTCAGCCGCCGGACATCCACCGCTTCTGCGCTGGCGGGAAGGTAAGCTGGAACGCATCGAAAGCAACGGTTTACTTTTTGGAGTCAAACAGGCATGCGACGACTATCCGGTTTGTGCGATGCCGATCAACCCAGGCGACCGATTCCTGCTTTACACTGACGGCGTAACTGAACCCGAGAATGCTCGCGGCGATTTCTTTGGCGACATCAGGCTTGAACAAGTGGTTCGCGACAATCAGTGGCGCCCGCCTTCTGAATTGTCGGATCACGTGCTCTCCGAGATCCGCCGCTGGCAACCTGCTTCCGTTACCCAGCAGGACGACATCACTCTCATCATCATTGACGTTCTTTAGCCATGGGTAACAGCAATTGAGATAGCTCACTAGATTTGCGGTACTGGCGGGCAGCCGGGAAACTCCTTCAGATATTTGTTGCCGATATATCCCAAATCCTTTATTCCGATCTCGCTGGTGAAGTACCCATCCGCAGTCAAATTGCGCAGAAAAGAAAAGAATTCGATGCCTTGGCTGAGGCTGGGATCAGTCTTCGCGTTCTTGCGATAAGCAATCAGGTCCAGCATTCGCCTCTGCTCCTCAGGAGAACAATCCAGATACATCTTCCCCCAGTGGTCGGTGCAGATCGAATCCAGCCACATCATCCCGCCGCCCAACTTCAGCTTGTATTCGGTATTCTCGCTGGCCAGCAGGTCAATGAATTCCGGCGCCCCAGCTTCAATCGCGCCGCCAGAACGTTCATCGGCAGGGATAATCGCCTGGCAGAGTGCCCGCAAGGTTTTGTACTGGTGATCGGAGAAAAACTTTGGCTTGTAGGCTGTGTTCGTGGCCACTTCCGCCTGAATCATGCGGTGCGCGTATTCCGCCGCCTGCGCCGGGATGACGCGAAGCACCGATCCCGCCACTGCTCCGGCGGTGAGCGCCTTCAGCACATCACGACGGGAAATTGATTTCGGCAACAAGGCGTCCTCCACCTTACAAGTTATTTTTTCTGGCCTGCTGCAAGAGATAGTCCGATGCCCGCCAGGACAACGCCATGATCGTCAGAGTCGGATTCTTGTCCGGATTAGTGACAAAACAAGCTGCATCCGTGACAAACAGGTTCTTCACATCGTGCGCCTGGCAGTACTTGTTCAGAGCGGAAGTTTTGGCGTTCACCCCCATACGCGCCGTTCCCAACTCATGAATGATGAAGCCGCCATCGGTAATGCCGTAAGGATGCGGCCCATCCGGGCTGGTTTTCGTGACATAGGTTCCACCCGCCGCTTCCACGATCGCGCGGAAGGTTTCCTGCATATCCCTGGCCATCTTGATTTCGTTATCCGCCCACTGCCAATGGAAGCGCAGCACCGGAATTCCCCACTGATCGACCACCTCGGGATCGATCTCGCAGTAACTGTGCTCGTTGGGAATCATCTCGCCGCGCCCATCAAAACCAATGTAGGTGCCGTACATCGAGCGCACCTTTTGCTTCAGCCTGAGACCGTAGCCTTCGTGTTCTTCACAGAGATCGTCCCAATCGCCCACCCCCGGCATGCCGCGCCCGCCGCCGAATTCGATGTGGTAGCCACGCAGGAAATCATTCTTGCGATTGAATTTCCACCAGGGAATATAAAGGTGCATGCCGCCCACGCCGTCGTGGTTATGCGGGGGGACTTTCTCCAGTTGAGGAAAGTATCCGGCACCATAGCTGCCGACACTATCGGTGAGGTAACGCCCGACCACGCCCGACGAATTGGCTAGCCCATCCGGAAATAGTGTGGACCCTGAATTCAGAAGCAAGCGCGCCGACTCACACGCGCTGGCTGCCACCATAAACGCCTTGGCATGAATCCGTTGCTCGCTGCGCGTGTTCTTATCAATATAGGAGACCGCCTCGGCCTTGCCGTCTTTGCTGACCACGATCTCGCGCGCCATCGCATTCGTGACCAGGATCAATCTGCCGGTGTCCAGGGCGGGCGGAATCATCACCTGGCTGGAACTGAAGTTTGATGCCGACACGCATCCCCGGCCGCACTGTGCGCAGTAATGGCAAGCCGGCCGCCCATTGTGAGTTTTAGTGATGATGGCCAGCCGCGAGGGCACGCACAGAATGTTCAACTTGTCACAGGCTTTCTTGACAAAGACTTCCGTGCAGCGCGGCTTGGGCGGAGGAAGAAAGATTCCGTCGGGCGCACTGGGAATGTTTTCCTTGGTGCCGAAAACGCCGATATAGGACTCAACCTTGTCGTAATAAGGCGCAATTTCCTCGTAGGTAATCGGCCAGTCGTCGCCCATGCCATCGTTGGAGCGCGCCCGGAAATCTACCGGGGCGAAGCGCAACGCGATCCGGCCCCAGTGATTGGTACGTCCGCCGACCACGCGCGAGCGAAACCATTGAAAGTTGGAGCCCGGGGCTGAGGTATAGGGTTCACCTTCAATCGTCCAGGCACCATTCGGCGCCATGAACTCGTTGTTCAGAGCACGCCGAAGTCTGGCTCCGACCCCGGCGCCACGATGATCGAGTTCATAAGGCCACACGTGCTCCTTGAAATCGGTTTCGGGATGGATTGGCGGGCCCGCTTCGAGCATGACCACATTCAGCCCGCCTTCGGTCAGCACCTTGGCCGCGGTGCCGCCGGCAGCACCCGAGCCGATGATGCACACGTCATATAGCTTGGGAGAACGAATCACCTGCGCCATGAAGGTTCCCTGGAGACAGCCGATCCCTTTAGCTCAAAACCTGAGCTGCTGCAGATATTCGAAGCTGGTTCTGATACTGTCGAGCGGTGACTTGGGTTCATCGTGTTCCACGAAATAATGCTGGATTCCCGCCCTGTCGGACTGAGCGAAGATGCGCTTGAAGTCAATCGCGCCGCTGCCCACCTCGGTCATCTCGCCATCCTTCTTCATATCTTTGACGTGGACCAACGGAAATCGGCCGGGATAGCGGTTGAAATAGGTCACCGGTTCCTGGCCGCCTTTCGTGATCCAGAACAAATCCATTTCCATCTTTACGAGCTTGGGATCTGTTTCCGCCAGAAGAATGTCATACGGCAGCTTGCCCTTTTCCGCTTTGAACTCGAAATCGTGGTTGTGATAAGCGAACTGGATTCCGGCTTTTTGGCTCGCTTCTCCGGCGCGGTTGAAGGTTTCAGCCGCCTGCTTCCAGCCATCTGGTTGGCGTCGGAGTTGCTCATCCACCGAGGGGCAAACGACGAAAGCCTGTCCGACCACGTGGGCAGCTTCGAGCGTCTTGGGCCAGTCTGTGCTCAGCAACTGGTAATCCACATGTGAGGAGGGCGCTGCAAGCCCATGCCGGTCGAGAATTGCTCGGACCTCCTGCGGCGTGTGATTGAAAAAACCAGCGAACTCGACTTCCCGATAACCGATTTCTGACACCTTGGCAAGTGTGCCTTCAAAATCACGCTTCATCTCGTCGCGCACGCTATAGAGCTGCACTCCGATCTTGTCCAGCTTCCGCTCACCAGCGGCCGCCCAGCCCAGCCGATTGCTCACCAACATTGCGGCAGTAATTGTGCCGAGGAAAGTTCGGCGGTCCATCTTACAGTTCCCCTTTTTTCACCAGTGCCACGGCATAATCACACGCGCGAGCCGTTAGAGCCATGTAAGTCAGCGAGGGATTCACACACGAGGACGAGGTCATACATGCCCCATCCGTTATGAATAGGTTCTTTACATCATGCGCCTGGTTATGCGCGTTGAGAACCGACGCCTTGGGATCGTTGCCCATGCGAGCTGTGCCCATCTCGTGAATGGTAAGCCCGGGTGCATTGTTTTCGATGAACGGCTCGATATCATGAGCGCCCGCTGCTGCAAGCATCTCAGCCGCGGCGATCGACATATCTTTCAACAGCGCGCGCTCGTTATTCCCGAATGCACAGTGGATGCTGAGTGTGGGAATGCCCCAAGCATCCACTTTGTCCTTGCTCAGCTCGACATAATTGTTCGAATTGGGCAGGCACTCCCCAAAGCCGTAAAACGTAAACCTCCACGGGCCGAGGTGTTTCAGCGAACGTTTGAAGTCCGCGCCGAAGCCTGACATATTCGCTCCCCGCTGCCAGTCCTCGCGATATCCGCCACCCTGGAACCCGTAGCCTCGCACAAATTCCGGGTGCTTTTGCTTTACGTTGCGAAAACGTGGAACGTAGATGCCATTGGGACGGCGCCCCATGGGCATTTTGTCTTCGTTGCCGGGGATGCGCGCGGTTGCCCCGCCGCCCATTACGTGGTCCATCAAGTTGTGTCCCAGTTCTCCACTGGAGTTGGCGAGACCGCTGGCGAATTCCGGAGTGGCCGAGTTGAGCAAGATCCGAGTTGACTCGAGTGCCGAAGCGCACAGGAAAACAATGCTGCCGTGAAATTCCAGCGCCTGCTCGGTCTGGCCGTCGATGACGCGGGTACCCCTTATCTTCCTGGTTTTCGGATCGAAGATCAGGCTATGAACGACGCTGTAGGGACGAAGCGTCATCTTGCCAGTTGCCTGGGCGGCGGGCAGCGTTGAATTAAGGCTGCTGAAGTAGGAGCGGGTACGACAACCGCGGTGACACGGTCCACAATAATGACACGCGGCCCTCCCACGATGCCGTTGGGTAAGGACCGCAGCACGGCCAATCGTCATCAGTCGTTCACCGGGAAAATGTTTTGCGATGGCATCCTTGACCACCAGTTCGGAGCAAGTCATTTCCATGGGCGCAAGAAATTTGCCATCCGGCAACTGTGACAGTCTCTCTGCCTGCCCGCTCACGCCGATGAAATCTTCCACGTAGTCATACCAAGGCGCGAGGTCCTGGTATCGGACGGGCCAGTCGATGGCGATTCCTTCACGCGCATTGGCCTCAAAATCCAAGTCGCTCCAGCGATATGACTGCCGTCCCCACATGATGGAGCGGCCGCCGACCTGGCGTCCGCGAATCCACAGAAAGGGCTTGCCGGGATCGTTGGTGTACGGATTCTCTTTATCATTGACGAAGAACTTATTGCCCCACTCATCGAAGGTGGAGCACTCGCGCTGCACGTATTGTTCTGCCAGGTCTTTCTTGCGATCGCCCAAACCGCGAAATTTCATTTCCCAAACCCCGACGTGCTCCACGTAATCCTGTTCAGGGTTAATGGGGCGTCCAGCCTCCAAAACCAGCGTGTCGAGGCCTTTTTCCGTGAGTTCCTTCGCCGCCCATCCACCGGTGATTCCGGATCCCACCACAATCGCGTCATATACGCGGTCCGGCAATCTTCACCTCCCTGAACTCTTGGCACCTTCGCTGACCGGCACGCAGCCGGCGTGTTCGGTTGGAATGATTTCGTATTGAAGCTCCTGCTCAGCGCCGATCTCGGACGTGTAGTAGCCGAGCAGAGTGAGCCGCTTCATCATGTAGAAAAAGTGCTTGGGATGCGCGGCCTCGCCGCGCTCTCTTGTGCCGGGTGGGATAGACTCCCGCTCCGCCGCCAGTTGTTCATCGAGTTCCGCCAGCACCTCCATCTGTTGCTTCTCCGCGCAATCGACAAAGTCTTTCCCATACAGTTCGCGGCTGCGTACATCTATCTGCGCAAGGCCATCGAGAAAGCGCCTCTTTTCGTCATCGTCGTACCACTCTGTGAGGATTAGGTCGATGAATTCGTTCACTCGTGCGGCTTTTGCTCCCGGCGTCTCGGTTGCGGGAATAATGAGATCGGCAATGATCGTGACGGTGGAATTCTGATGCGGATTCAATGTGCGCAGGGGGACGCCCGCAGCGATTTTTTGCTGAGCTTCCTGGGCAAGCGCCCAGAGTTCGCGCGGTAGCGCTGATGAGATTGCGGCAGCAGCAAGCAACTTTAACGCGTCACGTCGTTCCATCGCTCAACTTCCTCAAGCCGAAGAGCGCATAACCAGCTCGCGCGCGGCTTTGAGTTCGGTTACCGCATCGCCGGTTGGGACAAATTCCATGGCAACGTAGCCGTCGTACCTGAGTTCTGCCAGCCTGCGAAAAACGTTGGAGTAGTTAATTTCCCCGGTCCCCGGAGCATGCCGCCCGGGTACATCGGCAATGTGCACGAGTCCAAGGTCGTCGATATGTTGCTCCAGTTTCTCGATGAGATTACCTTCCGCAATCTGCGCGTGATAAAAGTCGTAGAGGAATTTCGCGTTGGGATGAGCAACCGCGTGGACAATCTGGAAGCCTTCCGCTGCTGAGGTCAGGAAATATTGTGGGTTCTCTTCGGGATCAATATTTTCGAGCAGCAGAGTTACCTTGTGGCCCGAAGCAATATCCGCCGCGCGCTTCAGACACTCAACGCAGCTCTGATGCTGCTGTTCGTGTGACAACTCCCGAATTTTGCGGCCCGACAAGACGATGATGGCAGGGCACTCCAGCTCGGTTGCGATTGGAAGTAACCGGTGCAATTCCGCAAGAAATTCACCGCGCTCCTTCGGATTGGCAATACCCGTCTTCGTCAACGCCATCGCATCAAAGGTGATGCCCAAGGTTCGTTTCTTGGCGTTGAATCGGCGAAAATCGTCGCGACTCCAGTCCTCGTATTCAGTCACCAGTTCTACGGCCGGATAACCCGCTTCTGCCGCTTTCTCCAGTCGCTGTTCGAAAGGAAGCTCCGCATAAACGGTCCAAAGCATTACCGATACTTGAAGCGAGGCAGCTGTTACAGGATGCCGCCTTGCATGCAACGCTTCGACGTCGCTCAGCAGAACGCTTCCCAGAGCCGCCCCGCTCAGTGCTCGTCCGAATTGGCGACGGTCCATAGCCATGGAAGACCTACACTCTCATCTACAGTTTTTCGCTCACGTCGCGGAGCCCAACAGTTCCGCCCGCACATTCTTGAGAACGTAAGCCGCTCGTTCCACGCCAACTTCGCCGGGCAGGATAGGATCTTCGTTCTCGATACTCAAAATGCCCTGGTAGCCGACTTCCATGTAGGCGCGGACAATTTCTTTCCACGTATTCGCGCTGTGGCCATAGCCGACGGCACGGAAGGTTTCCGAGGCTTGCGACAGGTCCTTGGTCTCGAAGGCGAAGTTCAGAACACCGTACTTAGCCACGTTGTCCTTAAACATGACCGTGTCCTTCATGTGGGCATGGAAAATCGCACCTTGCTTGCCGAGCAGATGAATCACCTCGACGGGATCGCATCCCTGCCAGAACAAATGGCTCAGATCGCAATTCGCTCCGATCTCCTCGCCCACGGCATGGCGCAGTCTCAGCAGTGTCATAGGGTTGTAAACCACGAAGCCGGGGTGCATTTCGAAAGCCAGCTTGCGAATACCATGATCTCGAGCAAATTTTGCCGCTTGCTTCCAGTAGGGGATCACCTTTTCGTTCCACTGCCAGTCGAGAATCTGGGCGTATTCCGGAGGCCAACGATAAGTTGCCCAGTTCGGCATGGTGTCGGTGGGAGAACCACCCGGGCATCCCGAAAAACCGACAATCACCTGAACCCCCAGCTTTTCGGCCAGCAGGACCGTACTCTGGAATGTCTCGGCATCGCGAGCCGCAATTTTTGGATCGGGGTGCACGGGATTTCCATGGCAACTCAGCGTGGCGACTATCAATTTGTGGTCGTCAAATTTTTTCTTCCACGCCCGAAGCTTGGCATCATCGGACAACAATTCGTCCACTGGACAGTGGTGATTTCCGGGATAACCGCCCGTGCCGATCTCCATCGCCTCCAACCCGTAGCCCGCGACTTTGTCCAGCATCTGATCGAGAGAAAGGTGCTCGAAGACCGGATCGAAAACTCCAATGGGTATTTTTCGCGCCGTGCCGGAGGGCAGAGGATTCTGGGAGGAAGACAATCCAGCGCCAGGCGCGGTGCCGTTCGCTGCCAAAGCAAGATGGGGGCCTGCAACCGTTGCCGCCAACAGGCCGCCAGAGGAGGTCAGGAATTTCCTGCGACTTGTCGAATTTCGAGATGAGCTGCTGTCCATGAAAAGTTCCTTTTCAACGACAGGAGTGCACCACCCCACAGGGCCAGCATTATACCCACCAAGGTGGCGGAAGCGGCCTGGAAAATCGTTTAAGTAGATCCAATCAATGTTTGCCGCTTGCGGCGGGACTCCCAGAAATAGGGGGCCTGCCGAAACAGGCCCCGTTCTCTAAGAGTCGATTCAGAAATTAAGTTTGAGCGCGAGCTGCACAATGCGTGGATCGCGTGTGGAGTTGACAGTATTAAACAGCGTACTGCCGAAGCTGGTTGAGGCGCAGCAGATCGGGTTGGTGTGGTTAAACGTGTTGAAGGTCTCCAGCCGGAACTGACCGCTGAAGGCCTCGGTGAATTTTATATTTTTGAACAGTGCCAGATCCGTGTTCCAGAAACCGGGAGCACGAATCGCGCCGGGATGTTCGCTGGGAAGGTCGGCCTGGGTTGCGGTCGGGACGGCGAACGCTGAGGCGTTGAACCAGTGTCCCAAAATCGCCTGCGGAGCGCCGGAATTCGGGTTCCCTATCTGGTTGACGCGGCAGCCGACGGGCGTCGCGCCAAAGCAGGCTGATCCGATCGCATCGACACAGTTTGTTCCGCTACCGGAATTACAGCCGGCATTGCTGATGGAAGCCGTCAACGGCAGGCCGGTCTGGAAGGTCTGGACACCGGAGAACTCCCAGCCGCCGAGAATGTGCCCGATGGCACCTTGCTGACCGCGCATCCACGGCAGTTCCCACACGAAGTTCGCCGTCAACACGTGGCGGCGATCGGCGATGGTCGGACCGTAGTTATTCGACAATGCTGTGGGAGCCTGCGGCAGCGCGCTGGCGCCGGTGGAACGGTCAGCGGGGTCGGTGGTCAAGCCGTGCGACCAGGTATAGGCAACCCCAACCAGCGAATTGCCGCTGAAGCGCTTGTTCATCTGCACCTGCAGCGAATGGTAGTTGGAGGTATAGATGTCAGCGAAACCGTTGGCCGGGCCATACCCGACAAACGGCCGCAGCACATTGAGCTTCGTGGTTGCGGCGGTTGAGTTCACAATCGGGCTGGCCCCGAAGTTTACGCCGTTGCCTGCACCCGGTCCGGCAAAGCATGGGGTTGTGGGCGTGCAATTCCGGTAGGCAAATGGAGTCGGCTGATTGAAGTCGATCAGACCCGGCAAGTGGATGCCGTTATTCCCGAAGTAACCGACATCCACGAACCAGCCGATACCGAAATTCCGCTGCATATCCAGGCTCCACTGTTGGGTGTAGGGACTCTTGTAATCGATCGGCATACGCGCCTGGATGGTAAACGGACCAGTTGTGGAGGCGGTGGTTGTGGCGCCGGTGGGATTCGAAAGGGTGCTGCGGTTGATACTCAGGTTGGTGAGAAATCCCTGGCTCAAGCCTACGTTCAGCTCGGGATTCCCAAATTCGAGACCGTTGTCATAGAACATTCCCCAGCCCAGACGCACCGAGGTCCGCCCGTCGCCGAATGGATCCCAGGCAATGCCGAGGCGTCCGGCAATGGCGCGGTTGAATTCCTTTCCCACTTTGCTGCCATACGGCGACTTGGTTCCGACGAAGCCAGCGAAGGTGGGCGGATTCGCAAAAATCAGTCCATTCAGCGGCGAGTAGTTGGGATTGCAGACGCTGCTGCTGGGTACGCCATTCACTCGGCTCACGTCCATATCGCCGGTGGAGGTGATACAGGGAGCCTTGGACGGATCATAGGCCGCCGCATCGAAGTTCACCAGACGGCTGCTGCCGCCCGGACCGCTGGCATCGGTGGGCTGGCGGAAGAAGGAGTGACGCATCCCGTAGGTGAGGGTCAGGTTCGGCCGAATGCGCCACGTATCCTGGCCGTAATACTCGAACTGGTTGTCAAAAATGTTAGCGGTGACGTCCAGCGAGGCCTGAGTGAAGGAACTCAGCTGGCCGAGCAGGAAGTTGGCGTAAGCTTGTTCTAAGGAGAACGGGCAGGCAGGGGTGTTTGATGTTCCGCAGACGGCCGCGCCCCCGAAGGTGGTCGAAGCGGTGGGAGCATTCTGCGCGTCGAACGAGTATGAGCCGTTGTTGCTGCCCGTGAGTTGGTTCTCATGCTTGTTGTAGTGGTAGAAGATGGCGCCGAACTTCAGCGTATGCGTGCCCACGACCTTGGCCAGGTTGCCGTAGACGGTGTGGTTCGTGTTGTAGTCGTTATAGGGGCCAAAAGAGCCAATCGTGTTGTTGCCGGTGGTCGTGAACGAGGCACCCGTGAGCGCCAAGGTCGGTGCACGACCGAGAACATTCTGGAAAGGGAGCGTGTTGCCCAGAGCGGCCTGAATGTCGGGCGACTGCGAGAAGTTAACAGCGCCAGTTACGTTGCTGAGGATGGCGCCGTAGGAATAGCGATACCCGCCGTCGATCAGAAAGGTAGGGCTGGCTGTTAATGTGGCAGCAATGTTGTACTGGTGGCCCGGGGAGTTCGTGGCAGTACTGCCGATACCTTTGACGATTTCGTTGGTGAATAAGCCCCCGGCCTCGAGAGTCGGATTGCTGTCACGCAGAATCTTGCCGTTGACGCTCAGCTTCGAGCTGAAAATATGATCGATCTTCACCATATCTTCGCGGAAATTGAAAATGTTGGGCAGCGATGCCGTGTATCCGAACGGATTGGACGCGGTCGTCAGATTCGGCGCCGGGAACTTGGAGAAGATATCTTTCACGTAGGCGGCCGCAATGGGGTCCCATGCGGACTGCGGAATGCTGGTTCCATAAGCCTGGCAGGCACCCGGTGAACCGTTGGCATTCGCCCACTGGGTGCAAACCGGGTGGGAGAACTGGCCGTTAATCATCGAGGGATAGGGAATGGCGCCCGATGGATTCGAATACGTGATAATGCGGCGGGCCTCTTCCGAGACGAAGAAGAAAGTCTTGTTCCGCTGTTCGTAAATTTTGGGAATGTAGACCGGACCTCCCAGGGTGCCGCCGAAATCGTTGTAGTGCAGGACGGGGCGCTTCACCTGCGGCGTTGCGTGGTTGTTGAAGAAGCTGTTGGCGTTCAGCACGTTGTTGCGGAAGAATTCGTACACGCTGCCATGCAGCCGGCTGGTGCCCGAGCGCGTAATGGCGTTAATCTGGGCTCCGGCCGAGCGTCCCGATTCGGCTTCATACACGCCGCGCACCACGCGAAATTCGGCGATCGAGTCCACGCTGGGGAAGGAAAGCAGCGTCAGGTTCGAGCCTCGGTCCACGTTATCGGCGCCGTCGACCATGAAATTGTTTTGCTCGCGACGGCCACCATTCACCTGAATGGTGACCAGATTCGTGCCCAGGGGCGCGGTGGCGCCGGGGAAAAACGAGGCATTGCCGGAATTCGAGGTACCCGGCACAGTAAAGACAAGTTCCAGGAAATTGCGGTTCGCCAGCGAGAGCTCGCGGATCTGCGTTCCGGTGACCACCCCCGTCGCAACGGCGCTTTGCAGGTTTACCTGTTGTTCAGTGGATTCGACGGTGATGGTTTGCTCTGTCGAGCCGACTTTCAGGGTGGGATAAACCGTAAGCTTTTCGTTCACGTTGAGGGTGAGTCCGGTCTGCACATTCCGCTGGAAGCCAGGCGCCTCAACCGTGACCGAATAATGACCGATAGGAAGTTCCGGAAACGAGAATTCACCGCTGGTGCCGCTGGTGGCGGTACGCACGTCCACATTCTTGTCAACATCTCTGAGTGTGACTTTTGCATTGGGGATTACTGCCCCACTGGTATCTCTTACGGTGCCTGCGATGCTGCCGGTGGTCACCTGAGCCCAGGCCGTTGCCGCCAGCAGCAGGAGAACTACAGGAGCGAACCAACGACTGACTCTCATCGCGCCTCCGAGTGGCTTCAGAATCAGTGCACTTCGCCCGAGATGGCGCGAATTTTGCTTGAATGAAAAGGCCGTATGACTGAGGAGATTGCAACTCACGTTCGAAAACGTCCGACCAAATTTCATCGTACCGCCACTCTGGCTGCCCCAAAGCGCAGCGGGTTTAGCTTACGGTTCTCGAGCTAGAAATTTCCAAAGGTTTCGCATTTGTTCGCGGATATAGGGAATGACTGTAACTGCATCTTTCCTCTGCGCCTTGTCAAGAAAATTCCGGCGCTGGACAAAGTTGCGGTTAAGTCGTGCAGCGCTGTTGAAGGTCGAGTTGACGTGGACTGTGTAAGTTCGGATATAGGCAAGCAGAGCCTCAGAACAATTCGGCTACTCTCTACAGGGTTTACTGTATGCGCCGGTTAGCCCGGTCGCGTAGACTTGGCTGGCACGGGTACGGTTCCCAATGGATGGCGCGCATGGGTGACTTCCGTTCACCGAGCAATGCCACCCTTCGTGGAGCCGACCTGACAAGATAGACCCGCTCGCTGGTTGTTGCAATCAGAGTGGCGGCAGCACCGGCAGCAGAGGGAACTGATGGTGGCTCTGCAAGTTGCAGCAGCCGGGGACAGCATTATCGACGTCCTCGATCGAGTGCTCGACAAGGGCATCGTGATCGATGCGTGGCTGAGAGTCTCGTTAGCAGGTCTGGACCTGGTCGAGATCCAGGGTCGGGTCGTCGTGGCGTCGATCGACACTTATCTCACCCAAGCCAGTGCTCTGGCAGATGCGGGACTAGTGTCGCCACCGGCTTTACCCACCTTCTGGAGAACCGAAACCCGACGGCCAAGGCGACCCATTCCGCGTTCCGCTTAAGCCTGAGCTCCACAGCCGCCACAGCCGGGCTGGACCTAACGCAGCCTTTGAGATTAAGCCTTCGCTAAGCCTTCGAAAGCCTTCGAGGTTAACTTGACTGTTATAACTTGAGGGTTATAATATCGCGCAGTTTTCTAGGCTCCAGTTCCCGCGCGGTTAAGGCCCGTTCATTTTCAAACGGAATAATGGCTCCGCTATCTCCCGACAGTGGCGCGAAACCGCCCCCGAATTGGGTTAGGAAAGGGGCTTCCATGTGGTGGAAACGCAAGAAACTGGAACGCCTGTTTGATGAGTTGAGGGCTCTCACTCTATTGGATAGGCTGCAGGCAGGCCGCGCTGAGTCGGTCCAAAACGCCCGAACCGACCCGAACAAAGATCTTCATGCGTGCGCCAAGCTCCAGGCAAGGCAATCGGAACTCCTGGCCGAAATTGCACGATTGAATTCACGACCAGGTCTCATTGGCAAGTTGATGAGTTTCTCCAGAAAGAAGGTGCCGAATTTGGTACGTCAGGACGCGGCAAGTTCGACCGCGCGCGGACACCCACGTGCTGCGTAAAGTGATCGTCGACAGTTACCTGCAGGACGTTGGCTCCTTCCGGGATAAGAAAATTTGGCCTGGGCGTGCTCCAAAACAGTACAGCTTTTCCCCGAGCTTGCTACAGAAATTGCCCTATGACTTCGGAGTTGAAGCAGAGTAGGATGCGCCTGCCTGCACCGCGTGGGCAGATGGGAGGACACGGAATTCTAAGACCTCGTTGTGGTTGTTAGTGGTTGCTTCTTGGATTGCAGTTCATGTTAGTCGTAGGCTCTCCCCCGGCTTGGATATCGTGTTCAATCTCCACCTCTGTTCTGCAAGCGGAGTTGAACTGCGAAGACGCGGTCCGATGGATACAGGCGTGAACGCCTTACCAGCGGTAGCTGTCCCGATCGAGTTGTGGGGGGAGAACGACATGGCAAGCTTTAGCGTTTCACGGCCTTTTGCGGAAAAAATGTCGGTGGGCAGGCCTGCGGTGGCTGTGCCGGTTTCGCCGCGAGTGGTTCCCCGAAGTACCCGAATCTCCTGCATTCAGCAAGCCCAGCTCTTCCGCGGCCTCTCGCTAGCGGAATGTGCGGAGGTGGCTTCGGCGGCGCAGGAGCGGTGCTTCTCGCGCGGCCAGACAATCTTCCGCGAAGGCGATGCTATGCGGAGTGTTCTTGTGCTGGTTGCAGGCAGGGTGAAGCTGACGCAACTCAGCCGCTTGGGGAGCGAAATCATTTTCCGGGTCGGCGAAACCGGAGGAGTACTGGACGGCTTGGGGCTGTCTGCGAACAGCGTGCGCCGGTTGACCGCCGTGGCCCTCGGGCAATGCCGGGTGCTCGCTTGGGATGCGCGCAGCTTTGCCGCGCTGGAAGGCCGATTTCCCGCAGTTCGACGCAATGCAGTCGCGATCTTGGCCGAACGCCTGCGTGCGCTTGAGGAGCGTTTTCTCGAACTGGCCACCGAGCAGGTCGCTCCGCGATTGGCCCGGATGCTGGTACGGCTGCTGGAGCCGTGCGTGCGGGGCAGCCAGAGTATTAATCGCGTCGAACTCTCGCAAGAAGAGCTGGCCCAGATGGTCGGTACGACGCCGTTTACGATCAGTCGGCTGTTTTCCGGGTGGGAAAAACGCGGGGTTCTCCGGACCCGCCGCGAAGCAGTTGTGATTCTGGATCCGCGGGGCCTGATTGATCTGGCCGAAAGCGGTAACGAACGGTAACGTCTTCCAACGGGAAGCATGCGTCGAAAGCCTTTCGCTTTGTTCGTGGGCTATCAATTCCCAGCATCGGCAAGCACCGGCTTTGACTTGCAGGGGGCGCATTCAGGCAAGAGGAGCCGTGGGTATTGTGGAATGTCGAGCGGCTTTATCTGCGCAGTGGAGCGGAGAACTGCCGGCCGATGAGCGCGGTGATGGCTGATAGTACGGCGAAGAAGCAGGTGTTCACGCAGGACGATACACACCTGGTGAGGGAGTGTCTGTCCGGCAGCGAAGAAGCCTGGTCGCTCCTGATCGAGAAGTACAAAGCACTCATCTACTCCATCCCGATAAAGTACGGCTTGTCTCCACACGAAGCCGCCGATGTGTTCCAGGCAACTTGCATGGAGCTGCTTACGCGACTTTCGGAATTGCGTGAGCCACGTGCGCTGCCGAAATGGCTGATGCAGGTGGTACACCACCAGTGCTGGAACCGGAAACGGGAGAGCCAGCGAGTCGTAAGCCGCGACTCTGATCCGGACTTGCCCGAGCCGGAGACTCCGGCGATGGCGGAAATTCTTGTGCAGCAAACACAAGAAGAGCAAATGCTTCGCGAAGCGGTCACCGCCTTGCATCCGAAGTGCCGCCAACTGATCAAGCTTCTTTTTTTTGAGACACCTTCGCGGCCTTACACCGAAGTCGCCCACGAGTTGGGCTTGGCGGTTGGATCGATCGGCTCTACCCGTCAGAAATGCATCGAACAGCTGCGGCAGAAACTGGACGAATTGGGATTTGACTGATGCCCGGGCCTCGCCAGAAAAGTCGGTTCAACGAGGTGCTGCCGGCATTGCTGCGGCTCGACAGGGACGCTGACCGCCAGAAGTTTCTTTCGAAACACCGGGTGCTGGTCAACCAAGAAGTGATAGAACAGCTGGCGCCTCTGGTTGTGAAGAAGATCCGGGTAGACGCGTGGGAGGCACTGCGTCTTGCGGAGAGCGTGGTGCTGATCGCACGGAAGCTTCGCCGCAAAGAGTGCATTGCCCTTGCCCTGCGAGCGAAAGCCAATGCGCTCCATGCCTGCGGAAAGAATCGCGCCGCCGTGGCACACCACGACCAGGCTTACCAGATCTACGCCTCACGCGGCAGTTGGAAGGAAGCGGCGCGAACCCTGAGCAGTTCCATTCAGCCGCTGATTCTCCTGGGTAAGTACGACCGTGCTTTCGCTGCGGCGGAACAAGCACGAGAGATTTTCAGCCGCATGGGCGAGGACAAGCGAATAGCGAATCTCGAAAACAATATAGGCAATATATTTCATCGGCAGGATCGATTCGAAGAGGCTGTCGCGCACTACGAGCGCGCCTACCAGGCACTGGCAACATATCAGGAGTGGGAACATGCCGCGATAGCGCTGAGCAACATGGCCATGTGCCTGATCAGCTTGAACGATTTTCGTCACGCGCTGGACTGTTATCAGAGAGCTCGCGAATTGTGCGTCAGGTACGACATGCCGCGACTTCGCGACCAAGCGGACTACAACATCGCCTATTTGTATTACTTTCGCGGCGAATACAGCCGTGCGATCGAAATACTCCGGGCCACACAGCGAGCCTGTGAGGTGTCAGGCGATGCGTATCATCTGGCTCTCTGCTATCTGGATCTGTCGGAGATTTATCTGGAGCTCAACCTGAGCGAGGAAGCGCAGGAAATTGCCGGCGAGGGCTTCCTCCGTTTCCAGAAACTGGGCATGGGCTATGAGGCCGCGAAAACGCTGGCCAACGAAGCAATCGCCTGCGGCCAGCAGGGAAAAACGCCGCAGGCGCTGGAGTTGTTCGCCAAGGCTCGCGAAATGTTCACCCATGAGAACAACGTCGTGTGGCTGTGGCTCCTCGATCTATATCAAGGACTTCTGCTGTTTCATGAAGGCTGCTACGCCGAGGCGCGGAAGCTGTGCACGGGTGCGGCTCAGTTTTTTGATCAAACGGTGCTGGCCGGCAAGGCCGTGCTCGCACATCTTCTGCTGGCGCGCATCGCGCTGCAAGCCGGGGACCTCACACTGGCCCGACAAGAAGCAGAAACCGTCATCACAAAATTATTGCGCGTGCAAACGCCCGAACTGAGATATCAGGCCCATTTCCTGCTCGGACAGATCGCGTCAAGGCGAGGCGATCAAGCCGCCGCGCTGGCAAGGTACCAGGAGGCCCGCAAAGCTCTCGAGGCTTTGCGTACCCGCCTGCAAAGCGAGGAGTTAAAGATCTCTTTCGTCAAGAATCGTCTCCAAGTCTATGAGGCGCTCGTGGAACTGCACATAGACGGACAAGCCGCGCAGATTTCAGAGGACCAGTGCTTCGGGATCATGGAAGCTGCCAAATCTCGAAGCATGCTGGAAATGATTTTCCAGAGCGGCCAGAGCTTGTTCCTGAGCGAAGCTACGCAAAGTAACGACGTACAAAAGATCCGCGATTTGCGGGAGGAACTCAACTGGTATTACCACCGCATGGAGCTGGAACAGCTTCGTCCAGAGGGAATGTCCCGGGAGCGGATGGAGCGGCTGCAGCAGCTGGCGCAATCACGTGAAAATGAACTGTTACGAGCCCTGCGTGAGTTGCCTGCGCAGCGACGGCAAAGCGCCACCCTCGAAGTGCCGCCCGATTTTTCAGTGGCAGAACTGCAAGCCGCTATTCCAGCCGACACCGCTCTAGTCGAATACTATTCGGCAGGGGATCGCCTCGTGGCGGCGGTTGTCACCCGCAAAGGTCTTGAAATTAAGGTCGTTGCAGATGTGCCGCGGGTTGCGCACCTGTTGAAGCTGCTCAGGTTCCAGCTTTCGAAGTTTCGGATGGACTCGCGCTACACGCAAGAATTCGAAGAGCCCTTGTTGCGTGCCACCCTGAGTCACCTGGAGGCTCTCTACCGGGAACTTATCAAACCGTTGCGGCCGCTGCTAGGCGCGCAGCATCTGGTTTTTGTGCCGCACGGAGCGCTGCACTTCCTTCCTTTCCATGCTCTGCGAAACGGCGATGAATACATGGGAGAAGCCTATACCGTCTCCTATGCGCCGAGCGCCGCCGTGTACGCTGTCTGCCAACAGAAGGAAGCGGGCAGAAAGCGCAGCTCCCTGGTTCTTGGCGTCCCGGACGAACGCGCCCCCCAGATTAGTCATGAAGTCCAAGCGGTGGCGGCCTTGCTGCCGCAAGCGGAACTTTACCTCGGCAAGGAGGCAGCCGCGGAAGTTCTTCGAGAGAAGGGCCCGGAGGCCGGATTGCTACACATTGCGACGCACGGCATCTACCGCCAGGATAATCCGATGTTCTCCAGCATCCGACTGGGTGACGGCTACTTAAATTTGTACGATCTCTATGAGTTGCGGATGGGCGCAAAGTTAGTAACGCTGAGCGGCTGCGCTACCGGAATGAATTTTGTCGCCGCCGGCGACGAGCTGCTAGGACTGCAACGCGGCCTGTTTTACGCTGGCGCAACTTCTTTACTGCTGTCTCTCTGGGATGTCCACGACTCGAGCACGGCGGAATTCATGCAGGAGTTTTACCGCGGCTACATCCGTAGCGGAGACATGGCAGCTTCCCTGCAAGCCGCGATGCGCGAGCTCCGGCGAGAGCACCCTCATCCCTACTTTTGGGCTCCTTTTGTACTGGTAGGCAAAGGCACGGAAAAGCCCGCGAGGCGTCCTGCCCAGGGCGAGGTAAAGGAGCTTGTTCCCGTGCACAGTCCAGAGACCATCTCCGCCGCCGCCGGCTGACGAGAGCCAAAGTCCGCGCCTAGATACTCCGGAGCGAACGGCCCCGAGCCTTTCCCCTGGCCCGCCTCAATAGGTAGGGCCCCAGTCCCTTTAACTATTTTTTTCGCTGCCTGCATTTTTCTGCCTCCCAACCTCCCCCTATTCAACAGGCGAGAGGCTTAGAACCCATCAGTCACCGGCGAACGGAAGATTTAAGAGAGCCTGAATGGGGAAACACCGATGAAGCACTTTACGACCGTTGAGTGGATCGATCTCGTGAACCAGGCGGTTTCCCCGAGCCAGAAAGTGGCCATGGAAAAGCACCTGGATGACTGCAAGAGCTGTGCGCGAGAGTTTTTGCGATGGCTGCGAATCCGGCAGTCGGCGGCTTCGGAAGCGAGCTATCAGCCACCGGAAGACGCGGTTCGAATCGCCAAGGCGGCCTTTGCAGGATCGGAATGGGCGCGGAAAGCCAAGCCGGAAACAGGTGTGCTCCAACTCCTGTTCGATAGTTTCCTGCAGCCTGCTCTGGCCGGTGTTCGATCTGCCGGAACTGGGACGAGGCGAATGCTCTATGGCGCCGATCCGTTTCAAATCGATTTGCAGATCGAAGCTCAGACTGGCGGCCGGACCATCGCCGTCACGGGACAATTGCTGGATTCACGGCACCCGGAGGGGGTGGGACGGGACGTGCCCCTCATGCTTTCCAACCTCCGCGGTGGCGTCATACAGGCGTCGACGAATCAATTCGGAGAGTTCCGCGCGGAGATTGAGAACAGCGGTGACTTGGAGTTGGTGTTCCATAGCGAGAACGAAGAACCGATTGTGATTTCGTTGCGGCACGCCCTCAACGGGTTGCGGGAGGAAAAGCCGTGAAGACCAGGTGCCGGAAGGCGCGGGCGCGTGCCGCCGGAAACTGTTCGCATCTTTGTTTATTTCAAAAGGAGTTTTAAATGCGAGAGCAGATTGCGGAAAACCTTCAATACCCGGAGTGGCAAAAGCCTTTCCAAGACGCACTGGTGGAACTCGACAAGGAAAAATTACAGGAGCGCGTTGTTGTTGCCGAGGCCGCGATTTTCAACCGTCTCCAGACTATGTCGTCAACCCGTGAGGAACGACAGGCTATTGAAGATGCTCTAGCCAGCTTGTGCTATCTCAAAAGGGAGAACCTTGGGTTTGATGCCGAACCCAGCTAGATCTCACGCTGACGTTGTTGATGTGGATGAGCGGCCGAAGGAGCGGGCATAGCAGCCCCACAGGTGTGCAGGGGCCCCTGCACCTGGCAAGGGAGCAAGCGAAGAAGCGAAATCGCCGCCCGAGGAGGAGTAGGTCATGAAGCGCCGTCGCTGGCTTCTAGCCGCACTGCTGTTGGCGTTCCTGTGGGCCACGCCCGCAACTGCTCAAAATCGAATCATCGTCCGAACGACTCTCGGTCTGCAAGGCCTGCAGAGCCTTTGTCTTCTCCAGACCTGCTCTGTGGTCGGCGCTCTCGGCGATCCCCTGAACCAGCTGTTTCTGATTACCACTCCACTTGATCCGACGACCCTCCTGAACCTTCTGCGTACGCTTCCGGGGATTCTGGATGCGGAGCTTGACCAATTGCTAAGCCTCATCGGAGGTTTAAACGTTGTCGGTACACCGCCTACAGCCCTTACGGATTCAGCTCCGATAACCTACTACGGCACGACAGTGTGGAACGGCTATGCCAACCAGCCCGCGGCAGGAATTGTTGGCGTCTCGACTGCTCACACCCAATTTAAGGTAGCTGGCACGGGGATCGTT
Organism: Terriglobales bacterium; assembly: GCA_035631655.1. GTDB lineage: Bacteria > Acidobacteriota > Terriglobia > Terriglobales > Acidobacteriaceae > Gp1-AA122. The sequence continues at coordinate 48,695 of DASQIH010000123.1, forward strand.
GCCGATATCGATACCGGCGTTGACCCCAGTCATCCAACGCTCGCGGGTGTCCTTCTGACGGGGTACGACTTCACTCGAAACCAGGCCGGGGCCTCGGAACTAAATGACTTGTCGCCATCGGATTTCCCCTCATATCCTCCACCGCAGTGCTCGACCTGCCCGCCGGCTAATGTCAATCAATCCAGCGCCGCGATTCTGGACCAGTCTTCCGCCGCCATCTTGGACACCAAACCGCAGTATGCGGCGTTCGGCCACGGCACGATGGTTCTGGGGGTCATTCACCTGGTCGCGCCGACAGCAAAGTTGCTGCCCCTGAAAGCCTTTCATTCTGACGGCACCGGTTATCTCTCCAATATCTTGCGTGCGATTTATTACGCAGTGGCGAACAAGGCGAACGTCATCAACATGAGTTTCGATTTCACGACGTATTCGACCGAATTTGCGACAGCATTGAATTATGCCAACCAGGCGGCCCTGATTTGTGGCGCGTCCGCCGGCAACGACGGGCAGAAGATAGTCGTATATCCCGCGGGACTTCAAAGCGTAGCTATGGGCGTCGCTTCCACCACCGACTTGGACACGCGATCTTCCTTCTCCAATTATGGCGACGCGATAGTCTGGGTGGCAGCCCCGGGCGAAGCTATTGTCACTACTTACCCGTTCGGCACCTATGCCGCCGGCTGGGGGACCTCGTTCAGCGCACCTTTCGTCTCCGGCACGTCCTCACTACTGCTGAATAAACAACCAACCAATGAGTCGCAGGCTGCCGCCGCCGTGGCCCACGCGAAGAATATTGGCCCGGACATGGGCAACGGCAGGTTGGACATTGTGCAAGCGCTGCAAACTTTATCCCCTGCCGACTTTTCCATCTCAGCGAACCCAACCAGCGCAACCATCGTCGCCGGACAGGCTGCAACCTATACGGTGACCCTAACCCCAACGAACGGATTCAATCAGACCATCGCGTTGACGTGCGGCGGTGCCCCGCCAGCAGCGGTCTGTACCGTCAATCCCAGCGCAGTCACGCTCAATGGCGCCAATCCCGCAACCGCAACCGTGACCGTGCAAACGACAGCGCGCGCAGCGGCGATGCCCGCGGGATTCATGGGCATTAGTTCGTCCTCGGGGTTGTCGGCAGTACGCCTTATGTGGTTGCTGGGGTGGGTCGCAGGCCTCCTGGGTTGGGCGATGCTTTGCCATTTGGGCCGAGCTGCCCGCCCTCGGCGTGGTCTCGCCACTGCGCTTGCGATGGTGACATTTTCGCTGGCTTTGTATTCGTGCGGCGGTAATAGCTCCAGTTCCAGCGCCGGACCCGGCCCGGGGACGCCCGGACCATCGGGCCCGCCTGCCTCTCTGACACTATCCACGCTCACACTGAGTCCAACCAGCGTCAATGGCGGAGTTCCGTCCACTGGCCTGGTAACCCTGAGCGGTCCAGCGCCCAGCGGCGGTGCTGCCGTCTCGCTGTCGAGCAGCAACCCATCAGTCGCTACTGTTCCAGCCAGCGTGACTGTGGCTGGCGGAGGCACCAGCGCCACCTTCCAAGTCGCCACTATGGCCGTGACCAACGCGACCCCCGTCACCATCTCGGCCTCGTACAACAGCGGGCCTCAGCAAAGCGCTGTGCTGACTGTAACTCCGCCCTCTGTCGCTCCCAGCCTGATCTCGCTGACGCTGAACCCGACCAGCGTCAATGGGGGAAACCCGTCCACCGGTACAGTTACGCTGAGTAGCCCAGCCGCAAATGGCGGTGTTGTTGTCTCTCTATCTAGTAGCAATACGTTGGCAGCAACAGTTCCGGCCAGCGTGACTATCGCGGCCGGTGCCGCGAGCGCGACTTTCCCGGTGAAGACCAGCATGGTAAGCGCGACTACGACCAGCACGATCTCGGGTTCTTATGGCGGGATACAGCAAAGTGCGTTGCTCACTGTAACTCCGCCGGCCTCCGGCCCCAGCCTCACTTCACTCACGCTCAACCCCGCGAGCGTCACCGGAGGCTCACCCTCGATCGGGACGGTTGCGCTGAACGGACCTGCGCCTGGCGGCGGAGCTGTAGTCTCGCTTTCCAGCAGTAATACGACAGTCGCCACCGTGCCTGCCAGCGTAACTATACCGGCAGGAGCCACCAGCGCGACTTTCACGGTGAGCACCAGCGTTGTGACCTCGGCGGCCACGAGTACGATTTCGGCGTCCTACAATGGCGTGACCCCAACCGACATACTCACCGTGATACCCGTGCCGCCTCCCGGCACGCCTCCTGGCACCTACACGATCACCGTCACCGGAACAGCTGGCACCCTCAGCCACAACACACCGCTAAGCCTCACTGTGAACTAGACGAGCGCTCGCATGTTGGGAGATGCTAGTCGCTCCCGCGAAGGTGGCTTGCTAGAGATCAAGCATGAGGTCGAAGGCGGACTATGCACTGTAGAAAACTGGCAGTTGCTGTTCTGCTCGCAATCTCTTCTGCGCTGGCAGGTGCGGCACAATCGTTCGATATCGTTGTCAGCAACGGCCACATCATCGACGGCACCGGCTCGCCCTGGTACTCAGGCGACATAGGCATCCGGGATGGAAAGATCGCGGCCATTGGGAATCTCTCCGCCGCTACGCGCAAGCGCACGATTGATGCCAAGGGGGAAGTCGTCGCACCCGGCTTCATTGATATGCTCGGCCAATCCGAACTGACGATTCTCGTGGATCCACGTTTACCCTCGAAAATCTTCCAGGGAATCACAACCGAGATCACAGGAGAAGGAGGATCGGCAGCGCCGCTCAACGATGCCATTATTGAGGCCGACCGCGCCGGTTACGAGCATCTCCACATCAATCCCGATTGGAAGACTCTGCGCCAATACTTTGCTCGCCTCGAGAAGCAGGGAATGGGCATTAACCTAGCCAGCTACGTGGGGGCGACGCAGGTGCGCCGCATGGTGCTGGGCGACGACAACAAACAACCTACGCCGGAAGAGCTCGAAACGATGAGATCGCTGGTGAGGGACGCGATGCGGGATGGAGCTGTGGGTCTTTCGACCTCGCTCGAGTACGCACCCGCTCCCTACGCCAAGACCGACGAACTCATCGCGCTGGCGACGGAGGCTTCAAAGCTTGGCGGTATTTACGCCACCCACATGCGGAATGAAAGCGACTCTGTGCTGTCAGCGATTGATGAAGCGTTGCGCATCGGGCGCGCGGCGCACATCCCGGTGGAAATCTGGCACATCAAGGTGGCCGGCAAGAAGAACTGGGGGAGGATGCCGGAAGTGATCGACAAAATCAATCAGGCGCGGGCCCAGGGGGTCGATGTTACTGCCGACACGTATGCCTACACGGCGTGGTTCAACAGCTTCTCCGCCTTCATCCCGGCGTGGGCGCATGATGGTGGTGACGCCAAGCTGATTGAACGGCTGAAGGATCCCGCTACTCGCGCACGCATCCGCACGGACATGCTCACACCATCGGAAGAATGGGACAACGAATGGCAGGAGATTCCCGGGCCTGAGGCGGTGATGATTTGCGTGGTGCAGAATCCCAAGCTGGTGCCGCTGCAAGGCAAGACGCTGGCGGAAGTGGCGAAGTTGTGGGGAACGGACCCCATGGACGCTTTGTTCGAACTGTTGATCGACGATAAGGCATTTACCAATGTTGCGGTGTTTGGCATGTCGGAACCGGATGTGGCCCTGGTGCTGCAGCAGCCGTGGGTTTCCATTGACAATGACTCTTCGGGCACGTCGCCGGAAGGAATTTTAGGTCAGGAACATCCACACCCGCGAGCCTACGGCACATTTCCTCGGATATTACGCAAGTATGTCCGGGAAGAAAAGAAGCTGACGCTGGAAGATGCCATTCGCAAATTTTCGGCATTGCCGGCCCAGCGCATGCGCCTGACGGACCGCGGCGTGTTGAAGGCGGGGATGTGGGCCGATGTGGTGATCTTCGATCCCGGGACCATCCAAGCTGTGGCTACTTTTGAAAATCCCAATCAATTGTCCCAGGGGATGGAGTACGTATTAGTGAACGGAGTACCCGTGATCGAGCAAGGGAAGATGACGGGAGCCTTGCCTGGGCGAGTGCTGCGGGGGCCGGGTTACGCGCCGTAGCGGTGTTGACTCTCGGGAATCGGATTCGCGGTTGTGGGCGTCAAATCCTTCACGTGTGGGGGACGGGTCTTTGACCCGTCCAGGCGGGTCGGAGACCCGCCTCCACATGGAGTGTCTGACGCGGGGCAGAATGATGAAATGACAGGCGAGGGCGCGGACTTACTTTTGCGTGATCGTCAGTCTGTGTTGGCCGACTTTGGCGGTGTCGACCCTATCAGGGAGAGTGAATTCGGAAGTTAGTCCGATGCCGGGATATTTTGGCTGCAGGTACTTTTCCAGGAATAGCTGCAGTACGAAATGCGGGATTTCTACGCCATCCAATGCCACGGACTGTACTTCCACGTAGCCTTTGTGGCCCATACCGCGGGCATGGGCTTGCACATCCACGTTGTGAACTCCGCTGAATATCGAAAGCAGCGGATTGGAACTGTGCTGCCCCGCTTTGATTTGATCGAAGTCCACACGGGAAGTCGAGATGATCAGATCAGGCTGCGCCTCAAAGCGAACCGACTGAACGCCGGCAGGCAACTTCACGCGCCCGGCCGCGATATAGGCGTTCACCTCCTGTTCCGTAAACTCAGTCGGCGTGGTATCAGGATGGGGTGCGGCTGCGTTTTGCTCGACATGCTGAAGCTTGCGCTCCATGCTGTCGGCAGCGGCGGAGGTCGTGCTCGCAGTTCCCGGTGGGCCGATTAGCATCGCAAGAACAAAGCAGGCAGACAGCAAGAGCGCGAAGCAAGACTTCATGGTTTCAGCGCGGCTCGAGTCTCGGGGGCGCTGGCCGGCAAAACGCGTGGTGCGGATAAAGTACCGGTCACATTGAATCCCCGCGCGTCGCTGCGGCCAAGTCTTACGTCCAACTGCTGGCGCAGTGAGGCAGTGCCGCTAACTTGATAGATGCCGACCGGAGTCTCCAATTTGCCCTGTTGGATTTCGAATACGCCAGCGTGCAGGCTCAAACTCCCGCTCAGGCGCCGGATGTGCAGCGGCGGGTCACCGGCCGTCAGCGCGATGTGAGGGAGCAGGCCTTCGCGGGCGTCAAACTGCAGAGTGCCAGTGGCTGAATCAAGGAGTTCTTTGGCGCTCGAACCCGAGGCGGCAAATCTATAGGTTGCGTCTCCGATGCCTGTGATCCAGCCGTCATGCATCGCTTCGGCCACTTGCGCAAGAGATACTCGTTCGAGGCTACCCGTCCCGGAAAAAGTTGGAGGACTGGCGTGAAAATTCGCTTCCCAGGCCCCGCGATGCCTCCCTCCCAGCATATCTGCCTGAAACCTGGAGAGCCGTACCTCGCCATCCTGAAAATCGAGGAGGCCTGAAACGTGATTGGCTGTGACGCCAGCGATCACGAGTTGGTCGGCAACGAGCTTGCCTCGCGCATTGAGGATAGTAAGCAATGACGGACCCTGCTGGGCCGCAGGCGAAAGAAAGCGGTACCACGGCCCTTTGCGAGCACCTGAATTGAACCAATCCTGGAGTTGCGCCGCAAAAATCTTGTCAGCCTGAAGCTCGAAATTGACGGGACAAGTTGCCGGGGACGCGCACTGCCGAGGGAAGCTGAGAGACCCGCTCCAGTGAGTTTCGGCTCCCAACGCAGTCAGTTTTCGGACTTGCACAGCGGAGTCGGAGAGCAGCAGGTTGGCAGAAGCGATCTCGATAGGTCCGTTGAGTCCGCGAACCTCCGCGTGCACAGAGCGGAGCTGCGCCGTACCCGTGATTGTGGGTGCTGCGAAGCCTCGCCAGGCGCCGGCAATCTGCAAATTCAGTTTGGCCGACCCTTCTGCGGTCGGTGGCACAGTCCTTAGGCCGAGGGTTTGCGCCACTTGCAGCAGACGCTGCACTTGCGCCTCGCCCTCAACGAAGATGCTGTAACCGGATCCGCCAATCCAGCCTCGCACATCGGCAGAGGACGACTTACCCAGCGCGATGGTGAAAGGTCCGAGATCGAGATGGGCTTCGCCGGAATTCAGAGCGGGGAAGTTATTGACCTTATGGCCGAAAGACGGAGCGGATTGGGAGGTGAGAGAAAAAGGAATCTTGCCGAGAACCAATTCGGTTCTAGTGGTCTGCGAACGCAGACGAAGATCTCTGGTTTCCCCGCTGCCCTTCCATTCCAAGGAAGAGCGCCCAGGAGCTTGACTCGTGTGCAGCGAAAGGTCAGCGAACAACGATCCGCTGGCCGCCAGGTCCTCGGGTAAGTCTTTTTTGGTACGCCGAGCCAGGGCGACCAGCGCCTGGACCGGCAAGTCTTGCGCGGTCAGCGTCAAGTCACAGCTGCGCGGTCCGGTCGGAGCAGCGATCTGGCCGGCGACGGTCAGCATGCCAACGCCTACGGGAGAGCGACAAACGATCGGCGAAAGGCGGTGATCCAGCGAACTGTAGTGAGCGCTGCAACGCGCGGCGAGTTGCAAGGGCTCGCTGGAAACAATGTCGTAGCGGCGAAAGTCCTGCACCGAGGTCTGCGCGTTAACGCTCAAGTCAGCGGGGATGCCGGAAAAACTAGCGGCAATGGTTAGACCTCCGCGCCAGCCCTTGTCCATCCCGCGGAGCAGTTTCGTGAACTGGCCCAGTTGAGCACCCTTCCATTCCAGGGTGAACTTGAGCGGCGTTTGGCGCAGGCTGTCAGAGCGCTGCCATGTCCCGGCCACGCGCAGAGTGCCGGTATCGCTGAGATTGAAATCGGTGCGCACCGGTTGGGCGGCGAGGCGCATGCCCCACTGATTTTCCGATTCCAGCCAGAGCGCGAAATCGGCATCGGTGAGCGCGTACGCCTTTTTCTCCTGGCCGATTTTGAAATTAATACGCCCGTTATCCGCTTCGATGTAGGGGAAGACCGGACGGGCCTCCGGTTTGGTATGGCTGGTGGGGGCGGCGGGAGTGCGGGCCGCGCGTTCGAGCAGCGACTCGAGATTCCAGTGCCCATCATCGCGCCGGACCAGGTTGAAGCTGGGTTCCTTGAGGCTGAGGCGTCCGATTTCGAAGCGGCCGCGCAACAACGAACGCAGGCGCAGAACAGCGGTGACTTCCTGGGCGCGCAGCATCGGTTCCGCGCTGAAGTTGGGGTCGTCGTGAACCACGAAGTTCACCAGGTCGAATCCCGGTTGGGGCAAGATCCGAACCTTTACCCAATCCACTTCGACTTTGCGACCGAGGGCAAGTCCTACCGAGTTGACGATGCGCTTGCGAAGGCCATTGGCGCCGGGCCGGAACCAGAACAGGGCCAGCAGGATTATTGCCAATAACACGAACAGCCGACGTTTGGACAGAGAAACGTTCACCGCACCACCCTGAGCGTACGTCGCCAACGGGTCTCATCGAAGAAATGAAGAATCACGTGGCCGAGAAAGCCGATGCGCTCACTGGCCGCGGTGTGCTTGTATTGATCAGGAGGGGTCTCGAATGACCAGTAGATGAACATGGGACGGCCAATCACATTCTCATGAGGAATGAAGCCCCAGAACCGACTGTCGTAACTGACGTCGCGGTTGTCGCCCATGGCAAAGTAGCTGTCCGGCGGCACCACGATGTCATCTCCCTGGATATATTGATGCAGGGCCACTTGCCACTCCGGAGTGGGCGAGGCATTGGAATATTCGGGAGGAACTGCCGGGAAATTGTCACGGTAGGGATTGTAGTCGCCGACCTTATGCACAACGTAAGGTTCATCCAGTTTCTGGCCGTTGCGGTACACCACTCCGTCGCGCAGGTGCAGACGATCTCCAGGAACACCGATAATCCGCTTGACGACATAAAGCCCGGGTTCCGCCGGCGACAGGAAAACCACGATGTCTCCCCGCCGGATGTTGCGATAGGGAATCACCGGTCCCGCCCACCGAGTTTCCGGAGAAAACTGAATGCGATTCACGAAGACGTGGTCGCCGATCAGTAGCGTGTCCTCCATAGAACTGGAAGGAATCTCAAACGCCTGCACGACAAAAGTGATGATGAACAAGCCGGTGACCAGCACGGAGGCGAGTGAGCCGAGGAATTCGACGGTCGTTTCGCGTTGCTTTTCTTCCTTCTGCGATTCTTTCTTGGCCACTTGCGCTCTTTCCACAGAATTTGAGGTCAATTTACCAGCCGGAACGTACGATCCCAGCGCGTGATCTGAAACAGGTGGGTCACGATGTAGGCGAAACGAAAAAGTTTAGCGCCCGGCGAGGTCACCTCGGGATACATGTTGTCCGGATTACGGATGGACCAGTAAATCAATAGGGGGCTTCCGATGATGTTGGCCCGCGGCACAAATCCCCAATAACGGCTGTCCAGGCTCTCGTCGCGGTTGTCGCCCATGACGAAGTACTTGCCTTCGGGCACGATCAGTTCGCCGTGCTGCACGAGCTGCTTCAACTGCTTGAACCACAGCGGTTCCTCTCCGGGAGCGATGTAATCCACCTGGGGAAAATCATCGCGATAGACATCATGAATGGGAGAACTGTAGCGCACGTAGGGTTCTTTGAGGGGCAGCCCATTCACCCACACCTGGCGTTTGACCAGGCGAACGTGATCGCCGGGGACGCCTACCACACGTTTCACGAAATGCTGGGCAGGGTTAACTGGATAATGAAAAACCACTACATCACCGCGCCGGATTTGCTGATAGGGCATCACCCAATTGCCAAACGTTCCACCGTAGCGCAACTTGTTCACCAGCAGGTAGTCGCCGATCAGCAAAGTGTTTTCCATGGATTCGGAGGGGATCTGGAAGGCCTGAACGGCAAAGGTGATGACAAACACGGCAATCACCACCGTGGCCAGCAGCGATTGCATAGAGGCCATCCAATCCGTAGATAACTCTTCCGCCTTACGCTCGAGGGCAGGCGGCGGAGCGAGCTCTTTATTCTCGACGACGATGGGTTCAGTCTCCGGCACGGGACTTCTCTTTAGATGCCGCTTTGGGTTGTTCAGCTTCCGCCGACAGGTATTCCAGAACTTGCCTGGCAGCATCCTGTTCCGCTCTCTTCTTAGTGGAACCGGTGGCGCGCCCCACGACTTCCGCCTTGCTTTGCGATACCGGAGGATGCAGTCGAACCTCCACCGTAAAAGTCTTGTTATGTTCCGGTCCTTCCTCTTTTACCAGCACGTACGATGGCTGAGGGCAGCCCTTGGCCTGCAGGGTTTCCTGCAAAGCGGACTTGAAATCGGTAATCGGAAGGGCGGTGCTGCCTTTCAGATCCATGCGGAGGAGCTCGGGAGTGACAATCCATTGCAAGATGAACTGGCGAGTCAGCTCCAGTCCGCCGTCCAGGTACATGGCCGCGAGAATTGCCTCCAAGGCGTCCACCAGAAGCGCAGTCTTGGTGCGGCCGCCGCTCTTCTCCTCGCCTCTTCCCAGGCGTAGGTAGTGGCCCAGTTCCAACTGCTGCGCCACGCGAATCAGATGCCGCTCGCTGACCAGGTGCGCTCGTAGTTTGGAGAGTTCTCCTTCCCGGAATCCAGGAAAGCGCTGGAAAAGTTCCTGGCTGGTAACCAGGCCCAGAACCGCGTCGCCCAGAAACTCCAGCTGCTCGTTATCGCCCATCCGAGCCACCCGATCAGGGTGTGCGGATTCCAGCTCGCGGGCCTGTGAACTGTGGGTCAGCGCCTGCTGGATTAATTCGGGATGCCGAAAATGGTAGCCGAGTGTTCCTTCCAGAGCGGCGATGTCTCGTGACTTCATGTTAAGCGGTGCATTTCCCCTTTGTGCCCTCACTTAGTGTGGAACGGTCGTGTTCTGGGGCGGAGTGGTCCCGGCGGCGGGAGCCGCAGGTTTGCCGCCGGTAAGCTGCACGAGGCGATCACGCTCTCGAACCGCCAGGGTGTGGGCCGCACTGCCGTCCTGAGTAAGGTCTACCGCCTTGTTGGCATAGGTCAAGGCCTCGGGATACTTGTTTTGCCGATCTAATGCCAACGATAGCCGCAGCACAGTAACGGGATCAGGTTGCTGCGGGTAGGCGTCGATAGATTTGTGGAAGTCAGTCTCGGCTACCGTGAAGTTGTTCTTGTTAAACTCCAATGTTCCTAGAATTGAGTAGACGCTCGATCGCAGCAAGTTCTTGTACTCATCAACTTTTTCGGGAGGAGTTCCGGCGGGAAACACGATGTCAGTGTCGATGGTTTGCAAGGCGCGTTCGCCCGATTTCCTGGCTTCATCCAGGCGCTGGTCTTTATCGAGATCGGTGTCGCGGGTGCGCTCGGTTAGCACCTCTGCCTGGTCCACCAGCGCTTCCGGGTCATCGGGATCGATGGCTAGAGTTTTGCGCGCCATTTCCAGCATCTTGTCGGCATTGTTCGCATTCTGAAACCCACGCATCGCGGTTTTGTAGAGGATGACGCGCAACTCGCTGTCGGGGAACTTGGCGGCAAAATCGTCAGCAGCCTTCTCCACCGCGGCGGGATCGGTGTTGGCGCTGGCGGCCTTGAACGCGTCGAACTCGGGTTGAGTCTTGGCCTGCGGCGGATGCTTAGCCGGGGCCTGAGCCGGGGCGGGCGTGCTCGGCTGGGCCGGTGCGCCTTGCTGGCCAGTAGGCGGGTTTTGCGACTGGGTTCCACCGCCCTGGGCGAAAGTGAAAGGCGCGACAGCCAGGATCGCGCCAATGATGGCTACTCGCTTCATGAGTTCTCCTTAAGCTGCGACGTGTGGTCGCGAGCAAATTCCTGCCGCTTACTTGTCGGTCGATTCCGGTTGCGGAGCTACGGGCGGCTCATAAGCCTGCTGAAGACCCTTTTCTGCAGCGGCCCGGGCCTCGGGGAGAGAACTGCTTGCCGCCAGGGCCGCCCGATAATGTCCCAAAGCGGCATCGCGCTCTTCCTGCAAATCAAAAATTCTCCCCAGATAAATGTGCGACCATGCCACGACCTTAGGTTCTTTGGCCACATCTAGAGCCCGCTGAAAATATTCGCGAGCGCCCTGCAAATTGCGGTTCATGGTGGCCGCTTGCGCCAGAATGAACAGCGCCCGTCCGGGATCCTCCCGCTGCTCGTCGAGAGCTTGCTGTGCTAATTTCTGCGCGCTCACAGGATCGCCGGCAGAGAGCCGCTTTTCAGCAGTGAGCAACAACTGGTCAGGACCGTGCCGCGGGATGTGCAACACCTCGGGAGAAGCTTGGCTGGCGAACTCGATGTTGCCCGCACGCTTGGTTTCTCCATGGACATCGATGGCGTTCAGCATATTGCCATAGGCGTCACGAAATCCCGTGGGCTCCTTCTCGAATTTGGCCAGCGCGTCGTAGAAATAGCGAGTCAGAATGTACCCTTGCTCCATGGACTTCTCAACTATTTCCTCGCGCTGCCCCTCAAGGCTCTTGCCCGATCCCGAGGTGCGAGCTTCGATAGCACGAATTAGAGACTCGGTTACCAGCAACGAGATGTCATTCTTGAAGCTCTCGTCCATGGGAGCCATTTTCACGTCGTCGAGCAGGGGTTGGAGGCGCTTCATGGCCTCGGGACGCTTCATCGCCAGCGGATCCAGCACATAATGAAGATAGGTGTGTCGGATCTGCTCCATCTTCAGCGAGGAGCCCACTGGAGAGATCACTACGAAATAATCGCTCCCGTAAACGCGCGCATTCGTCTGGCCGGGCGCCCCCATCGCCTCCAAGTACACGGTGAATTGCCGTCCGAGGTAACTCGACGTTGGCAGCTTCAAATAGATGTCAGTATTGAACATCATTTTGGAGAGCGGGTCGTGATAGCGCTCAACCAGTGTTTCGTATTGATTCCGGTGGCGGAGCCAGATCTGGTGCAGGTTGGCCTCTTCGTAGAACGCCTTCAACAGGGCGCCGATCCCGAGAACGCGGACGGCATCGGGCGGAAGTTCGGATTCCTTCGCCCTGGGGTTGAAATTAGGAGGACCCTCAAGAACCAGCGCGAGCGAGATGTATTGAGTCAATTCGCGCGAGGCATCCGGCTGCGCATGATCCTGATAAAAACGGCATAATTCGCTGGTAGTTGCCGCGGTTTCCGCGGAACTTGAGACGGCTTTAGCCACCTCGGAACGCACCTCGCTGCGGATGGGGTCAGAGATGCCCAGTTCCTGGTCGTAACCGCAAGCATTGATAGCGGTGAGGACGGTGAACAAGGTTTCGCTGGTGTCGAGCGTGACTCTAGGGGTGTCGGCCGCGAGACACACAGAACCCAGCGCCGCGAGCAAAGCCGCGTAAATCGCGCCTCGAGACCAGGAACCCAGGGAGACCTCCTAAAGGCTGGGTGGGATGGGGGCTACTGTCTAAGTCTAAGAGGTTCGGGAAAGTGGGTCAAACGGAAGTGGTCAGTGGCCAGCAAATCAAATCTGCCCACTGGCCACCAACCACTGACCACTGATTTTCTACCCTTTCACACTGATCTTCGAGAACGACAGCACGGCTCGTCCCGTGGTGTTGCGACCCAAGGACATGGCCGGACGAAATTTCATCAGGATCAGCATGTTCTTTACCTGGGGCAGCATGTCTTCCGATTCCTTGGGATCGGACAGAATGCGGTAATCTTGCACCCGGCCGTCGGAACCGACTACCGCCTCAATCACCAGCGAATCGGAGTGCACCGATCCGGCGGTCATCGCGAAGGCAGAGGACTGCAGTTCGGGCGGCAGCATTTCCGGGTCGCTGTACAGCATGAGGGGCACATCTTTGCTGTTCGCTAGCGCCTGGTCGGGCACTGTCAGGAAGCCCATCAGCACAGCAAAAATCACGATAGCTGCGACCAGGCCCGCCGTGGCCGGAACCATAAAGGCATTGATCGCGTTCTCAACCCGGACGCGCAAACCTTCAAACCGCGGCCGCCGGGCCTGAGCCGCTTCCTGCGAGATCAAAACCCGCAGCTTGAGAGCGAGGTCCGCCGGCGCGCGCTTGCGCCCAAGGGTGGTGAGCATGTGCTGAGATTGCAGCAAAAGATCGTATTCGCGATGGCACGGCACGCAAGATTCGAGGTGCTGACCGAGAGCATGCATCTGCGTACCCGGGATCGCGCCGTCCAGATACGGCGAGAACAGCGACTTGGCATCAGCACAGGTCATGACGTCACCTCGACTTCCCGGCCTCCCGTCGCAAGATTCCCTTGCGTCGTCTTCTTCGGGGCTTCTTCCGGAGCGCGTAAACCCAATTCCGAGCCGCACTCCCGAATGTAGGGAAGCAAGCGTTGTTTAAGCGCCTCCCGCCCCCGTGTCAGCCTTGATTTCACGGTGCCCAGAGAGACATCCGTGATTTCCGCAATTTCCTCGTAGGACATTTCTTCCAGGTCGCGCAGGATCAAAGGCGTCCGATAGGGCTCTGGAACCTTGCGCAACTCCTGCTCTAGCCGGCTCCGCACTTCCCTGCGGGCAACGTTGTCGAAGGGCGAATCGCCTTCATCGACAAAAGCATCGCCGCTGGCGACGTTGCTGTACGGCGCGTCCCCCTCGGCGGGCTCTATCGACAACTCGCGCGCCTTGTGGCGAAACCACCAGCGGCGGCGGTTGGAGGCCTCGTGCAACGCAATCCGGTAAATCCAGGTCTTCAGACTGGATTCGCCGTGGAAATGCTTCATGCCACGAAACACTTTCAGGAAAACTTCCTGTGTCGTATCCGCGGCGTCGGCCGTGTCACCCAGGATGCGGTACACCAGGCTATAAATCGGCTGGTGAAATTCGCCGATCAACCAGTTGTAGGCCTCCTCGGAACCAGCTTTTAATTCGGCGACAATCCCGGCTTCGTGGGCTCGAACCCCGATTGCGCTTGCGAGATCTCCCAAAGCGGCTGCTCCCGCCATGAGTTTCATGGCGTCACCCCTATTATAGGATTTTTCACCGCGCAAAGCCTTTTCCAAAATTGCCGCGGGCCCACGTGGCCGACAAAATTTGTCAACCTTGCCAGCTACTTACATAGACCCCGGGCAAATGACGTATGTTCCCAGAGGAAGTGCCTTGGATTCAGCAGCTTGGACTTACGTTCCGTCGCCAGGCTGGCGCTTCCTCTATGATGTGACGCAGATCTGGCATCTCAAGCCAGAAACTGGGTGTTTCCAGGGGTGAGGAGTTCGGTGCAGACGCGGGCCATCAGCGCGAACGCAACCCCGAAAATTCGTCCCGAATTAGGCCTCGGATCAACATTCGTCTACGGAGCCACAGTCTTCACGAGTGCTTTCCTCTTATTCCAGGTGGAGCCCCTCATCGCCAACATCATTCTTCCCTGGATGGGTGGCGCTGCGGCGGTCTGGTCGGTTTGCCTCCTTTTTTTTCAGACTGTCCTTTTGCTCGGCTATCTCTACGCTCACTGGCTCGCTAACAAGTTTCAGCCGCGTGTGCAAGGTCGAATCCACATCATTCTTCTAGCCGCAAGCTTGTTGTCGTCGCCCATTCTGCCGAAGGACTCTTGGAAGCCCAGTGGAGCCGAGGAACCCGCGTTGCGCGTTCTGTTCCTTCTGACGATGACTGTGGGCCTGCCGTACTTTCTTCTGTCTTCGACCAGTCCTCTGCTGCAAGCCTGGTACGCGCGTACACGTCCAGAGGTTGTTCCTTATCGCTTCTACGCGCTTTCGAATGGCGGATCGCTGTTGGGTCTGCTCAGCTATCCGTTGCTGGTCGAGCCGATCTTTTCGCGCGCGCACCAGGCCGTCGGCTGGTCAATCGCATACGGCGGAGTTGTGATCTTGTGCGGGATCATCGCACTCATCGCGCGTGGCGAATTGCCAAGTGGCTTACCCCCAGGTCCAGCGTCTCGTCCGGATTGGAGAACACGATCGCTATGGGTAGCGCTGGCAGCTTGCGGGTCGGCGCTATTGCTGGGAGTCACGAATCATATCTCTCAGAACATTGCTGCAGTCCCGTTCCTGTGGGTGATTCCCTTGAGCCTGTACCTGCTCAGTTTCATCCTCTGTTTCGAAGGCCGCGCCTGGTATCGGAGGGGCCTGTGGCTCAGGCTGCTGGGCCTGGCTTTGGGAGGCATGGCCTATGCTCTTGCGCCCGGCTACGGCAGCATTCCGCTGTACGTCTTGCTACCTCTTTATTGCGTCGGTTTGTTCGTCTGCTGCATGGTTTGTCATGGCGAGCTGGCGCGTCTGAAGCCGCATAGCCCGTATCTGACATCCTTTTACCTGATGGTCTCTTTGGGCGGGGCGGTGGGAGCGCTCTTCGTTGCCTTGCTCGCGCCGCGAGTGTTTTCGGGCTGGTACGAACTGCCCATCGCGATGGCTGCCTGTGCTGTGCTGGTGTTGATAGTGCTTCATCGCGATCCTACAAGCATGTTTTACCGGGCGCGTTGGAAACCGGCGTGGTTGGGACTGATTGCTCTGGCGGTTGGTCTCATCGCAAACCTTTCCGTGACATCGCGAGAACAGTCGAAGAATGTTCACCTGATGGTGCGCAATTTCTATGGCGTATTGCGAGTCGAGGATCTGATTGCTCCGGGCATTGTCACGATGAAAGGGAAGTACGGGCCATCGGCAGACGAAGACCTGCATTACCGCGAACTGCTGAACGGTACCATCGATCATGGAACGCAATTTTTGTCGCCGGCGCGGCGTCGTGAGCCGACCTCGTACTACAGTCCGGATTCTGGCATTGGGCTAGCGTTAAAGGTGGCTGGTCAGCGAGGCCGATTGCGAGTCGGTGTAATCGGCCTGGGCGCAGGGACGATCGCCGCATACGGCCGGAGTGGTGATAGCTATGTTTTTTATGAAATCAATCCACTCGTGCTTCAGATCGCCAATCGCGAGTTCAGCTTTCTGCGGGACTCGTCTGCGAAGGTCAATGTCATATTAGGGGACGCACGGCTGTCGCTGGAACAAGAAAAACCCCAGGATTTTGATGTACTCGCGGTAGACGCCTTCTCGGGGGATTCCATTCCCGTCCATCTTCTGACGCGGGAAGCCTTTCGACTTTACTTCCGGCATCTGAAGCCGGACGGCATCCTGGCGGTTCATATCTCCAACAAGTACCTGAATCTGGAGCCGGTAGTTGAAGCCGCGGCCGACACGCTGAACAAAAAAGCGCATCTCATCGAGAACGCACCTGATGCGCATCGCGGGATTCATCATGCCACCTGGGTTCTGCTGGGCAGCCCACAGGGATTTGAAGGCAAAGAGCAAATCGCCAAGGTGGGAACTATTCTCGACGGTCATCAACAATTGTGGACAGATGATTACAGCAGCCTGCTCAGAGTGCTGAAGTAGATCGCTGAGCTGCGTCCGTGCTATTGGGGTGTTTGTGAATTCTGTGGTGCTGGCTGCGCTGGCGGTGTCGGTGCCGGCTGACCCGTTGCCGGCTTGGTCTTGGGTACAGCCTTTTTCTTGGCGGGCTTCTTCGGCGGTTCCGTGTCATCTACAACGATCTTTTTGGCGGGCGGGGGCGGAGCGGCCTGAGCGGCTTTTAGTTGAGTGCGAAGACGCGACAACTCGTTCTCCTTGGCACCCGTAAGATTCTCCATGCGCTCGGCCAGTTCGCGGCGCGCTTTTTCGAAGCTATCCATGTCCGCAGCCAAGCTCTGGTATTCCTCACGAGAGCCGAAAGCTCCGGCGGACTCCACCACCGATCCGAACACGTCATACAGCGCATCGAGATTGCGATAAAGCTTGAAAGTTGCCGAGAGATCCTCAGGGGAATTTCGCAACTGGGTGATGACTTCCGGCAGCGCTGTCTTCATGTTGCGCGCCAGCGCTTCCACGTTCGACTGGGCTTGTCTCTTGCTGTTGGAGTCTGTCTTCCATTTTTCTATGCGCAAGCGGGCGAGGTCGACCTGAGCTGACTGGGAGGTCTGCTCCACTTGGCTCAGAATGTTGTTCAGTTGAGTGACCGAGGCGTAGGAGACCGGCGCCTGTGCTGACGGCGGTTGCGGCGCTTCCACTTGGGCAATTGTGAGAATGGGGGAAGCCAGCAAAAGGAGGGGGGCCAGAGGAGTTGTCAAGAAGATCTTCATTTTTCTGTACTAAAGTGCACTTGCCAAGAATTCAGGATACTAATTTTCCACAGATTCGTAAAATCGGCGCACCGTGGTTTGACTATCAATAGCCCCTGGAGGAAAATCAATATGCAGCATTTGTTGCTGTGCTCGTCCCGTGGGCCTGTGGCGCCGTTGGGAGCGCGCTTCCATGGCATGGAAGTCCCGTACAGGCCGGCCAAAGATTCCAAAAGATTTAGTTAAGGGCGTAGTGGCCACTTGGCGGTATCTTCGCCGCTATTTGGCACGAATTTGGCACGGTCAAGGGCTGCTCAACAGTGGCGGGGGCAGCCCTTTTGTATTGCACAGATTTTTCAAAGAGTGCCGACGATGAGCCCAGCTTTTTCGGCAGGCCCTTTGGGATCAACCATGGTCACCAGAAAGCGACCAACTGCCGACGTCTCACTCTGAATGGCCGCTTGGTCGACGTCGATGGTCTTCCCGAATTGATCTCTTGCTCCGCTTTACATGCCAGCGCAACCACGTTGTGTCGAATGATGCCTATGCCGATGTTGTGAAAATCCTCATCTGTGAAATAAGTAGAATCGCGCTTTTGCTCTGTCAGGGCGTAGCATTTATTACAGCGAGCTTTGGTGTTAAACAAGTTCCAGCCTCGTTGAGCCGACTCACTCATTGCGTTCTTACCGCCTGCGAGGAAACGATCGAATGGGGAATCGAAGGAAAACTGTGTGCGCTCGTAAGATGCGATGGCGCGGACAAGATCGGTTTCGTTAATGTTAATTGGACGGCCGAAGACGCGACGAAACGCCTGTTCGTATTCCCGCACGCTCGCGATTCGGGCCACAGCAGCATCCAGGCTAGGCTGGCCCATTTCACTCGGATTAATGATGGGAAGAACCGCCTGCTCCGCGAGAGTTTTTGCGCGGCCATCCCAGAACTGCGCCACATTGTAAGGAGCGTTTGGGATCGTCGGAGCATTGCGCTGGCCGGCCCGTCCGTTGACGCCTATGGAAACGGGTTTGCCATCAGTGAAAGCGCGCGCCGGATCATGGCATGTGCTGCAGGCAACAGTTCCGTCGACTGACAAGTGCCCGTCGAAAAAAGCTTTTCCCCAAGTGCGATCTTCTCCGGCGTCTGCGGATTGTCGGCGGGCGCTGAGGCCCGCGTGGCTTCAACCGGCATCCCGATTTGTTGGAGAGACTTGGGGCGCGCCAACGGACCGTCAGGAGGAATGGGGCCTGGGCTGCCTCGCTCGCGACATCAACTGCGTAGATCACAAGGGATACTTGTCGAGAGAGATTTGGGATGCGCTGCCGCGTGCAGGTTAGAGGTATTCGACCAACCATCACGGCGGAAACTGGAAGCCCCTTCGAAATCGACAATGAATTGGAAACAGCCTTTTGATGTTCCGTACAAAGACCGGTCCGATAAGGATCTGATCGGGTGGGGCGAAGGGTGGACTACCGCTCTTGCGATTAAGTGCAGCAGGTACCTGCCAAGCTTGCGTCCAGCAGCTGGCGAAGAACAAGATTGCCGCGACCATGCTCGGGCTGTTTCGCTTGATGGGGACAGAATTTGGAAGCGGTAATCCTTTGCGTACCGCAGAGGAGGCTTTTGGGTTTAACCTATTAGGGAGGCTTGGAGCATGGGCTATCGAGCGGACCTTCGAGACAAACTGCCACAGATAACAGAGATTTGCCGACGCTATGGGGTGAGCGAACTCCTGCTTTTTGGGTCAGGAGTGGGGCCCAATTTTGGGGCCGACAGCGATCTGGATTTCTTGGTCGAGTTTCACTCCAGTGTCCGAGTTGGCTTGGTCCAATTCATCCATCTCAAGCATGAATTGGAGTCAGCCCTGGGACGCAAGGTCGACATTGTCCCGAAACGCGGGCTCAAGTCACTGATTAGAGATTCCGTTCTGCGGCGCGCCGAGTTGGTCTATGCGGGATGACCGCTTGTTCCTTCTGGACATTATCGCGTGTGCAGAATCCATTCAAAGTTTTGTCAGACAGAAATCCCGCGAGGATTACAAGAATGACAAGCTGCTTCAGAGCGCGTTGCTGCATGAATTGTCTGTAATAGGCGAAGCCGGGACTAAGGTCTCCGACGCTCTTCAAGACAAATACCCGGCGGTTCCATGGCGAGAAATTAGCGGATTTCGCAATCAAATCGTACACGCCTATTTCTCCCTCGATCTGGACATCGTTTGGGAGACGGTCGCCAAGGATGTTCCCGAGTTGTGGGTTCAGGTCAAAGAGATCTTGAGCAAAGAGTTCCAGGAATAGCTTCGCCTTGACCAGCCCGCCGGCTGCGGTCACCCAACGCCTGGATTCGCCCCCCGCCGACGCTCGATTGCCAAATTCCAGGCCCGCCTCTAAACCAAATCGCCGACATGAAGACCTTGGAGCAAGTGGTCTTCGGCCTGGAAGAGCTGGCCGGTCCCGATCATCATCACGCAGCGTAGCGGCTGCTCCAAACCATTCGGGAAACATGCGACACGTGCGTCTCTTGATCCTTATTCGAAGGGGCGAGAAATGGAATCCACCCCAGACACCACCGTAGATTTGGCTCAGCGGGTAGCGTTTTGATTGCGGCTATGCCGCGCTGTGGAAAAGACTGTGGATGCGCTGTTCGGCTTGCTTGCGCTACACTACTTGCACCCGTCCGCATGAACGGTAGCGCTGTGCGCGAGATCAAGGAAACCGAGTGGAAGTGCTGAGGCGCTTGCATCGGCTAGCTCTGGAACGGTTCTGCGAACGTGTGCTTGCGGACGTCAATCGTGTCATGCACAACAGCACCGAGAGCGCCAGCCAGCGCTACCTCGACATCGCTACGATCATCGAGCGGCGCGACCGAGACATCGCGCGGCTCTTCAATGGTCTGAGCGCTCGCGGGGGCTAATGATGCTGGCCCGGATCCGCTCGGAGAGATTGCTGACGGAAGATGAATTTTCCAGTCTGAGTCCGGAAACGCGCAGTGTCATTGAGATGCTGCTGGACAGCGACTGAACGTGCGAGATGGTTACGCGCTCCCGCTTTTCTACCGCTACTGTTGTTGACTCCAAATATCTCGTCCCCTGGCTCGCCGCGGAGGGGCACCTGGCATACAGCCCCGCCGAGCCACCAGCACGAGACTACTTCTTCCAGTACACCTGGATCCTCACGGGAGTCTTCGACTCGAAGATCAATCTGCGTGAGCATCGTTACTTCGGGAGTCCCCTCAAGGAGAGCGCGCGCTTTCTCTTCGACTTCTGGGCAAGCGTCCGCAGCGGCCACGGGGCGGCACTACAACGATATTGCCAGCCCGGCGTCATCTCGGAAGATGAAGTCAGGACGCCGATGGCGGCGTATCGCCACGACCGCCAGCTTTACAACACACCCGGCTCAGTGCTGATTCAACATGGCAGTTATCAATGGATATCCCGGGACGCTCAGCCAAATATCGAGGAGGGGGATGTCCTGCTTTATCGCGGTATCGGCCAGGCCACACTTTTCCGCTGCCTGCGGTTCCGTCCGCGAGATCTCTCCCCCGCGAACCGGGCGATATGGCGACAGTATGTGGGGGTTCAAGCAGACATGCTGTCGGACTCCGTGCTATCGTTCAACACCATCCATGATCGCGTCAGACGCTGTGAGACCGGAGGTCTGCGGGACGGAACATGGCTGGGCGACGAGCTGGCCGCGAAAGCCGGCCTCGACATTCGATCGCCAGGCTTTGCGAGCAATCTTTGGCATGCTGCGCAGCAGTCATATTCCCTCGATCCCGTGGTGAGAGTGCGGAAGTTCGGTCCTCATCATGTTGTGGTGAAAACCTGTCTGAACAACATCCGGATCACTACGTTCTTCGCGGGCGAGTCCGAGATAAAGATCGTTGATCCGAGTCGGATCTCGGAGGTACAAGGCTTTGGCTGTGAAGTGGAGTTCATTCCCCCAACGGAATCAGACCTGTAATGATCTTCGACATCCCATGCTGACCAAGGCGAGCTCCGAGCTGACACTGTTCGACCGGCTCTCCCACCTGTCCTTCAACTCTGCCGCGAAGCTGCTCGGCGCTGAAGGGAGTCGTCTCATCACGGCAGGCGGTAAGTACGACATCGATATCTTCACTCAGGTCCAGTTTGACCGGGATCGGTTTCGACTCACCCTCGGCGGCTCGGTGGTGACGCTTTCACTGAATCTGGCGGCGCGCGACCGCCTCGAATGGCGCTGCAATACGTGCGACGTGCCGTGTGAACACGCGGGAGCCGCTCTCTCTCTGATTCTCGAGGAGAAGCTTGCTCTGGGGTTGGCCGACGCGCCGCCGGATCGATCTCCCGTCGAGAGCCTCGCTGAGCAAGCGCTGGTCGCCCAGGCAATCGCGGAGCGTGAGGAACGCGCCCGCACCGAGAAGATGCGGCTTACGTCGGTCAGGCCGCACGAGATCTGGACTGACTACACGCTGACCAACTCTGCGTCTGGTAAGTCCTATCGCGTTGCGCTGCGAGGGTGGCACCGGGGCGAGTCATACTGCTCATGCCCGGATTTCCGCAAGAACACGCTCGGCACCTGCAAGCACATTCTCCATGCGCTCGAGAATGTCCGTCGGCAATTTCCCGATTCGATGCTCAATCGGCCGTACCGTCGGCGCGAAATCTGCGTGCATGTCTCATATGGCAAGGAGATGGAGCTGCGCATGCTGCTTCCGCCACGGCTCGATGATCAGGCAAGCGCCATCGTACTGCCGATCTGTGACAGACCGATCACCGACCTGCCGGATTTGCTTAAGCGCATCCGCCATCTTGAAGCCCAAGGCATCCCGGTGACGGTCTATCCGGATGCCGAGGAATATATTCAGACCCGGCTTCTGCAGCAGCGCATCGCCGCGACATCTGCCGAAATCCGACGCGATCCAAGGTCCCATCCGCTGCGGACTACGCTGCTGAAGGTTGAAATCCTGCCCTACCAACTGGACGGTATCGCCTTTGCTGCCGGCGCGGGCCGGGCGATCCTGGCCGATGATATGGGGCTCGGGAAGACCCTTCAGGGCATCGGAGTAGCGGAGCTGCTCGCTCGCGAAGCGAGCATCCGGAAAGTTCTGGTCGTTTGCCCTGCTTCGGTCAAATCCCAATGGCGCAGCGAGATTCTCCGCTTCTCGGAGCGTGACTGTCAGATCGTACTTGGGAGCGCCGAACAACGGGCTGCTCAGTACGAGAACGGGTGTTTCTTCACTATTTGCAACTACGAGCAGGTGCTGCGTGACATCCTCGCGATCGATCGAGCAAAGTGGCATCTGATCATTCTCGACGAGGGCCAGCGTATCAAGAACTGGGAGGCGAAGACGACGCAGACGATGAAGAGCCTGCGTTCACCCTTCGCGCTCGTGCTCTCCGGTACTCCACTGGAGAATCGACTAGACGACCTGTTTTCGGTCGTCGAATTCATCGACGACCGGCGGCTCGGTCCCGCATTCCGCTTCTTCAACCGACATCGGGTCACGGACGAGAAGGGCAAAGTCCTCGGCTACAAGGATCTCGACCTGCTGCGCGAGAGGCTCAAGCCGGTACTGCTGCGGCGCACGCGAAGCGCGGTAATGAAGGATCTGCCACCGCGTACGACAGAAATCGTACGGGTCGCGCCCACGGACGAACAAGCCGAAATCGAAGCGGCGCAGATGCAGATCGTGAGCACCATCGTCGGCAAGAAGTACATCTCGGAAATGGACCTGCTGCGACTTCAGAAAGCACTGCTTCTGGCGCGCATGAACGCGGACAGCACGTTCCTTGTGGATAAGCACCCTCCAGGCTTCTCGAGCAAGCTGGATCGGTTGCAGGAGCTGCTGGAGGAGCTGGCCGGAGAGCAAGATCGCAAGATCGTGCTCTTCTCAGAATGGACCACCACGCTCCGTTTGATCGAACAGCAGATCAAGCGGCTCAAACTCGACTACGTCAAGCTGGATGGATCGGTTCCGCAAAAGAGGCGGCAGCAGCTGGTGCACCAGTTTCAGCGTGACCGCACATGCCGCGCATTCCTGACGACAAACGCAGGCTCGACGGGTCTCAATCTCCAGGCTGCGAACACCGTCATCAACGTGGATCTGCCATGGAATCCGGCGGTGCTGGAACAGCGCATCTCAAGGGCACACCGGATGGGACAGAAGAACCCGGTACAGGTCTATTTGCTCGTGACGGAAGGTACAATCGAGGAGAAGCTGTTGGCGACGCTCTCAGCCAAGCATGACCTCGCCCTGGCTGCGCTCGACATGGAATCCGACATAAAGGAGGTGGGGCTCGCATCGGGGGTGGAAGAGTTGAAGCGGCGTCTCGAAGTGCTGCTCGGCGCCAAACCGCACGCCCCGATAGACGAGTCGGAGAAGCAGCGGCAGCAGCAGGAGGAGGAGCACCTTGCGCGCCGCACGCGCGTAGCAGAAGCCGGTGGCCAGCTTCTTGCGGCGGCATTCACATTCCTCAGCGAGATGATTCCGCAGCGGGAGCCGACAAACGGTGCGGCACGAATGGCGAGCGACTTCAAAGCTCGTCTCCACGAGTGTTTGGAGCGCGACGCGCAGGGGCGGCCACGGCTCACCGTCACGTTGCCGAACGAGGTCGCGCTCGAGAATCTGGCGCGGTCGCTGGCCGCGCTGCTCGCGGGTGGCGCGACGTAATCTCGTGCCCCGATCCTGTTCCCGGTCACCCGGGGAGCACGACGCGCTACTTGCTTACATTCCTCATCAGTCCCATTGGTGGGATCTAGCAGCTCCGGAGCTCGCAAAACCGCGAAGCGAAATTGCAGGGAGGAATTCTCGACCACGAGAACGAGTTGAAGAAGTTGCAATGACCAGCGGTGCCATCGTGTCGTTTGAGCTTCTGGCGCAGCACTAGAGGATCAGCAATCGCGCCACGGGTTCCAGCCGCACTGAACAAAATGACCTCTTCCATGAACTGGAAGCGGTCACCAAACACGCGGTCACCAAGCAAACCAAATCAACAACTTGCAGCAGTCGTTCTTTACAGGATGGATGTCACTTGGTACGATTTGGTACGGAGCATACACTTCAGATATTCGCAAGTCATTGAGTTCAAAGCGTGGGCCTGTGGCGCAGCTGGGAGCGCGCTTCCATGGCATGGAAGAGGTCGTCGGTTCGAACCCGACCAGGTCCACCAACCCCTTTCAATCACTTAGGGGACCCGCCTCAACGCGCTTGACCGGAAATTGGCCGGAAATTTCAAAAACGTTCTTCGCTTTCTGACTTCAATCGCAGCTCTTTGCTGATCGCTTCCACGGTCGCCTTCACGCTTTCCGGAATCTCCTGCATGTAAACGTCGGTGGTAGTCGCCAGCCGCGAGTGCCGC